>CAZPMC010000006.1:0-5007 GCA_964587755.1 uncultured Oscillospiraceae bacterium
TGTATCAAATCCTCCGTATATTCCCACATCTGATATAGACAGCTTACAAGATGAGGTCAGATGCTATGAGCCAAGAAGCGCTCTGGATGGAGGAGAAGACGGATTGTTTTTTTACAGGGCGATTATTGATAAATCACCTGCATTTTTAAACAGAGCAGGTATACTGGCCTTTGAGACCGGAATTCATCAGGCGGGTAAAGTAGCAGGGCTGATGGAAGACAGCTTTTTCGATATAAAAATTCACAAGGACATAGCCGGAATTGACAGAGTCGTAATCGGCAGTATAAAAGCTATTTAAATTCCAAAAGCGCCATGGTTATATCATCGTGAAGTTCACTGGCGGAATTTATTCCTGCAAATTGAAAGGCAGACTTTTTTAAGTCAAGAAGCTTGCGCTTGGGACTTAAGCTGTTATTTAAAAGGATACCGAGCATTCTGTCCTCCCCATACTGGTTATTGTTCTTATCTTTTATTTCAAGAATACCGTCTGTATAAATAAAAAACATATCGTTATCTTTTAACTTAATAAAGCCATCCCGGTATCCGGGCTTATCAGTCCAGTTGCTTATGGGTATTCCGGGATGCCTTAAAAGCTCAAACCGTTCCTTGCCAAAAATTATCGGAGCGACGTTTAAACCGGCATTTGAATAGAGCATTGTCCCGTTGCCCAAATCAATAATACAATAAAAAATAGTAATATAAAGCTCATCGTCAATTCTACCCTTATTAAATTCAAAATACAGCTCCTCCAAAGCTTTTGCAGGCGAAAGATGCTTTTTGTTTATCGATGAGCGCAGAAATACTGTCAATAATGAGGCAGGCACTCCGTGGCCGGAGACATCTGCTATATACAGCCCCAAATGTGACTCATCTATCATAAAGATATCAATAAAGTCCCCTCCTAACGTTTCACAGGGTATGTAAAGATAGGAGAAATCTATTTTATTGTTGTTTATTAATCTTGGCAAAAGACTGCTTTGAAGCCTTCTTGCCATCGACAGCTCCCATTTGTGTTTTTCATTTTGCTCTTGCATCTCTCTATAAAGTTGTTTTATTTGGGTAGTTTCACGAAGAACCTCGACTACGGCAACAATCTCTCCTTCTGTGTTTCTTAAGGGTGAACACATTACAGAAAAAACCCTGTGGTTAATAAATTCTTCTTTTTCATGGGGTTTACCGTCAAAGACAGTCTTGCGGGTGGTACAGTTATCACATGGAGAGTCGCGTCCTACTATTTCGTAGCACTTTGTACCGGTTAAAGGCTTTCCAATAGCTGCTTCCATAGCCTTGTTCATAAAAATAACGTTGTCGTTTTTATCAATTACTCTTACCCAATCATACATTCCATTAATAATGGCTTCAATAAAGGGACCGTTCTTAATTAATGAGTTCGTAAAAACCACCCCCTTTTTTCAATTAATAATATCAGATTAACCTGGTTTAGTAAATTATTCTATCTGGCAATAAATATAACTGTAATAAATGGGATTATCAAGGCAATAATATAGTAAAAATGACTTGGGAGTTGCCTATGTATTCCAGTACAGTTACAGGACAGCGGTATATTAATGTAAATAGTGTGTCAGCCTTCAAGAACTTTGTTGGTGAATTGGATATGCATATCAGACGTGGCTTGGAAAAGGGCTGTGGCTCAATTGTCTTTGTGTGTATCGGCACTGACAGATCCACGGGGGACAGCTTTGGACCTTTAGTTGGCCATAAAATTGCAGATATGAAGTATAATGGGGTATATGTTTATGGAACTCTCGATACGCCGGTACATGCCAAAAATTTGGAGAGTGTTATGGAGCAAATAGCCTGCGAATGCAAAAAGCCCTTCATTGTAGCAATAGATGCATGTCTTGGGAGAATAAATCATGTCGGGTATATTGGAATAGGAGAGGGCTCCATAAGACCGGGAGCAGGCGTCAATAAAAATCTTAAGCCTGTAGGAGATATGTTCATCACAGGAATAGTTAACTTTGGAGGCTTTATGGACTTTCTTGTGCTACAGAATACAAGGCTTAGTGTTGTAATGAAGATTGCAGATTTGGTATCAGCAGGAATTCGTTACGTGATGCTAAAATTAGAGAAAGATATAGGAGACATTTTACAGATTTGATGTTATAATTTATTTAAATGTGGTAAGTCCTATATTAAAAAGGAATGGGAGATGAAGTATATGGATAAATATGTATGCACTGCTTGCGGTTATGTTTATGATCCTGCTGTAGGCGACCCTGACGGAGGTATCGCTCCGGGTACTGCATTTGAGGACCTTCCTGAGGACTGGGTATGCCCTTTATGCGGCGTAGGAAAGGATATGTTTGAGCTGGAATAACAGCTTATACCGCCATCTGGCACAAAGTATTCATTTGAATAAGCATTTGACGGAACAACGACGTTCTTACACAGGGCTTTTGTGCTTTGTCTAAGAACGTTTCTTTGTTTTTACTTAAATACAAGACGATAGAAAAGGAGTTTTTAATATGTCCAAGTATTCAAGAAACGATATTATTGAAATGGTAAGGGAACAAGATGTCCGGTTTATACGCCTTCAGTTTACAGATATCTTCGGGACATTAAAAAATGTCGCCATTACATCCCGCCAATTGGAAAAGGCATTAGACAACAACTGCATGTTTGACGGCTCATCTATTGAAGGGTTCGTCCGAATTGAGGAATCGGATATGTATCTGAGACCCGACATGGATACTTTCGTAATATTCCCCTGGAAGCCTCAGACCGGTAAGGTAGCCAGGATGATTTGTGATGTGTATAACTGTGATGGAACACCATTTGAAGGGGATCCCAGATATGTATTGAAAAAGACTCTTAATAAGGCCGGAAAAATGGGGTACGACAAATTTAATGTTGGCCCCGAGTGCGAGTTTTTCTTATTCCTTACCGACAGTGAGGGTAACCCTACCACAAAAACTCAGGATAAGGCAGGATACTTTGATTTGGGTCCTGTTGATCTGGGAGAGAGTGCCAGAAGAGATATGTGTCTCGCACTAGAAGAGATGGGCTTTGAGGTTGAGGCTTCCCACCATGAAGTAGCACCCGGCCAGCATGAGATAGATTTCAAGTATAACGATGCATTAACTACTGCCGACGCAATCCTTACCTTTAAGCTCGTGGTAAAGACAATAGCACAAAGGCACGGCCTTCATGCCACCTTCATGCCAAAGCCTGTATTTGGTATTGCGGGTTCCGGTATGCACATTAATACTTCATTATGTAGAAAGGGCAAGAACATTTTCTTTGATGAAAAGGGGCCGCTGCAGCTAAGTCAAGAGGCTTACTGGTTTATTGGCGGTATATTGAAGCATATGAGGTCAATGACAGCCCTGACAAATCCGCTGGTAAACTCATATAAGCGGCTTGTGCCAGGGTTTGAAGCGCCGGTTCATGTTGCCTGGTCTGCAAGAAACAGAAGCCCTCTTATACGGGTCCCAAATTCAAGAGGCGAAGGAACAAGGCTTGAGCTCAGATGCCCCGACCCAAGCTGTAATCCGTATTTTGCACTGGCGGTTATTCTGGCTGCAGGTTTAGATGGCATTGAAAACAAGATCCAGCCGCCTCCACCGTGTAATAGAAACGTATTTGAGATGACTGATGCCCAAAGAGAGGCAGAAGGAATTATTGAAATACCCGGCAGTCTTGACGAGGCTATTGATGTAATGAGCAAAAGTGAGTTTGTTAAAGAAGTGCTGGGAGAGCATATTTTTTCAAAATACATAGAAGCAAAGAAGACAGAATGCTTGGAGTATAAGACCAGAGTCAGCAAGTGGGAAATTGATTCTTATCTTAAAAAGTATTAGGAGAGATTGTTATGGCGGACAGATTTTGTCTTGGAGATATTGTAGAACTTAAAAAGACTCATCCATGTGGGAGTAAGCAGTGGGAGGTAATGAGGACAGGAGCCGACTTCAGGGTGAAATGCCTTGGATGCTCTCATCAGGTAATGCTTCCCAGACCTAAGTTCGAAAAAAGTGTTAAGAAAATAATAAAATCAAATTAAGTCCGAATGCTTTTATCTGATATTGCTAATAATTAGAGTATCAATTAATAAAGCATGAGGATGATTCTATGATGAATGGAAGATCTAGGGGTTCCGGGACTGTTAAAACTTTATTGCTCTCGGTTATTAGTTCGCTGGCTGTCAGTATGCTCTTTTTCTTTGGAGCCTCCCGGTATATTTCGTGGGATGATCCTGGCCAGAAACAAAGCCAGGAAGGAACACTGTTGCAGATTTCTATGGACAGTACAACAGGCAGGACGGATGAGGTAAATAACCCAGGACAGGGGACTAGTCTGACTCAGATTGGGGAAAGCGGGACCGCCGGTATTATGCCGGTTGCACAAGCAGTAGCAAAAAAAGCTACCGCAGGCGTTGTGGGGATAACGGTAGAAAGAGTCAGCGAAGCAAATCTTTTTAAAAGCGGCAATGAGACTGAGGTAGGTATGGGGTCAGGTGTGGTTGTCAGTCAGGATGGCTACATTTTGACAAACAATCATGTTGCCGGAGGGAAGAGCAGAAGAATTATAGTTTCATTTGCGGATGGAAGAAATGTAGACGGAGAAGTTGTATGGGCTGACCCTGTGCTTGATTTGGCTGTTGTGAAGGTTAACCTGACGGGGCTTACACCTCTTGCCTTAGGTGATGCATCAAGGCTTGCTGTAGGTGAACCAGCCATTGCAATAGGTAATCCCCTAGGTTTGGAATTTCAAAGGACTGTTACGTCGGGAATAATCAGCGCTCTTAACAGAACTATCAGAATTGAGACTGATAGCGGGACAAACTATATGGAAGACTTAATTCAGACTGATGCCAGCATTAATCCGGGAAATAGCGGAGGTCCTTTGCTGAATTCAAATGCAGAGGTAATCGGTATCAATACTGTAAAGGTTTCAAGTGCTGAGGCAATGGGATTTGCCATACCTATTAATATAACAAAGCCCATTATTGAAAAGCTAATCGCAAAAGGCTCGTTTACAGAACCC
>CAZPMC010000006.1:5017-72071 GCA_964587755.1 uncultured Oscillospiraceae bacterium
TTGCCTATGACAAGGGTGTTCTTCAATATATGTTTGGAGATGAAGCAATTCAAATGGGACTTTATGTGGCCCATGTAGATCCGGAAGGGCCGGCTTATGAAGCTGGAATCCGGGAAGGCTGCCTGATAAAACAGGTAGACGGCATTGATATAACTACAATGCTCCAGCTCAGAACTTACATTTATTCAAAAAACCCCGGAGATACAGTTAATATCACACACCTGATGCATGGCAGCGACCGGTTGGTTACTTCCCAGGCTGTCCTTAAGGAAAAGGTGCGGGATGGATTAATTACCAGATAAGAGAAGGAAAATGTATAATTATCCGTATATATTGGAAATGCTTACTTCAGGAGGTGTTCTAATGAAAAATGTCAATGGAAACGACCTGGAGTTTGAAAGAATGATCAGGCTATATTTAAAGCAAGCCAGAGAAAAGCTCAATGGTGATTTAATCGGTACAAGGGAGGCTATAAAGCTTATTGCCACGGATAAGATCAGGTGCTTTATCGAGACTATGGATAGAGGGCTAAACAAAGAGGAAAGGGAGTTTCTTAAGCAGTTAATTGTTACCAGTATGAACAGATCCTTCTGTTATGGCTACGGTATTGGGAAAATAGAAGGGGATACTAAAGAACGGGTTATATTATAGATTTAAATTAAAGCAAAAAATGATAAAAAAGGACAAGCAAATTGGGTAATAAAGGTGTAGAATTTCATTGACATTGCTTTAATGCACTGGTAGAATATAATACAATTAATTTCAAATAGCCAAAGCGATGAAGGAAAAAAGACAATTCCGAGTGCTTAAGAGAGCCGGTGGCTGGTGGAAACCGGTGCATAGGTTTTGTGTATAGCTCGTTCCGGAGTCTCATCATTGTAGTCGGCTGATGAAGATGATGACGGTAACTACGTTATAGTTAAGTACATATGTACTTGCCGAGGATAAGCTTTTATGCTTATCAAATCAGGGTGGTACCACGTTGGATGATTCCCTTCGTCCCTGCAGTAATGCAGTGATGAGGGGTTTTTTATAAGATAGGAGGGGTGAAAATGAAAATCAACGGTGCCCAAGCAATAGTCAAATCACTTGAGTTAGAAAAAGTCGATACAATATTCGGCTATCCGGGTGCTGCTATCTCTCCGTTTTATGATGCACTATTGGAAGGGAATATAAGGCATATACTCACCCGCCATGAGCAAGGTGCTGCCTATGCAGCCAACGCTTATGCCCGAGTGACTGGAAAGGTGGGAGTATGTGTGGCTACCTCGGGTCCGGGAGCTACAAATCTCATTACAGGGATTGCAAATGCTTATATGGACAGTATTCCCATAATTGCAATTACAGGACAGGTGGACAGCTCCATGATTGGCACCGACGCCTTTCAAGAGGCTGATATTACAGGAGCTACAGCACCATTTTGTAAGAACAACTACCTTGTGAAAAAGGCAGAGGAGCTACCGAGAATAATAAAGGAAGCCTTTCACATAGCGGCAACAGGCCGTCCGGGTCCCGTTGTCATTGATGTGCCGATAGATGTACAAAATAGCATTTTGGATTTTAAATATCCTGAAACTGTTGATATAAGGGGTTATAAGCCAACCGTGAAGGGGCACCCCATGCAGATTAAGAAAGCTGTTGCGGCTCTGGAAGATGCTAAGGCTCCTGTCATTTGTGCAGGAGGAGGTGTTATTAGCTCTAAAGCTTCCGGCGAGCTCGTCGCTCTGGCGGAAAAATGCAATATACCTGTAGCGACTACATTAATGGGTATTGGCTCTATTCCGTCAGACCATAAGCTTCATACCGGCATGGTCGGGACTCATGGAAGCTTTTTAGCCAATTATGCCGTGCACCATGCAGACCTGGTTCTCATAATCGGCGCAAGAGTCGGTGACAGGGCAATTGGAGCGGCTTCATCAATATCAAAAAAAGCTAAGGTGGTTCATATTGACATAGACCCTGCCGAAATCGGTAAAAACATAGAAGCGGCCATTCCTGTGGTGGGAGATGCTAAGCTGATTATAGGGGAAATGCTTGCGGCAGCGAAAGAACTAAGTCGAGATGAATGGTTAAATGAAATAGAAAAACAAAGAAAGCTTCGTAGGAAAGATAAACCAGCAGGAGACTGTGAAAGCTATGTAAATCCTAAATATGTGCTTTCCGTATTGTCGGAATTTATTCGGCCGGATACTGTTATTACTACAGAGGTCGGACAAAACCAAATTTGGGCGGCCAATAACTGCAGCATAAGAAAGCCGGGAACCTTTATTTCTTCCGGAGGTTTGGGAACTATGGGATATGGCCTGCCTGCTGCCATAGGCGCAAAGCTTGGAATCCCCGGTTCTCCGGTGGTGGTTATAAGCGGTGACGGGAGTTTCCAGATGTCAATGCAGGAGCTTGGGACAATAAAACAATACGGTATCGGAATCAAAATTATACTCTTCAATAATTGCCGTTTGGGAATGGTTCGTGAACTGCAGCTTAAGAGACATTGCGGAAGATATTCCCAATGCTGTCTTGATGACAACCCGGACTTTGTGATGATTGGAGCGGCATACGGCATTAAAGGGGAAAGAATCAGCTCCGACAAGGATGTCAGAGCAGCTCTTGAAAGACTATGCGCAAATGAGGGCTCGTACATTTTGGAATGTATTGTGGATCCTATGGAATCAACACTCTGAGAGTTAAATATAAAGGTTTAGCTGTTAAGAAATAGAGAGGAGATAATCACTATGGCCAAACATATATTATCGGTACTGGTGGAGAACCAAGCAGGGGTTCTTTCCAGAGTAGCGGGACTTTTTAGCCGGAGGGGCTTTAATATCGACAGCCTGGCGGTCGGTATCACTGAAAATCCTGAGGTTTCAAGGATGACAATTGTTGTGAACGGGGACGAATATATTGTTGAGCAGGTCACAAAGCAATTAAACAAGCTTATCGATGTAATAAAAATAAAAAAGCTGGAACCAGCAGAATCAATAAGCAGGGAGCTGACACTTATAAAAGTGGCTGCCAACGCATCAACAAGGAGTGAGATAATTCAGATTGTGGAAATATTCAGGGCGAATATTGTTGACGTGTCAAAGTCCACTCTTACTGTTGAGGTTTCAGGAGATGAGGATAAAACGAAAGCATTGGAGGATATGCTTAGAACCTTCGGTATAAAGGAAATTGTCAGGACTGGCACGATAGCCATTGAAAGGGGCAATAGAATCATAAAGGTAGCAAATAATGAAAAGGAGTGATATTAATGGCGAAAATGTATTATGACAGTGATTGCAACCTGGGTCTTCTTGAAGGCAAGACGGTAGCTATAATAGGATATGGGAGCCAAGGGCATGCTCATGCACAAAATCTCAAGGACAGTGGTGTAAATGTAGTGGTAGGCTTAAGACCAGATTCTGTGAAAAGAAAAGAGGCACAAGATGCAGGGTTGACAGTGATGGACACAGAGGATGCGGCAAAGGCCGGTGATTTGATTATGATACTCACCCCTGACCAGACTCAGGCCGACATGTATTATGAAAGTATAGAACCATATTTAAAGGACGGGGATATACTTGCATTTGCCCATGGCTTCAATATTCACTACAATCAGATAATTCCGAAAGAGACGCTGGATGTTATAATGATTGCGCCAAAGGGGCCGGGACATACTGTTAGAAGCCAGTATATTGAGGGAAGAGGAGTCCCGTCGTTGATAGCCGTTTATCAGGATGCTTCTGGAAAAGCAAAGGATTATGCACTTGCTTATGCTTCAGGTATCGGGGCAGGCAGGGCAGGAATACTTGAGACAACATTCAAAGAAGAAACAGAGACTGACCTTTTCGGAGAACAGGCAGTGCTTTGCGGGGGAGTTACAGAGCTGATGAAGGCAGGCTTTGAAACATTGGTTGAGGCTGGATACCAGCCGGAGAGTGCGTATTTTGAATGTGTTCATGAGATGAAGCTTATTATTGACCTTATAAACCAGGGCGGCTTCTCATTCATGAGGTATTCTATCAGTGATACTGCAGAATATGGTGATTATACAATCGGTAAAAGAATTATCACCGATGAGACCAGAAAAGAGATGAAAAAGGTTCTTAAAGAGATACAAAACGGTGCCTTTGCATCTAAATGGATCACAGAAAACAAGGCCGGAGGCAGAGCCGAATTCCTTGCAACAAGACGCCTTGAATCTGAGCACCAAGTGGAAAAGGTAGGAGCAGAGCTTAGAAAAATGATGAGCTGGCTAAAGAAGTAGGTTGTTTATTAGAGAGATATATAGAGAGATAAAATGGCGGGAAATACCGCCGGATATTTATGAATATGAAAAGGGGAATGACGTATGGGAAAGAGAATCAAAATTTTCGACACCACGTTGAGAGATGGAGAGCAAACTCCGGGAGTAAATCTTAATATACAGGAAAAACTAGAAATTGCCCGTCAACTGGTACGACTAGGTGTAGATGTCATGGAAGCTGGCTTTGCTATTGCATCACCCGGTGATTTCCTCGCAGTTAAGACGGTGGCAGAAAATATAAAGGGCGCTACAATTGCAAGCCTGTGCAGGGCTGTTGAGCAGGATATAGACAGAGCCTGGGAAGCCGTACGCTATGCTGAGGCTCCAAGGATTCATACCTTTATTGCAACCTCGGACATCCACATGAAATATAAGCTCAGAATGACTGAAGAGGAAGTTCTTAACAGGGCGGTTGCAATGGTAAAATACTCTAAAAAATATTGTTCCGATGTTGAGTTTTCTGCAGAGGACGCCAGTAGAACAAGAACAGAATTCTTGTACAGAATTTTAGAGGCCGTTATTAAGGCAGGAGCAACAGTTGTCAATATTCCTGACACTGTGGGATATGCATCACCCGAGGAATTTGGGAAATTGATAAAGGGCATAAGAGAAAATGTCCCCAACATTGACAATGCAGAAATAAGCGTCCATTGTCACAATGACCTTGGCATGGCTGTTGCAAATTCTCTGGAGGCAATGAAAAATGGAGCTACCCAGTTGGAGTGTACTGTAAATGGTCTTGGAGAGCGGGCAGGTAATGCTTCCTTAGAAGAGATTATTATGGGTATAACCACCAGGAAGGATTATTACGGGGATATTGTTCACAATATCGATACAAAGCAAATATATAGAACAAGCAGACTTGTCAGCAGACTTGCCGGTATTAAAGTGCAGCCAAACAAAGCAATTGTAGGGTCAAACGCTTTTGCACATGAATCCGGAATTCACCAGCATGGAGTTTTGTCGGAAAAGAGCACTTATGAAATTATGACACCCGAATCCATAGGACTGTCTCAAAACAGAATGGTTCTTGGCAAGCTTTCAGGCAGGCATGCCTTTACTGAGAGGCTTAAAGAGATGGGCTATAACCTGACTCCTGAAGATATATCTAAGGCATTTGAGAAGTTTAAGGATCTGGCTGACAAGAAGAAAACAGTTTCAGACAGAGATATTGAAGCTCTTGTGGAGGAAAAGGTATCTCAGGTTGTAGAAACATATAAGCTGGATAGCTTCCAGATTAGCAGCGGAAACAAAATTATTGCCACAGCAACCGTTAATCTTTTGAGAAATGGTGAGCCTGTGACAGAGGCTGCAGTAGGCGACGGCCCAATAAGTGCCGCATTTAAGGCTATTGAGAAAACTGTAGGCTTTTCGCTGGAGCTTCAGGATTATAGCTTAAAAGGTGTAACTGAAGGCGCCGACGCGTTGGGAGAAGCTACTGTGCGTGTAATGAAGGGCGACAGGATATATGTGGGCAGAGGTGTCAGTACTGATATTATAGAAGCAAGTGTTAAGGCATATATACATGCGATAAACAGGATAATAAACGAAAACGGCAAAGGTACAATGGTCAAGGAGGCTACTGTATGAAAAACATTGTTGTTTTGGATTCTACATTAAGGGACGGGGCTCAAGCCCAGGGTATATCTTATACTGTAGAAGACAAACTGAAAATTGTAAGGAAGCTTGACCTGTTGGGGGTTGACTATATTGAGGCCGGAAACCCGGGCTCAAATCCAAAGGATCTGGAATTTTTCGAGAGAGCAGGCAAGCTCAAGCTCAGCAGAGCAAAGCTAATAGCCTTCGGGAGCACAAGGAGGGTTGGCATTTCAGTAGAGGATGATGCAAATGTTAGATCACTCTTAAGAGCAGGTACGGATGCTGTTGTGATATTCGGCAAATCATGGGATTTTCAGGTGACTGATATTCTAAAGACGACATTGGATGAGAACTTAAGTATGATTGCCGATACAGTAAGCTATTTTAAAAGCTTGGGTAAGGAAGTCGTATACGATGCAGAGCATTTTTTCGATGGCTATGCAGCAAATCCGGAATATGCCTTAAAAACCCTTAAGGCAGCTTATGATGCCGGGGCAGACAGCATTTGCCTGTGTGACACAAAGGGAAGTGCGCTTCCTCTAACCATATTCAAAATCACAAAGAGAATTGTTGAGATGTATGATAAACCTATTGGTATACACTGTCACAATGACAACGGCATGGCTGTTGCCGGGTCAATAATGGCAGTGGAAGCGGGAGCGGCGCAAGTACAGGGGACGATTAACGGGCTTGGGGAGAGATGCGGAAATGCGAACCTTTGCACCATTATACCTACCTTGCAGCTTCAAATGGGCTACAGTTGTATCCCAAAGAGCAGTATGCCTGAAATTACTGCAGTGGCCAGGTCTATCAGTGAAATATCCAATGTAATTCATGATGAGAGGGCGCCTTATGTCGGCAAGTATGCATTTGCACATAAGGCAGGTATGCATGCCGATGCTGTTGTAAAGAACACAATGGCGTATGAGATGGTAGACCCTGAGGTTGTTGGAAATGAGAGACTGTTCCTGATGTCTGAGGTGGCGGGCAGGAGTGCTGTGCTCAATATGATTCATAAAATAGAACCTTCAATTACAAAGGACTCGGAGGAGACAAAAATTATACTCCAGAAGCTTAAGGAAATGGAATATGAAGGATATCAGTATGAAGGTGCAGAGAGCTCATTTGAACTGATTATCATGAAGGTTTTGGGCAAATATCATCCATTCTTTGAGCTGGAGGATTTTAAGGTAATTGTAAACGAACCTACAACGTCATGTAAACGCAACTCTTCGGCTATGATTAAGGTTAAAGTCGGAGAGCAGGTTGAAATTACAGCAGCAGAGGGCGACGGACCGGTTAATGCCCTTGATAATGCACTTAGGAAGGCGTTATTAAGGTTTTATCCAAGTATTGCGGATATGAAGCTGACCGACTTTAAGGTAAGAGTATTGAATTCGGAAGCTGCTACCGCTGCAAAGGTTAGGGTTTTGATTGAGTCTACGGACGGGAATGAAGTTTGGACCACAATAGGGGTCTCCACCGACGTTATTGAAGCCAGTTGGATAGCTCTTGTGGATTCCATTGAATATAAGCTGGGAAAGGAAGGCAAGTCAAATTGATACTTATCGGAAAGCTTCATGTTGGAGGAAAGCTGGTCAGACAGGGCGATACAATGGATGAAGACGAAACAAAAAGCTTTAGAGACAAGCTAGAAAAGTGCCTTATAGAGCTTTGTGCACAAATGGATATACCTGTGCCTCTTTGGCTTAAGAAGAATACAAGAGAGCTTGCCATTTTTAAAAGGACATTTTTCTCCTCCGAACAATTTATTGATAAGGTATGGTTTGATAAGTTCGAAATATTTTTACAATGAAACAATCTATAATATCAGATTGGGATTAGACAAAAAACCTCCGCATATAAATAGACTGTAACATATTGCAGCCTTGCGGAGGTGTTATTTTTGAACAAGCTGAGATTTTATGCTGCGGCCTTCCTTGCGATTTTGTTTGCATTATCTGGAGCCCAGATTTATATTGATAAAAGGACAA
This sequence comes from uncultured Oscillospiraceae bacterium, assembly GCA_964587755.1. GTDB lineage: Bacteria > Bacillota > Clostridia > Acetivibrionales > DTU013 > CAZPMC01. The sequence goes on from CAZPMC010000006.1 coordinate 12,896, forward strand.
ATGTGGTATTAGATACTGATGCTGCTAAAGCAAAGGCGGTATATTCAGTATTTATTGAGATTGAAGATAAAACCCTTTATCTGTTAGAGGACGGCAAATCTATAAAGGAATACATTATTGCCTCAGGCAAATCCGGTTATCCGACACCCTTAGGCAGTTGGACCATAGTTGAAAAGGGAGATTGGGGTGAGGGCTTCGGCGGCAGTTGGATGGGGCTTGATGTACCCTGGGGAAAGTATGGAATTCATGGCACTCTCTCTAACAGCTCTATTGGGTATGCATCAAGCGAAGGATGTATCCGGATGTTTAATGATGATGTAGCTGAGCTGTACCATCTTCTGCCCATCGGGACTGAGGTAATGATAGTAAACGGCAAATTTGGTCCCTTTGGAAATGGCTTCGCAGAAATTAAAGCAGGGGACAGGGGCTCTGATGTGCTTGCAATACAGCGGCAGTTGAAAAAGCTGGGGTTTTATAAAGGTGAGCTTGACGGTATATATGAGGACGGGCTTAAAAAGGCGCTCCATGAATTCCAGCGCGCCAATGGATTGACGGCTAAAAATACAATTACTAAGGACGATTGGCTTATGATGGGATTCAGGGAGTTTGAGTGAGTAAGATAGATTGACTCTGATTGTGCCGGTTGGTATAATACAAATATCATTAACTTGTAGAACAACCTACAAGCTAATGATATTATAATGAGCAATACACTTGGGAGAAGCCTAATTATGATGCCTATTGGGAAGCGGAATGTAGTAGATATGGCTTACGAGCAGATGAAGGATCTCATCATAAACGGAGAGTGGAGGCCTGGCGCAAAAATACCCTCTGAGAATGAGCTGAAAGAAATGCTTAAAGTAAGCAGAAATACTGTAAGAAGTGCTATTCAAAAATTAAAAACCTTGGGTGTTTTAGAAACAAAGCAGGGGCAGGGGACATTTGTCTGTAAATCGGCATCAGCCGGCTTTGTGAACAGCTTCATGCCTTTTATTTCTCTAAGCAAAGAAGATATTCTGGAAATCCTTGAATTCAGAAAAACCATAGAAATCGAGAGTGTTGAGCTTGCAGCCATAAGGCGAGACCATAAGGACTTGGAATCAATAAAAGCTGCTGTAGATGAAATGGTGGGGAGCAAGGATGACTTTAAGAGGTATTCTATTGCTGATTATCAATTTCATCTTAGCATTGCCAGAGCATCAAAAAATAAAATATTTTATATGGTTCTAAAATATCTGAAGGATGTACTATACAATCATTTTGAGGATATGAATAAAGAGCTGGGAGCGGAAATGAGTGTTGATAACCACTTAAGGATTTATGAGGCGATTCGGGACAGTGACCCTCAAATGGCAATATTACATATGAAGAACAATATTGAACTAAGTATAAATGAAATGCGAAAACATAATGGGACATAGTAATATTTTCAAATAACTTGTAGCACAACCAACAAGTTCAAACAATAACAGCAATAAACGCAGAAATTAAATTTGGGAGGTATCTAGAAATGGAGCTAAAAAAGGATTTTACGTATTCACTAGTTGTTCCGACAAGCATGGGCATAAGAATCACACCAGTTAATGGGCAGCCTGTTCATTCCAGTGATACTTTTATGTTGCATGTAACAAGCGCTGAGACAAATGTTGCAAGTATTTCGTCATACCTGGGGCTGCCAACAAAGGTTTTGACCACATTTGTAAAAGATAGCCCCATTGCCAGGCTTATAAAGGACAATTTGGCAAGCCGCCATATGGCTTATGAGGGGAAGGAGGTACCACAAGGAGAGCCTTGGGGATACCGTCATCAGATTAACATTGCTGACAGCGGCTTTGGAGTGCGTGGGCCGAGAGTGTACAATGACCGTGCAGGCGAGGTGGGGAGAACTCTGGATGTCCGAGATTTTGATTTGGACAGGCTTTTTGGAAAGGAAGGCGTTCAGATAATTCATATGTCAGGTCTTATAGCGGCTTTATCACCTCAAACAGGCAACTTCTGTCTTGAGCTGGCAAGAAAAGCGAGGAAGTATGGCACAAAGATATCCTTTGATCTCAATTTCAGAGATTCATTCTGGAAAGGCAGAGAAAAAGAATTAAGAGAAATTTTCTCTGAGATAGCAAGTATTTCTGACATACTCATAGGCAATGAAGAAGACTTTCAGCTTAGTCTCGGGATTGAAGGCCCCAAGACCGGCGGTGAGGGAATTGCCGGAAAAATTGATGGCTTTAAGGAAATGATCGGAAGAGTGAAAAAAGCATACCCCAATGTTTCAGTTTATGCCAATACACTTCGCCAGGTAATAAGCACAAATAAGCATTTGTGGGGAGCGCTTATGCTTGAAGGCGAAAACTGGTACGTGGCCGAACCCCGCGAAATCCATGTCCTTGACAGAATCGGAGGCGGTGATGGGTTTGTCGGAGGACTTCTTTATGCAATACTTAAGGGTTGGGCTCCCGAAAAGTGGATACAATTTGCCTGGGCGTCCGGTGCATTGGCTACAACCTTCCTGACAGATTATGCACAGCCCGCAGATGAAGAGCAGATTTGGAGCATCTGGGAGGGTAATGCAAGGGTAAAAAGATAAGCTGTACTAAAATAATTAATAAGTGTTAACTAATACTAAACTATTAACCGAATTAAGTAGAATTGGAGGCACTACAATGGCAAAAGCGGATATTGGATTAATCGGACTGGCAGTTATGGGAGAAAACCTGGTAATGAACATGGAAAGCAAGGGATTTACGGTAGCGGTGTACAATCGTACTGTTGAGAAGGTCTCTGACTTTGTAAATGGCAGGGCAAAGGGGAAAAACATCATAGGGACATATTCTTTTGAGGAGCTGGTTGCTTCCTTGAAAAAGCCTCGTAAAGTAATGCTGATGGTCAAGGCAGGAAAACCTGTAGATGATTTTATAGATGCCTTGATTCCTTTGCTGGAGGAAGGCGACATTATAATTGACGGAGGAAATTCAAATTATAATGATACCATTCGCAGGACTAAGTATGTTGAGGAAAATAAGCTGCTTTATATGGGAACAGGTGTGTCCGGAGGAGAAGAAGGAGCTCTTATAGGCCCAAGTATAATGCCGGGGGGCTCGCCTGCAGCTTGGCCTCATGTAAAGCCTATATTCCAAGCGATTGCAGCCAAGGTTGAGGATGGCTCGCCATGCTGTGAATGGGTTGGTGAAAACGGAGCCGGTCATTTTGTAAAAATGGTACATAACGGAATTGAGTATGGTGACATGCAGTTGATTTGCGAAGCATATCACATAATGAAGGAACTTTTGGGAATGTCTGCAGACGAAATGCATGAGGTATTCAGGGAATGGAATGAGGGTGAGCTCAACAGCTATCTTATAGAAATCAGCAGCAATATACTAAAGTATAAAGATGAGGACGGAGAGCCTATAGTAAACAAAATATTAGATGTGGCCGGGCAAAAAGGTACAGGAAAATGGACAGGAATTGCTGCTCTTAACGAAGGAGTACCATTGACGCTGATTGGCGAAGCAGTTTTTGCCCGTTGCCTGTCAGCAATGAAGGCAGAAAGAGTGGAAGCTTCCAAGGTACTGGCGGGGCCAGCTCCTACGTTTAAAGGCGACAGGAAGGCTATGGTTGAGGATATTAGAAAGGCACTTTACGCTTCAAAAATAATATCCTATGCCCAGGGATATACTCTTATGCGTGCGGCGGCGGAAACATATGGATGGAAGCTGAATTATGGCGGCATTGCTCTGATGTGGAGGGGAGGCTGTATTATACGCTCAACATTCCTTGGAAAGATTAAGGATGCATTCGACCAAAACCCTGATTTGGCAAATCTACTTCTGGATCCATTCTTTAAGGAGATAGTGGTAGGTGCGCAGGAAAGCTGGAGAAGAGTTGTCACTACAGCACTCAGCAACGGTATACCTGTACCTTCATTAGCCTCTGCTCTTTGCTATTTTGATGGATACAGAAGTGCATGGCTGCCTTCGAATTTACTGCAAGCCCAACGGGATTATTTCGGTGCACATACTTATGAACGTGTCGACAGGCCGCGAGGCGAGTTTTATCATACGAATTGGACGGGACACGGAGGAGATACCTCTGCATCCACATATACAGTATAAAGCTAAGAAGAAAAGGGGATGGTTCTTTTTGCTTTAAAAGAGTCATCCCCCTTAGTTCAAAAGCTGTCTAGGTCTATGAGGAATACATCCTGGCGGGATTTCAGCTCGTCCAGAAAAGGACGGCTATCCTTTCTCAGCACTGCGATTACTCTTTTGCTCTCAAGGCATGCACGGAGTGCTTCTTGATAGACCGGTGCATTACTTTCAAGAAAGCCTATTTCATCGATCACGACCCAATCTGATTTATTTTCGAGACATTGCCTTAAAATTTTCACACCTGTGTCTTCAAAGCCTTTAAGTTCTGGTAAAACACCATTGCCTTGCTGGTTTTTCACTCCAATGATGGCATTGACAGAAGGATTTCTTATATCCTCCAATAAAATATATTCGGGGACGTTTCTGCAGGTTCTGATTGCCCGGGTAATAATCCCTGAGTAGTCAATATCATGTCCAAGTATAAATTTTAGAAAAGTTGATTTACCACTGGCCTTACTTCCGGTAATAAAAAGATGTTTTTTAGAGCTTGCCAAAAAAGAGCCCCAAATTGATTTCATTAAATCTATATAGATGCCTTTGTTAAAACCACTCATACATTACACCCTTGCTTTTGTTGTGAGAGCAGCGCCCTGTTCATAAGTTCATTCCCTTACTATTAGATAGCGGTTATTATGCTCAATAATGTCTATATCCCCGTATATTAGAGACAGCTTGTTTTTTAAATCGGCAGAATCAGAGCTCAGATAAATTTCTTCCTGTATATCACCGTCAGACATAAGCAGAAGCCGGTCACAGTACTGCAGCGCAAAATTAGGATCATGCATTGTAATCAAGCCGCACTTTTCCTGTGTGTGAATTGTGTCTCTTATTTTTGACAGTACCAGATTGCGATTAACAAAATCAAGTGCGCTGTCAGGCTCATCCATCAGCATAACAGGCGTATTTTGAATCAATGCTCTTGAAAGTATGACAAGCTGTTTCTGACCTTCACTTAAATGAAGAAAATTATCATCAGCGAGATGTTCTATCCCCAGGGTTTGTAAGGACTGAACCGCTAAAAGCTTTTGTTTTTTACCCGGAGACTGGAAAAAGTGCATTGAAGAATTAAAGCCCATTATTACAACGTCAATGACGGAGGTGTTGTAAACAATACTGTGCCTTTGAGGTATATAGCTAATTAACCTGGCTCTGCTCTTCTCATTTAAACTGAGTATGTCTATGTCGCCCCATAAGCATGCCCCGCTGCTTGGTTTTTTCAAGCCACAGATCCCACGCATCAGCGTGGTTTTCCCTGAGCCATTTAGACCTAAAAGTGCAGTAAATTCACCTTTACGAAGAGAAAAGCTTACATTCCGGATGATGTGCTTTTTCCTGTATGAGATATTTAGATTATTAATAATCAAAGATTTTTGTTCATTCATTCAAGTCTTTTCCCCCGACGACTCATAAAATATGCTAAAAATGGCGCACCTATAAGCGAAGTCATTATGCTTATGGGAACCTCACTGCTGGAGATACTTCTTGCGAGGCAATCCGCTGCAAGCAATATGACAGCACCCACAAGTCCACTGAAGACAGATGTATTAAAATTATTTCTCTTCAGGATTATCCTGCCGATATGAGGAGCAATTAGTCCAATAAAAGAAATCAATCCAGTGATGCATATAACGCTTGCTACAACTAGTGTTGCGCATAGCAGAACACCTAGGCGTATATACTGTACACGAACCCCGAGCATTTTGCTCTCATCATCATTTAAAGACAGCAATGTGATTTGCCATCTGAAAACGAATAAACCTGCCATACCCAATAAAAAAACAGGGAGTATAATAAACAGTTTTTCATTTGTAATATTCCCAAAGCTCCCCATAGTCCAGAATTCTATTGATGCAAGCTGACGTTCCGGGTCTGCAAAAAATTTAAGAGTCATAATGAAAGCCTGTGCAAGTGCGTTGATTACTATACCGGAGAGAACATAAGTAGCAATGCTTTTATTATTGGCGACACTCACAAGCCCCAAAAGGAAAAGCAAGACAACCAGGCCGCCTGCAAATGCGCTGGCAGCGATGACAATAGTTCCGCTGCCAAGGAACACAATCGCAAAAGCAGCACCCATGCTGGCCCCTGATGAAACACCTATAATATCGGGTGAGGCAAGAGGATTTTTAAATATTGTCTGGTAGACACAGCCGGCAACGCTGAGTCCGAAGCCGGCTAAAACTACCATTATGGTTCTTGGAAGGCGCAAGGTGAGAAATACATTCCGCGTCATTTCTTCTACCTGCTTTCCAGAAATAATGTTAAGTATCTCCTCTATTGATATTGGATATTTGCCTACTCCGATGGAAACCATGATAGCACAGAGGAGTAATGCTATTATTATACCGTAAAGAGCAATTATTTTTCTTCTTTCGGATACAGAAACCATTATTTTGTAATTTCCTCTTTGTTTATTTCAAAATCATAAAATTCTTTATAGAATTCTGCCGCATCTTCCATAAATTTATCAAAGGGATATTTGTTTTCATGCAAAATGCTTGTCAGCCACATAGTGCCAAGAATTCCGGAAGGTACAGGAGAATCCCAGGCTTCGAAGCTTTCAGGCATCTTATAGACTGCTTTATTTTTAACCGCGTTTATGGATTGAAGCTTTGAATCCTTCAGAACATCCTCCTTGGTGTATTCCGCAAAGGGTACAATGATTATTATATCAGGATTATACGCCAATAGCTGCTCATATGATATAGTTGCCCAATAAGTATCGTCGATATCCGAGGCAACATTTTTCCCGCCGGCTGCTTCAATAAGAGAGCTTTGATACATTTTTGATGTAGCAGTAGAAAGCATATCGCTGTTGCCAGCTAAATAAATATTTTTTTGAGCGCTGGCGTCTTTTGTGAGATTTGAAATTTCACCAATTTTTTTATCATAGTATTCTATAAGCTTACGAGCCCTGTTATCTGCACCTGTTGCCTTACCGATAAGTGTTATTGTTTCTTTCAGCAGCTCCATATCCTCTGGATTTACTCCAATGACATTGACACCTGACTTTTCAAGTGTTTCGATACTGTCCTTGAGCTTAATGGGGAGAATTACAAGATCGGGCTTTAACGCAAGGCATCCCTCTAAATCAAACTGCTTAGCTGTTCCGACATTTGGAAGGTTCAAAATTTCCGGTGCAGCCAGTGAATAAATGGGCCTGCTGCCTGCTTTTGCTTCGACACCGACTATTTTATCCTCCAAACCTAAAGCTATTAATAAGGATGTAGTAATATAATAGCCGCTTACTATCTTTGTGACCTCATCTGTGATGGTTATTTGTCTGCCAAGCTGATCAGTTACAACGATTGGCTCGTTTGAACTATCAGATGTTGCGGTTTCAGTGCCAGTTGTTTCATTGCCGGTAGTTTCGGTGCCGGCAGTTTCTGTACCATTGGTTTCAGAGCTTTGCGTTGAAGGCTGTTTATCTGATGTTTGGGTATTACTGCATGCTACAGATGAAAACAGCATTGCCACTACCAATAAAATTACTGCGATTTTTGTTAAAAATCCTTTTTTGTTCATAGATGAATCCTCCAAGTATTTCAGTCGTTATGTTTTTAAAAATACAACGGTAATGTAACCAGTATAATATTAAAAAATCATTTTGTAAACCAAATTTGAAGTAAAACTCAAAAAATAAACCTAAAGAATACAAAGACATACTCAAGTATTTCTCAAACTGACCTATAACGATACAAAAAGTTTGACTTTTACGACAAGAATATATATACTATTATTACTCAAAGAGTTTACAATAATATTATAAAGATATAACAATTTCATGATTGCTTGAATTTTACATTCCGGTTTGTTAACACTTATAAAAATATAATAAAAAGGAGAAAAGGCAATGAAAATTATTAAAAATGCAATGATCGTCGTACCTGACAAAGAAAAACGCTTAATCCGTGATGGATTTATCCGCATTGACGGCAATTTGATTGCTGAGATTGACTCAATGGACAAGCTGACTCCTCAAAAGCTTGAAGGTGCAGAAGTCATCGACGCGAAGGGCAAAATTGCCATTCCAGGCTTTGTTTCCACCCATAGCCATTTGTACAGCGCTGTTGTACGCAGCTTACCTCACTCAGGCTATGATGATGTAGACTTCTCGTTTGTTTCCTGGATGGAGAGATTCTGGTTTGCAATGCTTGAAGACAAGGTTACCAGAGAGGATATTTATGCCGGCACATTGATTAACTGCATTGAAAACATAAAGCACGGTTATACAACAACATCTGATACATGTGAAGGCTCCTACGCACTTCCCGGAGCATTGTTTGAAACCGGCAGGGCTGTTAAGGAATCGGGAATGCGCGGTGTACTTTCCTTTGAAACAACAGGAAGAATCAGCGAAGAAAACGCTATGTTGGGACTCAAAGAGAATGTTGATTTTATTGAGCATTGCCGTAAGCATGAGACTGACGGACGTATAAGAGGTGTAGTAGGGGTACACACTACATATACCTGCTCAGGTGACCTGATTCAAAAATGCAAGGCAGAAGCTCAACGCCTTGGTGTGGGAATACAGATGCATCTTGCCGATGACCGCTGGCACAGCTTCCATTCAACTCTAAAGTATGGAAAACGCTGCCTGAAGTGGTTGGAAGATCTTGAATTCTTAGGACCCGACGTATTATTCTTCCACTGCAGCTATATGGATAACAGGCTTGATCCTGCTATTATGAAGCATTACGGCTGCAACATTTCGCACCAGCCTGTTTCCAATGCAAGCTTCGGTTTCTGGCCAAACATGGTTCCATTCATTGATGCAGGTGTAAATGTATCACTCGGAACTGATGGACAGACACAGTCCATGTTTGAAAATATGCGTGCTGCACAGATGATACACAGAATCCGTTATGAAAATCTTGAGCTTCTTCCTGACGAGGAAATGTTTGAAATGGCAACAATAAACGGAGCAAAATCATTACATCTTGAAGATGAAATAGGTACTCTTGAGGTTGGTAAGAAGGCTGATATAGTACTGCTGAAAAATAACAGCCCGGTTCCTGTATTTGAGAACAATATTATGAACTTCATTGTTACAGTAGCTGACAGTGCTCATGTGGATACAGTATTGATTGATGGAAGGATGGTAGTTAAGGGCGGCGAGTACTTACTGCTTGACGAGGAAGAAGTCAGGGCACGCTGCCAGGAGCAGGCTGTTGATTTCTGGAAGCGCAATGACTGGCCGACTCCATAAAACGGCGTTTAATGAAAACTGTTTGCACAAACATAAAGGAGTAAATTATATGAGTGATTATATAGCAAAATATTCCGGCGATTATGTCGGAAAAGATAAGTATATAACAAATGAAGAAGTGTGCCAAATTCTCTCTGACATAGTGACTGTTGATAGCACATTCGGCAGAGAGGGAGAATGCGGAAGGCTGATTGAAAAGATATGCAAGGAGCATGGGCTTAATGTTGAGATTATGCCTGTGACCGATGAACGTTTCAATGTGATGATTACCGTCGGTGCAGACAGTTACAAGAGCAAAAAGCTCGGGCTGATGCTCCATGGACATTATGATACGGTACCGGCTTTGGATATGGAGGATCCCTTTGTTACTAAAATACGTGACAATAAAATGTGGGGAAGGGGTATTGTAGACCAAAAGTCAGGTTTGGTGGCCTCAATTTGTGCAGCAATTGCCATTAAGCGTTCAGGCAAGCAGCTTAAAAAACCTTTCTGTGTTGCTGCTGTTGTTGACGAGGAGTCAGAGCACAGGGGAAGCTATACATTAGTAAGAAGTGGAATAGATGCTGAATATGCAATTGTTACCGAGCCTACCAATACAAGAACTGTTGAGTTTGGCTGCAAAGGCACTACTCCCATCCGTATTACAGTTAAAGGCCGTACTGCCCATGCAAGTAACCCTTGGATAGGGGTAAACGCAATTGAAAAGGCAATGCCGATATTGAACGGTTTGTTTGCTATGAAGTTCCCTGAGAAAGATTTGGGAGAGTTCGGAAAGCTACAAGGCACACTGTGTGTAAGCAAGCTTGATGCAGGAACGGCATACAATAATGTTCCCGGAGAAGCCGTTATATGGATGGACAGAAGAACCGTCCCCGGTGAAAATACACCGTTGGCTTTAGCCCAGGTAAATTTGGTTATTGCAGAAGCTAAGAAACATGATCCTGAGCTTGATGCCTTTGCAGAAGTAGCTCGTCCTGACTGGCATTGGCAGCCTATTCGCGAACGGGGTCTAAATCCCACAGTTATGGACAGTGATTGTGAGATTTACCATATTCTTAAAAGGGCAGCTAATAAGAGCGGATTAACTACTTTAGAAAAGCGTTATTCCAACGGTTACAATGAAATGGATTTCCTAATTAACGATTTGAATATACCGACGCTAGTTTACGGACCTGGTGATGGGCAGATGGCTCACAGCCCTCGTGAAGAAGTTGATATTGATGATGTCTGCAATGTAGCGGAAGTATATTGCAATATGATCGAAGAAATTTGCATGTGAGACAAAAAAGAAGCAATGAAGGGCTCACGACTACTATGATTTAAGGGGGAAGTGATATGGCATTTAATGTTGATCTGTCTGTAGAAGTAGCAGGTGTAAAAATGAAAAACCCTCTGGTTCTTTCAGAAGGGCCATTGTCAGGAAGCAAGCGACTGATTGAACGTGCCGCACAGCACAATATAGGAGCAATCGTAACAAAAAGTATCCAGCAGAAAGCGAATGTATCCGCAAACCCGTACATGATTGCTGCAAATCGCGGCTTGATTAATGCGGATTGGACTGATATCGGATTAGAAACATGGCTTGAAGAACTTAAGAAGATAGATATACCGATGCCGCTGATTACGAATATTGGAACAAACAATGTCCCGCCAAAGCAGGCTGCCGAATGGGCAGGTATTCTGCAGGAGCATGGTGCGGCTATGGTCACATTCTCTGATTATGAGCCTGAAAATCTGGTTGATGCCGTAAGCTATGCACGAAAAGAAGTTGATGTACCGATTATGGTTAAGCTGCCTCCTTTTGTAAAGAATATTGCAGATTTGTGCAAACGCCTTGAAGCGGCAGGCGTAACCATGATAGCTGCAATGGACGCAGTCGGGCCTGCAATGGATATAGATATATCAAAACGCAAACCTATTCTCGGTAATGACGGTGCATTTGGTTATATGTCATCAGCTCCCATATTCCCGCTGACTCTTGCATATATTGCTGAAATCGCAGGAAGCGTTAGTGTACCTGTACTTGGTGTCGGAGGCGTTACAAGTGCAGCTGATGTAATTAAGCTGATAATGGCCGGTGCCACATGTGTTGGTATGGTAGGTACTCCTATTCTTAAAGGCCTTGGAATATTTGACAAGATTGAAGCTGATCTTCGCAAATGGATGGCAGAAAACAACGTTAAGAACCTGGCAGAGATAAGAGGCTGTGCACAGCCGTATATACATCAGACTGAGAAATACGGATTGAAAGCCAAGGTCGATTATGACACATGTACTGCATGTGGTTTGTGCTTTAAATCATGCTATGCGGCTGCTTTGACACCAAACAGTGATAAAAAGCCTGTTGTTAACACCCAATACTGCTCAGGTTGCGGTGTTTGCCAGAGTGTATGCCCTGTTAAGGCTATTAATGTTAGAGAATGAAATGAGGAAGAACACTATGCTAAATGAACAACGTCGCAATGCTTTGATAGAGCTTTGCAGGAATTTGATCAGTACTTATAGCGTAACCGGTTCGGAAAAGGATATTGCTCTGCTTATATGTGACCGGATGAAAGCGGCAGGCTTTGATGACGCCTGGGTGGACGAGCAGGGTAATGCAATAGGAAAGATAAAAGGTACAGGCGGAGGAAAAACAGTACTTTTAGACGGACATATGGACACTGTTGAGGTTTCAGACATAAAGAAGTGGAAGCATGATCCTTTCGAGGCTGAAATAGACAATGGCCGTATTTACGGAAGGGGAGCCGCTGATATGAAAGGTGCGCTTGCTGCCATGATTATGGCAGCAGGCTGGCTTGCCTCTGACAAGCGCCCGGCGGGCGATGTATATGTCACGGGCACTGCTATGGAGGAGATCTCTGAGGGATGTGCGTTGTCTCACATAATAAAAAATATAAAGCCGGACTATGTCATTATCGGTGAGGCAAGCATGCTAAATCTAAACATTGGTCAGCGTGGCCGGGGTGAAATTGTGGTAAGTACAAAAGGCAAGCCTGCTCACTCCTCAAATCCAGAGGTTGGTGTAAATGCTGTGTACAAGATGGTTAAGCTGATTGAAGGCATCCGCAATATCCCTGTTTCCAATCATGAATTACTCGGCGAAGGCATATTGGAGTTGACTGATATTATCTCATCTCCATATCCCGGAGCATCTGTTGTGCCAGAATTGTGTACTGCCACATTTGACAGACGGCTTTTGATAAATGAGACTGAAGAGACAATTCTTGAACCAATCCGTAAGCTCATAAATGAGCTTAAGAAGGAAGATCCAAAATTCGATGCCGAGACATATGTTGCAGGTATGGATTTGGAATTCTATACAGGATTTAAAACAAAGCATTTAAAATTTGCCCCTGCATGGTGTCTTGATAAAGAAAAGAACGCTGATCTGATAAATTGTGCACTTGAGGCATTACGCACTTCAGGACTTGATCCCAAAGTGTCAACCTATAAATTCTGCACAAACGGAAGTGCTTCTGCAGGCATTCACAACATTCCTACAATTGGCTTCGGACCGTGTGCGGAATCTCAAGCCCATGTAGTGGATGAATATGTTGAAATTGCTCAGCTGGAAGGAGCATGTTGCGGTTATTACAATTTGATTGACGCACTTTGCCGTCTTTAGGGTGAATCAAAGTTAAAGGGAGAATGTTTATGGAGCTTTTAATTAAAAATGGAACGCTAATCACCGTTGATAATGAGAGAAGGGTTTTTAAAGGAGATATTGCCGTTGACAAAGGAAGGATCGTCCGCATAGGAGAAGACTTATCCGACATCAAGGCAGATAAGGTGATTGATGCTGATGGATGTGCTGTTATGCCCGGAATGATCAACACCCACACACATATATATCAGGCTCTCATTGAAGGTATTGGCTACGATATGCATTTTGAACCCTGGAATTGGCGTTTTCTGTTTCCGGTTGTAAGCAGGATGACACCGGAGCATTCTTATGTGAGTGCGCAGGTGGCTGCTTTGGAGATGATAAAAAGCGGAACTACAACAGTATGCGACCACTGGTATATGCATACATATTTTGAGAACGTACGCAATGTTGCGCAAGCTTTGGATCAAAGCGGAATGCGCTCCTGCATCGTATATGGTTTATTGGATCGTTCCTTTGCAGGTTCAGCCATTGACGACGAAAGCATGACAATGGTACACACCCGGGAGGATTTAATGGCTGATGCGGAAAAATTTGCAGCAAAATGGCATAGGACAAGACGCACCACAGTTGCATTAGGAGTGGGAACAACGCAGGATGCTTCCCCAGAGCTTTTAAAAATGTCCCAGGAGTTTTGCCTTGCAAACGGTATGCAAAACAACTTCCATGTTGCTGGCTGGAGCGAGCTTATTACAAACTGCTATAAACAATTTGGAATGCGTGATGTTGAGAACCTTGCGAGGCTCGGATATGTAGGACCAAACATGGTATATGTCCATGCCGTGTGGCTGACTCCCGAGGAGATAAAGATAATTGGGGATACGGATACAAAGGTAGCCCACTGCCCGGTTGCCAATTCGCAGCTGGCATATGGTGTTTCACCTGTTAGCGAAATGTTGGCACGGGACGTTGCAGTCGGCTTGGGTACAGATGGTGGTGCAAGTTACACTTATGACATGTTTGAGGTGATGCGTACAGCATCATATTTGCAAAAGCAGAAAAATCTATCAGCCGACTTTTTAACTGCTGAGCAGGCAATAGAGCTTTCCACAATTAACGGCGCCCGGGTGCTGAATATGCAGGACGAGATTGGTTCATTGGAAGCAGGTAAGAAGGCTGACATTATTATTGTAGATTTTAATAAACCACACCTGATTCCTGTAAACCGCTACACTCCCAAATTAGTGTACAGCGCAAACGGCGGTGATGTAAGGACCACCATAATCGACGGAAAGGTTGTTATGGAGGACTATGAGGTTAAGACACTTAATGAAAAAGAAATAATGAAGGATGCTATTCGCTGTGCTAAGGAACTTGTCAGCGGCGCATCAAATGATGATACAGAAAAATTACTAAATGCTCCGTGGGGACGCAAACGTCCTTATTGGAGAAGCAAGGAGGATTAAGTTATGGCTAAGCTTGAATTCCCAAAGGATTTTATTTGGGGCATCGGCAACGGTGCATATCAATCCGAAGGTGGATACAATGAGGACGGAAGAGGCGAGACTATTTGGGACCGCTACTGTCACATACCCGGCCGGATTATTGACGGCGCCAGCGGTGATGTCACATCGGATTTTTACCATAGGTATAAAGAGGACATTGCCCTGATGAAAAAGATGGGTATTCCGAACTTTCGCATGTCAATTTCCTGGGCGAGGATAATACCTGACGGGAGAGGCGAAATAAATGAAAAGGGTATAGCCTTCTATCATTCTGTTTTGGATGAGCTGATAAAAAATGGTATCGAGCCCATGGTAAACCTTTACATGTGGGATTTGCCACAGAAGCTGCAGGATATCGGAGGATGGGCAAATAGAGATGTGACAGATTACTTTGAAAGATATTGCCGGATTGTATTTAAGGAATACGGCTCTAAGGTCAAGACCTGGCTTACATTTGATGAACCCTTCTGCTGTGCGTTTATAGGCAATTACCTGGGAACATACGCACCAGGGCTTACGGATTTCTCCACTGCTCTTTTGGTAAGCTACAATATGCTTCTTGCCCATGGCAAGGCTGTAAAAGCGTGCCATGAAATAATACCTGATGCAAAAATCGGTATAGCACTAAACCTTTCAGACTGCAAAAGTGCAACTGACAAGAAGGAAGATATTGAAGCAGCAATTCGCGCAGACGGCTACCGTAACCGCTGGTTCCTGGATCCGATTTACAAGGGAAGCTTCCCGCAGGACATGCTTGATTGGTACGAAAAACAGGGAGTAGTTATGCCAGAAATATTGCCGGAGGATTTGAAAATCATGTCCGAGCCACAGGATTTCCTGGGAATTAACTTCTATTCACCTCATTTCTACGTACATGACGAACAGGTCTGGCCAATAAAGCTGACTGGAGTTAAGGTAGGATACCCGGTAAATTATATTAATTGGGAAATTGTGCCTGAGGCAATTTACAACATCCTCACCCGTGTTAAAAAAGATTACGGGGATATTGAGATAAAAATTACTGCCAACGGCAACTGTACTACGGATATTATCAATCGTGAGCACAAGCTTCTGGATGATGAGCGTATTGATTATATGTACAATCATCTTATACAGATAAATAAAGCAATTGAAGAAGGCATTCGTGTTACAGCGTATTATGCATTCTGCTTTACCGACAACCTTGAATGGACCCTTGGCTTTACTAAACGTTTCGGCCTTGTGTATGTTGATTTTAAGACTCAGGAGAGGATAGTCAAGGAAAGCGGTCACTGGTATTCTAAGGTAATAAGGGACAATGGCTTCGAGCTGGTTGACAAATAGAATTTTGGAAGGCAATAGTTTTAAGCGATATAAATTTGGAATGATAGGAGATGGATAACTGCAATGCGTGAATGTGATTTAATACTTGGAGGAAGCTACCTTCTCGCAATGGATGATAATGACACCCGAATCAGAAATGGTGGTGTGGCAATTAAAGATGGCAAGATTATTGCACTTGCGGAAATATCCGAGTTGAGAAATCAGTATAAACCGAAAGAGGAAATCGTACACGAAAATGCAGTTATCCTCCCGGGCTTGATTGATGCTCATACCCATGAAACTTTAACAAGGGGCCTGCATGAGGACCTCCCATTGATGCGGTGGTTGGAAGAGGTATGCTACCCCGTTGAGGCAAGCTATACACCGGAAGATATATATGCCGCTGCACTGATGACACAGATGGAGCTTATACGCGGTGGAGTTACGACTTTTATTGATATATTCAGATATGCAGACCAAGCTATAAAGGTCATTGAAAAGTCCGGAATGAGAGCCATATTTACTCCCCAGTTTTTTGATGAGACTTCTGATACGCTGGAGAGTATTGATAAAACAGTGGATTTGATTGAGAAATATCATGGCAGCCAAAACGGCCGTGTCAGTGTCTGGTTTGGACCTCACGCACCTTATTCCTGCGGCCCCGAAAGCTATGCAAGGGCCGCTGAGCTTTCGAAAAAACTCGGTGTCGGAGTCCATACTCATATGTGTGAGACAAAGGCAGAGGTTCAATTAATAAAAGAAAGATACGGAAAGGATCCTGTAGAATACCTCCATGAGGCAGGCGTTCTAGATGTTCCCTGTGTTTTGGCCCACTCTATCTACCTGACAGATGAAAATATTTCACTGTTGGCAAAGAAGCGGGATACTGCAGGACTTGTATATAACCCCATAAGCAATATGAAAATAGCCGATGGAATAGCAAGAATACCTGAGCTTCTTTCGGCGGGCTGTACGGTCGGCTTGGGCACTGATTCCAATTTATCTAACAATGGATTGGATATGTTTGCAGAAATGCGCATAGGAAGTTACCTGCAGAAGGTGTTTAATGATGATGCGACCATAATGCCATGCTTTGAAATGCTAAAGCTGGCAACACGCGGCAGTGCAAAGGTTCTAAAAATGGAAGACAAAATAGGAAGCTTAGAACCCGGAAAATGTGCTGATGTTATTGCTGTAAGCTTCAGTAAACCGCATATGTGGCCTATTTATTATGAGAATCCAAGTAATATTGTTGAGCAGATTGTCTACTCGGCACGCGCTTCAGATGTTATAACAACTATAGTTGATGGTAAGGTTTTAATGGATAATTATGTTATCCGGACACTTGATGAGAAAGGTGCTTTTGAGTTTATACAAAAAAGGGCAATGGATTTATATGCACGCAGCTTTCCAGACAGGGTAAGCAGTGAGAAAATATAAATATTTAAGCATGAGGAAGGAGCCAGTTAAGATGAATGAAATAAAACTTACAGTAAACGGGAAACAGGTTACTGCTACCAATCCAGAAATGACTCTTCTGAAATTCCTGCGCGAAGAATTGGGACTTGTTGGTGCAAAAGACGGGTGCAGCAGAAGCCAATGCGGTTCTTGTACGGTAATAGTAAATAAAAAAGCTGTTACTGCCTGTTCACAGAAGATGAAGAGGCTTGAGGGGGCAATTGTTGAAACTATAGAAGGATTGGCAGACGGCGACAAGCTCCATCCCTTGCAGATTGCGTTTATGAAATTAAGTGCATTTCAGTGCGGCTTCTGTACTCCTGGAATGATAATGAAGGCTAAGGAGCTTTTAGACAAAAATCCTGACCCGTCGGAGGAAGAAATAAAAGAAGCATTAAAGAGAAACATTTGCCGCTGCACAGGGTACAAAAAGATTGTTGAAGCTGTTCAGCTGGCTGCCCGGATTTTAAGCGGCAAAGAAGCAGTTGATTTATATGATGACGACGGCAGGGTAGGAGACCGTACTGTTCGTACCGATGCCCTTAGAAAGGTAAAGGGTCATCCTGTATACACCGATGACTACAAGCTGGTTAAACCGCTACAAGGGAAAATGCTGTTTTCTGAGTATCCTCATGCAAAGATATTGTCTATTGATATTGAAGAGGCGAAAAAAATGCCTGGTGTTGCTGCAATTGCTCTTTATAAAGACGTTCCCGGGCGAAAGGTATTTGGACAGGGAATGGTTCCGAATCAGCCTGTTATCGCAGGTGACATTGTCCGCTTTGTAGGCGATCCGGTGGCGGTAGTTTACGCGGATACAGAGGAACAAGCCTATGCAGCAATGGAACGTATTAAGGTCGAGTATGAACCGCTGCCTGTCCTTACTTCCCCAAGAGAAGCCATGAAAGAGGATGCATTCAAGATATATGATGAGGGCAATATTCTTAAGCACCATCATACTCACAAGGGAAATGTGGACAGGGGCTTTGAACAGTCAGATATCATAATTGAGGATACCTATTATACTCAATGTATTGATCATGGTTATATGGAGCTGGATGCAGCCCTTGCAGAATATGACGAAAATGGCAGGCTGATAGTGTACGGCTCTGTGCAGAATCCGTTAGGTCTGGTTAAGGACATAGCTGCGTGCCTGGCATTGGACGAGGACAAGGTCCGTGTAGTTATCCGTCCAAACGGCGGTGCCTTCGGCGGAAGAGAAGAGCCTTCAGTTCATATCCAGGCAGCTTTAGGAACCCTGATGACTGGAAGACCTGTAAGAATGGTTTTCAGCCGTGAAGAATTAAATATATTCTCAACAAAACGCCATGCAATGGAATTAAAATATAAAATCGGTGCTACCAAAGATGGCAAGCTGATGGCTATTAAGGCTGAGACTGTTGGTGATACAGGAGCCTATGATTCTTCAGGTGAATTTGTTTTATTCCGTGCATGCGTGTTTGGAGCAGGACCATATGAGATTCCAAATGCCTGGATGGACAGCTATGCAGTGTATACAAACAATGCAAATGCCGCTTCGATGCGCGGTTTTGGAAGCACCCAGCCATGCCTGGCAATGGAAGCAATGCTTGACAGGGTGGCAGAGGCATGCAACATTGACCCCTTTGAAATTCGCAGGATAAACGGATTGGATATTGGAAAGCAGACAATTACCGGCCATGTAATTGATTACGGAATAGGTTTTAAAGAAGCCCTTAATGCTATAGAAAGAGAAGTTAAGAAAGACGGATTGCCAGAACCTTCAGGTCCGAATAAGAAGATAGGTATCGGTATAGCAGGCAGTATGAAGAACGTCGGTCTGGGCTCGGGCTCTGAAGACTCTGCATGGGCTCAGATGCGTCTGGGTGAGGATGGGAAGATTGTTGTTATGATGGGTGCCGTTGAATTCGGACAAGGCTGCGATACGGTTATGGCTCAGATTGCAGCAGAGACTTTGGGTGTATCCATCAGAAATATCCGGATGGCTCCGGTAGACACGGAATATACTCTCGACGGCGGGATTACAACTGCTTCAAGACAGACATTCGTTTCAGGCAATGCAGTTAAGACAGTCGGAAGCATTTTTAAGAACACTATGCTAAATTACGTTTCGGAAGTCTCCAAGATACCTGTTGGATATCTTGAATGTGACAAGGACGGAATATATGACGTACGTAAAGGGCAAAGCTTCAGGATGAGCTTTGAAGAACTGGCAAAGACAGCAAAGCAAAATAATCGTGATATACATGAAAAATATTATTATGTTGCTCCTGAGACAAGACCTTTAAAGGAATGCTCGGATAACTTATCAAACGATGTGGTCGGACACAGGCTTCATTTCTCATACTGCTTCGGCGTACAGGCTGTAATTGTCGAGGTGGACGAGGAAACCGGAGAAGTGAAGGTGCTTCGTGCTTATGCCGCAAACGATGCAGGCCGTGCAATCAACCCTGCCCTCGTAGAAGGCCAAATCGAGGGTGGCGTTGCCATGGGAATCGGTTACGCACTTTCAGAGAACTTTGAAATGAAAGACGGGTATGTGGTGTCTAAGGAATTTAAAGATCTGGGACTTCCAAGGTCAACAGATATCCCGACTGACATAAGGACAATTATTGTAGAAGAAAATCACCCTTATGGGCCCTTCGGTGCTAAAGGAATGGGTGAGTTGCCGTTGAATGCAACTGCACCGGCAATCTTAAATGCAATTTATGATGCTGTCGGAGTTAGAATAACATCATTACCTGTTAAGCCGGAAAAGCTTTCAGAGCTTATTAAGGATAAGAAAAAAAGTAGTTAGTAAAGGTTGGAAAGAGGATTTAATATGGACAAAAAATTTTCATTGGCACCAATACAGAGGAAGGCTACTGATAACAACAAGTTTCTCAGCGTAGAGCTGGGTGAACAGGTTGTAAATTATCACAAAAGCTTTCCTGCCTATGAGCAAACACCTTTAACCGATTTACCAGAGCTTGCAAGGGAAATCGGAATCGAAAAGCTATATGTTAAGGATGAATCTTACCGATTCGGGCTTAATGCATTTAAGGTATTGGGCGGTAGCTACAGTATAGGTGCTTATCTCGCAAAAAGGTTACAGCTTGCTCCAAATCAGATAAACTACGGGACCCTCTGCTCTGATGCTGTCCGTGAGAAGCTGGGCGTACTAACATTTGTCACTGCGACCGATGGGAATCACGGTCGCGGTGTGGCATGGACCGCACGGGAGCTCGGACACAAATCAGTGGTGTACATGCCTCATGGCAGCTCAGATGAGAGATTAGAAAATATAAGGGCAGAGGGCGCCGAAGCTGAGATACTTGACATGAATTATGATGAGGCTGTCAGGCTGGCAAATAAAATGGGTAAAGAGCATGGATGGATTATGGTACAGGATACGGCATGGGAAGGCTATGAGGAGATACCCCGCTGGATTATGCAGGGGTATTTGACGATGGCATATGAGGCTGCCACGCAACTGAAAGACCAAGTCCCGACTCATGTATTCTTGCAGGCAGGTGTCGGTTCATTGGCAGGGGCTGTTGCAGGTTACCTGGCTAATTACTATGGCAATAACAAGCCACAGATTGTTGTAGTTGAGCCGAATAAGGCAAACTGCATTTACAGGACTGCTGCTGCAGCTGACGATAAGCTGCACTTTGTAACAGGCAAGCTGGATACACTAATGGCAGGTTTAGCTTGTGGAGAGCCAAACCGGATAGGTTGGGAAATATTACAGGAGACTGCAGAATATGCAATATCGTGTCCTGATTGGGTAGCTGCTAAGGGAATGAGAATTTTGGCCGCTCCTATCGGAAACGACAGTAAAGTGATTTCAGGTGAAAGCGGAGCGGTTACCACAGGACTGGTCGCCCAAATCATGACAGACCCTGATTTAGCATGGATGAAGGATGAGCTGAAAATTGACAGCACGTCAAAAATCCTTTGTTTCAGTACTGAGGGGGATACAGACAAGGAAAATTACCGCCGTATCATTTGGGACGGTGCTTACCCTGGGCTTTAATACAGAACATGAAAAGGTAGTTAAGAGTTAATCAAGAAAATGCAATAACTGTATTAAAATGTTGACAATTATTAAAAAAAGAGATACTTTAGTAATATTATATAATATTTGTATTAAAGGGAAAATATTGCGGGAAGGTAAAAATAATGATGAGGTTAGACAGACTAAACAGTATGGAAGAGTATGTGCATGAATGCGGTAGTGTCTCTTTAAGCGACCTGGCTAAGAAATTCAATATTTCGATTAATACTGTTCGCCGGGATGTGGAGGAATTATTGGAACGGGGCACAATGAAAAAGGTGTACGGAGGCGTTGCATCTAACATAACTACACAAGTTATGCCTATCAGTGACCGGGAAAACACTAATATTGCTGCAAAGCAGAGTATAGGGAAAATGGTTGCAAAGCTCATTGATAATGATTCAACGGTATTCATTGACTCGGGCTCAACACCTGCACAGGTTATTCAACACTTAGGCCAGAAAAACAATATAACTGTCATCACTAATAGTCTAAAAGCTATGTATGAGAGCTCAAAATATCCTAACATTAGGCTTTTAGGAATAGGAGGCTTGTACAATACCTTCAAAGGCTCTTTTGTCGGTTCCAGCACATTAGAAAACATTTCGAAACTAAATTTCGATGTAGTTCTTCTTGGTTCCACTTGTATTTCCTTAGAAAATGGGCTGACAATAAACTCATTTTTCGAAGTTGATATTAAAAGATGGCTTGTTCAGCATAACAAACGTACTATATTAATGGCTGACACAAGCAAATATGATAAGACGGCTCTTTACTCCTTCAGTGATTTTAGCGATGTAAAGATTGTTGCTGCTGAGAAGCCTTTGCCCCCAAGGTACATGAAAGAGATTTCTGAGCGCGGCATGACCTTCCTTTGCCCGGATAATTAAATATGAAAGGCAGGAGTACTCATATGAAAACTATTATAGATGAAGTCACCGTTACACAGGTGATTTCAAAATTCATCACTTATTTTGCCAAGGTACTTCCTGATGATATAATAGCAAAGCTTCAAGAATTAAGAACGCTGGAAACAGATGAATTGCCGGCGCTTATATATGATACTATGATCAAAAATCAGGAGCTGGCACAAAAGCTCGACAGGCCAAGCTGCCAGGATACAGGCGTAATACAGTTCTTTCCGAAGGCAGGTACAGCGTTTCCGCTGATTGACAGGTTACCTGATATATTTAAAAATGCAGTTTTAAGTGCGACGGTAAATGCACCGTTGCGTCATAACGCAGTTGAAACATTCGACGAGAAAAATACAGGAAACAACACAGGCTACCGTGTGCCTACTATTGAATGGGAGATTGTACCCAATTCTGATGAGCTTATTTTAGATATTTATATGGCAGGAGGAGGCTGTACTCTTCCAGGAAAAGCAATGGTGCTTATGCCGGGTGCCGGCTATGAAGGGGTAGTTGATTTTGTGTTGGATGTAATAACTTCTTATGGCATTAATGCATGTCCGCCCCTTGTTGTAGGAGTTGGAGTGGCAACCTCTGTTGAAACTGCTGCAATGTTATCAAAAAAAGCAATTCTCAGACCTCTTGGTTCGAGAAATCCAAACGAACGGGCAGCGATGCTGGAAGCCCTTCTTGAGGAAGGAATCAATTCAATTGGTATTGGACCTCAGGGATTGTCCGGCAGGAAATCTGTTTTGGGCGTACATATCGAAAATGCAGCACGCCATCCATCAACCATAGGTGTAGCAGTAAATGTAGGCTGCTGGTCTCATAGGCGCGGACGCATCATTTTTAAGGCAGATGGCATATATGAAATTGTTTCGCATAAGGGGGTGCGTCTATGAAGCATGTATTGACTACACCGATCAAGGATACTGACATAGAGAAGCTTAAAATCGGGGACGTCATTTACCTGACCGGTCATATTGTGACCTGTCGTGATGTAGGACATCGCCGCCTAATTGAAGAAAAAAGGGCATTACCTGTAGATTTAGCAAACGGGGCAATCTTTCATGCAGGCCCGATTGTCAAAAAGCATGAAGACGGCCGGTATTCTATGGTTTCTATCGGACCCACTACAAGCATGAGGATGGAAAAGTTTGAGAAGGATTTTATTGAACAGACGGGCGTTAAGCTTATTGTGGGCAAGGGTGGAATGGGTGAGAAAACCGTATCAGGATGCAAACAGTTTAAGGCAATTCACTGTGTATTTCCGGCAGGATGTGCAGTACTTGCAGCAACACAGGTGGAAGAGGTTGAAAGAGTTGAGTGGACAGAATTGGGAATGCCCGAAAGCCTTTGGGTAATGAGGGTAAAGGAACTAGGGCCCCTTATAGTTTCAATCGATATACACGGAAATAATATCTTTGAAAATAACAAAAAAATATTCAATGAAAGAAAAAAGAATGTTATAGAAAAGATACATAAAAATGTTGGCTTCATAAAATAGATAAAGTAATTAAGGAGGCAGGAAATGGAGCTTAATCGTTATTTAGATCATTCAGTACTAATTCCCAATCTAACTAAGGAAGAGGCGCGGGAAGGCATACAAATAGGGTTGGATCATAACGTCAGATCTGTTTGTGTACGTCCCTGTGATATTGACATGGCTGTGAGCATGTGCAAGGGAACAGATACAGCGGTATGCTGCGTTTTGGATTTTCCTCATGGCACAGGCGGGGCTTTAGCAAAAGAGGCTCTTGCTAAGATCTATGTAGATCAGGGCGTTGAGGAGATTGATATGGTTATGGATTACTCCGCAGCCCGCTCGGATAGGTGGGACGTTGTGGAGGAGGGAATAAAACGGGTTGTTCAAGTGGCGCGCCCGAAAAATGTAATCGTTAAGGTTATATTCGAAACAAGCGAGCTTTCCAAAGAGCAAATTGAAAAGGCAACGGCTGCATCAATTTCTGCAGGTGCAGATTTTATAAAGAGTTCGACAGGCTTTGCCGGAAATGTCACCGAAGAAGCTGTAAGATACATGATGGATGCAGCGGCAGGAAAAATCCAGGTCAAAGTCTCAGGCGGGATACCCAATTATCAGATGGCGAAGAAGTTTATCGAAATGGGTGCAACACGCCTGGGTGTAAAATACAGTGTGACTCCTGTATGGATGAGTGAATGCAGCCGCTAAGAGCTGACATCTTCATGCAACGGAGTAATGCCGGAAACAGGCTGTAAGAAATAAGTCTCGCTGAAATGTAGCAGCCAAGAGTGCTTAGAAAAAACCGGCAGTGCCATTTGTTCCGGTTATGTTTCTAAGCACTTACTGTACTGCCCCAACCCTTGCCAATTTCACAGTTTAAATTGATGAATTATCTGCTTTAGCTGGTCTGCCATATCTGACAGAATGTTTGCTGAGGATGATATTTCTTCAAGGCCGGCTGTTTGCTCTTCTGCAGCCGAAGCGACATTTTCACTGTCATTGGAAGATTGTATGGCAATATCCTTCATTTCCTGGATCATAGAGTCGATTCTTTGCATTGCATCAGCCATTATTTCTATCTCAGTGGAAATATCTTTAATCTGCTGGTCTACATTTACGCTTGTTTTGATGATACGGCCGAACGCTTCTTTAGCGTCTTCAGCCTTTTGCAATCCGTCATTTACGCTGATAACACCTTCATTCATTTTAGCGGCTACTTCTTTGGAAAACTGTTTTACTTCGTTGAGTATAGTTGTTATCTCTTTCGTTGCAAGAGCTGTCTCTTCAGCCAACTTACGGACTTCTTCGGCAACAACGGAAAAACCTTTTCCATGCTCGCCTGCTCTTGCTGCTTCAATAGCCGCATTTAGAGCAAGCAGATTTGTCTGCGAAGCAATATTGTTAATTGCAGTTACGATACTCTCAATCTCTTTTGATCTTGAGTCCAGTAATCCGGATACATCTTGGGTTGACAGCAATTTCCCTTCTATATCTTTAATTTTCTCCAACATAGTTATCATTCTTTCATTTCCGTTGGCAGCGGCCTGAGTGGCTTCCCTGGAGGATTCTAGCACTGATTGGGCCTGTTCTTTCATATACAAGTTCTTTTTGTAAAAATCATTTACTGTTGAAGTGGTTTGATACGAATGCTCAGTCTGTTTTGCCGCTCCATGGGCGACCGATTGAATAGAGGTGGCAATAAGCTCAAGTGCCTTACTGCTTTGCTCTACATTTGCTTTCAAAAGTTCTGCAGAAAGGCTCACATCATCACTGCTGGTACTAATCCTTCCAACAAGGTCTCTCAGGTTTTCACACATTTTGTTAAAAGAGGCAGCTAAGACAGATAGCTCATCCTTAGATTTCACACTGATGTTCTCAACATTTAGTTCGCCCTTTGATATCTTATGAGCATTTGAAGCTAATTTCGAAATAGTTCTGGCTATATTTCTGGAGAACAAAACAGACCATAATATACTTAAAGTCGTAAATGCAAGAGTTAAAACAATTAGAATAGTGCCGGTGAGCTTTGTTTTTTTGTTTAGTTCCTCTTTTATTATTTCATGTTGGGATAATTCACTGTTGATAAAATTACTGACGGTATTGCGTAAGAAAATCTGGGTTGACTTTTGCATTGCCCCAAGATCCATGAGCCCGCTTACATCATTACCCTCATCTGCACCCTTTTGTATCAGCTCCCAATTCTCTAATGCTGTTTGATAATGTTTATCAAGGTACTTTAATGCTTGCTTGCCTGAATCACTTTCTACATTCAGCGAAAGTTCTTTAATATTGTTACCGATTAACATAAACCCGTCGGATATTTCCTGTTTAGCATTATAATCATTTTTCAAAATGAATTTATCCATTTTGTTGGAAATCATATCTAATGATGCCACAGATATTGCATTTAGCAAAATTGTAGTTTCCATCATTGTATCCTGCTTTGAAATAATCCCGCTCAAAGCTGTATATGATATTATACACATTGAACTAAGAATATAAGCTATTAATACAAAAACCAAAATAAGTCTTGCTTTTAATGATTTGCGAACGTTAAGTTTCCCGGCTAAAAGTTTTATTATATTCATTTATGTTTCTCTTCCCTAAATTATGCTAATATAGTCAGATATGACTATTCGCTCAGGGCTCCAGTTTCTTCAATTTGTGAAATCATATCTATACGACTTTGGTGGGGGTCACCGAGAAATTCACCATTTAGCCATTGGTCGACAATCATTTTAGCAAGCTCTCCTCCGACAACTCTTGTCCCGAGGGCAAGCATATTCGCATCATTGTGTTGCCTGGACATTAGTGCTGAATATGGTTCAGAGCAGCATACACAGCGTATCCCCTTAACCTTGTTGGCAGCTATGGAAATGCCAACTCCTGTGCCGCAAAAAAGGATACCTCTTTCACATACTCCGTCCTTTACAGCATTGGCTGCCTTCAGTGCATAAACAGGATAATCGCACGGCTCGGTATCATATGAGCCGAAATCTTTGTATTCGATTCCTTTAGAATCAAGGTACTCCATAATAATTTTTTTAAGGGTAAATCCAACAAAATCACTGGCAAGTGCTATCATAGTATTCATCTCCCGTTCTTTAAATGTTCTTTAAATGTGATATGCTGTTTTTTGCGGCTGTTACACCATCAGGTATCGGAAGGCATTCAACAGAAACGTATCCTTTGTAGGAAATTTTATTGAGTGCATCCAATACCTTCTTAAAATCGATACTGCCCTCACCGCATGTACGGCGGGTATTATCCGCAACGTGAATATAGCCAAGTTTGTCCGAGCACAATAAAATCGCCTCTTCCATGCTGCTTTCTTCTATATTCATATGGAAAGTGTCTAAATGAACGAACAAATACTCGCTATTAAATTTATTTATGTATTCAAGTGTTTCTTTTGCGGTATTTAAGTAATTGTTTTCGTATCTATTGATTACCTCAAGATAAATAGGTACTTCCTTAGACTCGCTATAAGAGAGGATTTCTTGTAAGCATTCAGCCATGCGTTGGTCCTCTTGTACTCTATTATCGGGGTCGGGAATTATACCGCGCATGCTGCCGATTATAACCCCGCACTTTAAAATCTCGCACCAGTCAATAAATTCCTTAATGCGTTTAACTGCGGCAGCTCGTACCTTAGGATCCTCATCAATAAAGCATAGCTTTTCTACCAGCTTGGAAAGGCCGGTGGCCACAGCAGAAATATTGATGCCGAATTCCCGACAAAGCTCGGCAATTTCTTGTACAGGTGCATCCTTAGGAGTAAGAAGATGAAGCTCCAACGCATCATAACCAAGTTTTTTTGCTTGTTCAAACAGGGGGCGCATGGGATTGCTGCAAAGCAAAACAGGTGCACCCTTAAGAGCCCAAGGAGCGGCGCTTACAGAAAATTTGAAGTTATTTACTGATTCTTGTGAGTAATTGCTCGTATCTTGTACTAAAGTGTCTACAGAATGCAATTTATTTACCCCCTCTTGATTAATTAAAAATTTAAAAGTTGTTAATTAAGTGGCAATGCTACTTATAATATAAATATATAAGATACATCATCTAATTGCAAGCAAATATGATATAAATATAACAAAAACATTATCAAAATAATTGAAAATCAACAAGGACATGACTAATTTATGACTAAATGTAATTGAAAAATATATAAGGTTATGGTAGAATTCAGATGTAGATATTTGTATACTTAATCATATGGAGGCAAAGGCATGTATGATATAAAAATAGTCGGCGGTCAGCTCTATATTGATGGAAAATGGAGTGAACAAAATTTATATATAAAGGGCGAAAAGATATCACAAATATCTGAAGCTGATTTGGATGCCAAAGAATCCTATGATGCAAGTGGAGCTTACATAATACCCGGCTTGATTGACAGTCATGTACACCTGGCAAGTCCCGGAAGCTCTTCTCCTTCCGATGACTTTTATTCGGGGAGTATTGCTGCTGTCAAAGGAGGGGTTACAACATTAATTGATTTTGTTGCCGAAAGGCGTTTGCCCGAAGAGATTGAGAGTGCATTTAATAAGAGAATGAAGGATGCTGAAGAGTGTGTAATAGACTATGCCTTTCATTGTGGTCTGTATCAGCCTGAAAACATTCCGGAGATTTCAAGAATATGCCTGTCTCTTGGCATACCATCGGTAAAGCTATATACTACCTATAGAAAAGAAGGCATTTATTCTGATGACAAGCATCTTTACGAGGTTTTAAAGCGTACCTCTGAAAAGGATATGATTGCACTTGTCCATACTGAAAACGATAATCTTACTTATCCAGAGTTTAATCTAATGGAACAATACGCCCAGCGACGGCCGGAAATCTGTGAAATATCTGAGGCGGTAAAGCTGGCTGAAATGACATCTTACAGTGGAGGACAGACTTATATGGTGCACGTTAGCTGCGGAAGCACCGTAACTGAGCTAAAAAATAGATTTGCAGACATTTTGAACACCTCCTTAATACTTGAAAGCTGTCCCCACTATTTCCTTTTTGACGATTCCATATATAAATGTAATGATTCTTATCTTTATACAATGACGCCGCCTTTAAGAAATAAAAACGAAAGGCAAAGACTTATTGACAACATTGATTCAATCTATACCATAAGTACAGATCACTGCCCGTTTGTAAGTTCTGAAAAAAATGTGAGCATTGATAACATCCCTATGGGTATCGGAGGGCTTGGCTACAGCTTCCAACAAATGTACAGGCTTTTTGGCGTCTCAATAATAGACCTTTTTACTCAAAACCAGTCTAAAATCCACGGTATGTATCCGCGGAAGGGAGTTTTAGCAGAGGGCTCTGATGCTGATATAGCGATTTTTGAACGTATTGAGCCAGCCTTAAGCAAAGATATAAGGGGCAAATCAGACTATTCTATTTTCAAAGGTCTGGAAGAGACGATTTATATACATACTGTATTAAGCAGAGGGGAATTTGTTATGAAAAACGGCGTATTAAATGCCGTGAAGGGGCACGGGCAATATATCAGGCGGAAATTATAATTCGGCAACTTATTCTATTAACATAAAAGATTTGACAATTCTAGCGTGTGCATATATACTATAAACACACAAAGATGTAACTAAAAATTATGCCACAGTTACTAACCACATTACAAAAATATAACAATACATAAATTATTAATCCTGTATATAATATGCTAATTTTCAAACTTTTATATTTGTTAGGTACCGTCAAGGGATCAAAATAAAAAGGAGGAAATTCAATGAAAAGGGTATTAAATGGAAAACTAGCAATGTTGTTAGTACTCGTACTGGTTGTATCGTTGTTCGCAGGATGTGGAAGCGCTAATAAGCAAACTCCATCTGATACAACGACACCGGCGGCGGAAACTACACAAGCAGAAGCAACTCAACAGGAAGAAGCACAAGATGAAAAGTTAACAATGGTCATGATTACAGATGCAGGCGGCCTAGGCGACAAAGGCTTTAACGACATCATCTGGAAGGGCATGGAGAAGGCAAGAGATGACCTCGGATTTGAGATCGCAGTCATTGAGTCAAGCGAAGCCGCACAATACGGTCCTAACATAGCAGCGGCAGCAGAGCAGGGATATGACATAGTTGTACTGGTTGGATTCTTGTTCACTGACGTACTTGCACAGGTTGCACCTCAATATCCGGACACTCATTTTGTAATGATAGACGGTGAAGTACCGGGTGACAATGTTTATTCATTCAAGTTTGAGCTTCAGCAATCAGGCTTCTTAGCCGGAGCACTTGCAGGCCTAATGAGCGAATCAAACAAATTCGGCGTTGTAGGTGGAATGGAAATACCTGACGTTGTAGCTTGGGAATCAGGCTTTGCTTCCGGAATCAAAACTACACGTCCTGACTCTGAAATCAATATCACATACGTCGGCTCATTCGCTGACCCGGGTAAAGCCAAAGAATTAGCTCTTGCACATTTCAATAACGGCGCAGACATCTGCATGGAAATTTCCAGCGGTGGTGCGATTGGCGTTATAGAAGCAGCACGTGATGCCAACAAAAAATTCGTTGCAACAGATAGCAGTAAAGATGAATTAGCTCCCGGACATGAGTTTACAGCAGCTCTTGCAAAAAGAGACGAAGCCGTATACGCAGTTGCAAAAATGATTAAAGAAGGAACAGCAAAACCAGGCATCACTTACCTCTCAATGAAAGACGGTATCTTCGGTTTGCCAGAAGACACAGAAGAAAGATATGGAAGCGAAGCAGCAGCAACTATTGAAAAACTCAAGGAAATGATCTTAAGCGGAGAACTTGTCGTACCTAAGACAAAAGAACAGGTTGCAGCATACGAACCACCAACACTTGATTAAACTAATTACAGATCCAGCAAAGAACAAAAATCGGTGAGAACGTCTTCATTAAGCAGACAAGCCTTCTCAATTTGAGAAGGCTTCCTGCGGGGAGGTTTAATGAATAATATCATTGAAATGAGAAATATCGTCAAGAAATTTGGCGACTTTGTAGCTAACGATAATATTAATCTTGAAGTCAGAGAAGGAGAGATACATGCCTTGCTCGGTGAAAACGGAGCAGGTAAAAGTACTCTTATGAATGTACTGTATGGACTATATTCTCCCGATGGAGGGGAAATATATTTCAAGGGAGAAAAGGTCGAAATTAAAGGACCCTGTGATGCCATCAAATTGAATATCGGTATGGTTCATCAACACTTCATGTTAATACCTGTATTTACCGTAGCCGAGAACCTGATACTTGGGGCTGAACCGGTTAAAGGCATATCCCTCGACATCAAGAAGGCAATATCACAAATCGAAACAGTTTCAAAGGAGTACGGCCTTGCTGTTGACCCTAATGCGCTGATTTCCAATATATCTGTTGGAATGCAGCAAAGAGTTGAAATTCTTAAGGTTTTGCTCCGCGGAGCTAAGGTTTTAATTTTTGACGAGCCGACAGCTGTTTTGACACCACAAGAAATAACTGAATTCTTTGGGATATGCAGAACCCTTCAGGCTCGTGGACATACGATTATTATAATCACACACAAGCTTAAGGAAATAAAACAGATAAGTGACAGGGTTACTGTTATAAGAAAAGGTAAGAATATCGGGACTGTTGACACAAACACTGTCAGTGAACAGGACTTAGCCGAAATGATGGTTGGCAGAAAGGTTATACTGTGTGCAAATAAGAGTGAACAGGAATGTGGTTCACCGGTTCTTGAAATAGAGGATCTGCACGCAAATAATTACAGAGGCCTGCCAGCACTGCAAGGCTTGTCCTTGAAGGTATGTGCCGGCGAAATAGTGGGAATCGCAGGCGTTGAAGGCAACGGGCAGACAGAGCTGGCCCTTGTATTGAAAAAGCTTATAAACAAGACTAAAGGAACAATAAAGTTCTGCGGTAAGGAATATACAAAGAAAACTACAACCCAGGGACTTATCGATGCAGGCCTTGCTCATATCCCTGAGGATAGGCAGAAACACGGCTTGATTTTGAACTTTTCCATAAAAGAAAATCTTATACTTGGATGCGAAGACAAGTCAGAATTTACAAAAAGCGTGTTTTTAGATGAGAAAAAAATCAGTTCTTACGGAGATGTTTTAATAGAAGAGTATGATATTAGATGCAGGGGAGCTGACATGCTGGCAGGAGGATTGTCGGGAGGAAATCAGCAAAAAGTCATACTGGCTCGTGAAATCTCGAGAAATCCTAAGCTGTTAATCGTATCGCAGCCGACAAGAGGGCTTGATGTCGGCGCTATAGAGTATGTACATGCCCAGCTTCTTGAACAAAGGAAAAAGGGTTGTGCAATATTGCTGATATCCTATGAGCTGGACGAAATAATGTCCTTAAGTGATAGAATACTGACAATTTACAACGGGAAAATTGTTTCAGAACACAGATGCTGCGATGTGACAAGAGAAACGATCGGACTAGCAATGACAGGCATAACACAACACAAACAAGTAAACGATACGTCCCAAGAAGGAGTACAATGATGAATAAGAAGAGCTCGGGTATAAAGAGTATTTTATACAAAGCGTTAGATATGTTTCTTGACCCCATTATGGCAATAATATTTTCCCTTGTATTGGGAGCTATTATAATAGGGTCACTTGGATATGACGTGAGCAAGGCATATAAAGCACTTGCATCAGGCGCATTTGGCAGCATCCGCTCAATTGGTCAGACGCTGCTTGCCGCCACACCTCTTATGTTTACCGCCATGGCGTTTTCAATGGCCTACAGGTGCGGAATGTTTAACCTGGGTGGAGAAGGTCAGTTCTATTCGGGTGCCATTTTAGGTGCCTGGGTCGGGTTTGCCATTAAGGGATTACCTGCACCGGTGCATATTTTGGTAGTTATTTTAGCAGGTGCCTTGGGGGGTATGATTACTGCATTTGTTCCCGGTATTCTCAAAGCGAAGCGCGGTGTTCATGAGGTTATAATTTGTATAATGATGAACTACATTGCTATAAATACAACTAATTATCTGGTGAGTTCCGGTGGTCCCCTTCGTCTTGGGAGCACAATGCCGGCAACACCCATAATACAGGAATCTGCAAAGCTCCCAATTGTGATTAAGGGTACTACTTTTACTGGTGGATTTTTTATAGCATGTCTGATAGCCATAATTTATTACTTCTTCTTATGGAAAACGCGTGAAGGTTACAAAATAAGGGCAGTTGGAGGAAACCCTACTGCGGCTGAGTGCGGTGGTATCAGAAGTACAAAGTATTCTGTAATTGCACTTGTGATTGCGGGAGCAATGGCCGGAATCGGCGGATCTATTGAAATCATTGGAATACATAACAGATTCTATGCAAATTTCTCTTCAGGCTATGGTTTTGAAGGTGTTGCAGTAAGTATGCTCGGCGGAAACCATCCATTTGGAATCATTCTCTCGTCATTGTTATTCGGCGCCTTAAAATCAGGTGCTATGGCTATGCAAATTCAAGCGGGGACGAATGCGGAGCTGGTAAAAATCCTCCAAGCTCTTGTAATTTTCTTCATAGCCGGGAAATGGAGCATTCTGTATTTAATCACAAGGGCGAGAAAAAAGCGTCAAAACAACAAAAGTATGGATTTAAACATGGTCCAGGAATGAGGAGGAAACTGCTGTGGAAGAAATTTTATCAATATTTAGCACAGGCTTTTTTGCTTCCGCTCTACGTATGGCAACACCGCTTATACTCGGTGGTATCGGCGCATTGTTCTCGGAGCGAGCCGGTATATTAAACCTTGGCGTTGAAGGTATGATGCTTATGGGAGCATTTGTTGCAGCTATTACATCACTTTTTACAGGAAGCCCTTGGCTAGGCGTTCTTGGTGGCGCTGCAGCCGGCGGACTGGTAGGCTTGCTGCATGCTTTCATGTGTATAAAAGTAAAAGCAAATCAAACTGTTATTGGTACAGGTATTAATATTATGGCAATGGGGGTTCCCCCCATGATATTGCAGGCGCTCTACGGAAATCCGGGAAGCACACCCAGTGTTCCCAGCCTTAATTCAATAAGCATACCTGGTTTAAAGAGCGTACCTATTCTCGGTGAAATAATAGGAACACACAACCCGCTTACTTATATTGCTTTGCTGCTTGTACCCATAACCACGTTTTTTCTGTACAGAATGAAGACCGGACTTCAGATAAGAGCGGTGGGTGAGCATCCATTGGCTGCGGACACTGTGGGTGTTAATGTTTTCAGGATAAAGTACGGCTGTGTTATTTTCAGCGGTGTTCTCTCCGGTATAGCCGGTGCATATTTGTCCCTTAGCCAGGTAGCCATGTTTGTAAAGGGAATGACAAACGGGCGTGGATTTATGGCAATGGCAGCAATGATATTTGGAAACTGGACACCGGTGGGAGTATTTAAGGGTTCATTGCTGTTTGGTTTTGCAGACAGCCTTCAGATGTCTATTCAGGTTGCAGGCTGGCCTATACCTACAGACTTTTTGCTCAGCTTGCCTTATATACTGACAATAATTACCCTGGCGGGATTCGTAGGTAAGGCAGTCGGACCAAAGAGCGTCGGAAAGCCTTACATAAAAGAATAGCCAGAATAGTTGGGAGTAAAATTAATGCTAGAAAATAAGCAATCTATTTTAATAAAAAACGCTCTTGTAGTAACGATGAATCCCCATGATGAAATTTTCCGTGGAAGCATTTACATTGTGGACGGCAGGATTAAAGAAGTCGGTACTAAAAGAGAGACGGCAGACAAGGTGATTGATGCCGGCGGCAGAATTGTAATGCCGGGATTTATTCAGACTCACATTCACCTGTGTCAGGTATTGTTCAGGGGATTAGCAGACGACATGGATGTTGTTGATTGGCTAAAGCATAGAATATGGCCCTTTGAATCAGCACATAATGAGGACTCAATAAATGCGTCGGCGTATCTAGGTATTGCAGAGCTTATTGCCGGCGGTACAACAACGGCATTAACAATGGAAACCACTCGGTACACCGACGGGGTTTTTTCCGCCATTGAGGAATCAGGATTCCGTGGGTTTTGCGGTAATGCCATGATGGATGTGGTAGAGCCGGGAACAATGATGAAAGGACTAAGCACTCAGGAAAGTTTTGATGAGAGCAAGCGCCTTTTCAATACATGGCATGGAAAGGGAAACGGACGGGTCAATTATACAGTTATGCCCCGGGGAGCCAGAAATTGTTCTCCTGAGCTTGTTAAGCGTTCACATGCTTTTGCCCGGGAAAACGGACTGTTGCTGCACACCCATGTTTCTGAAAACGGGCCTTTGTCAGAAAGACTTAAAAAAGAAACGGGCTTAGGAGACATTGAGCTTCTCGAAAGTCAGGGCGTAGCTGACGAAAAACTAGTTGTTGCCCATGCCATATGGCTAAATGAAAATGATGTGGATATTATCAAGCGCAGGGGGGTAAAGATAGCCCATTGCCCTTCTGCCAATATGAAGCTCAGCTCAGGATTTTGTAAGGTTCCTGAAATGCTTGATATGGGGATTGACATTTCACTTGGCGCTGATGGAGCGCCATGCAACAATAATCTGGATATGTTCAATGAAATGCGTCTAGCCAGCCTGATTCACAAGCCAAGATGCGGGCCTACATCAATGAAGGCATATGAGGTATTGAAGATGGCGACAATGGGAGGCGCAAAATGCCTCGGAATTGAAAATGAAGTCGGAAGTCTTGAGACAGGCAAAAAGGCTGATATCATCATTATCAATACAGATGAGCTACACTGCAGTCCTATGGCAGGTGTTCCGGTAGAATCACAAATCGTGTACTCAATCAAGAGCTCAGATGTTGACACTACCATAATTGATGGTGTTGTTTTATATGAAAACAAAAAGTTTACGATAATGAACAAGAAAAAAATACTTGAGACTGCCGGAAGAGAAATTGAGAGGCTGTTAGACAGGGTGCCATTCGGCAAAGAGCTGATAGAGTCGTTGCCGTATTAGACGGATTAAAGGAGATGTATTATTTTATGCGGCTTAAAAATAAGGTAGCACTTATAACCGGAGCGGGAACGGGAATGGGCAGAGAAACTGCAATGGAATTCCTGCGTCAGGGAGCAAAGGTGGTTATAGCTGATATTAATAAGGAAGCACTGGATACGGCAGTAGCCAAGGGGAAGGAAATTTCTCCGGATATAACCGGTGTGCATGCAGATCTTACGAATGAAGAAGACTGTAAAAGATTTATTGATACGGCAGTTGAAGCATACGGAACAATAGACGTATTGTTTAACAATCTTGGTATTAACCTTGCCGCTACCATAACCCAGACTACTTTAGAGCAGTGGGATAAGATATTTGCCGTAAATGTAAGAGCAATGTTTTTGACATGCAAGTACACGCTTCCCATAATGATGAAAAACGGGGGCGGTTCCATTATAAACACTTCATCTGGCGGTGGTATTGTTGCGCTTAAGGGACTTGCGGCATACAGCGCATCAAAGGGCTCTGTAATTTCACTTACCAGAAGTATTGCAGTTGATTATGCACCATATAACATCCGGTGCAATTATCTCGTACCGGGAGTTATTATGACGGAAATGACTAAAAAGGTAATTGATGAACAGGAGGACCCTGAAGCATACGCTGAAAACATGAGGACTAACAATCCGTTGCAAAGATTCGGAACAGAAAATGAAATTGCAATGGCAGCTGTATTTTTAGCTTCAGATGATACCAGATTTATGACAGGGGCAGGAGTCGTCGCCGACGGCGGATATTCAGCCCAATAACACGCCAGTAATATCTGATACAAAATTAAAGTACCAACGGAGGATATAAACTATGCGGTTAAAGGATAAAGTAGCAATTATTACCGGAGGCGCAAAAGGGATGGGCAGAACAAGCGTGCTCAGATTCCTGGAAGAGGGTGCAAAGGTAGTAGTTGCTGATATAGACGAAAAGGGAATGCTTGAAACTGTAGAACTAGGCAAGCAGATTAGTGAAAATGTAATAGGCATGAAGGTAGATTTGACAAAGGAAAATGAAGTTAAAAATTTAGTTGATAAAACAGTCGAAGCTTTTGGGACAATAGATGTGCTTTTTAATAATGCAGGTATGAATCATGCTGCGCTCTTACATGAAACAACCCTGGAGGACTGGGAGCTTGTTTTTGATGTGAATGTCAAGAGCATGTTTCTCACATGTAAATATGTTCTGCCCATTATGATGGAAAAGCGCAAGGGCTCCATAATAAACACAGCATCACCCGGGGCATTAGTAGGCTTAAGAGGAATTTCAGCTTATTGCGCATCGAAAGGTGCAGTCCCGTCACTAACAAGAAGTATTGCTATTGACTATGCCCAGTACAATATCAGAGCTAATTTTCTGTGCCCGGGTGTTATTTTGACAGAAATGACAGAAAAAATTATTCAGTCCAAGCCGGACCCGGATGAGTTCAGAGAATGGTACCGTAAGGCAAGGCCGCTGGGACGATTTGGCGAGCCTGTTGAAATAGCAAATGCCGCAGTTTATCTGGCATCAGATGAAACAACATTTATGACAGGTGCCTCCATTGTAGCAGATGGTGGGTTTACAGCACAATAATACAAACCGGGAGGAAGATAAATTGAAAATTTATATGCCTACAGTTTTTCCCGATCCTTTAATGGAAGGCTGGGATTCAGATATTGTACTTGATGTCAACCGTACCGGGTATCCGGTAAGCAGGGAGGAAATGAAGGAGCACATTAAGGATGCTGATGCTGTTATCATAAACCTTGATGATGTATTTGACAAAGAGATGATTGACAGTGCCCCAAAATTGAAGGTTATTACCTTATTTGCAGGCAGCACTTACAATATTGATGTGGAATACGCCAAAAGCCGCGGGATTACAGTGTGTACCACCCCCGGCGAGATTTTTGAAAACACGGCAGACTTGACGTTTGCGCTTTTATTGTCTGCTGCCAGAAGGATACCTGAGGCAGACAGATATATCCGTGCCGGCAAATATAACAATTGGTGCCCCGCAGACCTTTTAGGCAGTGATATTTATGGGAAGACACTTGGAATATTAGGCCTAGGTATGATTGGCACTGCAGTGGCAAGACGTGCAAAAGGTTTTAATATGAAGATACTCTATAATGCTGCCCGTGGACCTAAGCCGGAACTGGAAGAGGAACTTGGCTGCCAATTCGTTTCATTTGAAGAACTTATTAAGCAATCCGACTTTTTAAGCTTACACTGCAAGCTAAATCCTGACACTGAACACATTATTGGCAGGCGCGAGATTTCTATGATGAAAAAAAGCGCCTATTTGATTAATACGGGAAGAGGAAAGCTTGTTGACGAAGAAGCACTGGCTGATGCTTTGGAGGCAAAAGAAATCGCAGGTGCAGGACTTGATGTATTCGAATATGAGCCGAAGGTTACACAAAAGCTTTTAACATTAGATAACGTTGTTTTGACACCACATCTGGGAGCATCAAGCCTGGACAACCGTTTGGAGATGGCAAGAATTGCATTCCGTTGTACAAGGGATGCCCTGAAAGGCTTAGAACCGGAGTTCCATGCGTAAGCTTAAATTAATTTTGAAAAGTCATTGCATATTTAATTTTGATAGATAGGGAGGAATTTTTATGGCAAAAGTAAAGGTTGGTGTAGCAGGCTATGGTGTTATCGGCCAACGCCTTGCAGATGGTGTTGCACTTCAGGAGGATATGGAGCTTGTAGGTATTGCTGATGTGGCTCCAACACTTTCTATCAGAGCTTTAAAAGAAAAGGGTATGCCCTACGACCTGTATTTGGTAAATGGCAGCAATAAGTCACAGTTTGATGAGCTTAACATTCCTGTCTCGGGCACCTTTGACGACCTTCTTGACAAAGTAGACATCATGCTTGATTCATCACCCGGCGGTGTAGGAGAAAAGAATAAGGAAATCTACCAGGCGAAGGGTGTAAAGGCAATATTTCAGGGTGGAGAAAAGAACTCTGTTGCAGATGTCTTTTTCCATGGTTATGCCAACTATGAAAAGGGATTAAATCAAAATTACCTTAAGCTTACAAGCTGTAACACCACCGGTTTAATACGTTCGGTTGACTGCCTTGACAGGCTTTTCGGAATTGAAAGAGTTGCAATTACTATAGTTAGACGTGTTGCAGACCCCGGCGACTATCATAGGGGCTTGACAAATGCTTTACAGATGGAAAAAGCACCGTCACATCAGGCTGTTGACCTTATGGAAATCATGCCCCATGTGGAGGCTACAGGAATACTTGTTCACACTCCAGTAACCCATGGACATATTATTACTGTAGTAGCTAAGGGCAAAGAGAAAATTACTAAGGAAATGGCTCTTGAAGCATTTTCAAAGCATGAACGCATCAGAATAGTTTCAATTGACGAAGGCTTTAAGGGGAATGCATCTTTGTTCAGATATGCCCGTGACCTTGGTAACCCCAGAGGCGATATGTACGAGATTGCCATATGGTCTGACTCTATTGTTGAATACGGTGACGAAATCATGTTTGCTATAAACATTCCCCAGGAGGCTGTAACAATACCTGAAACCATTGATGGAATCAGGGCGGCAATGGGAATGCAAACCGATAGATTAGAGGCTGTTGGGAAAACAAATAAATATTTGGGGTTGGGAAAGTGGAAAAAATGAGAATTAAACAACTTAATGGGATGAATGTAAGTGGAAAGCATGTACTTTTTCGTCCTGACATAAATTCTCCCATAGATCCTGATACGAAGAAAATTGTTAATGACAACAGAATCAGAAAAATGGCCCCGACTCTTAAGTACCTTCTTGATGCAGGCGCTGCTGTTGCTATTATCGCACATCAGGGAGATACGCTGGACTACCAGAATTTGATATCAATGCAAGAGCACGCTGAAAAGCTGTCTGAGGTAGTCGGATCTGAGATTAAATATATTGATGATGTGTGCGGGGATGCCGCCATAGCTTACGTCAAAGCCTTAAAGCCCGGCGAATGCATATTGCTTGGGAACTTGCGTTACCTTACCGAGGAGGTATCCACATTTGAACGGGATGTAAAGCTTACACCCGAACAGATGAAGGATACATATCTCATTCGCAGGCTGGCGCCTTTGTTTGATCTCTATGTAAATGACGCTTTTTCTGCAGCCCATAGAAATTGTCCGAGCATGACGGGATTTCAACACCTGCTTCCGTCAGCGGCAGGATTTCAGTTTTCCGATGAGTATTTTGCACTCAGCTCAGTGCGGGACAATACCAAGAGCCCTGCAGTGTTTGTGCTTGGCGGCGCCAAAATAAGCGATGCCTTCGGAATGATTGAGACTGTTCTTAAAAATGGAACGGCGGACAAGATATTAACAACAGGTATTACGGCAATAACAATGCTGATTGCGTCAGGAGCTGACGTTGGAGAAAAGACATTAAAATTTCTAAAGGACAGGGATCTACTTGTTTTTGCAGAGCCGGCAAAAAAATACTTAAAGGAATATGGCAGTAAAATAGAAATGCCTGTCGATTTAGCATATGAAGACAATGGTAGCCGGAAAGAAATAAGTGTTGATAAATTGCCTTTGGATACTTTATATCCGGATATCGGGTCTAAAACCATAGAAAAATACTCATCCATACTAAAGGATGCAGGCACAATATTTGCAAACGGACCAGCCGGAGTTTACGAGAATCCGCTTTTCACAAACGGAACAGAGGGTATATGGAAAGCAATTGCTGACAGTGACGCCTATTCTGTCATTGGCGGTGGTGATACTGTAAGCTCTGCGACAAAGTTTATAGATGTAAAGAAAATAAGCTATGTATGTACAGCCGGCGGAGCAATGGTGCGTTTTATGTCGGGTAAGAAATTACCGTTGATAGAGGCAATGGAAAATTCATATGGAGGTGTGAAATGACCCCACTAAAGAAGTTTGCAACACAAATACGAATAGAGCAGATTAAATGTATTAAGCATCGCGGCTTTGGACATATAGGGGGCGCTTTGTCGGCAACCGACCTGATAGCGGCACTCTACGGCGGTATCATGCGAATTGATCCGAAGAATCCAGAATGGCAGGACAGGGACAGGTTTGTATGCTCCAAAGGCCATGCCGGGCCTGCATTGTATGCAGCACTGGCTTTGAAGGGTTATTTCCCGTTTGATTGGCTTCTGACACTGAACAGACCAGGGACAAAGCTTCCCAGTCACTGTGATATGAATCTTACACCGGGTATCGATATGACAACCGGCTCTCTTGGTCAGGGAGCATCGACTGCCGCAGGCATGGCACTTGCACTGAAAAACAGTAAATCGGACGCCCGGGTCTACTTGCTTCTTGGCGATGGCGAATGTAATGAGGGTCAGGTGTGGGAAATGGTTATGTTTGCTGCAGCCAAAAAAATAAATAATCTTATTGCCTTTGTAGACTATAACCACAAACAGTTAGATGGCAGGACTGAGGATATCATTGATTTAGGTGATTTAAAATCAAAGTTTGAATCCTTCGGTTGGTTTACCCAGTCTGTGGATGGCAACGATCCGGATGTAATTTTTGAAGCCATAAACAAAGCCAAAGACGAGCAAGGTGACAGACCTGCGATGATAATATTGAACACAATAAAGGGTGCTGGAGTTCCTTCAATAGAGAAAATGGAATTTAATCACCACATAAATATGAGTCCGGAATTCTCGGATGAAGCAATAGCACATCTTGAGAAATTGCTTGAGGAGGTGTAGAGATGTTTACAGTTATTTATAATGGTGAATATGAAAAGGTTCTATTGAGGGACGTTTTTGCAAGTACTATGGAAAAGCTGTTTAAGCTTGACGATCAGGTAGTGTATCTTGATGCAGATCTGATGAACGCTTTTTCTACCCTCCAGTTATCTAAAGATTACCCTGAAAAGGCAATTGACTGTGGTGTGCAGGAAGCCAATATGATCGGTATCGCAGCCGGCATGTCGGCAGTGGGGAGAAAACCGTATGTTCATACATTTGCAGCCTTTGCGTCCAGGCGCTGTTTTGACCAGGTATTCTTATCCGTAGGGTATTCTAAGAACAGTGTCCGGATTATTGGTTCAGATGCAGGTGTTACTGCTGCATACAATGGCGGAACACATATGCCCTTCGAGGATGTAGCAATGTACAGGACTATTCCCGGTGCAGCCGTTTTTGATATTGTGGATTCAGTACAATTTGAAAATGTATTGATGAACACAAAGGACAGACCCGGAGTTACATATATCCGTACAATCCGAAAAAAAGCGGTGGGTGTGTATGGTCCCGGCAGTGAATTTGAAATAGGGAAAGCCAACGTATTGCGGGATGGTTCAGATGTGACTATCATTGCATGCGGAATCATGGTTGCTGAGGCTCTAAAGGCTGCCCAAATCCTTGAAGAGCAGGGCATATCTGCCGCAGTTATTGATATCGTTACCATTAAGCCCGTTGACGAGCAAACTGTCATAGAATATGCAAAAAAGACCGGTGCTGTCGTGACTGCTGAAAATGCAAATATTATAGGCGGGCTTGGCAGTGCGGTTGCGGAAGTAGTAAGCAGGAAGCAGCCCACTAAGATGGGGTTTGTAGGTATAAATGACCTGTACGGGGAAGTCGGGGAAGAGGAATACTTGAGACAGCGTTTTGAACTGACTCCCGAGAAAATCGTAAAGGTAGTAAAGGATACAGTTAAATAATGCAGCAATTAAAATATCAGGATTGAGAGGTATACTATGAGTACGTCACTTTTTGATTTAACCGGAAAGATGGCCTTGATAACAGGGTCAGGGCAAGGCCTTGGCTTTGTAATAGCAAGAGGATTGGGAAAAGCAGGCGCAACTATAGTTTTAAATGATATTGATAAGGATAAATTGGATAAAGCAGTTGAGATTTTGAGAAATGAAGGGATTGAAACCCACGGAAGCTTGTTCAATGTCACAAAGAAGGATGAAATCGAGAAGGAAGTCAGGTTCATTGAGGAGAAAATAGGGCCTATTGACATACTTTTCAACAATGCAGGGATACAGCGCAGAATTCCTTTGGAAGATTTCCCTGAATCCGACTGGGATGATATAATGGAGATAAACTTAAAAGGTGTTTTCCTGACAAGCCAGCAGGTTGTTAAGGGAATGATCTCGCGCAGAAGAGGCAAGATTGTAAATATTTGCTCACTTCAAAGCGAGCTGGGACGTCAAACCATAGCACCCTATGCTGCATCTAAAGGCGGTGTAAAGATGCTGACCCGGGGGATGGCTGTTGACTGGGGCAAGCACAATATTCAGACTAACGGAATAGGGCCAGGTTATTTTATTACTGAAATGACGCAGAAGCTGGCAGACGACCCGGAATTTGACGCGTGGCTTAAGGCAAGAACTCCGGCAGACCGCTGGGGATTTCCGGAAGAGCTGGTGGGCACTGCAATTTTCCTGTCCTCTGAAGCATCTAACTTTATTAACGGCCAGATTATTTATGTTGACGGGGGCATATTAGCTTCAATCTAAGGAGAAGTTCGGTTAAATGACAGCTATAATATTGGCGGCAGGTTTTTCAAAGCGATTTAGGGGAAATAAACTGCTTGCCAAAATTAATGGAAAACCCATAATTTCACGAGTTGTTGAAACTGTTCAGAAATGCGGCTTCGAGGAGATTATCCTTGTAAGCCGTTCTTCTGATGTAAAAGAGTTTTTTAAAGACGCAGATATAAAGGTCGTAATTAATGACAATGCGGCACTTGGAATCAGCACGTCCATAAAATGCGGTATTAGAAATGCCAGGTCTTCGGATTCATTTATGTTTTTTGCGGCAGACCAACCCTTTATAGATGAAAAAACTGTTAAAGCATTGTTAGGAGCCTATAAAAACAAGAAGGGTTCTATAATAGTACCCAAATACAATGGCGTCAACGGTAACCCTGTTATTTTTGCAGGACGTTGGAAGACAGAGCTTCTAATGTTGACAGGTGATATTGGAGGAAGGGCTATAATAAAAGCAAATCCTGATAAGGTTCATTATGTGCAGATAGATAATGAGGCTGCAGGAATAGATATAGATACAAGGGATGATTACAGGCTTAACAAAAACAGAGAAAACAGCTAGATTTATCAGTGAAATACAGCCTTATCAAGCACTTGCCCGATAGGCTCCTTTATAATCAGGTCAGCCCTGTCATCATAAGCGGTGGAAGATTTGTTGATTAATACAAGCCTGCTGCCTTTGTAATAATTTATAAGACCGGCTGCAGGATATACTGCAAGGGATGTTCCGCCTACAATGAGAGTGTCGGCTTTTATTATATATTCTATAGCCTTACTCAAAATATCGTTGTCTAAAGCTTCTTCATAAAGAGTTACGTCAGGCCGGACAATATTTGTGCATTTATCACACTTAGGAACCGTATCGGCAGAATTTATAATATAGGACAAATCAAACTTTTTTCCACAACCTGTACAGTAATTTCTATGCACTGAGCCGTGGAGCTCAAATACATTTACGCTTCCGGCTAATTGGTGCAGTCCGTCTATATTTTGGGTTATCACGGCTTTAAGTGAGCCCCTCTCTTCAAGTGCGGACAGTGCTATATGAGCTTTATTGGGTTTAGCATCTAAAAAAATCATATTATTTTTATAAAAATCAAAAAATTCCTCAGGATGGCTGACAAAAAAGGAATGACTAAGCATCACCTCAGGAGGATAGCCAAATTTTTTTATGGTTTTATAAATGCCGTCCTCACTTCTGAAATCAGGTATGCTGCTTTCTGTTGAAACACCTGCTCCGCCGAAAAATACGATATTTTGGGATTGGGCCAAAATATTTTTAAGCTTATCGATGCTCAAAATTAATCACCTGCTTCGTTTATATATTTATCAATAGCATATGCTACTCCGTCTTCATCACATGACTTTGTTACAAAGTCTGCTCTTTTCCTCACTAAAGCATGAGCGTTTTCCATGGCGACACCTAAGCCTGCGTATTCAATCATAGGCAAATCATTTAAACCGTCACCAATGGCAATCATCTCTTCAGAGCTTATGTTGTAA
The DNA here is from genome assembly GCA_964587755.1 of uncultured Oscillospiraceae bacterium. GTDB lineage: Bacteria > Bacillota > Clostridia > Acetivibrionales > DTU013 > CAZPMC01. The sequence goes on from CAZPMC010000006.1 coordinate 57,537, forward strand.
TACTGACCCAGCCTCTCCAAAGCTTGAGCCTTTGATACATTTTTGTCTACAAACTCCAAAAAGTAGGGCTGTGACGTATGAAAATTAATGCCCTGGCCAAGGTTATCGTGTAAAATAGGCTGGTACCTGGCGATGTTTTCAGCTTCATCATACCATAAAATCTTTGTTATACCGTTTTGAATGACTGCTTCTTCATTTTCTAATAATATTGGCTCAACACCAGATAAGCTCTTGTATTTTTCTGTTCTCTCATTAAACTCGCTTACATACAGCTTGTTGTTTGACCAGACCATTACCGTTGGAGTAAAGCGCTTTGCCCAATAAAGAATACTTCTAGCATCCTCGGCACAAAGACATTGCTGGTATATTACCTGTCTTGACTTTCCCTTAACAATCATAGCACCGTTGTAGGTGATAAAAGGGGCATCCAAACCTAATATTTCGTTGTAGCGCTCAACGCCCTGAATGGGCCTGCCGGTTGAAACTGTAAACAATACACCCTTTTCAACAGCCCGCCTGATGGAAAAAACCGTCTTTTTTGTAATGATTCCCTGAGAGTTTAAAAGTGTCCCGTCCATATCTACAGCTATCAATTTGTATTCCATAGTATTCTCCGTATATTTATGTATAAATTTTAATGTTACCTTAAGTATAGCATAGATATGGCGTAACCGTTTTATATTATTTTCCATGCTTTTGTAATTTTGTACATATTTTTGCCTGCCCCGAAAGATTAACATAATGTTATGAAATACGTGTTTCATTTGAAATTGAAAATTAGAACGGGAGGAAAATGTTATGTCAAGAAAAATAAGAGTTTTGGCTCTTGTACTGGCGCTTATTTTCGCAGTAGGAATTCTTGGTGGTTGCGGCGCAGGCAAAAATGACAAGACAGATGATAAAGGCACTCAAAGTACACCCGATGAAAAAATTGAACTATCTATGCTGTATTGGGCAGATGATGTACAAAAAAAGCTGGTAACAAAAGCGTGCGAGGATTATGAGAAAGAAACCGGCATAAAGATAAATGCCGAGGCGTTACCAGCAGACGAAACCTTTGAAGCATACATACAGACACGTAAAGAGTCCAATACTCTGCCTGATGTAAGCTACATGGGAGAGACCGACATTGTTAAGTATAATGCAATGGGTATATTGGCGGATATAAGTGATTTATTTGAAGAAGGTAAAATTAACGAAAAGCTTGGTGCTGTTACTATTAAGAGCAGCGATGGAAAGATAATAGGCGTTGGCCTTTCAAACCAGTTGGTTCTTCTATACTACAATAAAGATATGTTTGATGCTGCAGGACTGGAAGCACCACCAAGCAGGGTTGAGGATGCATGGAGCTGGGATGAGTTTGTTGAGATTACAAAGAAGCTGACAGTTGATACAGAAGGGAAAAATGCTACAGAAGCAGGCTTCAATCCTAAGAAAATTAAAACATACGGTATTGGCTTCAACTGTCTTCGTGAATTCCACCAGTTCTGGAGCTTGTATGCCAACGGCGGCGGAGTTGTATCCCCCGACGGAAGCCAGTTCCTCTGGGATAGTCCTAAATCCGTTGAAGGTCTTCAGAACCTTATCGACCTAATACATAAGCACAATGTTGCCAGCCAGGCTCTTTACACTTGGCAGTCTTCCATCGGAAGTGTTGCTGATGCTTTAGGCGGTGGTGGATACGCAATGTACACCAATGGTTCTTGGGATTTGGCTAATCTTCCTAATATTGAAGGAATAAATGTGGGTGTGGGTGTACTGCCGAAAATGGCAAAGGCTTCGACTATGAACTGTGGTGGACCAATGGTAGTATACAATACCTCTAAGCATCTTGCGGAGGCTAAGGCTTTCTACGCATATATGGTAGATCCTGAGAAAAACCTGGATATTATAAAGACCGGTGCATGGCTGCCCAATGAAGCAGCATGGTACACTGATGAAGCTCTGATAGCAAAATGGACTGCCGATCTGCCCAAAACAGCGGTAGAAGCAATACTCAGCTATTCAAACACAGAGGGCTCTATTGCTCAGTGGCCGGCCTATTACGTTCCTGCATACAACAAGATGGGTACCGAATATGAAAAATACATTGATCAAGCCTTGACCGGTGAGAAGACTGTTCAGGAGGTCTTTGATGAGTGTATGCCGACAATAAAAGCTCATTTTGAAAGCGGTACCGTAGATTAATGTTGAGCCTCGGTAAAATACCGTTCTCAAATCGGGAACGGTATTTTATCAAATACAGGGGAGGAATTTTAGAATGAACAAGTTGAGAATAAAGCACAGCAAAAGGCTCCGAAAAGAATATCTGGCAGGATATTTATTTGCTTCCCCGGCGATTATCGGCTTTATTGCATTGACACTGTATCCCATGCTGGCCAGTCTTTATTACAGCTTTAATAAAATAGGTCTGCAAGGGGACATACAATGGATAGGGTTGGACAATTTTATCTTTATGCTGACCGATCCCACATCAGAGTTCAAAAAGTCGATAGCGGTTACTCTTATATATGCCGGTATAAATGTTGTATTGGTAATTGGCTGGTGCCTCGGTATTTCTCTTTTGCTTAACAGGGATTTTTACGGAAGAAATACACTTCGGGCAATATTTTACCTTCCATCTGTAATTCCTGTATTAGCCACAGCAATACTTTGGAAAGTGATTTTACAAAACCAGGCTCAGGGCGGTTTAGTCAATCAGCTCTTACTTGCCTTAAATATGGAAACAGTTGAATGGCTTACCGATACAAAGATGATTTTTGTAACATTATTTATTATGAGCCTTTGGACTTGTGGCGGTACAATAGTTGTATTCCTGGCAACTCTTCAGGATGTGCCGGAAGAGCTGCTTGAATCGGTTGCTATAGATGGCGGCAATGCATGGCATAAGTTCAGGGCAGTTGTCTTTCCTACAATTGAGCCTGTACTGTTTTTTCAGTCCCTGATTTGTATGATGACATCTGTTCAGATATTTACCCAAAGCGTCGCATTGTCATCTAACGGTGGGCCAAACCGTATGACTTATTTTATTAATGTTATGATATATGACCATGCTTTTAAAAAAGTCGGCAGCAGGGGACTAGCATCAGCTGAAGCGTGGGCTGTATTTATTGTCATTCTTTTGCTTACCGCTGTCATGTTTATGCTTCAAAGCTTTTTCAGCCCCCATCGGGAAAAGCGCATATACAGAAGGAGGGTTAAGTAATGAATGAAACAGTTTCGAAGGACAGAGGGAAGGTTATTAATATTTTATTGATAACACTTGTTACCGTATTAGGAATTCTTGTGGCATTTCCACTGTATTGGCTTATAAGAAGCTCCCTGGTCAGCAAGCCTGAATTTCTGGCAAGGCCGCCGGTTTGGATACCAAGCCGTTTAATGTTTTCAAATTTTTCAAAAGCAATTGAAAGAATAGATTTCCCGGTACAGTTGTGGAATTCCATTTCAATTGTAGTGCCTTACGTTGTAGGAAACGTTATTACTACAAGCTTTGCCGGGTATGCCTTTGCAAGGCTGCGTTTTCCTTTAAAAAAAATGTGGTATCTGCTTGTAATAAGCACAATGATGCTGCCAAGCGCTGTGACGTTAATACCGCAGTATATGATGTACAGCAGCCTGAAACTTGTAGGGACGAAGCTTCCATTGATTTTGCCTGCTTTTTTATGTGCAGGAGGCAATGCCTATTTTGTTTTTCTGCTTAGTAAATTTTTTAATACTATTCCCAAGGAATTGGATGAGGCTGCATGTATTGATGGTGCCGGCTATTTTAGAACATATTTTGAAATATTGCTTCCTTTAATCCGCCCGGCTTTGATAGTTGTAGCTCTCTTCAGCTTTATTAATTGCTGGAATGAGTTTTTCTACACACTTATCTATCTGCAGGGAGAGAAAATGTACACATTGACTCTCGGGCTGTATACAGTCAATGGACTTAGAATACCTAACTACGAGCAGGTTATGGCTTTAACGGTAATTATCGTACTTCCTTGTCTTATATTATTTATGATAGGTAACAAATATTTTATAAAGGGGATAGCCCTGACAGGAATAAAGGGATAAGAGATTTAGCGACAAAGGTTCAGACGAGATTGTTTGGAGTAGTAAAAAGAGGTAAAATGGAACTATACGGGCTTTCTATTTTACAAGGAGATAATAGGATGTGTATTAGTAGAAGAATATTATTCTTGGCTGTTTTTGTACTAATTATTATGTCATCAGGGTGTGTATCGGAGCCAGTCTCCTCCTTACCCGGAAATGATAAGGTTGAGGTTGATTTGGCTTTGGCATCTTATGATCCTGAGGTGCCTGGTTGGAGCGCAGTTATTGAAGCGGCGAACAAAAAGCTTGCGCCCCAAAACATAGAAATAAAAATTAACAAAATACCGACAAGCACCTGGGAGCCCTATTATCAAAAAATACTTACGCTTATTGCCTCCGGGAATGCACCTGATATAGGACGAATAGCGGAATCATATCTTCCCATTCTCATTGAGAAAAATCAAATCGTAGAGGTAACGGATAAGATGGGGCAGATTGACAAGGAACAATACTTAGACGGTGCCTTTAGCGGGGCGGCCTTTGTTGACGGTAGGGTGTACGGTCTGCCATGTGGTATTTATACCATGCTTCTATACTATAATAGGGATTTGTTCGACGAAGCCGGAGTTGAATATCCGTCCAGCGACTGGAACAACCCGGTGACCTGGGACGAGTTTAGAAGCGTGGCGGCAAAGCTTACTAAAGGTGATGGTTCAGATAAGATATTCGGGGCACATCTAAATCTGGAGATATTGATGCTTAATCAGTATTTCATGGGCAATGGCGGAGCTCCTCTTTTTGATGAGAAGGGTGCATGTATGCTAAATCACCCCAAAAACGCTGAAATACTTGATCTGTTTGGGAAAATGTATACTGAGGACAAATCCTTAATGAGGCCTATAGATGCAAAAACAGTGGGGTACGGTGACATGTTTAGAGCAGGAAAAGTAGGTATGATGGTGGAGGGTACATGGTTTCATTATAAAGCAAAGAACATAAAACAATTTGAAGCAGGTATCGCCGCAATTCCATCAAATACAGGAAGGTCAGTATGTACAAACTTTATAGACTCCTGGGTGATTTTCAACGGCTCAAAGCATGAAAATGAGGCATGGGAAGCACTGAAGGCCATCATAAGTAAAGAGGCGTTCGATGCTCTTGCACCTCACAGTGTAGGAGGTATACCAATTACAAAAAGTACAATAGAGCAATATAAGGAAAACATCGTGGGTGAGCATTTTGACAAATACGGTAAAAGTGCTTTTATTGAGAGTATTAATCATACTGTACAGGCAAGCTATTCAGTTAACATAAATTATTTTACCCGGGATTGGAATTATCTGCTGGAATCATACTCATTAGGAGGGATTACTACCGGAGAATTTATCGAAAGAGGCATGGAGGTTATTTCAGAAGGAAATATGATAAATAACTGATAAACAGAGGGGGATACCTTTTTGTATAAAGTGCTTATTGTAGATGACGACAAGGTAATACGACAAGATCTAAAAACAATTCTTGATTGGCAAAAGTACGGATTCAAGGTCATGGCTGAAGCTGGTACGGGGCATGAAGCATTGGAGCAAATGAAGAAAAACACTTTTGACCTGGTGATAACAGATATCTATATGCCAGTAATGGACGGCATCCAGCTGATACAAAGAGCAAAAAGTGAATATCCGTCTACAGAATTCATTGTTGTGAGTAACTATGATGAGTTCAGATATGTTAAGACTGCTATGAAGTACGGCGCTCTTGATTATGTCTTAAAATATGAGATTGATGCCAATAGCTTTATCCCTATTATTACATCTGTACGAAATAAGCTGGAGGGCAGGCAAGAAAACAATAACACTGCTGTGGAGAGAATGAATGAGAATTGGAGACACGCGCTTGAGGAGAAATTCTGGAGGAATCTGCTGACCGACCAAAAAGACCTTGATACAATACAATCTGAGGGTAGAAGGCTTGGAATAGATGTAACTTGCAGCCCTCATGTTCTTCTTTTCTTAGATGTCAGCTTCGGGCAGTTGGACAATGTACAAATAAATTATAAAATCAAAGAGCTTAATAAAAATATTAATAAGTTAGTACGTGAATGTAAGGAAAACTTTAAATACAGCTTTGTGCTCCGGGTCGAGGAATGCATGTGGGTGGTTATTCTAAAGTCCGGCGAGAAAAGCCAAAGTGCCATAAAGAACTCCGGCTTTTTATTCTCCAGAAGTTTAATGAAGAAAATTAAAGATGGTTTTAATGCCAATATTGTATGCGAAATAGGAGATGTAATACTCAAAGCAGAGGAGTTTTCACGGGCATACAGGAGGATGAGGGAGTGTATTGAAAGTAAGTTTTATTATGGTTTGGACGTTGTTATTGATATGTCTTATATTAATGACATGAAGTTTAGTTATGATGAAAAAGTGATGGAGTCTTTGAAAAAGAAAATTCTTGATGATGTTAGCCGGATGGATTTTAAAAAGGCTGAAAAAGAGCTCATATCTGCTGTTGAGGTTATAAACAGCCAGAAGCTCAGCCCGGGATTGGTTTATGAATTTTTTACGGTGCTGCTTTTGTCAATGAAAGAAATAATGGCCGGGAAAGGCGTTTTCGATTACGAGAGCAGCGGAATATCCATAGGGAAAAAAGTTAGATCCTTTAAAACACTTAAGGGTATTGAACAGTATATTATTCAATTACTGCAGACTGCTGACTGTATAACCCATAACGATGAGGGGGCTTGTTACAGGCCAGAGGTGCAAAAGGCTGTGTGCCTGATAAGGAATAACTACATGAAGACGCTGACATTAGACAGCGTATCTGAATCTGTCGGAGTTAGTAAAAACTATCTATGCAGACTTTTCAAGGAGGAGACTGGGGTAAATTTTATTGATTACCTCAATAAAGTCAGAATTGACAAGGCAAAACAAATGATTATAAATACAGACAAGAGCATAAAAGAGGTTGCGTGCTTGGTAGGGATGGATTATGCTTATTTTTGTAAGGTTTTTAGAAATTTAATGGGTAAAAGACCAAGTGATTTGAGGTAAATAATAATGGCAGCCTTAAAACTTATATTCCGGCCCTTTAGATATTTATACCTGTTTATTTCACAGAGCTTAAAGCATAAGCTCATACTTTCCTTTTTCTTGATTTCAGTAATGCCTATACTGCTTACGGGCAGCCTGATTTACAGGTTCACATCGGATATTGTACTCAATAGGGTTACACAAAGCTCTACAGATCTCATTATGAAAAAAATCAGCTATTTTGATGAGGTTTTCTATGAAGTAAATAAAATGCTTTTAGAAGCCACCTCATCTACAGATACAATAAAGTATTTAAATATAAGCAAAGACAATCTGGATTTGCCTGAATCACATCAAGTTCTTGATAAAATGGCATCAAAATTTGAATATATGCTGCAGATTAAAGGGGATTTAATTGATTCCGTGATGATATTGCCAAGAAAAGGTTACTATCCTTTTTTCAGAGGATTACGAACTGTTGATTATGCAGATGATTTCAGTCAGTTAGGTATATACAAGGATACAATTGAAAGTAAGAATCTTGTTATGTGGTCCTCTGATAATGATACCGAATCCGGTGGCTACTATATTACAGCCTCATCATGTGTAATTGACGGTTTGACTGACCAGGTAATCGGCGTTATAGTGGTTTATTTGGATATTGATAAAGTCCGGGGCATATTTGAGCATTCCAGTACAACTGAACACGAAGAGCTGTTTGTTTTGGACGCAAGCAATATGATTATTTACCATTCAGATTATTCAAGGATAGGAGGAAGCTTTGGAAACGCTGAAATCCTTGACAGGATCGAACAGAACGCACAAAACAGCTTTATACATGATATAGATGGTGTAAGCAAGGTTGTTACCCATTATACCTCAGACAACAGTGGATGGCGTATTATAAATACGGTCCCATATGATGATGTAATAAAGGATGTCGGTTTTATACCTTCTATCACAATGTCTGTATTATTAAGCTGCCTTATTTACGCTTTTACTATTTCAGTGCTGATATACCGCAACATTTATAACCCTATTAAGAATTTAACCACGTCAATGGGTTTGTTAGGCGATGGAAACCTTGACATCCGGGCTGATACAGGCAGGCGGGATGAATTCGGTAAGCTCTCAGAAGGTTTTAACAAAATGATAAAACGGATAGCAGCCTTGATTGAGAATATTAAGGTTGAGCAAAGACTTAAAAAGGAAAACGAAATAAAAGCCCTTCAATCTCAGATAACCCCTCATTTTATGTATAACACCCTAAATTGCATTAAGGCGATGGTAAGGGCAGGTAGGAGGGAGGATTCGGTGAACATGATTACCTCACTGATTACCCTTCTAAAAATCAGCTTCAGCAATACAAATGAGCATGTAACAATTTTAGAAGAGCTTAATTATGTAAGAAGCTATATCGAAATTATGGAATACAGGTATGAAAAAAATGTTGAGGTTGTATATGATATCGATAATAGCCTGCTTTGCTGCGGCATACTGAAGTTTGTACTTCAGCCTATTGTTGAAAATTGTTTTATTCATGCATTTACTGATACCGGCAGTGACTGGAGAATAAAGATCGCCATTAAAAAGAAGGATAATAACATAAAAGCTATTGTAAAGGATAACGGTAAGGGGATGAATCTAAGTGAGAAGCATCCTATAGATATATTAAGCGGCAGTTCAAGAGTGAAATTCAGCTCTATTGGTCTTAGCAACATTCAGGAGAGAATACGTTTGAATTATGGGGAGCATTACGGTGTAAATGTATCAAGCAAGGCAGGTGTCGGAACAACAATTGAATTGACCCTGCCATATATTGATGCCAATCAAAGCCAGGAAAGAGTATAGCGCTTTTATCCGGTTGCTTATATTATATTTTACCGTTAATAATCCTTTCTAAGACATAGGCTACGCCGTCATCGTCATTTGACAATGTTACATAACCGGCAACTGCTTTTAATTCGTCAGGTGCGTTTTCCATCACAACACCAAGACCTGCATATTCTATCATTGAAAGGTCGTTATAACTATCTCCGATAGCAACCATTTCATCCTGCTTAATACCGAACCGGGCTCCCAACATGCCCATTGCTGCTGCCTTTGATGCACGTTTATCAACAAATTCCAAATATTCCGGTTGAGAGGTGTAAAAGTCGACTTCAAGGTTTGAATTCTCCTTCAAAGTTTTTTCGATACACTCGATTTTATCCTTACTATCACAAAAAAGTATTTTAGTAATTCCTGACTGTATAAGAGCTTCCTCATCCTGGATAAGGGCGGGCTCAACGGAAGAATACTGCCTATACACCTCAAGGTCTGCATTGAAGGCTGAAGTAAATAATGCATCGGCCAAGCCGTCAGTTGTCCAGGCGATAATAGTGGTATCAAACTTTTTCCCCCAGGAAAAAACGACTCTTGCATCATTAGGAGTCAGGCGCTGATCGAATATTATTTCTCCTGATTTGCCCATTACGATTAAAGCGCCGTTGTAAGCCATATAGGGTATGTCTAGGCCAAGAGCTTCAATATAAGGCTCTATTCCTTTAATGGGCCTGCCGGTGCATATTGCAACAATAATCCCCTTTTCTGTAGCCATCTTAATAGTTCTGATAGTCTTATCGGTAATCCTTTTATCACTGTTAAGCAACGTTCCGTCCATATCTACTGCTACTAATTTGTACTTCATTATGTCCCCCTCAAAGATAGATGTCATACATCTTGAGTATATAATACCATGTCTCTTAATTCAACATCGCCCAAACAACGGAAAATGCCACAGCTATTGCTATTTAATATTATAATAGGATAAAATAAAGCTGGTTTAGGCTTGCTTAGTAGTTTGATGAGAAACGTAAATGGGAGACTTAAATTATGCAAAAGGACAAATACGACTTTAAGGATCTTTTGAAAATCATGGAGAGGCTTCGCTCTGAAAATGGCTGTCCCTGGGATAGGGAGCAGACACATGAAAGCCTGAGGATATATTTGATAGAGGAGACATATGAAGTACTGGAGGCTCTCGATGCTAAAGACATAGGGAAATTCTGCAATGAGCTTGGTGATTTGCTGCTGCAGATAGTGTTCCATGCCCAGATAGCCAAGGAGAGAGGGGATTTCCAAATAGAAGATGTAATTACCGAGGTATGCAGTAAGCTGGTCTCAAGACACCCTCACATTTTCGGGGATGTTAAGGCAGATACATCTGAGCAGGTGCTTGTTAATTGGGAAGCTATTAAGAAAAAGGAGAAGAAGCTAAAAAGCCAGACAGGAGTTTTAAAGGATGTACCAAAGAATCTGCCTGCCCTTATGAGAAGCTATAAGGTACAGCAAAAGGCTGCTCAGGTGGGTTTTGACTGGGACGATATAAAGGATGTATTCTCCAAGGTTGATGAAGAGCTGAATGAATTAAAGGAGGCATACAACAGTAAGGACGCTCAGAGAATAACTGATGAGCTTGGAGACACATTATTTTCAATCGTCAATCTAGCAAGGTTTCTAAACGTACAGCCTGAGCTGGCACTTACCGGTACGGTTAATAAATTTATCAGAAGATTTGAGTATGTTGAAAAACAAAGCCTTAAACAGGGGAAAAAGCTTGAGGAAATGAGCCTTGCCGAGATGGACAAGCTTTGGAATGAGGCAAAGAAGGATTTGGCTTAAGGATAAGAGGAAGGTGTTCAGATTATGAGAATTGACAAGTATTTAAAGGTTTCAAGGCTGATTAAAAGACGTACTCTCGCAAATGAGGCTTGCGCGACGGGACGTGTAACCATAAACGGAAAAGTTGCAAAGCCCGGCTCAGAAGTGAAAACCGGGGACATTATAGAAATAAGATTAGGTAACAGCTTAACAACCGTTGAGGTCACGTCTGTTGCTGAACACGTTTCGAAGGCTGATTCAAAGCAGATGTATATTATCAAATAGTCCTATCATTTTATACCTTGTACATGCATATAAATCAAGTAGGATTGTATGCATCAAGGAGGCTATAAATGATAGATGATAAAAAAGCTCCTAAGCCCAGGGCTCAAAACATTATTCTGGAAAACAGAGAGAAGCTGAATGTTTCCGGGGTAATAGATGTTGAGAGCTTTAACGATGAAAGCGTAATTGTTGATACAGAGCTAGGGTTGTTAATAATAAGAGGTTATGATCTGCACATAAACAAGCTGAATATTGAAAGCTCCGAGCTGGGGATAGAAGGGGAAATAGCAAGCATGGAATACTCTGACAGAGAAGGTTCAAGGGGTAAGGGCGGAGGATTTTTTGCCCGTATGTTCAAATGATAACTTCTGTCAGCGACCAGGCGTATGTGTTTTTTTGCACTATTATTAGCGGCATGGCTATTGCTCTGGCATATGATATCTTCAGAATATTCAGAAAAGCTGTCAAAACAAGTAGTGCAGTCACTTATGTGCAGGATTTATTGTATTGGCTTATTGCAGCCGCAATAATGTTTTTAACCGTATATTACAGCAATGACGGCCAGCTTAGGGCTTATTTATTTGCCGGAGCGATTATAGGTGTTATTTTATACGCTCTGCTACTGAGCAATATAATTATGAGGTCATCTCTATTTATAATAAAAATTGCAGCAAAGGTGTTTAAAGCAGTTGTGTTTATTGTTTCCTACCCGTTAAAAATGATTGCTTATTTTCGCAAAAGGCAAAAATAATAAATAATTGCAGGATTTTTTAAGGCAATATAGAATTTATAATATATAAGGGGAATTGGAATTGTGCCATATTGGCTTATGAGGAGCAATGGGAAATGAACAAAAGAAAAAAACCTCCATTTATGATACTTGTATTATGCTTAGCATTTCTCTATTTTTCGTATCTTGCCATTGGGCAGCAGAGGATTTTGGATGCCAAAAACCTTGAAATGGCTAAGATAGAGAAAAAGATAGAAGAAGAAGAACGAGCTAATGAGGAGCTTAAGAGAGAAATCGAAATTATTGACAGTGATGAATATAAAGAGAAGGTTGCCAGGGAAAGACTGGGAATGGTTAAGAAAAATGAAAGGGTTTTTGTTGACATCGGAAATTAAAAAGCAATTATCTGCATTTCCCCATAATGCCTGAAAATACAGGATTGACGAAACATTCCCGATGCTATATAATCAGATTGCTAATGATAACAACCATAGACCATAATTATTGTTTAAAACGGTGGAGGCCGTTTTTTATAAACTTTAAGGAGGATTTCTTTTTAGTATGCTTGTTGAGGTCGGTAGTATAGTTGAAGGCAAGGTTGCCGGGATTACTAATTTCGGTGCTTTCATTCAACTGCCTGAAGGGAAAACTGGTCTGGTTCATATCTCTGAAATCGCTGATGAATATGTAAAGGACATTAAAAATCATCTACATGAAAACCAAGAGGTTAAGGTTAAAGTTTTGTCTATGGACAACGGCAAAATAAGCCTTTCAATTAAAAAGGCTGTTGAGCGCCAGGCGGAACCGAAAACTGTCCGACCGCCCGCTGAGATTGATTGGAACAAAGGTGCTTCGGAAAGTATGACTTTCGAAGATTTGCTATCGAAGTTTATGAAGGATAGTGATGAAAGAATGCATGACCTGAAAAAGAATTTTGAATCCAAGCGGGGAAGCGGAAGCTACAGAAAGTCCAGCCAATATTATTATTAGAAATTGAAAGGTGCTTTAAGTGGATTATATAGGCACTTGATTTTTAAAAAACAAGGTGCTATTATGATATAGTTAATGTTTGAGCCGCTGTGGTGGAATGGCAGACACAAGGGACTTAAAATCCCTCGATGGCAACATCGTATCGGTTCAAGTCCGATCAGCGGCACCATATAAAACGGCAATCAGCGTTATTGGTTGATTGCTGTTTTTATGTAATTTATTGAAAATGGATTTAATACTTGCATTATAAATGACACGGTGGTATACTATATAAGCGCAGTTTTGAGAGTGACTTTCTCAAAACCCCATCAGCGCAATAATATATCGCGGGGTGGAGCAGTACGGTAGCTCGTCGGGCTCATAACCCGAAGGTCGGTGGTTCGAATCCATCCCCCGCAACCAACGAAAACCGCTTATCTGTAAGGATAGGCGGTTTTTTGCTGTTTTCGGTCCCTTTTATGGTAACAAGCTTTCCTGACTTTAGGGTGATGTCACTGACCGTTCTACAAAAAAATAAAGGAAGTTTTTAATGAATGTCGAATACGCTTTATTATAAATATTATTTATGGGGAGTTTGTTATGAAAAAAATTATTAAAACCGCGGTTGTAATCTGTCTTCTGCTTGCGTTCACTCTGATTCTGGCCGGATGTATACGCATTGAAATGAAGGTTCACAAGGATGGTTCGTGTGATCTAAAGTACGAAATAAGAACCGAGGGCATGGTTGGCTCCGGTGAAGTGAAAAAACAGCTTGAAAGCAGCATTGATGAAGCTAATAAGGAAGCTGGAAAGAAAATTGCAAAATTAAAAAGCTTTAAAGAGAAGGATGGAGTAATTACTGCAGACATAAGGCTCGAGGATATTTCCTTCATGGGTGATGATGCTTTTTTTGGTAAGCTGTCTGATTTTGAAAAAGAATTTCCAGGCTATCTGGATAATCTGCAGGAAGCTAAAAAGGGTGAGCGCATAGAAAGAGAAGAGATTAAGGGAGCCGGGAAGCTTAATGTTGTAAAGGTAGCCGGAATAACCTCCGATGGCCAATTAACGGAATTCAAAGTAATACTCCCGGGTGCGGTGAAATATATGTCAACGAATGTATCATTAGTCGATAGTAACACCGTCAATGTAAACAGCGGCTACGGCATTATATTATATCAGAGAGGCGGTGGAGGAGCCGGTTGGCTTGTTTACGTGCTTGTTATTGCCATAGTTATTGTGGTTGTCATCGCTATTTTCAACAATAAGGGTAAAAGCAAAGCTTCAACAACTGCATCAACAGCCCCAGTGGTTAAGACAGCGCCAGTAGCTGCACCGGTAGCTGCACCAGCAGCCTCGGCAAAACCGGCAGCGGGAGTCACCGCAGATAGTGAGAATGGTATTCATTGCCCTCATTGCGGTACTAAGCTCAAAACCGGTGTAAAATTCTGTTCTTCTTGTGGAGGAAGAGTTTCGGAATAAACAAAATCATTATCACGGGATAAGCTCTCGTCCTTTGAAACAAAAGGACGGGAGCTTTTTGACTTCCTTACTGAAAAAATATACGATTGGTTACAAAATGAGGTAAAAAACTGACACAAAGGTATTGTAACTGAGCAATAAAATGGTTATAATACTATTATTAAAATAGAATAGGGGGTATAGTCATGTCTAGAAGTAAAAGGCGTATTAAGCGACTCTTTATCAGCGCGATGACCTTCATTCTACTGCTGTGCAACATCAATTTTACTACTATTGCAGCAGACACAAACATAGCACTTCTTGCCACACCCTCAACATCATACTGCTCTCCTTGGGAGAGTATTACCGCACTAAACGACGGATATG
>CAZPMC010000007.1:0-36754 GCA_964587755.1 uncultured Oscillospiraceae bacterium
TGAGTTTACCAAGGAAATCACTATTAGCAACTTCGAGATATGGCTTGAAAGTATAGACCCTAAGAGTTGCAAGGCTGTACTTACACTTGCTGGATGTATGTAAAAAGGACCCTACGGGCTAATAAATGCCTTGTAGGGTCTTTATTATTGTGTCTCTATACCTGAACCCTCAAAGAATGCTTGTATTCAGCGTAATGCTCACTTGTAACATAGTCAATAACACATTTCTTAGGTATCCTATACGTATCTCTTATATAAAAATGTTTGACTGCATTTGTTCTCATAAGCTTTCGTGCTGTGCTATCAGCAATGCCCCCAAGCATTTCTCTAAATTGTATTAAATCTACAACATCAGGATAATTTTTAAATAGTTCTTTGTAATAGCTTTTTCCTTTTTTCACTTTAAGTCAGCTCTCCTTATAATTATATTGTCAGTGGTAGTGGCTGACTGCATTAACCAATGTTGGGAAAATCCCTCCACATCCCTCCTAATATCCCTCCAACAGGATTTTTTATAGTCAAATCGTAGGTTTTAAACGAGCCTCGTATTGGTCGGATAAATCGCTCAGTAGATACCTCAAAGGCTTGATTTCACTAGGGTTTTAAGGGTTCTATATTCCAATCCGTTCCACTGAGTTCCAATAGGTTCTAATTGACCTAAATAACTCAAAATCCACCGGTAGCAATACCGTGCCGGTTCGAGTCCGGCCTTCGGCACCAAATTGTTTATGATAAAGAGGTCAGGCTTAAATCATAAGTCCTGGCCTTTTTTATGTTTTTGAAACTTTTTCAATTATTTGAAGTCTAAATAATGAATTGCATCTTTGTTCCAAATTGACAAAATGGGGTGATTTATTGAAATTTGATAAAAGGGTGGTAAAGTCATTTATTTCCGTACTGATTTTTATGGCGATGTTTTCATTTATTCTGCCAACACAAGCCTTTTCAGCCCGTTCAAAACCCAATGTTGCCATTGAGGCCCAAGCAGGCTTTGACGGGGTTGCAAAACTGGGAACCTACATACCCTATAAGGTTGTGGTTATTAATAAAGGTGAAGCTGTTGATGGGGAAGTTCAAATTGAAGTAAAAATTGATAGCTCAAATAAAACAATTTTTTCAAAACCAGTTTCCCTTGCAGAAGGTGCCAGTAAGGAAGTTATCATCAGTGCCCCTGTTTTTACGGCACGTAAGGGTGTAAAGATAAGGTATGCGGTAAAAGGCAAGAGTATCAAAGAGGTAGATTTTGCATTCAAAAGACTGGTGCCTCCGGAAATAAAAACCATAGGCGTGTTATCAAGCGACAATTCTGCATATGACTATCTTAACTCTCTTATGATACCCTGGCGTGACAATCATGACTACGATGAAAAAATCATGGCTATGAGGGCAGCAGGAGTTTATCCCGGCTCATCTGCCGTAACAATAGACTCTGAAATACTGCCGACAACAAAAGTTAAAAGCGTTTTAATACCTTTAACCGATAAAGAGCTTCCTGAATCCATAGAGATTATGAATGGGTTTGACATTTTAATAATAAGCAATTTTGACACCTCAATTCTCACAAAAGCTCAACTGGACACTCTGGACAATTGGGTTGAAAATGGCGGCACATTAGTTCTTGGTACGGGAGTTAACTGGAAAAAGGTTTACAATTCACTTCCCGAGAATTTGAAAAAATTTCTTATTACAGGCACAACCTCGGAGAATTCTGTTAAAGATGAACTGGAAGACTTTATTGATACACAATTTGATAAAGATTTAAAAATTAATACTGTTAATGGCGATATAGGATTTAAGTATCAACAGCCAAAAATTCCGGAACAGGAAACCGTGGAGGAGGAGACAAAAGACGGGCCAACTTCACAGGAGGATATACGTAAACTGAGCCTGAGCATTGATGAGGTTCTTGTGGGAAGTGATACAAATCCTATTGCAGTTAAATATATATATCAATTGGGGCGGATACTGTTTTTGTCTTTTGATCCCGGAATGGAGCCTTTTGTTAGCTGGGAGGGAAGGATACTCTTTTGGGAAAATCTTTTGTATCACAGCAGTTCAATAGACAATATTTATCAAAGAGGTTCCGGATACTACTACTCTAATTATAATAACAGCAATTATTATCTTAACGATTTGGCAAATCAGGTGCCTGAAGAAAAGAAGCCTCCCTTAGTATTTATGTTTGTAATGCTGATGGTATATATTGTTGTTGCGGGTCCTGTGATGTATATAATTCTTAAAAAGAAGGACAAGCGCGATTACACCTGGATTTGCGTTCCTGCTGTGGCTGTTTTGTCATTGGTTATAATTTATCTTGCAGGTTTTAGGACAAGATACAAAACAGCTGTTTTCAATACTGTTTCAATAATTCATTTAGATGCTGATAATAAAAAGACTGACATAACTACAGGCATGGGTATATTCAACAACAAAAGGGGAGATTTGAAGCTTACTTATTCTCAAGAAGATAATATCAACTTTGATATTACTCAGGCTTCAAGCTACAGCTATACATATTATCCGGACGACTCAGAACCTGAGGGCGTAGTTGTCAGCAAGATTATATTAAGCGAGCCCGCTATTTATGAATTGTATAATGTTTCTATGTGGGAGCCCAAATATATTTCTGCCAGAAAAAGTGAGCCTCTTAATAATCAAATTATTAATTCTGTCCAAATAAAAGACGGCAAAATTAAAATGGTTATTAACAACACTACAAAATATGATTTTTTAGAAGCCTTTATTTCACTGGGGTCTAATTTTATAAGTGTAGGCGATATTTTATCAGGTGAGCAGAAAACAATCGAACTTAAGTTAGACTCCCGGGAGGTCTATGGCAGTTTATATGAGTATTTGGATTCAAAATACGGAAGGACCTACTATCCTTCTAATATGAAACCGCCGCAGGATTTTCTTGAGAAGCGCAGGAAAAGAAACGTGCTTGAGAATTTATTCCAGCGTCAATATCTTTCTATAAAAGGGCGCACTGTCATTGGACTATATGCATTAAACAACCAGGATATGGGCATAGACATAAAAATAAACGGAGATAAACCTGAAAGCTTTTTCACAAACGGTATATTTGCAACAATGTCAATGAATTTCGAGAAAGGTCAGCAAGTGGATATACCTGAAGGAGTCTTATTGCCTGACACAAGCAGCTTTGAGCTGATGCAGGCGGTTGCATATTTAGACAGTGAAAACGGTATAACTGCAAGAGATAAAGGAGATATTGATTTGACATATAATATTCCCGGTGAGATTGAGCCTATTGAGTTTTCGCTGGATTTTAGAACCTACATTCCTCTTTATGTCAAATATAATATTGAGGATATGAAAGCTTCCAACAGCAATTTCCAGACCACTATACTTCAAAACAAATATGAATATTTCATTTACGACAACAAGAATGAGCAGTGGAAGCAGATTAATGAATCTCATACCCAAAAGGAAAATGTGAAGGACTATTTAGATGGTGAAAACAATCTTAAGGTCCGTATCAGGGTGGTGGAAATTGCAGATACCAAAAACAGTATAAGGGGCGGGTACACGGAGACAGAACGGCTTGCATTTCCTGCACTCCAGTTGAAGGGAGTGGTTAGATAATGTTGAAAATAAGTAATTTAGTCAAAAAATATGGAAAATTTACAGCCGTTGACAACCTTAATATGGAAATAGCCCCCGGTCACATATTTGGATTTGTAGGAGAGAATGGTGCCGGGAAGACAACTACCATGAGAATAGTTGCAGGCTTACTTAAGCCCACCTCTGGAGAAGTATTTGTAGATGACACAGATATTTTAGCATCTACCAGGCATGTCAAAAAGAAAATAGGATATATGCCCGACTTTTTTGGAGTTTATGACAATTTAAAGGTCGATGAATATATGAACTTTTATTCAGGGATTTACGGTATCCCGTATAAGGAAAGAAGGAAAATAACGGATCAGCTTCTAGAGCTGGTGAACTTAGACCATAAAAAGGATTTTTATGTGGATTCATTGAGCCGGGGCATGAAGCAAAGGCTGTGTCTTGCAAGAAGTATGATACATAATCCTAAGCTGTTAATTTTGGATGAGCCTGCTTCAGGTCTTGACCCAAGAGCCAGAGTTGAGATGAAAAATATTCTCAGAGAGCTGAAAGATATGGGCAAGACTATACTGATAAGCTCCCATATCCTATCGGAGCTGGCAGAGCTGTGTACGATGATAGGAATAATAAACCAAGGAAAGATGGTTGCAAGCGGTACAGTTGAAGAAATTAATGATAAAATAACAAGGACGGGGAAATTAAAAATAACTGTAACAGATAAGGCTGAGGAGGCAATAAGAATCCTTAAGGAACATCCTTCAGTCGGTGAGATTTATGTAAATGGAAATATTATTGAGGCTGACAACAGTGCTGATAAAAATGTACTGTCTCAAATTCTAAAGAGACTTGTCTTACAGGATGTGCCTATTATTTCTTTTACTCAGTCCGGCGGAAATCTGGAATCTATCTTTATGCGGCTTACAGAAGGGAGTGACAATAACGATGCTTAATCCTATTATTGAAAAAGATTTAAAGACAAAAATGAGAGGTTGGCGAACCCCAATTTTATTAAGCATATATCTTTTGTTTCTTACAGGTGTACTTTATTTGTTTTTCTTAGCAAACGATCAGATTATTCATAGATATGGCAGCGGCTCATTCACTCCCAGAATTGCTGTAAATGCGTATAATGTCATTGCCATATTCCAATTCGCCCTGCTTATGCTTATCGTTCCTGCCCTTACATCAACTGCAATAAGCGGTGAAAGGGAAAGACAGACCCTTGATCTGATGCTTTGTTCAGATATGTCGACCTGGTCCATCGTCATTGGCAAGCTGGTAGTATCCATAGCCCATATAATGTTTTTAGTTGTTGCTTCCCTGCCGGTTTTGGGGATGGTATTTATGTTCGGAGGAATAAGCTTCGGTGAAATACTGCTTCTGTTTATATTTTATATTCTTACTGCGCTTATGGTAGCCAGTCTTGGAGTATTTCTTTCAACTGTATTTAAAAAAAATGCAACCTCAATAATAACGACTTACATCTGTCTTGGAATTTTAGGAATAGGGCCTGTCATAGCTGTTCTTGTTTGGGCAATGTTCTATGAGAGAAGCAGTTCAAGCCCGGTTACTTACAGTATGATTTCAGCCTTTTTATTCCCATCTCCCATATTTGGATTTACATCATTTATGACGGGTGGTAGAAACAATGTATTCGGCGGGTTATTTATGGAAATACAAAGCTTAGCTACCAGGGATACGGGATTTTTAAGGCATTTTAAGCCTTGGATGATAAACGGTATTTTTAACGTTCTCTTCTCGGGAATTCTGATTTCACTAAGCGCCTGGAAGCTTGCGCCTGTTAAGAAAATAAAGAAAAGTAAAAGGAAAAAAGCATAAGAGGTGGGAAGGTTGGAAATCAGGGATATTTTAAAAAAATTAATACCTTTAAAAAACAGAATGCATATTAACACAGGAGTGTACAGATTTCTCTTGTGTATTTGCATAGGTTCAGCTATTGCAATGCTTATATCATATACATCTCTTTTAATTCCTATTGCTTTTATTTTCAAATTAATCCTTAATATATATTTGATATCTGCAGCTGTCGGACTGGTTATCTTTGGGTTTTCTTCACCATCGACAGAGGATATTATAAAAACAGCAGATGCTTTAGGTCTGAAAGAACGGGTTATCACTGCATGGCAGCTTAAAAATGAAAATACTCCTATTGCTCGAATTCAAAGAGAAGATACATTAAAATCAGTGCTTTGTACTGATTTTAAAAGCCTATACCAGCTACATTTCCCTAAAAGACTTGGGATAGTCCTATGTGTCAGTATAATATTAACAACCGTTTCCTTTGCTGTTCCGGCTCACGCAAGAGATTCCGCCAAAAAACTTGAGGAGCTGAAAAATGTGGTGGAAGAGCAGCTTAAGGAAATGGAGAGGGTTGAAGAAAAATTAAAAAATGACGGGATGTTAAGGCAAGATGAGCTAAAGAAGATAAATAACGAATTAAAAAAACTGTCTGAGGAATTAAAAAAAGCTAAAACAGAGGATGAAGCTCTAAAAGCTGTTAAAAGGGCGGAAAACCAGCTTGAAAAGCTGGATGTTAAGAAGCAGTTAAATAAGCTTGGAGATATGTTAAGTCAATATGAAATGACAGAGAAGCTCGGGAAATCAATAACTGACTTAAATGCCACTGATATGAAGCAAGCCCTTGAACAGCTTATATCACAGATGGAGCAGGAGATAATTTCGCCTGAGGAATTAAAAAAGCTGCTTGAAGAGGTTGCTGAGCAAATAGATAACGAGGAACTGTCAGATAAGCTTGAGAAGGCTATGCAAGCTCTTAGTGAAGAAGATATGGAAGCCAATGGGGAATCCCTTGAAAGTCTCGGACAGGCATTATCTGATATGATGGAGGCTCAGTCGGAAAGCTCATTAAGCCAAGCGGCTGGGCAGCTCTCCCAAGCCATGCAAAATGCTAAAAGCAGCATATCAAAGGTTGACAATAGTATATCCCATGGAAGCTCACCAAATCCAGGAAAACCATCAAATCAATTTCCGGGGCAAGAAGAGACACCCAATCAAGGTCAATCCCAAGGCCAGGGAAAGGGTCAAACACCCGGTCAAGGACAATCCCAAGGGGACGGAAAAAGCCAGACGCCTGGTCAGGGAAAAGGCTCAGCAGAAGGTGAGCAGGGCGGAGGAGGTGCCGGAGAAGGCTCAACAAACGAAGATTTGGGTTCGTCAGGCAGCGAGCAGCTAGGTGGAGGACGTAAGCCGGGAAAAGGCTTGGAAGAAGCATATGAGCGGCTCTACGACCCAGATTATTTAGGGGGGGATTCTGACCCAAGCTATGTGTCTGGCCAGCCCGGTGAAGGCGGAGAAAGCAGCTACTCACAAAAAGATCTGATACCTGTTAAAAAAGGTGCGATTCTTCCGTATAATGAGGTGCTGAGTCGATACACAAGCAAAGCTTCATCCTATATGGAAGAGGCAGAAATACCGGCTGCAATGAAGGACATTGTAAGACAGTACTTTGAGTCTTTAGAGTAAAAAAGGAGGAGCGGGTTTGATGAATATAGACCAAAATGAGCTACAGCTGGTTAAAGACACAGTAGTGAGAATTGAGCAGGAAGCTGCAAAGCATATGGTGGGACAAAAGGAGCTTATAAGACAAGTGCTGATTTGCCTTTTGGCAGGTGGAAACGTACTGTTAGACGGTGTCCCGGGTTTAGGAAAGACTAGGCTTGTTAATACACTGGGACAGGTAATGGGACTTGATTTTTCTAGGATTCAATTTACTCCTGACCTGATGCCTGCTGATGTTGTAGGAACAAATATAATTACAAAGGCTCCATCTGACTCGGGAATGTTTAAATTTCAGAAAGGGCCAATATTTAGCAATATTGTACTTGCAGACGAGATAAACAGGGCAACTCCAAAAACTCAAAGTGCAATGCTGCAGGCGATGCAGGAAAAGCTTGTAACTGTTGCAAATACTACTTATCCGCTGCCCAGGCCATTTTTTGTGCTTGCCACGCAAAATCCTATTGAAATGGAGGGTACTTATCCATTACCGGAAGCTCAGCTGGACCGTTTCTTATTTAAGCTGGATGTACCATTCCCCACTATGGATGAGCTTACACAAATAGTCACAATGACAACGGGTGTTGAAGAAGAAGAGCTTATAGCTGTTACAGACAATAATGAGCTCTTAAGAATAATGGATACTGTCAAGTCAATACCTGTTGCACAGCCTGTTTTGCAAACCGCTTTAAAGCTGGTGATGGCAACTCATCCCGAAGTTGAAATTTCCCCGCAGATAACGAAAAAGTATGTTAGTTTCGGAGCCAGCCCCCGCGGTGCACAAGCGATTATAAGAACAGCAAAGATAAGAGCTTTGCTTGAAGGACGCTATAATGTCGCATTTGAAGATATTTATTACACAGCACATCCGGCTTTGAGACACCGTTTGTTCTTAAATTTCGAAGGAGTCTCCGACGGTATAACTGCTGATTACATTATATCAGAATTAATAAAAGAGATTGGGAAATAGTAATGAGCCAGCTATTTGATAAGGAGTTTTTAACTAAATTGCAAAGACTGTCGCTGAAAAGCAAATTTTCTATTGATACGCTTTCGGCTGGAAATCGTAAATCCCGCAGTAAAGGCAGCTCCGTCGAATTTTCAGACTATAGGGAATACTCTCATGGGGACGATTTCAGACGATTGGACTGGAACGCATATGGAAGATTTGAAAAGCTATATATAAAGCTTTTCATGGAAGAAAGAGAAGCACCGGTTACAATAATTCTTGATGTGAGCAAGTCCATGGACTGGGGCGAACCGAACAAAACCATTTCTTCCAGGAGGCTTGCAGCGGCACTGGCATACATAAGCCTTGTAAATTATGACAGGGTCTCGATAATGTGTGCTGATGAGAAGATACAGAAAAGCTGCACAAATGTCAGGGGAAAAAATTTCTTCCATAAAATAACTGATATTCTGGAAAATGTCCATTATAATGCGGGAAGTAACATTCAAAAGGCAATAGAGTCTTTTCCGGTTAAATGGAGCAAAGGAATAACTGTGTTGATTTCTGATTTATTTACGGATGGTGAATTTGATGAGCTTTTAAAGTACTTGACATATCATAAACAGACGGTATACATATGTCATATTTTAAGCCCCCAGGAGATCAGTCCGGTTATTAATGAGTCAATTCGTCTTGTAGACAGTGAAACAGGCGAATTTGTGGATATTACCGTTACAAAGGGGCTTATAGATTCCTATTATAAAACATTGGGTAGCTTTAGAAGCAGTATTGAAAAAAGCTGCCGTAATTGGGGTGCATACTACTTTCAATTTTCCTCAAAGCTAACGGTTGACATAATGGTAAAGGAAGTGGCAGAGCATTGATTTTAAATTACCCGGCAGGCCTTTTAGCGATGCTTGGTGTGCCTGTGATAATACTATTATATCTTTTAAAGCAAAAGCGTGAAGATTACATTACATCAAGTCTCTATCTCTGGAAGAACGCTTTGCGGGATATGGAAGCAAATGCACCATGGCAAAAGCTTAAGCAAAATATTTTAATGTACCTGCAAATCCTTGCTGTGGTGATTTTGTCGCTTTTACTGTCCCAATCGGTTATCTCAGGCAGCACGAGAAGTGAAGATGTATTGCTTGTACTAGACTGTTCACTAAGCATGCAATCCACAGACATTAAGCCTACCAGATTTGAAGCTGCCTTAAAGGATGCAATTGAACTGGTTGAATCTAGAAGAGCAGGAACAACCTTTTCTTTAATTGCGCTGACTGATTCTCCATATTTAGCAATCCAAAATTCCGATGACAAGCTAAAGGTAGTACAACAGCTTAAGAATTTACACGCAATTGATACAGCCGAAGACCCCGAGGCCGCATTAGATTTGGTTGAATCCCTTATTCGCCAAAACCCGGACATGGAGGTTAGCTGGTTTGGTGACGCTGCAAGTACTATTACTGATGAAAATATCAGTTATTATTCATATACCCGCAATGGCGAAAACTACTCAGTGACACTTCTGACATACAGAAGACTCAGTGAAGGTGAGGGTATAACGGCTCTTAGCAAAATATCAAACTTTTCCCATCTTGAGGCTGAGCTTAATGTCAGTCTTTATACCGACGGAACTATTTTTGATGCAAAAAGAGTCAGAGTCAGTCCCGGCACTGGTGAAAACATATATTGGCCTGGAATCCCAAACTCCGTATCAAAGCTGGAATTAAGAATTGATACTGAGGATGTTCTTGAAAAGGACAATTTTGCAGGTTTAATGATAAATCAGACTGAAAAGAGAAAAGTGCTTTTTGCAGCTGAGGAAAATGTCTTTTTGGAAAAGCTTTTTGGAGTTATTCCTGACATTGAAGTCTACAGAACTTCTATGAAGGATGCTGATGAAATGAAGGGCTATGATTTATATGTTTTTGATTCACAAATGCCGTCTATACTTCCCCAGGATGGACATATAATGATTTTCAATCCCCCTGAAAACAAATACTTTTCTGCAAACGGTATATCGGAGTACACTCAAATAACAGCAGCAAAGCATGATATAATGAACAGCTTAAATCAGGATATTTCATTCGGCGCTCTGAAGACATCCCTTTATAATTTACCTCCGTGGGCTTCTCCTCTGATGAAGAATGATGAAGGAATTACTGCTTTTGAAGAATACCTGGAAAACAGAAGGATAATAGTTTTTGGATTTGACCTTCATGAGACAAACCTTCCCCTGCAGCCGTTTTTCCCTGTCATAATGACAAGAGCGGTTCAGTATTTGCTGCCCCTTGGGGTATCGGATATCTCTTCTGTTTATGCAGGAGACACAATAGATATATCGGCAGACCCTGAAGCACAAGAGGTTTACATAATAAATCCCGGGGGAGTAAAAAGTATTATCGGACCGCCCTTTCCTGTAACTTCATTTAGCGAAACTCAGAGCATCGGAATGTATACCTTAAGCCAGCGATTAGAGAATGGAATATATAAGCAGCATTTTTTCGTCAATGCCGCCTCAGAGAAAGAATTTAATATATCAAATAAAAGCATTGGGTCTGATGAAGAAAACGATACTCCAAAAATCAGAAATAAGCCCGGAGGATTCGATTTGAAGCTGCCGTTACTGTGGTTGTTATTGGCGGTATTATTATTGGAATGGTGGGTGTATACAAATGGCAATACAGTTTGAACGCCCTTGGCTGCTGCTTTTGATTTTGCCTGCAGCCGCATTTATATACTATTTGGCAAAGGACATGATACGCCTTGTCAGATGGAGGCACAATACAATTATATTTACAAGAAGCATTATATACTTACTGATCATTTTATTGCTTTCGGGCATTGTATTTGAACATACTTCAGCTATTAAAACAACCCTTTTTCTTGTGGACTCATCCGACAGCATAAGAGATAAGAACATGGGGATTGAGTTTATAAAGGAAGCACTAAAAGATATGGGTAAGGAAGATGAGGCCGGAATAATAAATTTCGGAGGAAACTCCGCTATTGAGATTTTACCTGATAAAGCTTTAAAATTTTCTGATATTCAAACAAGGATAGATTCCTCCTATACCAATTTGGAGAGTGCCTTGGTGAGTGCACAGTCTATAATGCCCTGGGAGAATAAAAAAAGAATTGTGCTTTTATCTGATGGAAGAGAGAATGCAGGAAATGTCCTGAAACAAGCAAAAAGAATGAAAGAGAATGGTTACTCTATAGACATATTTCCTCTTGTTGCGGATATGGAAGCAGAGGTGCAGCTTCAGGAGCTTAGGATACCTGACTCAGTAAGCAGAAATGAATACTTTGAGATAAGCTTAAATGTCAGAAGCAATATAAGTACGGAGGCAATGCTTTACCTTTACACCAACAGGACTTTGACGGGGCAGAAAAAGGTACACTTAAATAAGGGTGATAACCAATTTGCATTTTCCGATAAATCTGAGGATGGAGGGGTGGTTACTTACACGGTTGAGGTGCTCCCTGAGGCCGATACATTCCCTCAAAACAATGCTCTTTCTTCATTCACATATGTACAGGACATTCCTAAAATAATGATGGTTACAGATGAGGAATTCGGAACAAATCCTTTTGCAGATATATTGAACGAAGACATGGAGTTAACTGTAATTAATTCAAGTCAGGTTCCTCACGAAATGTCCGAAATGTTAAAATTTGATGCTTTTATCTTAGATAACATACCTGCTGACGGACTCAATGATAAATTCCTGGCCAACTTAGAAATTGCGGTTAGCCATCAGGGAAAGGGCCTTTTAACTACAGGGGGAGATAAAAGCTATGGTCCCGGAGGTTATTACAAAACTCCATTGGAGAAGATCTTGCCAGTAAACATGGATATTAAAACAAAGGAAGAAGACCCAAGTCTGGCCCTTATACTTGTCATTGACAAATCAGGGAGTATGGCAAGCGGTGATTACGGTATCTCAAAGCTTGAAATGGCAAGGGAGGCTGCAATTCGCGCAACAGAGGTTTTAAATCAAAAAGATACAATAGGTGTCATAGCTTTTGATGACGCATATAAATGGGCAGTAAAGCCTCAGAAGCTTGATAACCTGAAGGTAATTCAAGATCAGATAGCATCGATACGTCCAGGCGGCGGAACACAGATTCTGCCTCCTCTTGAAGCAGCATACGACTCTATTTTGGAAATGGATTCAAAGCTTAAGCATATTATTCTCCTGACAGACGGGCAGGCTGAAAAAAGCGGCTATGAACCATTAATTGAATGTCTCAGGAATAATGGGATAACACTCTCAACTGTGGCATGCGGGCGTAGTGCAGATTTCTTATTGATGAAAGCACTTGCTTACGGTGGCAGGGGAAGATATTATGAGACTGATGAGTTTTCTGACATTCCTAAAATATTTGCAAAGGAAGTTTTTTTAGCAGGAAAGAAATATCTGACAAATAGGACTTTTTCACCTGTGCTAAGCGGCTATTCAGACATACTGAAAGGTATTGATACTGTTCCTACGCTAGATGGCTATGTAACCACTACAGCAAAAAATACAGCAAATATTATTTTTGAAAGTGACGAGGGGGATCCGGTTTTGGCAAGCTGGCAGTATGGATTAGGCAGAGCAGTTGCCTGGACCCCTGATGTTCATGGAATATGGACCTATGACTGGATGAGCTGGAATGACTCATCAGCCTTTTGGAAAAACGTGGTGTCATGGCTAGTACAGCAAAACATGAGTAAAGGATATTCCGTTGCCACAGAAATTGAGGGGCAACAAGGTACAATAACTATACGGGCAGAGGATAACGCCTTTATGACGGCAAATAGTGCTTCTGGCACCTTGATAAACCCTGACGGCACTAAACAGGACATAAAGCTTCACCCGAGTGCTCCCGGAGAATATAAAGGAACCTTTGAGAATTTATCAAGCGGTGTTTATATTGCAGATATTACACTTACTGGAGATGAAGGGCAAACAGAGAGAATCAGCACCGGTCTTATAATGCCCTATTCCCGGGAGTATGATTTGCTTTCTGAGCATGATGGTACATTAATTCAAAAAATAGCATACGAAGGCGGAGGGCGCGTGCTAACAGACCCGAAGGATGTCTTTTCAGGCCAACTGCAGGCTGTTGCTGGCAAGAGGAACCCGGCACCAGAAATACTAATTTTACTGACTCTTTTATTTATGCTTGATATCGCTATCAGAAGAATAAAATTCAACCCTGGTAAATGGAAAAAGAATACACAGCATGTGTTGGAGTCTGGAAAAGCTGCGGCACAGAAGGTCTTGGGTGCCACATTAAAGATGCCGGAGAAAAAGAGATATGTTAAGGAATTTAAGCAGAATGAGCACAAGGGTTTCGAAGAAAAAGAAAGTGTATATAAAGAGAGTGTAAAAAAGGAGGCCAAGAAGGTCAAGGAGGATACCGCTGATACTCACATTTCACTTCTGCTTGAGAAAAAACGCAAGTGGAAAAGATAAAATCCGATTGTCACATGGATAAGATTGCTTGGAATAATATTGACAGTTTCCTGGCTTAATTGTAGAATGAATACTAAAATCAAATATATGACAGAGTAGGTTACTGCGCGTTAAGTGCCAGATGGACGGGAAGTTGCCACTGGACGAAAAATCCTTCGGGATTTGCGGTGCATTAACCGCATTCCGCTGTCACATGAGGGCATTTCCTACCTCTTGTGACACATGTCATAAAGAGGACTCCTTTGCGTTATGCGAAGGTCAAAGAGAGGAGATGTTATTTTATGAAAAAAACTGTAGTATTGGTACACATGAGCCTTTTAATTGCTATGAATGTTTTATTAACTCACATTGTTCCCGTATTAAAAATTGATACTATCAGAATAAGCTTTGGATTTGTTCCGGTAGCTTTTTCTTCAATGCTTTTCGGACCTGTTATTGGAGGGATTGGAGCAGTACTAGGAGATATCATCGGTATGATTATTGCTCCAAAGGGACCCTACTTCCCGGGATTAACCCTTAGTGCGCTTTTAACAGGTGTTATTTATGGCCTTTTCCTGTTTAAAAAACCAAAAACCACCCTTAGAATTACATTGGCAGTAATATGTATCACCGTGTTTATTGACATAGTATTAAATACTTATTGGCTTACCTTTATATTGGGAAAGGGTTATCTTGTCATGCTTCCTGAACGTATTATTAAAAGCTTGCTAATGCTTCCCGTACAAATTATTTTAATTAAAGTTTTATGGAACTATGTAGGAATGAATATTAAGAGGATTTCTTCTGTAAATTCTAATAAATCTACAAGTAATTAAGTATTTGCATCCTTTCTGTCATTTTTCGATGAGAAATTTGTATTATTTTCGCCCATTTTGCAGAGATTAATACAGTCACTTTATTCTTATAGAAAAAATACAAAAGAGGGTGTAGAAAATGAAGGCTGTAATAATGGCGGGTGGGGAAGGTACGAGGCTTCGACCGTTGACTTGTACTGTCCCAAAGCCCATGGTTCCGGTTGCAAACAAACCAATGATGGAGCACATAATAGAGCTGCTTGTTAGGTACGAGTTTCGGGATATTGCAGTTACTCTTCAATACATGCCTGAAATAATCAGGGAATATTTCTCAGATGGTTCTACCTTCAATGCAAGAATCCGGTATTATGTCGAAGATAAACCACTTGGTACAGCAGGAAGCGTCAAAAATGCCGAAAGCTTTCTAGACGATACTTTTATAGTGATTAGCGGAGATGCTTTGACAGATATTAATTTAGAGGAAGCTGTGGCATTTCATAAAAGTAAAAACGCAATGGCTACTTTAGTGTTAAAAAGAGTAGATGTTCCGCTTGAATATGGTGTAGTTGTCACTGATAATGAGGGCAGGATTATAAGATTTCTTGAAAAACCCGGATGGAGCCAGGTTTTTAGTGAAACTGTCAATACAGGCATATATATTTTATCTCCGGAAATTTTTAAATATATCAGAGGTGATAAACCCTTTGATTTCAGTAGAGATCTTTTTCCCATTCTTCTTAATGAAAACAAACCATTGTACGGGTATGAGACTCATGACTATTGGTGTGATGTAGGGGACGTGGGTGCCTACATTAAAGCTAATATGGATATAATGAACGGAAACGTAAAGCTGAATATTCCGGCTAAGGAGCTTGGCAGGGGCATTTGGGTGGGAAAAGATACAGTAATTGATAATGGAGTAAAGATAACAGCGCCGTGTATTATCGGCTCCGGTTGCAGAATAAAAGAGGGTAGCGAGCTAGGCGGGTTTACAGTAATAGGTGATAACAATGTCATTTCTTCTTTTTGTGGTATAAAACGAAGCATCATATGGAAAAATTGTACAATCAATGAAAATGTACAGCTAAGAGGTAGCGTAATTTGCAACAACGTGCATCTGAAGAAGGATGTTAATGCATTTGAACAATCGGTCGTTGCAGATCATTCGATAATCGGCGAGAATGCAGTCATAAGCCCAAATATAAAAATATGGCCTGATAAGCTCATAGAAGAGGGAACAACTGTATCTTCAAACATTGTATGGGGTTCTAAGTCAAATCGGCAGATATTTGGTAATAGAGGCATCTGTGGTGAAATAAATACTGATATTACTCCTGAATTTGCAGCAAGAGTAGGTGCTGCTTTTGGAGCAATAAGCGGCAGGGGTGCATCTGTCGGTATAAGCTGCGACAATTCCAATGCGTCTGTCATGATAAAAAATGCTCTTATATCAGGACTAATATCAGCAGGAAGCAATGTAGCAGATTTTAAAACCTTAATTTTACCCTCTGCCCGGCATGCAGTTCGTTTTTTTAAGTTGGACTGCGGAATTCATGTAAGCACATGTACAGGAAAGGATTCGAGAATAACAATAGATTTTCTGGCCGGAAAAGGAAATAACATTGACAGGTCTACAGAAAGAAAAATAGAGATTGCCTACATGAGGGATGACTTCAATAGATGCGAAGGGGATTGCTTAAAAAAAGTAAGGGAAGTCAACGGCTTTACAGATATATATAAGCAAAACATACTAAACAGCATTAAAATTGACAAGCTCCCTTATAAGATAGGAGTTGCGGTACCTTCAGATTTTGTTTTGGAGATTGTAAAAAGTATTTTTTCACAGCTTGGATGTGAAGTAGTGCAGATATCGGAAAAATCAGATAAGGGAATTCATGAGAGGTTAGATGTAAAAGAGTTCTGCAAAGCGGTAGTAAGAAGCAGATTTGATTTAGGAGTATCCATTGAAGAGTCGTGTGAAAAGATGATGCTTGTTGATGAAAAAGGCAGAATTGTCACAGACGATATGTTTATTGCCTTAATATCAATTGTTTTGTTCAAAACAATAAAAGGAGGAACCATGATAGTTCCTATTTCGGCAAGTCAAGTTGTTGAAAAAATTGCAGACATGTACCAAGGTAAAGTAATAAGAACAAAAGCATCACATCGTGATGTAATGGGAAGACTTCTTGGACGGGAAGCTTCTGCCGGACTTTTAGAGCAATTTACTATGCATTTTGATTCAATAGCAGGTCTTATGAAGATTATGGAGTTTATAAGATTAAATCAGCTAAAAATGTCAGATTTAATTGATATGATACCAAAAATCCATATGCATAAGCAGCAAGTCGAATGCAGATGGGATGCCAAGGGAAAGGTAATCAGAAAGCTTATACAAGAGCACAGCAGCGGAAGGATTGAAACATTGGATGGAGTAAAAATGTATCATGACAAAGGATGGGTTTTGGTTCTTCCGGATGGGGAGAAGCCTGTGTGTAGTGTAATGAGTGAAGGTATTAACACTGAGTTCGCAGAAGAGTTAACAAATATTTATGTGAGAAAAGTCAGGGAAATAAGCAGAGGGTAACGAGAAATAATAATAATACTTGTAATAACGAATTTTTATAAGTAGAATTGTAATAGAAAAAGTGTAATAATAATTCGTTATTTTGGAATTGGTATAAAGATGAGAAGAAAAGACGGCATGCTTTTAATTTTCATAATTTTTATGGTATTTGGAATTATGGTTGCTCTTCAGTTTAAAAGCACCCAAAACATAAAAAAACTTGCTGCATTGAACACATTGAGTCTCGAAACAGTCAAGACTCAACTTGACCAAGCGCAGAGAGAAACTGAAGAACTCAGGTTTGCCATAGATGAGGAGCTTGCTATGCAAAACGAAATTATAATGGATTATTTAGAAAAACAGGATGATGCCCAGCTTGCCAGCAGTTGGGAGAAAATAAAGCTTCATACAGGCCTTGTTGATGTTAAAGGCCCCGGAATCACAATAAAGCTTGACGATGCCCCGGCGCGCCAGCCCGACACTCCTGTTAACTGGCAGATCATACATGACCAGGATATTAAAGTAATTTTAAATGATTTAAAAAAGGCGGGAGCCCAGGCCATAGCTATTAACGGAGAGAGGGTAGTACCCATGAGCGAACAGCTATGTGCCGGCCCGACAATTATGATAAACGACAACAGATATTCAGTACCGTATTATATTGAGGCGATCGGAGAACCTGAGGTTTTGTACAATGCTATTGTAAATAGCAGCAGAATCGCTGAAATGACGGAGTTTAATATCCGAGTTGATATTAAAATGGTGAAGGAGATAAAGCTATCAAAGTTCAGCGGGGCTGATAATTTGGACAGATATTTATCAGGGTTGGAGGTGGCGGATAAATGAAAATAGCTAGAAACATTGCAATGACCATTGTTTGTATACTATTGGGAATAATGCTGGCATTGCAGTACAAGAGTATTAATCTTAATCAAACTGCAGCAAGCTTTGAGAATAAAAGAATGGATGAATTGAAAACAGAGCTTATCAGGCTGCAAAACCAAAAGGAAACATTAACACAAAGGCTTGAAGAGCTGCAAGCGGAAAATCAGGCGTATGCCAAGGCTAAGATAGGCGATAGCGAAGCCGCAAAAAGAATACAGGACAATCTTCTTAAAGCAAGAATTTTTGCAGGTTTTGAAACTGTTAAGGGAAAGGGTATTGTTGTTACTCTTGACAACAACTCATTTATTCATGTTGAAGACTTTGACATACTAAATATAATAAATGAGATGCGTGCTACCGGTGCACAAGCCATTTCTGTAAATGACGAAAGAATTGTGGCTATGTCTGAGGTAAGGGAAGCAGGACAATACATAATGATAAATGGAAAGCCTCATAAGGCACCTTTTACAATCAAAGCCATTGCCGATCCTGATGATCTTGAACGCTCACTTACTTTAATCGGAGGGGTAGTTGAAGCCTTGGAGGATGCCCAGTTGAAAGTAAGTATTAAAAAGATGGATGAAGTGGTTATTAACAAGTTCGTTGATGACGGAACAATAAAAACAGATCTTTTAACACCTGCAGAATAGTCAATTTCAGGTATATTTTTATTCTTTCCTAATATGAATATAAAGTAGGCAAACATAGCCTTGACTTGAGATACCAACGATATGTTGATATAAAGTCGGGGCTTTTTTAAAGTAAAATGTAGGTTGAGACGGAGGCTTTTTATGTTTCCTATTTTTGCTAATAGTTTAAAGGGAAAGATAGTATATGTGGTAATCTTTATTTTAATACTTACAGGATGTAAATCTACCTCAAACTACAATACACAGCTAAGTGACCTGGGCGGGGTTTATGCCAGCAGCTTTGAGGATTTGAAGCTTAATATTGAAATAAGCGGAAAACTTTCGGAAGACGTCGGTGAGCTTATGACAGGAGAGAAGGGGTCAGGCTTAAAGCTTCTAAAACCAGATCACCTGGCTTCGGGAGCCCCGTTGAGCAACAAGATTTTGAGATGGGGCATATCCAGAAGACCCAACAATGAAACACCCGCCGCAGATCCAGGTGCCCCGGAATTATTAAAAAAATATGGAGGAGAGTATTTAGGTGACACATCTAAAAAGGTAATCTATCTCACCTTTGATGAGGGATATGAAAATGGGTACACTCCTATGATACTTGATACTTTAAGAGATAATCAGGTAAAGGCAGTATTTTTTATTACAGGTCCTTATCTTAAGGAGCATCAGGACCTGGTGCGAAGAATGGTTGAAGAAGGGCACATTGTCGGTAACCATACAATACATCATCCCAGTTTACCTGAAATTAGTGACCGGGAGCTTGAAGAAGAGGTAGTCGGGCTTGAGCGGGCATTCCGAGAAAAGTTCGGAAAGGACATGAAATTTTTAAGACCGCCAAAGGGTGAGTACAGTGAGAGAACTCTTGCATTAACTCAAAAACTTGGATACTGCAATTTATTCTGGAGCTTTGCATATGATGATTGGTATCGTGATAAGATACGGGGGCCGGAATATGCCAAAAATATTGTTATGAGGAATCTTCATAACGGTGCTGTGATATTATTGCATGCAGTTTCAAAGGACAATGCCCAGGCTCTCGACAGCATTATAAAAGAAGTTATGGATAAGGGTTATGTGTTCGCAGACCCCAATGAGCTGTTGAAAACAGAAAAGGATGGGGATTGATGGCGAGAAAACAACCAAAAGCAAATAATGAATCCCATATTCAAAAGAAAAGTATGAAAGAAAAGGTTACAGAGGTTCTTGAGCTGCCTAAGGAGCTGGTGCTTAATATACCAAGACTTACACTTGTCGGTAACAAAGATATGATGATTGAAAACTACAAAAGGATTATTGAATACGGGAGTTTATGTATAAGGATAAAGACGGGAAGCGGTGTCGTGAAGGTCACCGGAAATGGTCTTATTATTAAGGAGATTACGGCAGAGGTTATTCTTATTGCGGGGGAAATAGCAGTCTTGGAATTTGTCATGGACAATCATAATCCGTGAGATTTTAGTTTAGAGGTGAATCCATTTGTTGCTTCTTAGATTATGGAATTATGTCAGAGGATATGTTATTATTATCGTTGAAGGGTATTTCATCGAAAAGTTTATAAATATTTGTATAAACCGCCGGATCCTGCTTTGGGATATAAGAGTACATAAGGATAAGCTGGTGACAATGAGGCTTTATATTGACGGGTTTAAAAAAATCCGGCCGGTTGCCAGAGAAACAAAATGTAAGGTAAGCATACTAAAAAAAGTGGGTTTGCCCTTTGTTTTTAATAAGTACCGGAATAGAAAAGCTTTTTTTGTCGGCGGAATAATTTTTATTGTTTTAATGTTTGTATTGACCTCTTTTATATGGAGTATTGAGATAAATGGCAACGAAGAGCTTCCGACTCAGATTATTGAAGAGGTACTTTCTAAAAATGGAATTAAGACAGGTGTTTTGAAATATAGAATTGATTCTGAAGCTACTGTTACAAATATTATACTTGAATTAAGCGAAGTTGTAT
Organism: uncultured Oscillospiraceae bacterium; assembly: GCA_964587755.1. Taxonomy (GTDB): domain Bacteria; phylum Bacillota; class Clostridia; order Acetivibrionales; family DTU013; genus CAZPMC01. The sequence goes on from CAZPMC010000007.1 coordinate 20,401, forward strand.
GGGTAAGCGTGGATGTAAGAGGAACAAAGGTTAAAGTTGAGTTAAGAGAAAGAGTGAAAACACCTGATATAGTGCCAAGAAACGTGCCATGTGATATTGTAGCGGTTAAGGACGGCTTTATTAAGCAGGTGATTGCAAAGCAGGGAATAGAGGTTGTTGGTGAGGGCGATACTGTAAAGAAAGGACAGGTGTTGATTTCGGGCAGAATCCCTCTTAAGGATAAAGAAAAAAATTTAAGGCTTGTTCACGCACTGGGTACTGTTTATGCAAGAACCTGGTATGATGAAAAGGAACCTGTTATTACTGAGAGGGAAAATAGAATACCAACCGGCAATGTAATAAATGATTACTCAGTTATGCTATTTAATAAAAAAGTGGACATATTAAAAAGGAAAAATAGATTTCAGAATTTTTATGTACAAGAAAAAAGCAAAAAGCTCACTATTGGTGAAAACCTTGTATTCCCCATAGAATTGATAACTTTAAGCTATCATGAAGAGCAAATAGATAAGATATTCATTAATGAGGAGGTTGCTAAAGACTTGGCAGTTGAAAGTGCATACAAAAGGTTAATGGAACGTTTGCCTGAAAATGCCGAGATAATAAAACGAAATGTAAAGTTCATAGAAGGCAAGGATAACTCCATTATTGCCGATGTTATATTTGAATGTGTTGAAGATATAGGTACGGTAAGACGGATTGGGGGAAAGTGATTGGACAATTTTACTGAAACTACTATTGAATTTGACAAAATCGAACACGCAATAAATTTATTTGGAAAGTTTGATGAAAATGCGAAAATTATAGAAAACGGCCTAAAGGTAAAGCTTCTTTCCAGAGATGATGAAATCAAACTGGAGGGCGAAAAGGAAAACATTGATAAGGCATCGTTTATAATAAAAAGACTTTTATCCATTGCCGAGAAGGGTGAGCCCATAACCAAACAAAGCGTAAGCTACATGGTGGATCTTGCAGCCGACGGCCAGATGGACAAGTTAAAGGACTACGGCAGTGAAAATATTTGTTTAACAGCCAGAGGAAGACAGATAAAATCTAAAACACTCGGACAAAAGCAATACGTTAACGCTATAAGGAATAATGCAATTGTTTTTGGGATAGGACCTGCAGGTACCGGGAAGACCTTTCTTGCAGTTGCCATGGCAGTTAATGCTTTCAGAGAAAAGCAAGTCAACAGAATAATTTTAACACGACCTGCCGTGGAAGCAGGAGAAAAGCTGGGATTTCTCCCAGGGGATATGCAAAACAAGGTAGACCCGTATTTAAGGCCTCTTTATGATGCACTTTACGAAATAATGGGGGCAGAAACATATCATAAATACCTTGAAAAGGGAATGATAGAAATAGCCCCCCTTGCATATATGAGAGGCCGGACCCTGGATGATTCTTTCATCATACTCGATGAGGCACAAAACACGACCCCCGAGCAGATGAAAATGCTTCTGACAAGAATAGGCTTTGGTTCGCAGGTGGTGGTCACAGGAGATATTACTCAGATTGACCTGCCCGGAGATAAAAGATCGGGACTTAAAGTAGTTACAAAAATCCTGAAAAATGTTGAGGGAATAGAATTTGTATATTTAACTGAAAAAGATGTTGTCAGGCATGAATTGGTGCAAAGAATAATAAAGGCTTATGAAAAATTTGATAATAAAAAATAATCGACGGCACATTTATGATTGGAGGCTAAGCTTTGGGGGGCAAAGATAAGAAACCAAAAAAACAGAAGGTGAAAAGGTATATAGGGAACAAAGCATTTCAAAAGGTAGTCATTTCTATCGCCACAATCGCAATTTCATACATGATTGTTGTCAACGGTGCATTGCCAAAGACTTATAGGCTTGAAGTCGGCGAAAAATCAAATTATGATATTATTGCTCCAAGAGACATTGAGAATACTATTCTGACTGTCAAATTGGCAGAGGAAGCATCTAAAGCCGTACCTCCAGTATTAGTATCATTAGATGACGTTGCCATTGATACCGTAAGTAAGGTTGCTGAGCTGTCAAATGAAATAAACGCAGTCAGACAGAGCATTAACCGGTTCAGGGCGACGGACAGTGAAGAGGCAGACGCTGTTGTCAATCTCTCAAGCAGACTCAAATCATTAAATTTAAACCTTTCATCAGAGCAGTTAAGCTATCTGATTATTGAAGCTGATGATAATGATATCGATAATTTTGAAAAAGCAACAAGGGATATTATCAGCAAGGCAATGAGAGATGACATCACTGCTGAAAATCTGCCATATAAGATAACCTTGGTTCAAAATGAATATAGGAAAAGTGAATTAAGTGAAGAATTAAAAAATATCGGCATTGATCTTGTCCAGGATATATTAAAGCCAAACAGCACAATCGATGTAGAACAGACCGATAAAGTGAGAAATGAAGCTTATGAAGTTGCAATGCAAAACAAGCAAATTATAACCGAGGGTTCAAGAATAATTAGCTACGGGGATATCGTAACAGAGGACAAGCTTTGGGTTTTAAAGGAACTTAACCTTTTAGAGACTGGAAAGATTAATTATTCTTTTGCAGGCGGAATACTGGTTATTATTTTGTTACTGTCATTTTTACTTATTATGTACATAAACTATTTTTACAAAAAGGTTTTACCTGGCAGGAAAGAGATTATTCTTTTGTGTTTTATCATTTTGCTAGAGCTTACAGGCGCTCTATTTATAAATCCTATTGAGCCTTTGCTTATACCAATATTCATTGCACCAATGATAATTTCTATATTATTAGAACTTAGGCTGAGTATTTTTGTGAATTTGATACTTATTTTTGCCATATCCCTTATTACACACGGCAACCAGTATATACTCTATTCAGGGGTAATAGGCGGGACTATAGCTGCTATAACGGTTTCCGGAGCTACTCAAAGGAGCAAAATCTCTGCTGGAGGACTTATTGTTGCAATTGTTAATGCAGTAATAGTCGCATGTATCGGTCTTATTAATAAGAGTTCCTTGCCTGTAATAGGTAAAAGTGCTGCTCTTATTGCTGTCAATGGTATGCTGTCTACAATTTTCACAATTGGTGCTCTCCCATTTTTTGAAAGCGTATTTAATGTAATTACACCATTAAAGCTTCTTGAGCTCTCAAATCCAAATCATCCCTTGCTCAAAAAGCTTCTTATGGAAGCACCGGGAACATATCATCACAGCTTGATGGTTGGTAATTTAGCCGAGGTTGCCACAGAGGCGATAAAAGGAAATGCATTACTTGCCAGAGTAGGAGCATATTATCATGATGTAGGGAAGCTTAAAAGGCCAGATTATTTCAAAGAAAACCAGTTATCAACCAATCCTCACGATAATATGGCACCGCAAATTAGTGCGCAAATCATTTCAGCACATGGGGCTGACGGGGCAACTATTGCGGAGAAATACAAGGTGCCTTTGGCAGTCAGAGATATTATTTCTCAGCACCATGGAACAACCCTTGTTGCATATTTTTACTTTAAGGCTAAAAAAAATAATAATTCAAATACGAATGACAGCGTTAACGAAAATGATTACCGTTATATTGGGCCAAAGCCAGCATCTAAAGAATCTGCTGTTGTTATGCTGGCTGACTCTGTGGAAGCAGCTGTCAGATCAATGCCAGAAAAAACAGAAGACAAAATAGAAGCTATGATTCATAAAATTATTAAGGATAAGCTGGATGACGGGCAATTGGATCATTGTGACATAACCTTAAGGGACCTGGATACAATTGCAAAATCATTTATGAGAGTCTTCGGCGGGTATTTTCATAAACGTGAGGAATATCCTGAGATTAAAAAGCAAATGACTTTAATTGATAACGATGGTTATAATTCAGAAAATATCCTCCATGAAGGGCAGGAACAGGAGGCTAAGCCCAGTATGAGCAGTACAGATAAAAAAGAATGTAAATCAAAGGTATATATTGAAAATGAGCAGTCTGTATTTGAATTGAAACAGTCTCATAAGGATATTATCCACAAAATTGCCCTTGCCTGTCTCGAAGAGGAGGGAATTGATATTGGATGTGAGATAAATATACTCATTACAGACGATGCTTCAATTAAGAAAATGAACAGCGAATTTAGGAATATTGACTGTGCAACAGACGTTCTCTCCTTTCCGATGGTAAATATGAAAAACGGTAAAATCCTTTCAATGGAGGGTGACTTTGACCTTGATGAAGAGCTTTTAGTCCTTGGTGATATCGTCATATCTGCTGAAACTGCCCAAAAGCAAGCAGAACAATATGGGCACAGCATTGAAAGGGAAATCGCTTTCCTAGCCTCCCACGGAGTATTTCATCTTCTTGGATATGACCATATGGAAAGTGACGAGGAAAGGATAATGCGCAGGAAGCAGGAGTCGGTTCTTAATGAGCTGGGGTTGAAGAGGAATGAAGAATAAAAACTTGGTAGACAGCTTTAACAATGCTATAAACGGTATAATCGGGACAATCAGAAGCGAAAGGAACATGCAAATTCATATAGCAGCAGCAGCTTTAGTTTTAATTCTTTCTCTTTTTTATGACCTTACAAGGGTTGAGTTTCTGATTGTATGTATTGCCATTGCATTAGTAATTATTTGCGAGCTTATAAACACAGCATGTGAAGTAATCATAGACACATTGATAGGCATTTATCATCCCAAAGCAAAGGTTGTAAAGGATACGGCGGCAGGCGCAGTATTCGTATCTGCCGTGTTATCCGTAATCGTAGGATATTTTATTTTTTATGATAGAGTCAGCACATCATTGGCCATCGGGATTATAAGGATAAAGCAGGCGCCAATGCACATAACTGTGATTTCAATTATTTTAATATCCATTATTGTACTAATAATTAAGTCTATTTTTAAAAAAGGAACACCCTTTAGCGGAGGAATGCCAAGCGGTCACTCTGCCATCTCTTTTTCTGCTGTGACTGCTATTGCCCTTTGGACTGAAAATATTAATATTACGATTTTAACCTTAATTGTATCTTTACTTGTAGTACAAAGCAGACTTGAGGGAAAAATACATACATTATCTGAACTTATTGCAGGGGCTTTTATTGGTTTTACAGTAACGCTGCTGCTTTTTAAAGCTTTTTATTGAAAGTTTGACTAATAATTAAGGAGGTTTTAAATGTCATTTAAATCAGGCTTTGTATCAATTGTAGGACGGCCAAATGTCGGCAAATCAACACTTTCAAATAAGCTGACAGGTGAAAAGATATCAATAATTTCAAATAAGCCACAGACTACCCGGAATACTATAAAAACAATTATTACTTCACCGGAGAGCCAAATAATATTTATAGATACGCCGGGTATTCATAAGCCTAAAAACAAGTTAGGCGAATACATGGTAAACATTGCACAGACTTCCCTCAATGAAGTCGATATTGTTCTGTTTCTGACAGAGGCAACTGATGAGGAGCCCGGAGCAGGTGATATGTATATTATTGAACAGCTTAAAAAGCTCAAAACACCTGTGTTTTTAATAATTAATAAGATTGACCTTATTAAAAAGGAGCAGCTTTTAGTAAGAATTGAAAAATACACAAAGGTTATGGATTTCCATACGGTTATACCCATATCCGCCCTATGTGATGAAGGACTTGATATTATTACTAAAGAGATAGTTAAGCTACTTCCGGAAGGGCCGAAGTATTTCACGGACGACATTGTTACAGACCAGCCTGAAAAAATGATTGTTTCAGAGATGATCAGGGAAAAGATATTGGAATTAATCGAGGATGAGGTACCTCATGGCACAGGAGTTGAAGTAATAACTTTTAAAGAACGCAGTAGTAAGCCTCTTATAGACATTGAGGCAACCATATACTGCGAAAAAGAGACCCACAAGGGAATTATTATTGGAAAAAACGGAGCAATGCTTAAAAAGATTGGAACTAATGCAAGAGCCGATATTGAAAATCTTCTGGGGGTTAAGGTTTTCTTACAGCTTTGGGTTAAGGTTAAGCCTGATTGGAGAAACAGCGAAAATATGCTTAGGACTCTAGGTTATAATTAATAGGGAATGAAAGTTTATGGCTTTTTTAAAGACAAAGGGGATTGTAATAAAAGAGGCAGGCGTAGGTGAGGCAGACAAGATAATCACCATATTTTCAAGAAACCGCGGCAGAATAACAGCTCTTGTTAAGGGCGGGAGGCGTTTAAGATCAAATCTGTCTGCAGGCTCACAAATATTGTGCTATGCTGACTTTGTACTATTTAGCGGTAAGCAGATGTATTCAGTTAACAGCTGTGAGGTCATTGAACCTTTTTACGAAATAAGAAACGATATGTTCAAATTGACATATGCTGCACACTTTATGGACATTGTATTGGAAATCATACAAGAAAACCAGCAATCTCCAAAGCTTTTGCAACTGCTTTTGAATACCCTTCACCTGCTTGCTAAGACGGATAAGAATCCAAAGCTTTTATCAGGAATATTTGAGCTAAGGGCTCTGACAATTGCAGGATTTGCCCCTCATGTACATAACTGCATGATTTGCGGACACGAACAAATAAATAATTACGCCTTCAGCTTTTCAAAATGTGGCTTTATATGTGACAGGCAGGAGTGCTATTCTAAGGACACTTTCGCACTTGAATTATCTGCTGGAACCTCAAGGGCCATACAGCATATAGTTTATTCCCGGATGAAGGACCTTTTCGGTTTTGCATTATCCGATGATGTGTTGGATGAGCTTAGCCATGTTTCAAAGAGATATCTTAGGGAAAGACTTGAGAGGGATTTTGTAAAGCTAGATTTTCTTAAGAATATATAGAACAAAAAAAAGCCGATTTATAAAAAATCGGCTTTTTTGGTGCGGTCGACCGGACTTGAACCGGTATGCTCGCGCATACGCCCCTCAAACGTACGTGTCTGCCAATTCCACCACGACCGCGTGTACAAACAACAGCAAGAATTATTATACTAACTTAAGATATAGGTGTCAAGAGCTTTTGAGAAAATTATGAACAAAAACTATTTGTGTTTTTAAGAAAAGATGTGTATTGTATAATAAGAATACAATTGATAAACTAAACATAAATTATCGAAAAGAGGTATTTGTATGGCAGGCTTTTTTGGACTTTTTGATTATAATAAACCGGGACCGGGTGTGCCGAAGGATGCTCCGCCCAAATCTCCCTTTATTGTATTTTTTGAGATTTTACAAAGAAAGTTCTGGAATTTTATAAAGGTCAATCTTATGTTTGTATTATTTAATCTTCCGGCTCTTTTAGCCGGGATGTTTGTAGCTATGTCATTCTTCCCCTACATAATACCAAATGCAGATGGTAATCCCGAGCTGGTTTTATCAGATTTTATACTCAAATTTGTATTACTGACAATAATGATGTGCATTCCGATGGTGACTGTAGGTCCTGCCCAGGCAGGGTTTACCTATATAATGAGAAACTATGCAAGACAGGAGCATGCTTTTTTATGGTGGGATTTTAAGGAAACTGCCATTAAAAATATGAAGCAAAGCTTAATCGTGAGTACTATAAACTTTTTTGCAACATTCCTTATGCTTCTTTCAATCAGAGCTTATCTGTCTATTAAGCCCGCTGGTCTTATTACAATTGCCGGTTCGGGAATAATTCTATCAATGTTTATTATATTTGCTTGTATGAATATATATATATATCCAATGATGATTACCTTCCAGCTAAGTATAAAAGATATTTACAAAAACTCATTTATATTTGCCATTATTAAATTCATTCCAAACGCCGGTATACTCCTTCTGAGTGCTTTTATCATCCTTTTCACATTTGGATTAATCATTCCGTTTTCACCAGTTGTAGGATTGTTTATATATCTGTTGTTTACGGTTAGTCTGATTGGATTCCTGACAAATTTTTATGCTTATCCGAAGCTTCAAAAGTATATGATTTCGCGTTTAGATGAAGATGATGAGCAAGAGGAAGCCGGAGAGGAAGTCGGCGGAAGGGGGTAATGTTTTGGACTGGATGAATTTGGCCATCTATGGTGTGATTGCGATTGTTGTGTTATCTATAATTTGGAAAATAGCAAAGAAGCTGTTTAAATTTGCCCTGGCAATCGCAGTTATAGCGGCAATATATGCAATATCTACCGGAATAATATAGCAGTTGCATAATGCTATTTTATTGAGTATTTGGCTTTTATGGCACTTGTTGCTTTATCAACGTCTTTTTCAAAAATTAAATAGGAAATGTCGGTTTCTGAAGTGGTAACAAGCTTTACAGTTATATCTTCTTCAGCCAATATAGTAAAAATACCGGCAGCAACTCCGGGCACATTTCTCATGCCCTCACCGTAAACAGAAAGCTTTGTATTGTCCGCATCAATTTCAATGCGTAAATCCATATATTTCTTCTTAAAATCGTTTAATACACTAAGGACATTTAATAACTGGGAAGACTGGAGACTAAAAGATAAATTAATGCTGTCGCGATAGGGAGGGGCTTGGTTTATCATATCAATATTAATGCCATTTTGCGCGATTGCGTTGAAAAGCTCGGATATTACCTTTGTGTTGTTGGGAAGCCGGTAAAGTGTCACCAAAGAGACATTATAGGTAACTGAAATATCGGTTACAGGGTTAACGGACATATATAGGCACCTCCATTATATAGTATACAAATTCAAATTGATGAATAGTACTATTTTAATACTATTCATCAATAAGGTCATTCATATCATACAGTCCAGGTTTTTTACCATAAATAAATCTTGCTGCCCTTAAAGCTCCTGTACCGAAAATATCCCTGGACATTGCGGTGTGGGTTATTTCAATAACCTCATCATTTCCTGCGAATATAACGGAGTGCTCACCTACAAAAGTGCCGCCGCGGACAGCGTGAATACCAATCTCGTTTTTGCCCCTTTTTTTCCTGCGTGAATGTCTGTCGTAAACATAATCCTGCTTTTGTTCAAGAGCCTCATTAATAGAGTCAGCAATTGCAAGAGCTGTACCGCTTGGTGCGTCAATTTTTTGGTTGTGATGCTTCTCTATTATTTCAATATCATATGTCTCTTCCAGAATCTTTGCGGCCCTTTTGACCAGATCAACAATAAGATTAACACCCAGGGACATATTGGCAGAGAAGAAAACAGGTATCCTTTCCGATGCAATTTGAAGTGAGCTTTTTTGTCCATCTGACAATCCTGTAGTGGCTACAACAAGGGGCACATTATTTTTAACAGCATATTGGATTAATCCTTCAATCGCTTGAGGATTTGAGAAGTCAATTATTACATCAGGCTTTAAAGTAAGCTTTGTCAGGTCAGTAAAAACAGGGTAGTTATTTTTGATTCCATCGGAAATATCGTATCCTGCAGCAATGTGAAGGTCATCATACTGCTGTGATAACCTTGAAATCACCTGACCCATTTTACCGTTACATCCGCTTAACAATATGTTTATCAAGAATTACACATCCTTTATCAAACCGTAATTTTTCAACGCTTTTATAAGTATACCCCTGTTAGCATCAGAAATATCAAACAGTGGCATTCTGCATTTTCCGACGTTTAAGCCCATAAGATTCATTGCTTCCTTTAAAGGAATAGGGCTGACCTCACAGAAAAGTGCCTTTACAAGCTCAAGAGTCTTAAGCTGCATCCGGCGGCTTTCTTCTGTTTCACCGTTTAAAAACTTATGGACAATCATGTGGGTATCATATGGGATAATGTTAGCCATAACAGATATAACACCCTTTGCACCCATTGACAGGAACGGAACTATCATTCCGTCCTCGCCGGAATATACGGTAAAGTCATCACCGCAAAGATTAATAATTTCCCCGACCTGGCTAAAGTTACATTCCTTGATAGCTATAATATTGTCAATCTGAGCAAGCTTTTGTACTGTCTCTGGATTGATGTTAAGGTTTGTGCGGGAGGGGACATTATAAAGAATTACAGGTATAGTAAGGCTTTCGGCAATTACCTTAAAATGCTCGTATAGCCCGCGTTGAGTGGTTTTGTTATAGTAGGGGCTGACGCTGAGTATGGCATCGGCACCAACATCCTGCGCTCTTTTACTTAATTGTATGGCATGGCGTGTATCATTGCTGCCCGTACCAGCAATAACAGGCAGTCTTTCACCGACCTTCTTCACAGTATATTCAATAACCGATATATGCTCATCATCGGGCATAGTTGATGCTTCACCTGTAGTCCCACAGATAATAATAGCATCGGTTTTTTCTCTTATCTGAAACTCAATAAGCTCTGAAAGCTTATTATAGTCTACCCCGTCCTTGGTAAATGGTGTTATAATGGCAACACCAGATCCAGTAAAGATGCATTTTTTCATACTTATACTTCCTTTCATATCCAACCTTCTGCTTTAAGTAATTCTGCCATGAGTATGCCACCTCCGGCAGCACCTCTGATTGTATTGTGGGATAGACATGCAAATTTGTAGTCAAACAGATTATCTTCACGAAGTCTGCCTACTGCAATACCCATCCCATTTTCAACATTTCTGTCAAGCTTAGATTGTGGTCTGTCAGGCTCATTAAAATATGTTATAAATTGAGCCGGAGCAGATGGGAGCTGAAGTTTCTGAGGCTTTGCTGAAAAGTTCTTCCAGCAGTTGAGTATTTCTTCTTTGCTTGGCTTGTTTTTAAAGGTGATGTATACAGATGCCAAATGACCGTCTGTAACAGGTACTCTATAACACTGGGAGGATATAACCGGCCTTGTTGCTTCTACAATTTTGTCACCTTGTATTGCACCCCAGATTTTAAGAGGCTCCTTTTCACTCTTTTCCTCTTCGCCACCAATATAAGGAATAACATTATCAATAATTTCTGGCCATTCATCAAATACTTTTCCTGCGCCTGAAATTGCCTGATAGGTGGACGCAAGTATTTTTTCAGGCTCAAAATCCATAAGTGCATGGACAGGAGGGACATAGCTTTGCAATGAGCAGTTTGATTTTACGGCAATGAAGCCCCTTTTTGTCCCAAGCCGTTTCCTTTGCTTTTCGATTATTGCCGAGTGTTCAGGGTTTACCTCAGGGATTATCATAGGTACATCGGGTGTAAATCTATGGGCGGAGTTGTTAGAGATTACAGGCATTTCAGCTTTAGCATAGGCTTCCTCAAGCTGCCGGATTTCATCCTTTTTCATATCAACGGCGCAAAATACAAAATCCACCTCATCTGCCATACTGGTAATGTCTATGGCATCTTTAACAATAATATTCTTTACATTCTCAGGGATAGGAAGATTTATCTTCCAACGTCCTTCGACAGCTTTTTCGTAGGGCATACCTGCAGATCTTGAACTGGCGCCTATAGCTACAACTTCAAACCACGGGTGCTTTTCAAGCAAAGTTACAAACCGCTGTCCAACCATGCCTGTTCCACCAAGAACGCCAACCCTTAATTTTTTATTGTTCATAATAAACCTCCTTAAATAAAATTAACTGCCGGCAAAGTGCTAGCAGTTCTTAATTACTTGAGCCTTTTACAAAAGGACTTTATAAGGACTGATAGCGCTCCATCAAATACTTAATATACTTGATGACAGTTGCAGTGTTTTTCACATCTGCAACCAGGAACAAACATGACAGGTGATTTGATTCCTTCGGCATTTCCCCCTTTCGCAGAACAATCAGCGAACCCTGCAGTTCTCATGCACCCTACTAATGGAAAATGCGCCTCTACCGTTATATATTTTTATCTTATTTACTTTATTACTTACAGTATTAGTATAAGTTTTAATAATAATAACATCACCCTTAAATATTGTCAAATGTAAGCTTTAGATTATCATGTTACAGAAATATTAAGTTTTCATGAAAACCGTTAAAAATGCCAATATAGAAGGAAGAAAGTAGTATAATGTCGAATAAGAGATAAAGCCAAATTTTTTATAAACAATATTTTTACTAATGAGAAGGTGCTGATACTATGAAAAAAACACTTAAAATAACTGCAGCTTTAATGGCGTTTGTTGTCTTATTTTTGGCAACTGTTACAATGTCAGCAGGTGACAGCCAAACACCAGCTCATATTCGCGTAGGTCTTTATTTTAATGACACATCTGTTAAAACTGCATTGCCTTCTTATAATATATCCGCTGTTTCAGGACTTGAAATTGGCTTTGCAAAAAACGGAAGCTTTTTTGAAATGTATAAAAGACCTGATTCATCAAATATTGTCGTTAAAAAAGATGATAATTATTACATTAAGATTGGGACAGACGTCAACGATGCGGTTACTGCAAAAGCATTGGTATCTGCCTATAATCAACAAGGTGTGGTAACACAAATCGCATTTAATGAATCATGGCAGATTTGGACCGGGTCATATGCAAGCGAAGAGGCTGCAAAAACAGGTATTGAGGATATTGTAAAAAAACTTGGCCTCATCCCATGCTCTATTATTCCACCTGCAGTCAACAGAATCGCTGTTACCGATACCCAATCAAAACCCATATGTGTTTTCGAAAGCAAATCATTGTACCTTACAATACAACCGGCAGCCGAAAACAACCCTGGCATATTCAAGATTGAAGGAAAACCGTATAGAGGTGTCTTAGAGATAAGAAGACCTGAGCCAGGGTACTTGACAGCAATTAATATTGTATCAATACAAGAATATCTCTATGGCAATGTTCCTGCTGAGATAGGCGGTAGGTCTCCGGCTGAAGCCCTTAAAGCACAGGCAGTGGCTTCAAAAATGTATGCCCTTAACAACAAGGGCAAACATGCAAAATCAGGTTTTGATGTTTGTGCGACTACAGGCTGTCAGGTGTACAAGGGATACTCCGTTGAAGTTGAATCATGCAATAAGGCTATTGATGAGGTTTATAATAGAACTATTACATATAACGGTCAACCTGCCCGCCACATATACTATTTTGCTTCCAGCGGCGGAAGAACTGAGGATGTAAGGAATGTTTGGGGTTCTAGTTATCCTTATCTTGTAAGCGTTGAGGATAAGTATGAGAAAATAATCACATGGACAAAGACTTTGCGTGCATCGGATGTAAAATCCCTGTTCCCTCAGCTAGGAAATATTCTTGGGATCGCTATTACAAAAACGGCCGATTCGGGCAGGGTAATTGAACTTGCTGTCAGAGGAGAAAAAAGAAGCGATCCTGCTTTGTATACCCTTGAGAGGACAAGAACAGTATTCGGACTGAAAAGCCAGCTTTACACGATTTCTACAGATGCGGATGTCTATATAGCATCCCTGGGGAGTGGGGAGGGTTCAATTTCAAAACCCCGGCAATCACAACTGGGAGGCATGGCTGTTATTAGCTCATCCGGTGTTTCCACGGTTAAATCTTCTAATAACAGCGTGACTGTTATGGGAGCCAACGGTGTAAAAAGAAATGCTGCACTGGTGCCTGAAACATATACATTTACCGGAAAAGGATGGGGGCATGCAGTAGGGATGAGTCAAGAGGGCGCAATAGGAATGGCAAATGCCGGTAAGAAGTACGATGAAATCCTGACCCATTATTTCCAGGGAACAAAAGTAGAGTAGATTAAATCTTATATTGTAAAAATTAAAGTCTTCATGTATGATTTTATTTATGTTGGAAATAAATGAAGTCAGGCACAGAAGACTTTCTTTGTGCCTTCTGGGAGAATTATATGAAATCAAGTGATTTTTATTATAATTTGCCAAGTGAATTAATCGCACAAGAACCTCTTGCCCAAAGAAGCAGCTCCAGGCTTTTGATCCTTGACAAAAATGACGGGAGTGTTGAGCATCGGGTGTTTTGCAATTTACCCGAGTATCTTGATAAGGGGGACTGCCTTGTTTTAAATAATACGCGAGTAATCCCTGCAAGGCTACTCGGGTATCGTGAGGATACGGGCGGTAAAATTGAGTTTGTACTTCTTAAGAATATTGAGGCAGACATTTGGGAGGTTATATTAAAGCCCGGACGCAGAGCCAAGCCCGGGACAAAATTTGTGTTTGGAGATAATGCCCTGAGAGCTGAAATAATCGAAGTTATAGAAGGCGGTAACAGACTGGTGCGCTTTGAATATGAGGGAATCTTTCAGGAGGTGCTGGACAAGGTCGGTATTATACCCCTTCCTCCGTATATTATAAAAGAGCTTACTGATCCTGAACGCTATCAGACAGTTTATTCAAAATGTAAAGGCTCAGCAGCAGCTCCAACTGCAGGATTGCATTTTACACCTTCAATTCTTGAAGAAGTTGGAAAAATGGGTGTGAAAATCGCCTATGTAACTTTACATGTGGGATTGGGAACCTTTAGACCTGTTAAAGTTGAAAATGTTGAAAACCATATAATGCATTCTGAGTACTATTCATTAAGTGATGATGCGGCACAGATAATTAATTGTACAAAAAGGGAAGGCGGAAGGATAATCTGTGTAGGAACTACAAGCTGTCGTGTACTTGAAACAGTAAGCTCAGATGATGGCTTCGTCAAAGCGAGACAAGGCTTTACAGATATTTTTATTTACCCCGGCTATCGCTTTAAAATAGTGGACTGCCTTATTACAAACTTCCATCTTCCTGAATCAACCTTGATAATGCTGGTTAGTGCATTTGCCGGAAGGGATAACATACTCAATGCTTATAATAAGGCTATTGAGGAGAGGTACCGTTTTTTTAGCTTTGGGGATGCAATGTTTATTAAATAGTAAAGGATGAAGAGTTAATGCAAGCATTAAGATATGAATTAATTAAGAAATGTAAACAGACGGGAGCCCGGCTCGGAAGGGTACATACACCTCACGGCTCCGTTGATACACCTGCTTTTATGCCTGTCGGGACCCAGGCTACAGTTAAGGGGATGTCACCTGATGAATTAAAGGAAATAGATGCCCAAATCATTTTAAGCAATACTTATCACCTGTATATGCGTCCTGGTAATGATTTAATAAAGGAGGCTGGGGGCCTTCATAAGTTTATGAATTGGGACAGGCCTATACTTACCGATAGCGGTGGTTTTCAGGTGTTTAGCCTCAGCGACTTAAGGCATATTAATGAGGAGGGAGTTACATTCAAATCGCACATTGACGGCAGCAGACACCTGTTTACACCTGAGCTGGCAATGAAAATTCAAAACGATCTTGGTTCTGATATTATTATGTCTTTTGATGAATGTACTCCCTATCCGTGTGAACATGACTATGCAAAGAAATCCCTTGAGAGAACAACCCGGTGGGCTGAAAGATGTAAAAAAGCCCATAAAAATCCCGAGACACAGGCATTGTTCGGTATCGTCCAGGGAGGTGTCTTTGAGGAATTGAGAATCCAAAGCGCCAAAGAGCTTGTGGCACTAGACTTTCCCGGATACTCTATTGGAGGCTTAAGTGTAGGTGAGCCAGCCCAGGATATGTATAAAATGCTTGAATGTACCGTACCCCACCTGCCAGAAGATAAGCCCAGATATCTTATGGGGGTCGGAAGCCCCGACTATTTGATAGAAGGTTCTATCAGAGGCGTTGACATGTTTGACTGTGTATTGCCGACAAGAATCGGGAGAAACGGTACTATAATGACAAGTCAGGGTAAGCTTATTATACGGGATGCAAAGTATGCACGGGATTTTGGCCCCATGGACCCGGAATGTGATTGTTATGCCTGCACAAATTTCTCAAGAGCTTATATAAGACACCTTTTGAAGGCTCGGGAGGTCCTTGGCATACGCCTGACAACATGGCACAATTTAAAATTCCTCTTGGACTTGATGAAAAAGGTAAGAAACGCTATAATTGATGACAGATTAGCAGATTTTAGAGATGAATTTTTTGGATTATATGGGTACACCCATTAATAACGGGCTATTAAGGTCTAAGATTGACCTTTAATAAAATAAACTATTAATACGGAGGGAAATTATGCCATCAGAACAAAGCGGTAGTCTTTTAATGACAGTAGGATATCTTGTTTTTTTTGTGGTGATAATGTATTTACTCGTATTTCTTCCACAGAAAAAAAGAGAGAAAAAAGCAAAAGCTATGATTGACGCTCTGCAGGTAGGAAACGATATAGTTTCTATCGGCGGAATAACAGGAAAGGTAGTAAACATAAAAGACGATGAATTAACCATCGAAACAGGCGTTGAGAAAACAAAGATCGTCATTAAAAAATGGGCTGTAAGGGATGTTAACAAACCTGTTGAGTCCTGATTTTCATGATTGCCCCTGAGCAATTTGTTTATGTTCTAATGGGTACTGTACTTTAATAATAATATTATATAGAAAAAGGTACAGGAGGTAGTATTATGCCCAGGATGACTAATCAAAGCCCAAAAGCCGCTTCAAGCGGAAAACTGGGACTTGCAGCTTTGCTAAGGGGGTTATTGACGGCGTATATTATAACGATACCTGCATTTATGCTTTTTGCCTT
>CAZPMC010000007.1:36764-68115 GCA_964587755.1 uncultured Oscillospiraceae bacterium
TTGGCCAATACTGATTTCCCCAACAGGCTGATTACTCCTGCAGTTGTTATTACAACAATACTGAGTGTTTTGACTGCAGGTCTGGTATCAACTAAAGGGCTAAAAAGTAAAGGCTGGCTCAATGGAAGCATTGTAGGGGTCATATATATGAGCGTTTTATATTGCTTATCAAGCGTTATATACAATGATTTTTCTATTGACAGATATGTTATAACCATGATGATCATTGGAGTTTTAACAGGAGCAATAGGCGGCATTATCGGAATAAACTCTAAAGCAAGTGCGAAGAAGAATTTAAGGTTATTTTAACTTTCCACTGGAGAACTGGTATGTTATAATAAACAGCGTATGAAGGGGAGGATACATATGAAGCATATAAAAACAATTTATAGTCAAGCATTAAGAAAAGAGCTTAAAAACAGTGGCTGCGGCGAATGCCAGACATCCTGCCAGTCAGCCTGCAAGACGAGCTGTACAGTTGCAAATCAGAAATGTGAAAAAAGGTAATGATATTAACGTATTATGAAAGACATGACAGCGAGGGGCTCATTGCTCCTCGCTGTTAATGTGTAAATTGACTGTAATGGGGGAACCTGAATGATTCATAAGTTTAAAATGCATAATTGCAATATAGTATTGGATGTGAACAGCGGGGCTATTCACAAAGTGGATGATTTATCCTATGAGCTTTTAGATTACATTGATTGGGATGAAAATAGAATTATTGAAAAGTTTTCTAAGGATTATAGGAGGGAAGATATTTTAGAAGCCCTGTCAGAAATAAAACAGCTTAGGCAAATGGGACAGCTTTTTTCAGAGGATATTTTTGAAGAATATGTTTATGATTTTATCGCCAAAAATGAAAAGAACCCGGTTGTAAAGGCATTATGCCTGCATATTGCCCACGATTGCAACTTAAGATGCAGGTATTGCTTTGCTTCTACCGGAGATTTTGGGACAAGCAGAAAGCTTATGACATTAGAGACAGGTAAAAAGGCTATTGATTTTATTATTGAAAAATCAGGTTCAAGAAGAAACCTGGAAATTGATTTTTTTGGGGGAGAGCCGCTATTAAACTTCAATGTAGTTAAGGATATTGTTGAATATGCATTGGAAAAGGGCAAGGCTTTCAATAAAGTTTTTAGGTTTACGCTCACAACTAATGCAGTTTTACTAAATGATGAGCATAAGGAATTTATTAATAAATATATGGGAAACGTTGTCTTAAGCATTGATGGAAGACCCCAGGTCAACGATTATATGAGACAGCGCATTGATTCAAGGGGTACATACTTTGATATATTACCTAAAATAAAAGATCTGGCAGAATCCAGAGGTCAGGACCGCTACTACGTCAGAGGAACTTTTACCCGGAAAAATCTGGATTTTTCAAAAGATGTATTGCACCTTGCCGATTTAGGCTTTAAGCAAATATCAGTGGAGCCTGTTGTGGCCGGAGATGACACAGATTATTACATCAGGCAGGAGGATTTGCCTATACTTTTCAAAGAGTATGAGCTTCTTGCGCTTGAGTATGTAAACAGACGAAAGAGCTCCGACTGGTTTAATTTCTTTCATTTCATGATAGATTTGGAGAATGGCCCATGTGCATATAAAAAGCTAAAGGGATGTGGCTCGGCAGATGAATATCTTGCAGTAACACCCGAGGGAGATCTGTATCCATGCCACCAATTTGTCGGTATGGATGAGTTTAAAATGGGCAATGTTAATTTTAGCACGGAAATAAATAGAGACATAAGAAGAAAATTTGTCGAGCAAACTATTTATTCTAAGCCAGAATGCAAAAAATGCTGGGCGAAATTTTTTTGCAGCGGAGGATGTGCAGCAAATGCCCTTAAGTCAAACAATTGTCTTACTAAGCCTTATACCATAGGCTGTGAGCTTGAAAAGAAAAGAGTTGAATGTGCTTTATGGGCAAAGGTAAAGGAATATGAAGCTGGAGAAGAATAAGAATGGTTACGATTGATGATGTAAAAAACAATATTGAAATTAAAAACTTTTTATCAATATCAGAAAACCAAATGAGAGCGCTGGGCTATACAGAGCACTCTTTTAGACATGTGTCACTTGTATCTAAAAATGCAGGAAGAATTCTTGAGGAGCTGGGACATTCCCAAAGGGATGTTGAACTTGCAAAAATTGCCGGATATCTTCATGACATAGGCAATGCAGTAAACAGGGCAGACCATGCACATTCCGGTGCTATGCTGGCATATTATCTGCTTACTAAAATGGGAATGGATTACCATGAGGCTGCTCAGGTAATGCACGCAATAGGTAATCATGATGAGAATACAGGAACAGCAGTAAGCGATATTTCCGCAGCACTTATTCTGGCGGACAAATCGGATGTTCACAGAAGCAGAGTCAGAAATACTGATATTGCAACCTTTGACATACACGACAGGGTAAACTACGCGGTTGAAACCTCTGAGATAACTATAAACAACCAGGATAAAACTGCAAATTTAATATTGCAGATTGATACAAATATTTGCCCCGTTATGGATTACTTCGAAATATTTCTGACTAGAATGACTATGAACAGAAGGGCAGCCGACTTTCTAAACTTGCGTTTCCAACTTTTAATAAATGGTTCTAAGCTCTTATAATTGCTTATAACATCTATATTACAAGGTTTTTTAAGTATTGACTGACTTGTCCTATAGATATATAATAACTTCATGCGGTTAAGAAAAAAGGGGGATTTTTACAGATGAAAGGAAACAGCGGGTTAAAGTTTTTCCTATGTTTAGCCTTAATCGCCGCACTTGCATATATATGCTTTGCGGGTAACTTTTTTGGCATAAAAATTCCCGGGGCTAAAGACATTGTACCTGGGATAGATATCAACGGTGGAATTGACGCAATGCTTTATGCTGTCAAGGATGATGGCGGTAAACCAACACAGGATGAGCTGGATACTGCCAAGGTAATCATTGGAAAAAGACTTGACAAGGTTGGAATACTTGACAGAGAATTAGCTACGGACGTAAATGCAGGAAGAATAATATTGAGAATACCTTGGGCGGCAAGTGAGACGGAATATGATGCCGATAAGACACTTGACATGATAGGAAAAACTGCCTTGCTTACTTTCCAGGAAGTTGATGAAGAGCTGATTGATGAGATTGGCAACTATAAGCCTACAGGCAAAATAGTATTACAGGGAACTGATATAGTAGATGCGATTCCGCAAAAGAACATTGATGGTGGCGGAATGCAGGTAGCACTTACATTAAGTCCTGAGGGAAAAACTAAGTTTGCTGAAGCAACAAAAAGACTTATGTACGAGCCAATAGCCATTTTTATGGACGACCAGTTTATTTCGGCACCTATAGTACAATCACATATTACAAACGGGGATGCAAGAATAACCTTAGGCAATAGAAATGACAAAGAAGCAGCAGCTTATGCCAAAGAGCTTGCAGATACTATAAGAGCTGGTGCATTACCCTTCAGACTCGAGGCTAAATCAGTCAACTCCATTACCCCGACATTGGGAAAGGGTGCTCTTGAGATTACTATTAAAGCATTTATAGTGGCATTCATACTTATTTGTGTTTTCATGATTATATATTACAGATTGCCCGGCCTGATCGCTTGCATCACACTATTGAGCCTTGCAGTAATGCAGCTTCTGGCAATTTCATGGATAGATATAACTTTAACGCTTCCGGGACTTGCCGGCGTTGTATTATCAGTAGGCATGGGTGTTGACGCAAACGTCATTATAATCGAAAGAATAAAAGAGGAATTACAAAGCGGTAAGACCCTGCGGGCCTCAGTTGACCTTGGATTTAAAAGAGCATTAGCGGCAATACTTGACGGTAATCTGACAACTGTTATTGCAGCAGCAATTCTTTATATTTTCGGTACAGGAACAATGATTTCATTTGCCTATACTTTGACAATCGGAGTTATTATAAGCTTCTTTACTGCGTTGACACTTACAAGAATTATGCTCAAGGCAGTTGTTGATACAAATATTCTCAATAGTTTATGGCTATATGGTGTTAAGGAGGTGCAGCAATGATTGACTTAATGGGAAAAAGGAAATATTTCTTTATATTTTCAGCATTGGTACTGCTAGTCACCATAATTGGCCTGTTTGTTAACGGTATACAGCTGGACATACAGTTCCAGGGAGGTACAATACTTCAGATTGAAATGCCTACTGAAGACTTTGATCTGGATAGAGCGGAAGAGTTAGTAATGGAAACAATAGGCAAAAAGGCAACGGTGCAAAAGTCTCAGACCTATAATGCAGAAAGCGGCGAGACAGACATACACCTTTTGGTATTGAACATCGCTAGTGATAATACATTAAACGAGGCTGAGCGTACAAAGGTTATTGATGCAGTCAAATCCGAGTACAATGTCGAAGATAATCTTAACGTCACAGTAAACAGTGTTGAGCCCTTTATCGGAGACGAGATAAAGCTAAACTCTTTATATGCTATATTCTGGGCATCGATTCTGATAATCCTGTATGTATGGTACAGGTTTAGGACAATGCGCGGGCTTTCGGCAGGTGTTTTTGCAGTACTTGCACTTTTACATGATGTTATGGTCATGTTTTCGGTATATGTTATCTTTCAAATACCCCTCAACGAGTCGTTTGTCGCTGCAGTTCTGACAATTATCGGTTATTCCATAAATGACACTGTGGTAATATATGACAGAATCAGAGAAAACTCAAAGCTTATGCGTAAGGCTTCTACCTATGATTTGGTGAACACAAGTGTTGTCCAGTCATTATCAAGGTCTATTAACACATCAGTGACCACATTAATAGCCGTATTGACCTTATACGTATTTGCATCAATTTACGGCATTAAGTCCGTTAAGGAATTTACATTGCCATTGACTGTCGGCATTATAAGCGGGGCATACTCATCATTGTTTATTGCCAGCCCTCTTTATATGGTATGGCAAGAGAGAAAAACGAAGAGAAGAAAAGTCAGAAGAACAGCAAAAGTTTAAAGGATAAAAATGCCCCCTGTTAAGTATACAGGGGGCATTCATTTTAAATGCTTATTTTACTTTCTAAATACGATATCCATAACGATACCACCGATTATTGCTTCAGCGGCCAGAGAAAAACTTGTAATTACCAGTTTCTTTGAAACCATATCAAAATATGAATCATAGGGAAGTATTGTATAATTAAGTAAAACAAGAACACATCCTATTGTCAGAACGAAAAGACTGACATAACAGCCGTATTTTATCAAGGCCTTAGGCAGCTTGTCCAGCTTGTTGAATGCCGATAGGACTCTCTTAAGTTGTCTTGCCAGATTTGACTGCAAACTAAACACCCCTTTACATAAACTAAACTAAAGCACAGTCACTTCATGTTAACATAATGTAATTTTCAATTCAATATTCAAACATTACCATTTTCATGATATAATAATTAGATAAAGGTTAATTATCCTTTAAAAAAACAATATTGGCAGCTATCGGGAGAATTCTTATGAGAAAGTATTTTTTGAGTCTTGATGAATGCGAAAAAGGAATGCGCATAGCCGAGAACCTGTATAATGAATACGGTGCTGTAATTATAGTTGAAGGAACTGTTTTAGATGATTACATAATAGACCGGATCAAAAATATGGGCATAGAAAAAATCAAGGTCTTTGTGTCCTATAAAGATGATATTATATATGCAAGTGGCACCGAATTGTTCAAGGCTCAATATAAAGACAATGTTAATGCTATAAAAAATATTTTACATGACATTTCAGATGGCAAGCCAATAGATACAAAAAGAATAGATCAAGCTTCTGATTCCATAATATTCCGTATAAATGAAAACCGGGATATAGTCAACTGTATTAATGAAATGCGTGATGCCGACCAATATTTGTATACACACAGTGTAAATGTAGCATTACTTTCAATGCTTATTGGAAAATGGTTGAAATTCGATTATTATAAAATCAAAGCGCTGGTAAATTCAGCACTGCTGCACGATATCGGAAAATCTAAAATCTCTGCGGAAATATTGAACAAACCTGGGCCACTGGACGAGTCTGAATTTAATGAGATGAGAAAGCATTCTGCATATGGCTTCAAAATCGCAGAAAATATACAAAATATAAGTGATGGTGAATTAAAGGGCATTCTGCTTCATCACGAAAGAGAAGATGGCTCAGGATATCCTTTTGGACTTAGAGGCAGCTCTATCCATGTTTTCGCAAAAATTATTGCAGTTGCTGATGTATATGATGCCATGACTTCAAACCGTTGCTACAAAGAAAAGGAATCGCCATTTGAGGTCATTGAGTATATGGAGAAGCAATGCTTTAATGTCCTGGACTACAAAATCGTAAATTTATTTTTGAAAAATATTGCTTCATATTATATTGGTGATTTTATAAAGCTCAGTACAGGAAGCATCGGTGAAATTGTCCACATAAACCCATATAATGTTTCAAGACCAATTGTGAGGGCTGATGATAATTTTATCGACCTTGCCACTGAAAAGAAGATTAAGATTTTGGAGATTATTAATTGCTAATTTTATATCTATAATAATTGACGAGAAACGACGGTTTATTTGATAATAAACTGTCTTTTTCTGTTTTCATGTCGAATAGTGTATTCGTAAATAGAAATTTCACGAAACATTTTCATATAAAAGATGGTGGCTATAATATATAATAACCTCGGACAGGTCACTCAAATATATGTTTAAGGGGGTAAATATGATGGGTGGGAAATTCCTTGAAAAACGTATTACAATAGACCTAGGTGAAGAGAATAAAAAACCGGATTGTTTTTTCGAACTGGAGTATTATCTGCTGGAAAGCGAAATAAACGAAAGCGAAAAAGAAGAGTCTCGAAAAGTATATGGCATAGAAATTGTTAAAAAGCTTCAAGAGGAATCTGTCGAGATACAAAGATACGATGATATTTGTTTTACAAGGGAAAAGACCAGAGGTTTGATTGAATTACTGGCCAAAAATGCAGTTACCCCGGTTACGTTGCCGTATATTCTGGATGATATGCTTGGAGCTTAAAAGCTTCTTATAAATGACATATAAAACATAAGGAAGGTAAAACTCTCTGCTTATTTAACATGAGCTGGGAGTTTTTTTACGAATACAATAAATAAAATTTACTTTCTATAAAGAAGGAATATAGTCAATTTTGTCGAACATTAATAAAGTATTAAAGAAAGGATGTTTCATGTATATTAGGTATCCGGATGAATTAATAGAAGAAATTCGTATTAATAATGATATAGTAGATGTCGTTTCTGAATATGTAAGGCTCGAGAGGCGTGGCAAAAATTATTTTGGACTATGCCCTTTTCATAGGGAAAAGACTCCTTCCTTCAGTGTGGAGTCAGGCAAACAGATATTTTACTGTTTCGGCTGCGGAAAGGGTGGAAATGTATTCCGATTTGTACAGCTGGCAGAAAACCTGGACTACATAGAGGCTGTGAAATTACTTGCCGACAGGGCAAAGATAATGCTTCCTGAGAGTAATGATGAAAAGGCAGCTGAGAAAGCCAGGCTCAAAAAGATTATACTCAATATAAATCTTTTAGCTGCCAGATACTATAATGACACTCTTAATTCAAAGGCTGGAATGATTGCAGCGGAGTATCTGAAAAAGCGAGACATTTCAGAGAATACTGCCAGAAAATTCGGCTTAGGATACTCCACCGACGAATGGGAAGGATTATACAGACATCTTAAGTCAAAGGGAATAGATGAAGAATATATGCTAAAAAGCGGATTGATTGTAAAGAGCGGTAAAGGGAAGCTCTACGATAGATTCAGAGGCAGGCTTATTTTCCCCATATTTGACGTAAGAGGAAATGTAATTGCTTTTGGCGGCAGAGTTATGGACAATTCCCTGCCCAAGTATGTCAACTCCAATGAAACTGTAGTTTACAACAAAGGAAGACATTTATATGCACTGAATTTTGCAAAGAACTCCGCTGATAAAAGAATTATTGTAGTTGAAGGATACATGGATGTTATATCTCTTCACCAAAACGGCATAGATAACGCTGTGGCGTCGCTTGGTACGGCTTTGACCGAAAGACAAGGAAGGGTGCTGAAAAAATATGCTGAAGAGGTTATAATATCTTATGATTCTGATAGTGCTGGACAAGCTGCTACCATTAGGGGACTTGATTTATTAAACAGCATCGGCTGCAATGTTAAGGTACTGACAATCCCGGATGGCAAGGATCCTGATGATTTTGTCAGGAATAAAGGTGCCACGGCGTTCAAAAAGCTGGCAGATAGCTCCTTGTCCCTTGTCGAGTATAAGATAATGCTGCTTAAGAAGGAACATGATTTAACGACAGCAGAAGGACAAATTAAGTTTCTAAACAAGGTTTCAAGCGTGCTATCTGGGGTAGATAATGAAATCGAGCGGGAAATGTACATTAAGAAGCTATCAGCCGAATATGAAATATCTGAAGAAGCCATCTTGTCTGAGATTATCAAAAGAACAAAACGGGCTTCTGCAAAAAGCTTAAAGATTGCCAATGCTGTAGCGGCAGCAAAGAGAAAAAAACAGGTCGGAGGCGATAAGGAAGCAAAAATTGTGCATAATGAACGATTTATACTGTCGTTATTATGTGTTGACAACAGCATATATAATACGCTAAAGGAGCACTATAATCTTGCAATGTTTACTGATGATGAGAATCGGAGAATAGCACAGCTCGTTTTTAAAAAGCTGGAGCAAAAAGAAGTAATTACTCCCTCAGAGCTGTTAAATATTGTTTCACCCTCTGATTCCGGTGAATTTGCAAGAATTTTAAAAGAAGAATGCTTATGTGATGATAATCACAAGGCAATTTTGGGTAAAATTAGGGAGATAGAGATCTTAAGCATTGAGATTAAGCAAAAGCAGATATTAGAAAAATTAAAGGATAAAGATAAGCTACCAGAAGGAGATGTTGAAAAATTAAAAAGGGAATTCAAGAATTTGACTTTAAAGATGGCAGACATGAAGAGTATATAGTCACAAGAAGGGAAAGGAGGGCAACCATTGAAAGCAATAAGCAATGAACCAACCAGCACCAGCAGAAAATCAATATTAAAGGATTTGGTTGAAAAGGGTAAGTCAAAGGGTATGCTGACATATAAAGAAATAATGGATGCCTTTGAGGAAGTAGAGCTTGAGCCGGAGCAAATAGAAAAGATTTATGAAACCTGTGAAACCATGGGAATTGATGTAGTCGGGGATATAGATGAGGAAATAAAGGATCTGCAGAACTCAGAGGAAGAAATTGATTTATCGCTTCCCGAAGGAGTAAGCATAGATGACCCTGTCAGAATGTATCTCAAGGAGATTGGTAAGGTTCCCCTCTTGACGGCTGAGGAGGAAGTGGAGCTTGCAAAGAGGATGGAAGCAGGTGATAATGAGGCTAAAAGAAGGCTGGCCGAAGCAAATCTCAGGTTGGTTGTAAGCATAGCAAAACGTTATGTAGGCAGAGGCATGCTTTTTCTTGATCTCATTCAGGAGGGAAACCTGGGGCTTATAAAGGCTGTTGAAAAGTTTGACTACAGAAAAGGCTACAAATTCAGCACATACGCCACTTGGTGGATAAGACAGGCTATTACGAGGGCCATAGCTGACCAGGCCAGAACTATAAGAATACCGGTTCATATGGTTGAAACTATTAATAAGCTCATAAGAGTCTCAAGACAACTTTTGCAGGAAATGGGCAGAGAACCTCACCCTGAGGAGATTGCAAAGGAAATGAATTTGTCAGTGGAGAAGGTAAGGGAAATAATGAAAATTTCTCAAGAGCCTGTGTCTCTCGAGACTCCCATAGGTGAGGAAGAGGACAGCCATTTAGGCGATTTTATTCCTGATGACGATGCTCCCGCACCTGCTGAAGCTGCTGCGTTTACATTATTAAAGGAGCAGCTGATAGATGTTCTTGACACATTGACATCAAGGGAGGAAAAAGTTTTAAGACTAAGGTTTGGTCTTGATGACGGCAGAGCTAGGACTCTTGAAGAGGTGGGCAAAGAGTTTAATGTAACAAGAGAGAGAATTAGGCAAATAGAAGCAAAAGCCTTAAGAAAGCTTAGACATCCTAGCAGAAGTAAAAAGCTTAAAGATTATTTAGATTAGGTTAACGAAAAAATACTCTTGACCTGAGCTTAAAGCGCAAGTATAATATATCTTGTTGCATTCCTCAATAGCTCAGTCGGTAGAGCATGCGGCTGTTAACCGCAGGGTCGTAGGTTCGAGTCCTACTTGAGGAGCCAAATGGGCCTTTAGCTCAGTTGGTTAGAGCAACCGGCTCATAACCGGTTGGTCCGGGGTTCGAGTCCCTGAAGGCCCACCAATCAAAAATGCCATCCATCTGGATGGCTATTTTTGCTTTCAAGTAAAAGGGGACTCGAACCCGAGAGGGCACGAGCCGTTAAGAAAATGCAAAGCATTTTTAGGTGAGTGTGCCGAGACTAAAGTCGAGGCGGCAGAATGCGAACGAAGTGAAGCAGACGGTCGAGTCCCTGAAGGCCCACCAATGCTTATCCGCTTAAGGCGGCATAAGCAACATTTTAAAAGCGTTTTGCGTAGCAAAATCGCTATAAAAAATGCCATCCATCTGGATGGCTATTTTTGCTTTCAAGTAAAAGGGGACTCGAACTTCAAATAAAATGGAAAGCATACTTGACATTATTTTGTTTGTAGCATATAATGGAATGGAAAGTTAGCTTTACTTTTAAGTGGAGGAAAATTTAGTTGAAAAATAGGTTGGAGGAAATACGAAAGTCGAGGGGAATAAGGCAAGAGGATTTAGCGAAGGCATTGCAGGTATCACGGCAAACTATCGGCTCATTGGAAAATGGCAGATATAACCCATCAATTCTGCTGGCTTTCAAAATTGCGCGATATTTCGATATGCCCATAGAAGAAATTTTTATTTATGAGGAGAATTCTTAAGACATGAAAAAGAGAATTATATTCTATTTACTCTTATTAGCAGCAGGAGTGATACTGCTCTTAATTGGTCTATTTAATAACCAGCCACTTGTTACAGGCTTAAGCGTCGGAATAGGTACTATAATGATTGGTGCTGCAGCGTCATTAATAGCACCTATTCTTACAAACCATACATCAACTGAAGAGGAGCTACGAATTGAAATAGCAGACGAAAGAAACAAAGCCATACGGGAAAAGGCTGCTTGGCAAAGTGGAAACATAATAATTCCGTTTATGGGTGTGAGCGCTTTGATATTGGCGCTTACAGAGGAAATTGTAGGGGCATGTGTGATTGCCGGAATTATATTTGTTTACTCTGTTTGTATCTTGTTTTTTTCGTACTACTATAATAAAAAAATTTGAAGGAGGATGGCTATGTCCGATAAAAGTAAATCAATGACTAATATATCCTCAGCTTTGGGACTTGTATTTGGAGCAGCAGCGGGGTTACTGATTTCAATTCTGTGCAGTTTTTCAATAGCGTTGGGTATTGTTTTCGGCGCAGCAATTGGTCTGATAATTGGCATAATGTTTTTTAGCTATTCGAAAAGTAAAATGACAAAATAGCAAAACATACTAAGATGACTGAATCATCGAAGAGAGGGTAGGTATATTTAAAATGATTATACAAATTGGTAAGCACAGAGTGAATCAGGGTATGAGATTATTTTTGAGATTTATAAGCTTTATTCTTGTTATTTTTATTTTATTTGCCTTAGCCACAGGCTGTAAAGGTACTTCAAAAGTGAATGAAACTGAAAACACAAGTGAGCCGGCATATAATCAAGATGTGACGCATTCGCCTCAGGATGAAGGTGAAGAAACGACGTCAGATACTGATGAGACAGCTCCGTTTCAAACCGACACCGGAACATATCAGGGACGAATTGACAGCAACTTTATAGAAATAGCAATTTCCGGTGTACCAAAAGAAAAAGCGATAGCTGTATTTATGTTATCAGAAGAGCTTAAAGAAAAATTTGATATAGTTGAGCCAGGAACAAACGAAGTAATAATGTTCGAATACTACATCAACGAAAACAACCAGAAAGTTATTGTAAATATCAAATCGTTAAATTAATATCCACTAAGCAAAGGTAGTAAAGGGGACGGTTCTCTTTCTGGTGTACTTTAAAGCGAAATAAAGCAAAAAGAACCGTCCGTCCTCCCCTTTGCTTGCGTCCCCTTTGCTTATAGAAAATCTAAAGGATTTTAAGTGAGCTGAAATAGTCCGACTCATTCATGGTATAATATAAGTTGCAGTATACTTTTATAATTGGGGGAGGATAAAATGAAGAACCATAAACTGATTTCTGTATATAGGGTACTTGATAAGGATTGTGCTTTATACTCAGATAAACTAAGGAGCAATCGCAGTTTTGAGAGGACATTATTTAATCCCGATATTTCTGAGAAGGAGACACTGGAAAAAGAGCTGGAAGCATTGAAAATACGTGCACAATCCATTGAAAGACCTGATGATGTATTTTCATTAATCCAAAGTCATTTTATCGATTTTTTAGATGAAAAGAAGATCGAAATGGAGAATTTATTCAAAAGGCCTGCACGATATATTAGCACTTTTTTCGGCACATTTTACAATTTTGTCAGAAAGGATTCCCGCTCTGATGAAGAAAAGGCTGAAATACTTATTGCAAGGTACGCTCAGGCTGATGATGTATGGAGAGGTATAAAAACATGGATTGAAGATGTATCCTTACTTAATCTGCAAGAGTTTATAAGCAACTGCAAATTGTTTATTGATACAATGACTATTGAAATTCCACGGGTACCCGGCTATTTCAACCACTTCAACGAAGTAAAAATAAATGAAATAATTGATTCAATCAAGACATTATCCGGTAAAATGGCAGAATGGATTCAATATGCGGAAGCTATTGCTGGAAAAAAAGGAATATCCGCCACAGAGGAGACGACGGACAGCGATGTAATAAAATTCGAAGAATCATATTACAGGGCACTACTGGGTGATGTAATTGGTGTTAATCTCGATGAAATTCTATCCTGGCATGAAGAAGAAATAAAAAAGACAAGGGATGAAGTTTTTGAAATTGCGGGTAAATTAAAGATACCCGATGCTTTCCCCAAGACAATGTCAGAAGTAAATGATATACTGCTCAAATATGCAGGCCCCTGCGACTCACCCGAAGAAATGTATGAACGGGCAAATGGTTATATAAAAAGATCAAGAGCTGGTACAAAGGGTTATGTCTGGCTGCCCGATGATGAGACCTGCTTGGTTAAAAAAGTTCCCGAGAATCTAAAATCATCATATCCCTGGGGAGGCTATGGCGGAGGCTGTCCTTTTAGAAGACCGCTTCAGGGTGAAATGTTTCTTAATAACTTCAATTACAAAGCAGTAACTGACGGGTGGATTAAGATGAATACTGTCCACGAAGCATACCCGGGGCATCATGTCCAGTTTGTCAGAACGACTCTTGATCCCATTGCCGAAACAATAAAAATCGGTGCAAAATCTACACCTATTTCTGAAGGAACCTGCCTTAGATCCGAGAGAGTATTTGAGTTTGTATTTCCTGAGGACCCATTCTATAAGCTGTTCGTAGCATACAGAAGGCACCACACCTCCGTAAGAATTAAAGCTGATTTAATGCTAAGGTATTTTGGTAATACAATAGGAGAGGTGACTAAGCTTTATATGGACGAGCTAGGCTTTGACAGGGTAACAGCACGAGGACAGGTGAAGGCACAGGAAGGTCAGCAGGGATATTTTACTTCATATTATTACGGAATGAAAAAGCTATGTGATTGGGAGAAAAAATACGGGATAGATGAAAAAACATACACCGAGCTGTTATTCTCTGCAGGAAGAATCAGCTTAGAAAATTTTGAAAAATTCCTCAAGCTTTCAAAAGAAGATAAAGAAAGATATCTACATGATTTCCCAAGCCTGCTTCAATTCAAATAAACTAAAAAAAACTACTGACAGATTATTTCTGTCAGTAGTTTTTTCTTTCAAAGAACGGTTCTATCTGCTGATTTGATTTTAGCTGCTCATTAACACTACTGTTAATAGCTGATATTTTTTTACATCTTGAGTTTTCAACTAATATACAGCTATCGATGATGGAATCTGATGCAAACTCAGTATCCTTAAAACGGTTGCCTGAGTTGTTTCTCGCCATATACATCTCTCCTTTTATAAGCATTTAGTGTATAATTAATTTTAGTTTAAACAAATTTCTGATTTTTATTTAGGAGTCTTGGAAATGAAATTAAATGGCAGATTGCTGTCAATTGCAGAAAAATTACCGGCATGTGATATTTTAGTTGATATAGGGACAGATCATGGATATATACCTATATATGCTGTTAAGAATAATATCTGCAAAAAAGCAATTGCATCCGATTTAAGAGAAGGCCCCTTAAAAGCTGCACTTAGGAATATAAAGAAGAACTCGGTTGAAAGAAAAATTGAATTAAGACAGGGGAATGGCTTGGAAAGTATTCTTCCGTATGAATGTGATTTGATTGTAATTGCTGGTATGGGAGGCTCATTAATAAGAGATATATTATCAGAATCATTGGAAAAAGCTAAAAGAGCAAAGCTTCTCGTACTTCAACCAAATACTGCACTGTTTCATCTTCGGAAGTGGCTTTATGAAAACGGCTTTGACATTGTTGATGAAGCATTGTCTTTTGATGCAGGGAAGTTTTATTGCATAATAAGCACAAAATGGACGGGGGTTTCAAACCAGATGGAGGATGAGGATTATTATCTCGGCCTTAAACTATTTTCATCCAAAGATCCCCTGCTTAATGCATACCTTAATAAAAAGTTAAGCGAGCTTAATGTGATAATCACCGGAAGAGCAAGGTCGAATAAAGAAAATAAACACAAAAGGGATTATGATAATGATATAAGCACTGTATCATGTATTAAGATAAAGGAAAGAATCGTTGATTATTTGGAAGGGAGAAGAGAATAATGATAACTTGCAGCGATATTATTGCCTATTTTGAAGAAACAGCACCATCACAACTGGCAGAGGAGTGGGACAATATCGGACTTCTTGTAGGAAATAAAAAGGACAAGGTTGAAAGAATTCTGCTTTGCATGGACGTTACATCAGCGTCATTGAAGGAGGCAATAAATAAAAGGGCAGACTTGATTATAAACCACCATCCTGTTTTATTCAGGGCTATAAAAAAAGTAGTGGAAGGTGAGGGGAACGGAAGCCTATTACATGGACTTATCAAAAATAATATAAATGTTTTTACAGCCCATACAAATCTGGATTATGTGGACAATGGCGTTAATGCAAGGCTTGCTCAGATTATTGGATTGAAAGATTTTGTGGTAATTGGCAAAGGACCGGGCAGAGTCGGTATTCTTGAATCGGTAATCAGTTTGGAGGAATTTGCTTTCAATGTAAAAAGGATTCTTAAGTCACCGGCTGTAAGAGTTATAGGTGAACCAAAAAACGCAATTAAGAGGGTGGCAGTATTCAGCGGCAGCTTCGATGATAATATTGAGGAGATTATGAAAGCTAATGCAGATGTTCTTGTAACAGGTGACGTAAAATACCATACTGCCCTGGATGCTATTGAGGCTGGTCTTTGTATTATAGATGCAGGTCACTTTTATACCGAAAGAGTAATACTTAAGCCTCTAAAGGATGCTCTCAAATTAAAATTCCCGGATGTCACTGTTTTTTGTTTTACAGACGAAAAGGATCCCTTTACAACAATATAATCGAGGCTACAAAATGTTCCATTGACTATAAACAGAATTTGAATTATTATTATGTTCGGAATATAATAACCGCATGTTGAGTAAGCCAGATAATCGCAGGTACAGTGCCGAAAGGCCGTATCTGAGGAAAGTCCGGGCTCCATAGGGCAGGATGCCGGGTAACTCCCGGTGAAGGCGACTTCAAGGAAAGTGCAACAGAAATATACCGCGTCTTTTGACGTAAGGGTGGAAAGGTGAGGTAAGAGCTCACCAGCGGCATGGCGACTTGCCGGTCTATGTAAACCCCATCCGGAGCAACACCGCAGAGGGACATTATGGTTGCCCGCCAGTCCCGGGCAGGTGGCTTGAGCCAATCAGAAATGCTTGGCCTAGATAGATGATTATCGAATACAGAACCCGGCTTATAGGCTTACTCATACTATATATCAAAAACACTTGCTTTTAAGGCGGGTGTTTTTGTTTTTGTCACTGCATTATATTTGTTATTTAAACAATAATATATAAATAGAATTGATTAAAGCAAAGTTTTGTTTAATTTAGAGGTGCATATGATAAATGAAAACGGCACGAATCAGATACATGAGACAAATAACCCGGATACTGCTTTAAGCAAGCCAACACAAAATAACAATACCCTTGCTGAGATAAAAGAATTAGGGAAAACAACAATAGCAAATCCAAAGGGTAATATACATTGTCTTACAATAATAGGTCAGATAGAAGGTCATATAATCCTTCCTCCACAAAATAAAACGACTAAATACGAACATGTAATACCTCAACTTGTTGCCATTGAGGAAAATCCGGAAATTGACGGGCTATTGCTTATATTAAATACAGTAGGAGGGGATGTTGAGGCAGGGCTTGCTATCGCAGAAATGATTGCAAGCATGTCAAAACCGACCGTATCTCTTGTACTAGGTGGAGGACACAGCATAGGTGTTCCTATGGCTGTCTCTACTGACTTTTCATATATAGCCCCATCGGCAACAATGACAATTCACCCTATCAGACTAAGTGGTATGGTTATCGGGGTTCCTCAAACATATGAGTACTTTGATAAAATGCAAGAGAGGGTTGTGCGCTTTGTAAGCAAAAATTCCAAAATATCCAGAAAGTCTTTCAGAGAACTAATGCTTAAGACTGGAGAGTTGGCAAATGATGTAGGGACAGTTCTATTTGGAGAGGAGGCAGTGAAAAAAAAGCTCATTTGTTCGGTAGGGGGGCTTTCAGATGCACTTAACAAGCTATATGAGCTAATTGCCGAAAAGCGCTTTCAAATACAGCAATTGAATAATAATAAAGGGGGCGGGCTTCAGTGATTCTTTACTCCATAGTTCCTGCTGAATTGGTTTTCCGGGGAAATAATTATTTGGAAGAAGATAAGCTTCGAGAAGCATATTATAACGGCGAGAGAATAATTGTGGCACAGATGTCTGATCGCCAATATGAAATAAGAAAACTATTGAGTACAAATCCAAGATCCTTTCTAAATCCTGCATTTCAACCCGGAAATACAGTTGATGTTTCCTTGCTTAAAATGCTCGACAATTAAGAAATCGAATGAGCTCTGTTATCTAGAAAAGGTTGAGAAAATATGGTATAGTATTGATGATAACTAACCGGGGGTGTAATTTTGAGAGGGAAAAAAACACAAAAGAAAAATTCTGCAGCCAAAAAGAAAAACAAAAGCGTTCATTATAGGGAAATACAGGGCATTTTACTACTTGCCATAGGCATACTTGCATTATTAAGCTTTTATGTAAAGGATTCAATAGGACTTTTCGGCGTGTTTATCAGGGACGTATCCTTAGGCATGCTCGGACTGCCTGCCTTTCTCATACCTCCTGTAATTATACTTTTTGCTGGTCTATTGATATTTTCTGATGAAAAAATTGACCTTAATAATAAACCTTTATATGCTGTATTATTATTTTTACTTATTTCTGCAATGATTCAAACAGGCCAATATGTACCTGAAAGCTATAAAAATATTAAGCCGTTAGTTGCCTTAAAGCAATTTTATAACGACGGGGTGAGTTTTTCCGGCGGTGGTGTACTTGGGGGTATTATTAGTCTGCCGCTGCTTTTGACCTTTAGGGAATTAGGTACGATTATTATACTTACCGCCTTGTCTCTAATTGACATTATTTTATTGACAAACTCCTCTATTTCAAACTTTTTTAAAAACATCAAAGGTCTCTTCGTTTCAAAGCATAAAGCCAAAAAAATAAAAAAGATGGCAAAGACCAATGATGAATCATATGAGGATATAGATTTTCAACCGGACATTTTAGGTGAAGGCGATGATATGTCCTTGAGTTTTAATAAAACACCAAAGGTAATTGATTTTAAAATTGAAAAAACCTCGAGAGAATTGAGAAAAAAGAATACAAAAGGCACAAAAACAAGAACGGTTAAAAACCCCGACCTAGAAGATGCAAATGAAGATTCAGATATAAACTTAGTGATAGCGGATTTAAAAAGAAATAAAAGTAAGCTTTCTGAAAAGGCAACTATTGATGAAGTTAATGTATCTTCTGCTGATGTTGCATCATTCGGGAGCAAGAAAAACTCCCAGTATACTTTTCCCCCTTATGAACTTCTTATTGAGGACCAGGAATCAGCAGGCAGATCAAAGAACTATAGAAGCCAGATCTTAGATGGTGCAAAAAAGCTTGAGGAAACCTTGAGCAGCTTTGGAGTATCTGCGAAGGTTATTAATGTAACTAGAGGTCCCACCGTCACCAGATACGAATTACAGCCAAGTGCGGGAGTTAAGGTCAGCAGGATTGTAAATCTGTCTGATGATATCGCTTTAAATCTTGCTGCTCCTGGCATTAGGATTGAAGCTCCTATACCGGGTAAGGCAGCGATTGGCATAGAGGTACCGAATAAAGAGATAAATATGGTGCGGCTTAGGGATGTTCTAGAATCTAAAGAATTTGCCCAGCACCCGTCAAAAATTGCATTTGCAGTCGGAAAGGATATTTCAGGCGAAACAATAATAGCTGACATTGCAAAGATGCCTCATCTTTTGATAGCCGGTGCTACAGGCTCAGGAAAGAGTGTTTGTATTAATAGTCTTATTGTGGGCTTGCTGTACAAATCTACTCCAGATGAAGTAAGACTTTTGATGATTGACCCGAAGGTGGTTGAGCTTGGAGTATACAATGGAATACCACATCTTCTTATACCTGTGGTCACCGAACCTAAAAAGGCTGCAGGCGCACTAAACTGGGCTGTTCAAGAGATGGTAAACAGATATAAATTATTTGCGGACAAAGCTGTCAGGGATATAAAAGGATACAATGATTTAGTAAAAAGAACAGGAGAGGAAAAAACACTGCCCCAAATTGTCATCATAATAGATGAGTTGGCGGATTTAATGATGGTGGCTCCAAATGATGTTGAGGACGCTATATGCAGATTGGCTCAGATGGCAAGAGCAGCAGGTATGCATCTTGTAATCGCTACTCAAAGACCCTCCGTAGACGTTATAACAGGTGTTATTAAGGCAAATATTACGTCCAGAATATCCTTTGCTGTTTCCTCCCAGATAGATTCAAGAACTATTCTTGATATGGCAGGTGCCGAAAAGCTTTTAGGCCGGGGTGATATGTTGATTCTTCCGGCTGGAAGAGCGAAGCCATTTAGAGTTCAGGGTGCCAATATAACTGATGAAGAAGTTGAAAGGGTAGTTGAGTTCGTCAAAGCCCAGGCGGATACCTCATATGACAATGATATTATTGAGGAAATAAACAATGGAAATACATCCTTTGACAATGATGAATCAGACGCCGATGAATTGTTGCCTAAAGCTATAGAAGCTGTTGTGGAAGCAGGACATGCTTCTGTATCCCTAATCCAACGGAAATTCAGAGTTGGGTATGCAAGGGCTGCAAGGATCGTAGATCAGATGGAGGAAAGAGGCATAATTGGCGGATTTGAAGGCAGTAAGCCAAGGCAGCTTCTTATTACAAAGCAGCAATGGCAAGAAATGCAGTTGTCTGACAAGGAGTAGGAGGTTTTATTGTGTCTGTTGTAAACGGTACTTTGATTGTATTAATGTTTTTCTTGCTTTTATACACTGTTTACAGGTTGTTTAGACGTAAAAGCCTTTTGATGATAATTCCTGTCTGCGCCCAAATTTTCGCAGTGTCAATAGCCTTTTTAAGCTTTGTAAATGATGTTGAGCCGGAAATATATATTGAAGCTGTATTTGTATTGTTTGGACTAATGCTTCCTCTTGTTTTTCTGATATATGATTATTTATTAATGATTAAAAGGGTAAAAAGGAAAGGTACCTTTGAAGGGCTGGTGGAAAAAGCTGATAACCGTATTATTTCCAACCCTTCTTTGCCTGATGAAGGCATTAACTGCCTTGCAGCCGATTTTAAAGTTAATAATATTATCAGAGGACTGCAATCTTTACCTAAAGACATTCAAAAGAATATCAGAAAACAACTCAATTACGCGAACTCGCTAAATAAACAAAAGGACTACATTGGTCCTTATTATATTTATGAGACTGTGTCAAAGATAGTAGATACATCATTTATGCTCTACTATAACTTTGGCCGCATTTGCTACAAGCTTCACAAATATGAAGAAGCCCTTGATGGTTTTAAAATGGCATTAGAGCTTTCAACTCAAGCAGATGATGAATATAAACGGGATATTTACTACAATATCGGTAATACATATTATATGCTTGGGAAATACTATGAGGCAGCAAAAAGCTATGAAATAGCTTTGCAGCTATTCGGAGACGACCTTAGAACATTAGAAAACCTCTCTTTTACATACGTTCGCAACGGAGAGCATGACCGTGGTATAGATTTACTGATGAAGACTCCTGTCAATTATGACACTTACAGAGCTCACTTTATTGCAGGAAAGCTGCTTTATGAGGCTTGCCGATACTCTGAGGCAGAGAATGAATTTGAAAAATGTATTGTACTAAAAAGCGGGCTAATAGAACCAAAAGCGGAAATGGGAAAAGTATTGATAAAGTTAAAAAAGCATGAGGCTGCAATTGACCTTTATAATCAAATAATATCTATTGATCCGGACAATTATGAAGCGTGGAATAATAAATCAAGGCTTTGCTCTTTACTGAACCGGTGGACAGAGGCAGCTGGCGGGTATAAAGAAGTTATTCGATTAGACCCCGACAACAGCAAAAACTATTACAATTATGCAGTTGCCCTTGAAGAGTCTGGTAAGAGAGAGGCTGCTATCGAAGCATATAAAAAAGCAATAGAAATAAGTCCTGACTTTGCCCAAGCCTATAATAATCTCGGGATTGCCCTGTCTCTGATGGGAAAAACCCATGAAGCACTTGAAGTTTATGAAGAAGGAATAAAGAGAAATGAAAATGATTTTAACCTTTATTTTTACTTGGGAATGAACCATTTTGAGGAGCAAAGGTACATGGAAGCATCAAAAGCTTATAAGAAAGCGCTGGAGATTAAACCTAAGGAGCTGGAAACCTATTATTACCTGGGCGCTGCACTTACTCAAATGCGTTATTACAACGATGCTATAGATGCTTATAAAAAAGCTCTTGATATAAAGCCTTCCGATTGGGAGCTTTATTACAGTATTGCTGCCGTATATGCAATGTTGGGAAGATATGATATTTCATTGGAGAACCTAAAAAAAGCCATTGAGCTTAATTCAGACATATGCGATGATATTGAGAAGAACAGTGCATTCGACGGGATGCGGGGCAGAAATGACTATAAAGAAATTGTAGCAAGAAAAGCAGTATGAGAGAGATTAAGGAGACAAGCAAATGGCTTTTTTACCTATATGCAGTAGTGACATGAAATCAAGGGGCTGGGATAGCCTTGATTTTCTTTATATAAGTGGTGACGCATATGTAGACCATCCTAGTTTCGGACATGCTATCATAACAAGAATATTAGAAAGTGAAGGATTTAAAGTAGGTATAATAGCACAACCCGATTGGAAATCGTGTAAAGACTTCATGAGGTTAGGACGACCTAACCTAGCTGTTCTTATATCATCTGGCGTTATAGATTCTATGGTAAATCATTATACCGCAAGCAAAAAGCGTAGAAGTGACGATAGCTACTCACCGGGTGGTAGAGCAGGATTTAGACCTGACAGGGCTGTAATTGTATACTCTAATAGGATTAGAGAGGCTTTTGGCAACATTCCTATAATTATAGGAGGAATAGAGGCAAGCTTGCGAAGATTTGCCCACTATGACTATTGGGAGGACAAGGTCCGCCGTTCGATATTAGCTGACTCACAGGCTGACATGCTCATATACGGAATGGGTGAAAAGCCCATTATTGAAATAGCAAATGCTTTAAAGAATGGTAATAGCATAGATCAAATCCGCGATGTAGGAGGAACTGCCTTTTTGAGTTCGGCCAAAGAAGAAGGGTATGTAATACCGTCCTACGAAGAGGTAATTAAAGATAAAAGAGCATATGCGAAAGCTTTCATGCTTCAGTACAACGAGCAGGACGCCATAAGCGGAAGAAGATTGATACAACCTCATGGAGATCGATTCGTTGTGCAAAATCCTCCATCATTACCAATGACGGTTGGGGAGCTGGACAGAGTATACTCTCTCCCCTTTGAAAGAACTTATCATCCTTCATACGAAGCAGCAGGAGGAATACCTGCAATCAAAGAAGTACAGTTCAGTATTACAAGTCATAGAGGCTGTTTTGGAGGATGCTCCTTTTGCGCACTGAATTTTCATCAAGGCAGGACAATTCAAAAGCGCTCACCTGCGTCAATTTTATTTGAAGCTAAAAAGCTTGTTTGGCAACCCGGCTTTAAAGGATATATACATGACGTAGGTGGACCCACTGCAAATTTCAGAAATGTCGCATGTGACAAGCAAAGAATTCACGGCACCTGCAAGCATAGACAGTGTCTTTATCCCACTGCATGCAGAAATCTTAAGGTAGACCACAGTGAGTACCTTGAGTTGCTAAGAAGTCTCAGACAGATACCTGAGGTTAAAAAAGTCTTTGTCCGCTCAGGTATTCGCTATGATTACTTGATGCTTGATAAAAATGATGAGTTTTTCAATGAATTGTGCGAACACCATGTAAGCGGGCAGTTAAAGGTCGCACCTGAGCACATTTCAGACAGAGTACTTGAAAAAATGGGCAAGCCCAGAAGAAGGGTATATGAATCCTTTGTAGAAAAATTTTATTCAATCAATAAACGATTGGGAAAAGAGCAATACCTTGTTCCATATCTTATTTCAAGCCATCCGGGAAGTGATTTGAAAGCAGCTATTGAGCTTGCTCTTTATCTGAAGAAAATAAACTATACACCTGAACAGGTACAGGATTTTTATCCAACACCGGGAACATTGTCTACTTGCATGTTTTATACTTCATTAGATCCCAGAACAATGAAGTACGTCTATGTTCCTAGAAGTCCGAAAGAAAAAGCAATGCAAAGAGCTCTGCTTCAATTTAAGAGAAAAGAAAACCAGCCTCTTGTTAGAGAAGCTTTAAAAAAGGCAGGACGGGAGGATTTAATCGGGTACTCTAAGGAATGTCTGGTATGGCCTGAGCGAAAAATTAATAGAAAAGCAAAGAACAAAAAGCCCGGGAGAAGAAGGGGATCAAGATACAGTAAAATGCGTAATGCTTAATACTGTAAGTTTTGTTTTTCTTGACATAAAAATTAAAAAAGTTTACAATTAGTTTGTATTTCGAATAATTAATGTGCAGATGAAAAATCTGCACATTATAATATCCGGCTTTAGCCGGAAATGTCCATTGAAAACTGAATACAAGGAGGTGTGTGCTATTTTAGAATGGGCGGGTATTGGATTATTGATTGGCCTTGTAATTGGAGCTATAGTAGCCTCGATTATATCGTTCCGTAAAGGATATAACCACAGGAAAAATGATGCAGAAGCTGAAATCGGCAGTGCTGAAATGGAAGCGATGAGAATTGTAAATGAAGCTTTAAAAGTCGCCGAAAGCAAAAAGCGGGAATCGCTCCTTGAAGCTAAGGAAGAGGTTCACAAAAGCAGAATTGAACTTGAAAGGGAAATAAAGGAGAGAAGGAACGAACTACTAAGGCAGGAGAGACGACTGGTTCAGAAGGAGGAAACTCTCGACAAGAAGTTGGATTCACTGGAGCAGAAGGACGAATCTCTCAATAAAAAAATTAAGGAAGTACAAGCATCTCAAGAAAAGGTTGCAGAGTTACAAAAAAAGCAGCTTGAAGAGCTCGAGAGAATATCGGGTCTGTCGATTGAAGATGCAAAGCAATACCTCATTAGAAATGTAGAGGACGAGGTCAAGCACGAGCTGGCAATACTTGTGAAGGACCTTGAAGCTAAGGCTAAGGAGGAAGCTGACAGGAAGGCAAGAGACATTATTGCAACAGCAATTCAAAAATGCGCTGCCGACCATGTCTCAGAAACCACAGTTTCAGTTGTGCCGTTGCCTAACGATGAAATGAAAGGTCGTATTATAGGACGTGAGGGCAGAAACATAAGGACGCTTGAGACATTAACCGGGATTGATCTGATTATCGACGATACTCCTGAAGCTGTTATTCTATCTGGGTTTGATCCCATAAGAAGAGAAGTAGCCAGAATAACTCTTGAAAAGTTGATTATTGACGGCAGAATACATCCTGCAAGAATCGAAGAGATGGTCGAAAAAGCAAAGAAGGAAGTAGATAATACTATTCGTCAGGAAGGCGATAGAGCTACCTTTGAGACAGGCGTACACGGATTGCATCCTGAAGTTGTAAGACTACTTGGTAGGCTTAGATTTAGGACCAGTTATGGGCAGAACGTATTAAACCACTCTATTGAAGTTTCGACCCTCGCAGGAATCATGGCAGCTGAGATTGGCGCAGATGTGCTGCTGGCAAAGAGAGCAGGCCTTCTGCATGACTTAGGTAAAGCAGTTGACCATGAAATGGAAGGATCCCATGTTACAATTGGCGGAGATCTCGCAAAGAAGTACAGAGAAAGTAACGAAGTTGTCGATGCAATTTTATCTCACCACGGAGACGTTGAACCAACGTCGGTTATTGCGGTACTGGTACAGGCTGCTGACTCAATATCAGCTGCAAGACCGGGTGCAAGAAGAGAAACACTCGAATCATATATCAAGAGAATCGAAAAGCTTGAAGAAATTGCAAATTCCTTCTCCGGCGTAGAAAAATGTTTTGCTATACAAGCCGGTAGAGAGATAAGAATAATAGTCAAGCCTGAAGCTGTATCTGACGATGAAATGGTTTTGAAAGCTCGTGAAATTGTTAAAAAGATTGAAAGCGAACTTGAATATCCGGGTCAGATAAAGGTAAATGTGATCAGAGAGACAAGAGCTACTGAATACGCAAAATAATAAGGGGGGCATAAAGCACCCCTTATTTTTCTTAATATGACTAAAAGAGTAACGGAGGATATGCTTTTGAAGGTACTGTTTATAGGAGATATTGTTGGCAAACCCGGTAGAAGAGCTGCTGCGGAAATGATTGCAATTATAAAAAAGGAAATGCCGTTCGATTATTGCATCGCAAACGCTGAGAACTCAGCAGGTGGCTCCGGTATCACCAATGTACTGGCTCAGGAGCTTTATAAATATGGCATTGACGTCATTACGCTGGGCAACCATACATGGTCAAAACGTGAGGTCACAAACTTTATAGATACTGATACTCATATCATTAGACCGGCAAATTACCCGGTGGATTTACCGGGAAAAGGCTCAGTTATTATTGACGGTAAGCTCGGTGTTATTAATTTGCTGGGCCGAGTATATATGGATAGTGTTGACTGCCCTTTTAGAGTCCTGGACAGAGAATTAGAGCATTTAAAAAGACAGGTAAAAGTAATTATCGTTGATATACACTGTGAAGCTACCTCCGAAAAAGCGGCTCTTGCTTGGCACGCTGACGGAAGGGTGAGTTGTGTAATCGGAACTCATACCCATGTCCAGACTGCTGATGAAAAGATATTACCCCGAGGCACTGCATTCCTTACAGATGTTGGAATGACAGGCCCTAGCGATGGCATTCTCGGAGTTGACTCAGAAATAATACTGGAAAAATTCCTATCATTTATGCCTGTGAGATTTCAACTGGCAAAGGGAAGAGTCCAATTCAATGCAGTATATTTAGATATTGATGAGGTTTCGGGAAAAACAAATTCTATACAGCGAATTTCGAAGATATTTGACCTATAATTAAAAAAATTCAAAAATTTAACTAAATAAAAAGGAATTTCAATTTTTGTGTAGAATTCTTTTCTAATAATATAATTTCTATTTGCAATAGGGGGTAATAAAATCATGGACGTTTTAAAGATCTCAGCAAAGTCCAATCCAAATTCCATAGCAGGTGCTTTGGCAGGTGTTATTAGAGAAAAGGGAATAGCTGAAATGCAGGCAATCGGCGCAGGCGCAATAAACCAGGCGATAAAAGCAATTGCGATTGCACGCGGTTTTGTGGCACCATCGGGACTTGAATTAATTTGCATTCCTGCATTTACCGACATTTTGATTGACGGAGAAGAGAGAACTGCAATAAAACTTATTGTAGAGCCTCGCAGGTAAACATTGATCCTATAAAAAAGCACATATTTAGTGCTTTTTTTGTGTCTAATTTTACTTACTGATGATTTTATAATTAGTTGGACTATGATAATATTATTCATAAGCAATGAATTAAGGAGTTTTTGATGAACCGGGCTAAAAAACTTACAATTATTATAATTACGATTCTGTTTATTTTTACGCTTACAGCATGCAATAGTGCATCCTTGTCTGATTTACTGCAAATTGAGCAGTATACCAATGACAGTAATGAACAATTATATAAGGCTGATTACGATATTCTTGATAGCGGCCCTGTTGCAGGCGGTACTCTCAATCTTTTTACTACCGAACCGGATACATTAAATCCGCTTCTTACAAAGAATGTGTATGTAGCTGATTTTTTAGGCTTTATTTATGAAGGCTTGGTTTATCTAGATGAAGAGCAAAAGGCTGCTCATCTGTTATCAGATGGATGGACCGTATCCGATGACGGACTTACCTGGAATTTTCATATTCGTGAAGGAGTCAGATGGCATGACGGACATAACTTTACTGCCGAAGATGTGGAATTTACAGTCCAGACT
The DNA here is from genome assembly GCA_964587755.1 of uncultured Oscillospiraceae bacterium. Taxonomy (GTDB): domain Bacteria; phylum Bacillota; class Clostridia; order Acetivibrionales; family DTU013; genus CAZPMC01. Next base: position 63,653 of record CAZPMC010000007.1, read on the forward strand.
CTTTTAACTCCAGGTATCGACTCAGTATACAGCCCATTATTGCACAATGTATTAACATTTGCAGCAGTTGATTCCTACAATTTTAAAATTATTTTAAAAAAACCGAATATTTTTACAGCTGAAATGATGACATTTCCCATACTTCCAAAGCATCTGTCATTAAATACGAATGTATTGTCATCATCAGATGATTTTAAACCGGTAGGAACAGGTCCTTATAAGTTTGTTTCGTATACTGAGAAGGAAAATGTTGTGCTCAACGTCGATGAAAACTGGTGGTATCTGGGTACAGATGGAAACACAGCTAAAGATGCCATGTATATTGATACAATTAATATAAAGATTTTCAGAAGCCATAAAGATGCCATGGCGGCTTTACAAGCCGGGCAAATTGATGTTGCAGGAATTAAGTCCAGCGATTTTGAAAAGTATACCGGTAGAACTGACCTTGTAATGAAGAAATATACCTCCCGTGACTTCGAGTTTCTGGCATTAAATCTTAAAAACAGCATTATAGCAGATGTATACGCCAGAAAAGCTATTTCTCTTGCAATTGACAAGGATAAGATAGTAAACAATACTCTACTTGGAGAAGCAGTTGCTTCAGAGCTTCCTGTAATGCAAGAAAACTGGATAAATGACCACCGTGAAGCTTCTTCTATTGAGGCAGTTGAAACAGCAGGTATTGAAGATGTTTCCTCGCCAAAGACACCGGAGGAAGCATTGGAAATGGGAGGATGGAAAAAGAATCAGCAGGGCTATTATAAAGTAATTGGGGGGACTCGCAAATATCTTAAGCTTGAGGTTATTGTCAACTCAAACAACAGTATTAGAGTAAATACTGCCCAAGAGGTATGCAATATGCTTGAAAGAGTAGGTATTCAGGCAATATGTACGCAATTGGAATGGAATGAGTATTTAACAAGACTCAATAACTCAAAATTCGATATTGCAATGACGGGCTTAAGAGTTCCTCAGATACCGGACATATCATATTTGTATTCTGAAAGTTACATCTCAAATCCTTTGCCCATAAAAAATGAAAGAGCAAGCAATATATCAGGCTATTTCAATTTATCGGTAGATGAAAAAATTGAGGCTATGTATGCAAGTAAAGACACTGAAAGAGTAAGGGAAATATTTGATGATACTGCAAATATCTTAATAAATGACTCTCCTTATATCGGGCTATACTTTTTGCGTGAAGCAATGGTTTACAGCAGAAATATCCGCGGGCCTTTAACCCCCTATATTTGGAAGAAATATAATGATATAAGATTTTGGTATAAGCTCCAGTTGCCGTAGCTAGCTTTTTAAGGTAATATATTATTTATTGAACTGCTGAGAAAAGAGAGGATTTTTAGAATGCTTTGGATTATTATTCCTATTTTAATTGTAATAATAGACCAGATTACAAAATATCTTGTTGTAAATAACATTTCTATGAATCAAATGATACCGGTTATAGAAGATTTTTTTTATCTTACGCTCCATAAAAACTCTGGTGGAGCTTGGGGAATTATGCAAAATAGCAGAATCTTCTTTATTATAATGGTACCGATTATCTCGGCAGGCGTAATTTATAGTATTTATAAAAATAATAGCCCCATGATAAGACTTGCATTATCGGTAATACTCGGCGGCGCAATCGGCAACTATATAGACAGACTACTTGAAGGCAGCGTGACGGATTTCTTTTTGTTTTATATCGGCTCATATCCCTTTCCAATATTTAATGTTGCCGATATAGCTGTTACTTGCGGTACGGCACTTTTAGTTGTTTACATGCTGTTTGTCTATAAGGAACCTCAAAAGGAAAGTAAAAATGAGGCTGAAAATGATTGATAAGCGTTACAAAGCAGAAATTGAGGATGCAGGTATGCGTCTTGATGTATGGTTGACTTCAAAGCTATCGAATCTTTCCAGAACATATATTTCAAAGCTTATTGAAGAGGAAAACATTACCGTTGGCAATAAAACAGTAAAGCCGGGATACAAGCTGAGGGCCGGGGACGATATCTATGTCACGATACAAGAGCCCAAACCTCTTGAAGTTATTCCTGAAAAAATTGAGCTTGATATTGTTTATGAGGATAATGATATCATAGTGATAAATAAAGCACGCGGAATGGTTGTACATCCTGCAGCCGGAAATTATTCCGGTACTCTTGTAAATGCTTTACTTGAGCATTGCAAGGGTTCTTTGTCGGATATTAACGGAGTGATAAGACCGGGAATAGTTCATAGAATAGACAAGGATACATCGGGAGTTATTGTTGTCGCAAAAAATAACGATGCCCACAGCAAGCTTTCAGCATTATTAAAAAAGCATGACATTAAAAGGGTTTATTTAGCAGTGACTGATGGTGTAATAAAAGAGGAGAGAGGAAGGATAGAAGCACCTATCGGCAGGCACCCTGTAGACAGAAAGAAAATGTCCGTAAATTTGAAAAACGGTCGTGATGCAGTAACATATTTTAAGGTCATTGAGAGATTTACATCAGCTACTCTTATCCAGGCGAGGCTCGAAACTGGAAGAACACACCAAATAAGGGTTCACATGGCTTATATAGGTCATCCGTTAGCCGGGGATACAATATACGGCCAAGCAAAAAGCAAATACCTCATCGAGGGACAGGCTTTGCATGCAATGCTTTTGGGATTTGTACATCCCCGTACAGGTAAATATATGGAATTCACGGCAGAACCGCCGTCTGAGTTTACAGAATTGTTGGTGCAATTGAGAAGCCAATAGATATTGCCTGATAAGACATTCAATCTGCATTGAAAATATAATATAGTATCACTGATTAGGAGATAAGTATGCCTAAAGCAAGAAAGATGCTAAGTGAATGGAAAGCGCCATATATTCAGTCATTAATGAGATTAATTGAAACCCAGAGCAAGGAGACACTTGCCCACTGGGCATTAGACTATTCGGAGCGGGTGATATTGCCCCTTTGGTACAAGCACTATCCAAATGACTTACGTCCCCAAAATGCTATATTTGCTGCGCGTAAGTGGTTATCGGGAGCAATTAAACTACCCCAAGCCAAAGCGGTAATTCTCGAGTGCCATGCTGCTGCACGTGATGCTGATGGAAATCCGGTTGCACAAGCTGCGGCCAGAACAATAGGTCAATGCGCATCGACAATCCATTCGGCACGGCATTGTATGGGACTTGCCTTTTATGGAGCACTGGCTGTAGCGTATGATCGGCTCGGGACTAATGCTCCATGGGAACAGATCGAGCAATGGGCTGCTAAAGAGTGTGGACGAATGGAAGCTGCACTAGAGAGCATATTAATGAAAACAGTAAGAGGAGAGGGCAAATGAAAATTGAGTTTTACGAGAATAAAGAAGGAATTGTAGCCGGTATGACGTTAAGGGATGATAAGGAAGCCGAAAGCGGGAACAGTGCCCTTCATATTTGCATTTCTGCTGATAATGTTATAAAAAACAGAATTAAGCTTGCTGAATCCTTAGGCTGTGATCTGGGTTGTTTTGTCTGCCCTGATCAGACTCACAGCGAAAACTTCTTCCAAGCTACATCTAAAGACAAAGGCAGAGGAGCTTATGAGCTTGACTCAGTTATTCCTGACACAGACGCACTCTTTACATTTGAGCCCGGTATCCTTTTATGCTGCTTTACCGCTGATTGCGTTCCTGTTATTTTCCATAACAAGGCAGCCGGGTTAATAGGAGTGATTCACTCAGGCTGGCAGGGCACGGTAAAAGAAATCACTCTAAAGGTATTCCAGCACTTGATAAACCAACTTGGATTAAATCCTCAAGAGTTTAAGGTTTATATAGGTAAAGCAATAAGTCAGGAGAAGTTTGAGGTAGATGAAGATGTATATCGGCAGTTTAGTGCTTTGAAATATACTGAGCCATTTATTCAATTTAATGACTGGACCGGTAAATATCATATCGATAATCAGCAGACTGTAAAACAACAATGTGAACTGGCCGGAATCCCGCCACAACTGATTCGGGTGGATACAACCTGCACCTATACTGACCCTGAGTGTTTTTCTTTCCGACAGGATTCAACATGCGGCAGACATATGAGCTTTATAATCAGGCGGTGAGCAAAGGGACGTTTCTTTTTGCTTCCAAAAAAGATGTAGACAAATTCTTTACGATATGGTATCATGACTTCAATTGAAATATACCTTTTAATTAGTCCCGAGAGGCTGGAAGGGTAGACGGAATATAAGTATATTCATTAGCTTATTTCTAAAGCTTTATGCTTCTTGCCTCCGGGTAGGAAGCATTTTTGATTTGCCTGTTTTATTAAGACAATTCCGTGCAAAGGTAGGTGGTTTTAGGTGAAGGACAAAGCAGAAATCATGGACGAAAGCGCTATTATGCGAGCAATCACGAGGATCTCACACGAAATAATCGAAAGGAATAAGGGAATAGAAGATGTAATTCTCATCGGTATTCAAAGAAGAGGAGTC
>CAZPMC010000008.1:0-13767 GCA_964587755.1 uncultured Oscillospiraceae bacterium
CAGCTGGGAGAGCACCTGCCTTACAAGCAGGGGGTCATAGGTTCGAGCCCTATAGCGCCCACCAATATTAAGTAACCATCTATTGATAAAAGCGTTTTATCAGTGGATGGTTTTTATTTTGCCCAAAAGCAGTAGATTAGTTTTTGTTTGCAACCGGCGCAGAAGGGTAATTGAAATAGAAGGGTAATTTAATCAGAAATATGGTTAGGGAGGTTCAAAGTATGTATTTTAAATGGAAAGATGAATATAGTGTTGGTATAGAAACGATAGATAATCAACACAAGCATTTATTTGAGATAGGCTTAAGAATCGTTGATCTGGCCAATGCTAATGACAAGTATGACCATTACGATGAAATTATGCAGGTTATCCAAGAGCTTAAGGATTATACCGTATACCATTTTGGTTTTGAAGAGGAGCTCATGGAAAAATTCGAATACGGTGATTATGAGAAGCATAAATTTCATCATTTCTTTGCTGTAAAGAAGATACAGAAATTCGGAAAAGAAGATTTTGACGAGAATCAAAAGGAAACAATTATGAAATTAGTTGCATTTATCTCAGATTGGATATCAAATCATATTCTGCATGAAGATCAAAAGTACAAGGAGCTTTTTATCGAAAAAGGAATACGCTAAAATACATGAAAAAAGTGTATGTAAAAGTTATGACTACAGCGCTTGATAGTATTGGATATCCGTTATATACTTAAAGTAGGGTATTTGAATATTTTATTTAATCTAATAATTATCACACTACTTCAGATTAATTATTTTGGCTTGAAACACCATATCAGGAAATAGCTATACTCGAAAATTAAAGTAAAAAGGAGGTGCAAAATGGGTTTATCATTTATTTCCGGACTTGACATAATTGCGGTGGTTTGTATAATTGCTGGACTTGCGTTTGTAATTTTTGAAATGAATATTCCCGGGTTCGGACTACCGGGTATTGTCGGAGTGTTATTACTGGTGGCAGGGGTAATACTATATGCTGAAACACCTCTACAAGCCCTTGTTTTAATTTTGATTATTATAGCAATCCTTGGACTTGTACTTGCAATTGTTTATCGTTCAGCTTCTAAGGGAAAGCTTTCAAAAAATATTGTTTTAACCGATTCGTTAGGAGAAGATATTCCATTTTCTGCAGCAGATGATTTAGGATATCTCATCGGGAGTGAGGGAGTGACTCTCACACCGCTTAGGCCTTCCGGCACTGCTGATTTTAGCGGGGTTAAGCTGGATGTCATCTCAAACGGTGAGTTCATTAAAAAAGGCTCAACGGTAATTGTAGATAAGGTCAGGGGTAACATAATAATTGTTAAACAAATAAAGAAGGGTTAAGGAGGGTTTTACTGTGGAACTTTATATTATTACATTGATTATTATTGCGTTAATTCTATTTCTTACTTTGTTTTTAAATTTTATCCCTATCGGCTTGTGGATATCGGCATTTGCAGCAGGCGTCCGTGTTGGGATTTTCACATTGATTGGTATGCGTTTAAGAAGGGTAAATCCTTCAAAGATAATACTACCACTCATTAAGGCTACAAAAGCAGGGCTTGACATCAGTGTAAATCAGCTGGAAGCCCATTATCTTGCTGGCGGTAATGTAGACAAAGTGGTAAACGCACTTATTGCAGCCTATAGGGCAGATTTAGATCTGCAATTTGTGAGGGCTGCCGCTATCGACTTGGCAGGCAGGGATGTTTTTGAAGCAGTAAAGGTGAGTGTAAATCCTAGTGTTATTGAGACGCCAAACATTTCGGCGGTAGCAAAAGATGGCATTGAGCTTCTTGTTAAAGCAAGGGTTACGGTGAGGGCAAATATTGACAGACTTATCGGCGGTGCAGGAGAAGCAACTATTATTGCCAGAGTAGGAGAGGGAATTGTTACGACAGTCGGAAGCTCCGCATCCCATGCGGATGTTTTGGAGAATCCAGATTTGATTTCACAAACTGTATTGAGTAAAGGTCTCGATTCAGGAACCGCTTTTGAAATATTGTCCATAGACATAGCAGATGTTGATGTTGGAAGGAATATTGGTGCCCAGCTTCAGACGCTACAGGCAGAGGCAGATAAAAACATTGCCCAGGCAAAGGCTGAAGAGAGGCGTGCAATGGCGGTAGCAAGGGAGCAGGAAATGAAGGCACTTGTGCAGGAAATGCGTGCTAAGGTTGTAGAATCCGAGGCAGAGGTGCCAAGAGCTATGGCAGAGGCACTGCGAAGCGGTAAGCTTGGAGTTATGGATTATTACGGAATGCAGAATATACTTGCCGATACTCAAATGAGAGACTCCATATCCAAAATTAATAAGACAGACGAAGCTAACATCAAGGATAAATAGAATAATGGGTGTTAGGCTATAACTATTTGGAAAGGTATGCTATGAGCAAAATTAGTGGAAGAGAACATATAAGGTTCTCAAATAAAAAGCAACAGCAAAAAAACATTGACATATATAATGAGCTTCATAAGCATGATGTAAGCCAAAAACCGCCAGTGGCAAAGAGAAATGCTATACAAACCAGCAAATCAAAACAAGGCCTTAATATTAGCTTTGATAGGGAGAGTCTGGTAAATGGAATAATTCTTTCTGAGATTCTCGGCAAACCCAAATTCCTCAGAAGGGGCCGAGGGGGTATTTAAAGCAAGCAAACCGGGTATCGAAATGGGGATAAACTAACCTTGGTTTCCCCTTGTTCCGGTTGGCTTGAATACGACTACAGCTAGAGGCGGCACTTGCATTGACAGGGAATACTGCCATTGCAGGTGCTGCTTTTGTTCGGCTTCAATACCGCCCAGGTTGCCCACATTGCTGCCTCCGTAGATTTCAGAGTCGCTGTTTAGGATTTCTTTATAAAATCCGCCATATGGGACACCTATTCTATAATCATTGTACACAACCGGTGTGAAGTTACACACAAAAACAAGGGAGTCTTCAGGAATTTCACCCTTTCTGATGAAGGAAACTATACTATGATCGCTGTCATTACAATCAAGCCATTCAAAACCTTCATAATTAAAATCAATTTCGTAAAGAGCCTTTTGGGTTTTATATAGCATATTTAAATCACGCACATAGTCTTTAAGCTTTCGGTGCATTTCATAATCAAGCAAATTCCAGTCCATTCCCTGTCTGAAATTCCATTCGATAAACTGCCCGAACTCATTTCCCATAAAAGAGAGCTTTTTGCCGGGATGCCCGTACATAAAGCCATAGGCAACTCTCAAGCCGGCGAATTTCTGCCAGTAGTCTCCGGGCATTTTGCCTATCATTGAGCGCTTTCCATGGACAACCTCGTCATGAGACAGTACAAGCACGAAGTTTTCTGTCATAGCATAAACAATTGAAAAGGTTATGTAGTTGTGGTGATATTTACGATAGACAGGATCCATGCTGATATATTTCATAAAATCGTTCATCCAGCCCATATTCCATTTAAAAGTAAATCCAAGCCCACCCATGTAAGGAGGCTTTGTTATCATTGGCCAGGAGGTGGATTCTTCAGCAATCATCATAATACCCGGAAAGTAGCTGTATACTGTTGAGTTAAGCTGTTTTAAAAAATCAGATGCTTCGATATTTTGGTTAGTACCATATTTATTCGGTATCCACTGTCCCTCCTCACGGCCGTAGTCAAGATATAACATTGATGCGACAGCATCTACCCTTATGCCGTCTATATGATATTTTTGAAACCAAAATACGGCGTTTGAAATAAGGAAGTTTCTCACTTCATTCCTGCCATAGTTAAAAATCAGAGTTCCCCAGTGGGGATGCTCACCTTTGCGGGGGTCTTCATGCTCATAGAGGGCTGTGCCATCAAATTTCTCCAAGCCGTGGGCATCCTTCGGGAAATGAGCCGGTACCCAATCCATTATAACCCCTATTCCCCTTTGATGGCACCGGTCAACGAAGCACATGAAGTCGTAAGGGGTCCCGTATCTGCTGGTTACGGAATAATAACCTGTGACCTGGTAGCCCCATGAGTCATCAAGAGGATGCTCAGCAAGGGGCAGCAGCTCTATGTGGGTGTAGCCCATATCCGACACATAATCTATCAGTCTGTCTGCATACTCCCGGTAGGTCAGGAAGCTGTTATTGCCGTCGTCAGAGCGAGCCCACGAACCAAGATGGACCTCGTATATTAATATGGGCTTATCCAGAGGATTTTCTGAATCTCTTTTATCTATCCAAGCCTTGTCCTGCCATGTGTATTTGTCGAGGTCATAAACAATGGAGGCGGTACCGGGGCGCAGCTCGCTGTAAAAAGCAAAAGGGTCTGACTTTTTTAAATACTCATCTGACTGAGTCCGGATTTCATACTTGTACATTTCACCGGGGTATATATCAGCAATGAAAAGCTCCCAAACTCCTGAAGCGGAAACCGGAGTCATTGGGTGCTTTGCGCCGTCCCAATTGTTAAAGCTTCCGACAACACTGACACTTTTTGCATTTGGAGCCCATACGGCAAAATATACGCCGTCGTGGCCGTCAATAGTCATGGGATGAGCGCCAAGCTTATTAAAAATCTCGTTGTGTGTGCCTTCATTGAAAAGGTGCAAATCAAAATCTGTTATCACTTGGGAATTTTTATTAGCATTATTACTCATTTTGCACCTCCAAATAGGGGAGTCTGGGTTTATTAAACAGATGTGTCATTTCTAATTATACAGCTTTTCCCTGAATTATTCCAACCAAATGTCTGATAAAAAATTAACATATACTTTCGGAGAAGAATGTGGTAAAATGTTAGAAAAATGTAGCTTGAAAGATAGATAATATACAGCTATAGAATTATTGCACATAGAAAGGGGTCATAGAATGATTTATTCACATGAGGTTGAAAAAATGATTTGTGTGGCAAAGGGTGCCAATCATGGAGCCGCACCAATTCCTTCAGAGGGGAAATGGGTAAAGGCAAAGGAGATAAAGGATATCTCAGGTCTCACACATGGTATAGGATGGTGTGCGCCCCAGCAGGGAACATGCAAGCTTACACTTAATGTTAAGGATGGTATCATTGAGGAAGCATTAATAGAGACTATAGGCTGCTCAGGCATGACACATTCTGCAGCTATGGCTTCGGAAATATTACCTGGCAAGACTATTTTAGAGGCTTTAAACACTGACCTGGTATGTGATGCTATAAATACAGCTATGAGAGAGCTATTCCTGCAAATCGCTTACGGCAGAAGTCAGACTGCGTTTTCTGAGGGAGGACTACCGGTAGGCGCAGGGTTGGAAGACCTTGGGAAGGGCTTAAGAAGCCAGGTTGGAACAATGTACGGTACTCTGGCAAAAGGCCCCAGGTACTTGGAGATGGCTGAGGGTTACGTTACCCGCGTTGGGCTTGATGAAAACAATGAGGTAATCGGATACGAATTTGTACATTTAGGTAAAATGATGGAAATGATCAGAAAAGGCACAGATGCCAATGAAGCTGTCAAGAAGGCAACCAGTAAATACGGTCGGTTTGATGAAGCTGTCAAAAAAATCGATCCGAGAGAAGAATAATTAGGGGGAGGTTCAATAACATGGCATTGTTTGAAAGTTATGAAAGAAGAATAGATAAAATTAATTCTGTACTGAAGGCAAACGGAATTGCTTCCCTTGATGAAGCAAAAAAGATTTGTGAGGAGAATGGAATTGATCCTTACACTATTGCAAAGCAGATACAGCCTATTTGCTTTGAAAACGCTTGCTGGGCATATGTAGTCGGTGCGGCACTGGCTATTAAAAGAGGCTGTAAAAAGGCTGCCGACGCAGCAGAGGTAATAGGTGAAGGACTTCAGGCGTTTTGTATTCCCGGGTCTGTTGCCGACGATAGAAAGGTTGGTTTGGGACATGGCAATTTGGCTGCTATGCTTCTGAGAGAAGAAACAAAATGCTTTGCTTTCCTTGCCGGTCATGAGTCCTTTGCAGCAGCTGAGGGAGCTATCGGTATTGCAAGGTCTGCCAACAAAGTCAGAACCGAACCTCTTAAGGTAATTCTTAATGGTCTGGGAAAGGATGCGGCACAGATTATTTCCAGAATAAACGGTTTTACATATGTTGAGACGAAGTTTGACTACTTCACCGGGAAGATTGAGGTTGTGAAGGAAATGAAGTATTCAGACGGCGAAAGATCTAAGGTAAGATGTTATGGCTCCGATGATGTAAGAGAAGGGGTTGCGGTTATGCATTTGGAGGGCGTAGATGTATCCATTACAGGAAACTCAACTAACCCTACAAGATTCCAGCATCCTGTTGCAGGAACATATAAGAAGGAATGTATGGAGCTGGGTAAGAAATATTTCTCCGTTGCATCAGGGGGCGGGACAGGAAGAACTCTCCATCCTGATAATATGGCAGCAGGCCCTGCTTCCTACGGCATGACAGATACTATGGGCAGAATGCACTCCGATGCACAGTTTGCAGGTTCCTCATCAGTGCCGGCTCACGTTGAAATGATGGGCTTCCTTGGAATGGGCAACAACCCAATGGTAGGAGCAACTGTTGCAGTGGCGGTGGCCATTGAAGAGGCTATGAAATAGTAATTGTTGGCGCAAAGAACTGAAGTATAATACTTTGGTGCCAGGCACCAAAGTTATTAAGTTATTGTAATCCAAGGGGACGGTTATTTACCGTCCCCTATCTTTTTATAAATGATAAAGCTTGTCATTTTTTTTGCTATGTATAAAGAAAATTTAAGCAATTCGTTGATATATCCCCCATGATTATTTATAACTTCTATAATTTCATTATCCATTTCTTCAATTGTCCTATCATCTAATCCATCAAGTATAGACGCAAATGCCGGCACTGATTTCATAGCTTTTAAATACTGACTTGGATTGTTTCTCACTTGCTGTGTATATTCTATTTTTTCAACTAATTCAAATAATCCTGATGCTTCTATCTCCGCTTTCCTTTCATCGTTACTTGATACCCCATCATGTACACGTCTTTCAAGCAAAGATATTACAGCCTGTCCATTATGGAGCTCGATGTCGGGATTGCAGTTGTACCAACCCTCCTAGTTTTAAATAACTTAATAACTTTGGTGCCTGGCACCTGTTATGGCACCTATTATACTAAACCCCTTGGTAGACTCTTATGCAGTTGCGGCCGGAGCGTTTGGCCATATAGAGTGCTGCATCGGATGTTTTTAAAAGACTGTTTTTACTGTCGCAGAATTCCGGGTAAGTTGAAATGCCGACACTACAGCGAATAGGCGGTATTTCAATATTGTCAATAGGCGGGATAACTGTATTTTCAACATCATGCCGGATTCTCTCTGCTATTATCCGGGCAGTATCCGTATCGGTATTGGGCAAAACGACTATGAACTCGTCCCCGCCGTAACGTGCAATAACGTCTGTTTTTCTGATGCATTTTAAAACGACCTGGGCGAAAATAGTAAGAACATGATCGCCGACATTATGACCATATGAATCGTTTATTTCCTTAAAATGATCCATGTCTACCATAATAACGCTGACCTTTTGGTTTCTTCTCCGCGCCGTTTCAATTTCTTTTTCCAGGAAAGGCTCCAGGTAGCTTCTGTTGTATAGCTCAGTCAGCCTATCGGTGGTAGAAAGCTCTTTAAGATGAACAACATATTTTACATGCTTTTTACATAAAGTATAAAATACTATAGTTGATGTTGATGTAAAAATCAACAGACCTATTATAATGGATATGGCGGCATTTATTTCCCAATAACGGCCTTCTGAAATAATGAGTAAAATTAAAAATGTAAGAATGCCTGATAATGCTCCTAGTAGCGCAAAGAATAAAAGCTTGCCTTTTGGGTTTGAATTATTGACCCTAGTCATACTACAAAACCTCAATTACTTCAGTTTTAGTGAGCATATAAAAAAGCTGGATAAGCATCCTATAATAGCATACCATCGTTTGAATAAAATGGAAATACTTTTCAATTAAAACTTTTCGACAAATTGCGACTCACCTCATTAACTCGGAAGCATTTAATTTGCAGCTATTACCGGATATGATAAAATAGAATATGTGGGGGGACATTCTGCATATGAATAATGATGTGATTATTGAGGTAAGTAAACTGACAAAGAAATATGGCAAAACACAAGTGCTTAATATTCAAGCCCTTGATATATATAAGGGTGAAATATTCGGCCTTTTCGGACCTAATGGCGCCGGGAAATCCACCTTTATATCAATTTTAGCCACGCTCTTAAGACCTACAACAGGGGATATTTTAGTTAACGGGTCAAGTGTTGTCTTAAAACCTGACAAGGTAAAGCCCTTAATTGGGTTTGTTCCCCAGGATATTGCCCTATATCCAATGCTTTCCGGCTTGGACAACATGAATTTTTGGGCAGGTATATACGGACTCAAGGGTAAAATTAAAAGAGAGAGAATTTCGGAAGCGATTGCTTTAACGAGGCTTGAGGAGAGGATAAAGGACAGGGTTTCAAAGTATTCTGGGGGTATGAAGAGAAGATTGAATATTGCAGTATCAATGCTTCACCACCCGGGCATACTCGTTATGGATGAACCGACGGTAGGAGTTGACATAGATTCCCGCAAGTACATCTTTGAAGCATTGATCAATTTAAAAAAAGAGGGCAGGACTATCATTTTTACAAGCCATAATACGGATGAGATGGAAGCCCTTTGCGACAGGATAGCGACTATGGATAAAGGAAGGATACTGAATATTGGGACCGGGAGTGAAGCCAATGGTAAAGCTTAGAGGCAAAAAAGCGGTATTAATTGCTGCTGCAGTGCTGCTGGTTGCAGCAGTATCTTATTTTGCTGTAAGGTTATTGGGACAATCTGATGCAAGAAGCCTTTATTTTAAAGCTGAAAGCCAAAATATAAATAACTACATACAATGGATAAAAAGCTCATACAACGACTTTCAAGACAAGCATCGGCCTTACGGGAGCACGGCCTATAGACGGCGCAACGAGTTCACAGCAGACATCCGGTCAGGAGGTAAGCCTTTTGGGATGAAGGATGCAAGCCGTCTGTTTGACCTGATAACAAAGAGTAAGCTGGTGGTGGACACAAAAAACAACCCCATCGAAAACAAATCTGTTACAACTGCATCGTTGCTTGTAGAAAAGGCACCGTTTATTGATGCTGAGTTTTTTATGGATGATGGGGTAATTTATTTTACAGTGCCGGTTTTATTACCTGGGAAATATTTTAGTGTGGAACAAAAGGAAATTGATAATCTATATGATAGGTTTTCAATACCCATAAGACCTAAGGAAGCAGTAAGTGGTCTTGACATTGCTGAAACAATAAAATTTGATGAGCAGGTTTTTGATGCATCTGTAGAAGGACTGGGGGCAATTTTCTCAGAGGTCATAAAGAAGGAAAATGTCACATTCGGGGAGAGCAGGCAGCTGACCATTGCAGATGAAGCGGTATCAGGCCGGGAAGTTATCGTGACCCTGGACTGCCCTTCTGCAACAACACTTTTTAGAAGGCTAATTGAATTTATTGTTGAGGATGAAGCGTTATTGTCATATACATACGGGAATTTCGCCGATTTATCAGCCTTGATGGACGAAGCGGGCGTATTCCGCTTATCTGAATTCCTGGATGAAAAAGGGATTGTGTACCTTAATGAAGATGAAAGAAAAATCCGGTCTGCTCTCAATATCAAAAAGGACATGGAAGGGGTAAAGAAATCTCTAAAATCCTTTGCAGACAACTATGAGCTGGCAGACGGCATAGAAATGACTTTATTCATTGACAAATCCGGCAACATATTAAAAAGAGACACGGAAATTCATTTAAATTCAGTAAAAGACAAGGGCTCCTTTAAGTTGGGGATAAACACGGGAGCTTCAACGGTTTATACTGATCTCAAAAACAGATTTACACACATAGTCCTTGACAGAAAAGAGAGCGGCGGGGGTATTATAGAGTTTTATGCTACACCGGTTTTTGAGAAGACTCAAGGCGATGATATTAAAGGAACCATTTCCGCAGGATTTTCAGTTGAAAAGCCTGATGGGATAAAAGCGGGTGCAGATATTGTATTTGACATATCAGGGCAGACCGACAAAAATACTTTAAAGAGAAACAACAGCGTCAAATTTAACGCAAGGGTTTTTGGAGAAGGGGAAGATGGCGAAGTAAGCGGTGAGGTGGCAAAGGTCTCATGGAAGAATAAAAAGCTAGGTACTGTCAACAGCACCACAAGTATCAGTGTAAAAGCTGATTTACCATCGTTTAGCATTAAGGACCTTTCAGCCAATATCAATATAGCCAGAGAGGATGTTCTGGGAATTGATCCATTTGTACTTCCGGCTATCCGCAAAGATGAGGTTACTAATCTAATCAATGCTGAGGACAGTGAGATTAATAAGGTCGAAATGCAGATTATGGCATCCTTTGGGGCATTTTATATCAACAATAAACCTATATTTGACGCTATTTTGGAGCAATGATAATATGACTTCTTTTGCTGCTTTACTAAAAAATGATATAAAGCTTTTTTTAAAGGATTGGAAGGTGTGTATTCTATTACTAATCACACCGTTAATATTTATTGCCTTTTTTACATATTCCCTGACCCCGTATCTTAATAAGACAAGCTTCATTGAACCGTTTCCTGTTGCTCTTGTGGACATGGAAGGTACGACCGTAACAAGGATGCTTATAAAGCAGGTTGAGGAAATCGATGTCTTTAGCGATATTCTTATATTGGAAGAAGATGAGGCAATTAAAAAGCTATCCAATAAAGAAGTAGGTGCTGTTATCATATTGCCCGAGGACCTGTCAGTCAGTGTGGCCGCGGGAGAAAATAAGCCTGTCACCGTAATAGGAAGCAGTGCCATGCCGCTTAAGGCATACGTTGTAAAGAATATTATTCAAAGTGCTGCTAATCTGGTGTCTTCAGCTCAAAGTGCAATTATTACTATATATGGTTATGACAAAATGGCAGGACTTTCAGGAGAAGAGTTGGAGGTAAAGTACAATAATGCCATAGCAGACTACTTTTTGGAGGCGTTGGCAAGAAGCAAGGTTTTTTCTGAAACAGAAGAGCAGATGCAATTCAGCCTTACACCGGCAGAGTATTTTACTGCCGCATTAATAGTCGTTTTTATGATGTTTGCCGGAATGCCAGGTATGAAAATGCTTGTGTCGGAAAGAAGTGAGGGCATTACAAGAAGGCTCTCAGCCTCACCTGTAAAAATGTGGAAGGTGATTTTGTCAAAGCTCTTAGTGTCTTCCTTAATACTTGTGATAGAGTTTGGAGTAATCGTAGCTTTCACATCCAGAATATTCAACAATTACTGGGGAGCGCCTGTAAAAAACATTCTAATGCTTTTTGGAGGAATTATTATTGCGGTAAGTGCATGGTCGGTATTTGTGGCTGCAATTTCCACAACACCTGCATCAGCAGATATTATCGGCAATTTAGGAGTTTTGCTTATGGCTGTTGTGGGAGGGAGTATTTACCCTCTTTCATCGATGCCTAAATTTGTTAAGGGAATAAGCAAGTTTACAATAAACAGATGGGCAATGGACGGTTTCATGGTGGTGTTTTCGGGAAATGATGCCGCAAGCACAGGTGTATATGCTTTTGTGCTGGTGATTATGGGCATAGTACTGTTTTTGGCCTCAGCAATTATTATGAAAAACTTGAGAAAGGGGTAAGGGCAGATTAAACTTCTTTATGTGGCATATTACAAATTTAAAATGATGATGGCAGACAAGCTTTTTTTTCTATCGATGATTATTATTCCTCTATTAATAATGCTATCGGCAGGATATTCATTGAAGAATGAAAAGCTTAATATTGTACCTGTGGCTATTGCTGATGAAGATAATTCGGTTAGCTCACGGCTTCTTGTCAAGCGGCTTTCACAAAAGGACGGCATCGGGATATATGAGGTCAGCCGCGAAGAAGGCATTGAAATGGTAGAGAATGGGGAAGCAGAGCAATTGTTCATAATAAAAAGTGGATTTGAAGCTGCAATAAAGAAAGGTGACAGCAGAGGTGTTATTGATGTGGTAAGCTCCCCTTCATCGTATTCTACAAACTTTACCCGGGAGGTTGTCTCTGGGGAGTCAATAAGGCTCGTAACTGCCGAAATGGCAGCGAACACTGTTATGGAGCATTACAAAGAGCTGGGGATTGAAACGGACGAAGCATTCAAGGATGAGGTTTCCGATTTTTTAGACAGCTTGTGGGAGCCTGAGCCTTTGATGACTATGGAATACAGGGAGCTTAAGGGAAGTATAATCACACAGGAGGAGCACAAAGGCCTGCCGACTGCGTCAGCGTCTTCGGCAGGGCTTATTGTTGCATTTATAATGTTTTATATGCTATTTAGCAGTGGCTGGCTCCTTGAAGAGAGAATGAATGGTACTATAAAGAGGTTGGAAACTGCAAACGGCGCTTTGGCAGTTTCCTTCGGTGCTAGTATATTGTCGCTTTTTGCTGCAGGCTCTCTTCAAATAATTATGTTTAGTGCAGTATTGAAGCTGTTCTTCGGAATAACATTATTTTCAGGTATTATGACCTATGGGGTACTTATGGCATATGTATTGTCGGTTATCGCAATAAGTCTGTTTTTGTCGGCAATACTTGGCACAATGGCACAGCTTCAAGCCGGAGCTCCTGTGCTGGCTCTATTCACAGGATTTTTAGGAGGCTGCTTCTGGAACTTTATGGAGCTGCCTCAGGAAATGCAAAGACTATCCCTATGTACACCCCAAGGATGGGCTCTTAAGGGAATCAACAGTTTGCTTACAGACCCGGCAAATAAGCTTGCCGCAGTGGAACCAATTGTTGTATTGGTAACAATAGCATTGATTTTACTCCCCTTAAGTTATATTATAGTTGTATTGCAAAAAAATGACGGTTATATTATACCAGTGAAAGGTAAACAGTCTTACTGATAATACGGAGAGGTTTATATGAAATCTTTTAAGGACAAGCTATTGGATGTTTTGTTGTTTCCTATCAGCTTTTACGAAAAGCTTACGGATAACAGTTTCACATTATATTTGGGGATTTTGCTCATAGGTGCTGTGGATTTATTGCTTCCGAATGTTGACGAGGTATTTAAGCAGCTATTTACCGGGAAACCTTCCGGTGATGTGTATTTTAATATTTTTATTACAGTTTTTCTTATTGTGGTGCTTGGTGTTATAGATGTTGTGTTTGTAGGCGTCCCTCTTTATGATTTCTTTAATTTTCTCAAGAAGAAGGAAATTAAGGCCCAATATGACAGTGAAGCGACGCAGGTAAAGGAGCTTGAGGGGAAGGGTCCCTCAATTGCATCCCGTGTGAAGATAATGAAGGTTTATATAATGTCTCATTTTATGGTAATACCTGTATCCACAATTGCCTACTATCTTTTTTTCCGGCATTTAACGGAGGAAAGCTCATCTTGGGCTCTAAATATGTATTTGGGATTTTTCATGATTGTGTTTATCTGGTCGGCAGCAATTTTAGCCAGGGGAGCAAATAAGCTCTTCCGGTTCAGCCCCATACTTTCAAGAGTGACTTTTATTTTTGCATTTGCGTGGAACTATATATTTGGAATGGTTTTTGATTTACAGATTATGAACTGGCTCTTAAAGCTTTATAGATAGCTTACTAGATGTTGAAAGTTTTATATTTTTGCTGTAATATGATATATGCTAAGCATAAAACACATAGATAAATTAAGCATGTCCCGGTGGTCTAATGGATAAGGTAGTGGATTCCGGTTCCACTGATGCGGGTTCGATTCCTGCCCGGGACGCCAGTTTGTTATGAGATTT
>CAZPMC010000008.1:13777-34218 GCA_964587755.1 uncultured Oscillospiraceae bacterium
TCAAAAAAAATAAAAAAATGAATTAATTAGAGCATTTTGAATAATATTCAAAATCTCGTTTTTTTCCGAAGAATTTATAAAGGGAATGCCTGAGTGAAGAAAATGCATGGAATAGGGCATATGGTGATACATTAATGAAAATAGGCAATATTACATTGGAAAACAATATATTTCTTGCACCTATGGCGGGAATTACCGATTCTCCCTTCAGGGTTCTTTGCAGGGAGCAAGGCTCAGGACTCGTCTACTCTGAGATGATTAGTGCCAAGGGTTTGTATTATAAAGACGAGAAGAGCTGGAAGCTTGCAGATCTCAGTGAAGGTGAAAAGCCTGCCGCAGTACAGATATTTGGCTCCGAGCCTTCCATTCTTGCGCATATAGCGCAAAAGCTCAATAGCTCCGATGCTGCAATACTGGACATCAATATGGGCTGCCCTACGCCTAAGATTACCAAAAACGGTGAAGGCAGTGCTCTTATGCTTAAGCCTAAGCTTGCAGGGGAAATTGTAAAGGCTGTAACCTCGGTCTCGCAGAAGCCGGTAACCGTCAAAATCCGCAAAGGTTGGGATGATGAGAATGTCAATGCGGTTGAAATCGCATGTATTGCCGAAGAAAACGGGGCAGCGGCAATAGCTGTCCACGGAAGAACCCGCAGTCAGTTTTACAGCGGGAAGGCGGACTGGGAAATTATCAGAAAGGTGAAGAAAGCTGTAACTATACCTGTTATTGGGAACGGTGATATTTTTAAGCCTGAAGATGCAGTAGAAATGCTCGAAGTGACAGGCTGTGATGCAGTAATGGTAGGCAGGGGAGCCCAAGGGAATCCCTGGATTTTCAGACAAATCAATTATTACCTGAAAACTGGCAAGGTCCTTGAAGAGCCGGCACCACAAGAAAAAAAGGAAATGATACTGCGCCATTTGGATATGGTCGTTTCCCTAAAGGGTGAGCATACGGGTGTATGTGAGATGCGAAAGCATATAGCCTGGTATATAAAGGGAAGCAGGAACTCTGCACCATTTAAAAACAGAGTTTTCAAAGCAACAACACAAAAAGAGATGGCACAGTTGGTTGAGGAATTCTATGCTTAGCCCCCCTAAGTAATTTACGATGCTTGATTATATACTGATTTTGTATTAGAATATTAAACAGAATGTATGTTCGGTTAACCGCTTATTTACTTTGCAAAATCTGCTGTGCGTTATAAGCGGTTCATAGAGAATACATGCCGGTGCACAGCGGCGGAATGGCGGCTAATATGAATCTTGAGCAGATGCTTCACTATATCAGGGCATCGGATAATATTGTGAAAAATATTACCTCATGGGTGGTGCAGCCTGCAAGGGAAGCTGTTTATGCGGAGTTCCCGGAATGCATTGACAGCCGTATTAAGGAGGCCCTTGCCGACAGAGGGATACATAAGCTTTATTCTCATCAAGCCGATGCCATCAACGAAATAAATAATGGCAACAGTGTAGTTGTAGTGACACCTACTGCATCCGGCAAGACTATGTGCTACAATCTGCCTGTGTTAAATTCCATACTTGAGGATGAGTCCTCCAGGGCGCTTTTCCTTTTCCCGACGAAGGCGCTGTCACAGGACCAGACCTCTGAGCTTCATGAGCTTATCACTGCAGCAGGTGTAGATGTAAAGACTTATACTTATGACGGAGACACGCCCCAATCAGCAAGAAAGGCTATACGACAGGCAGGACATATCGTGGTGACAAATCCCGACATGCTTCACAGTGGTATATTGCCCCATCACACAAAATGGACAAAGCTTTTTGAAAACCTGAAATTTATTGTTATTGACGAAGTCCATCATTACAGGGGTGTTTTCGGCAGCCATCTTGCCAACATAATAAGAAGGCTAAAAAGAATCTGCGAATTTTATGGTTCAAGCCCTACTTTTATTTGCTGTTCGGCAACCATAGCAAACCCAAAAGAGCTGGCATCACGTATTACAGGCGTTGATATAAAGCTGATTGATAACAATGGGGCTCCTTCAGGCAAAAAGAATATTATTTTCTACAATCCTCCTGTCGTAAATAAAGAACTGGGTATCAGAAAAAACAGTCTGTTGGAGGCTGAGAAGCTAGCTGAGTCACTCATCAGAAACAGCATACAAACCATTGTATTTACAAGGAGCAGGCTTAATGTCGAAGTTTTGGTCACATATTTAAGGGATATTTATCGAGGCAAGGGCGACGGCGAGAAAAAGCTCAGGGGCTACAGAGGCGGCTATTTACCGAATCTGAGGCGAGATATTGAAAAGGGGCTCAGGCAGGGAAGCATCACAGGTGTTGTGTCGACAAATGCTCTGGAGCTGGGGGTTGATATTGGCGCCTTGGAGGCTTGTGTAATATGCGGTTATCCCGGTACTATAGCAAGTACATGGCAGCAGGCAGGCCGTGCCGGACGCAGAAGCGGTGAGTCGGTTGTATTTCTTGTGGCAAGCAGCAGCCCTCTGGACCAATATATAATAAATAATCCTGACTACTTTTTTGGAAAGAGCCCTGAAAATGGACTTATAAACCCGGATAATTTAGCTATACTTTACAGCCATATTAAATGCGCTGCCTTTGAACTGCCCTTTAGGGACGGCGAGAAATTTGGTGTTGATACTACGGATGAAATTTTATCATATATGCAGGACGCTAAAATTATCAGACATGTTGGTAACCGTTGGCATTGGATGTCCGATGTGTTTCCGGCAGCGGAGATAAGCCTTAGGAGTGCCTCCAACGAGAATTTCATTATAATTGACATATCGGACCCAAAGCACACAGTTATAGGTGAAACAGACAGATTCAGCGCTCCAATGCTGCTCCACCAGGAGGCAATTTATATTCATGAGGGTGTGCAATATCAAGTGGAGAGACTGGATTTTGATGACAAAAAGGCTTATGTGAGAAGGGTTGACGTAGACTATTATACCGATGCAAATCTTGCTGTCGATTTAAAGGTACTTGATGTTTTTCGTGAGGATACGACTAATACCGTCCATAGAAGCAGCGGAGAGGTGTCTGTTACTGCCCTTGTCACCATGTTCAAGAAAATAAAGCTTCATACCCATGAAAACATCGGTTCAGGGCCTGTTACGCTGCCGGAAATTGAGATGCATACCACGGCTTACTGGATAGGGTTGCCCAGTCAGATACCTCAATTGAGCCAAACTGATTTGCAAAATGGTCTTTTGGGGGTTTCAAACATACTGGCTAATGCCGCACCGGTATACTTAATGTGTGATCCGGGAGACATAAGAGTAGTACACCAGGTGCGTTCCACCTTTAATCAAAGGCCGACTGTATACATTTATGACAGCTATCCAGGGGGAGTGGGATTTTCAAATAAGCTATATGAGCTTCATGATGAGCTCTTTGACACTGCTGTTAAAATGGTAACCCAGTGCAGGTGTGAGTCAGGCTGCCCGTCATGTGTCGGACCCTTAAATGAATTTACCGAAGCAGACAACCCAAAGCAGCTGACTCTTATGCTATTGAATATTATTAAGCAGGGTATGTAATAAAGGTGAAGTCGGGATGGATATAATAAGTAAACTAAAAATGTATAAGGAGAATACAGAAAAGCAGGTCACGGGGCTGGAATGTAATAGAGGCTACTGTGACAATAAAGATATAGATGCTTTTATACCCGGAAAAGTGATATCAAATGATGAAGGCAGTGTGTACGTTATTGAAAACACTTATCCGGTTTCATATTTATATGGAGGCTTCCGACTGGAAGATGCGCTTAATGTCGAAAGCGGAATACTTTCCATACTCGGCGGCGATGACTGTCAGGGCATAAATGCAAAGGAGCTTTTGTATATCGATACAGAGACCACAGGCTTGTCTGGAGGTACTGGGACGGTAGCTTTTCTTGTGGGGGTTGGTTTCTTTTCGCAAGATTACTTTGTAGTGCGGCAGTATTTTATGAGGGATTATGATGAAGAACCAGCAATGCTTGTGGAGCTTACGAGGCTAATCCGGCAATATAAAAGCTTTGTATCATTCAATGGGAAGGCCTTTGACATAAATCTATTGAATAGCAGGTTTATAGCAAACAGGATAAGGTCATCCATTTATCAGGTTCCCAATATTGACTTGCTTTACCCGTCCCGCAAGGTATGGGGGCTTAAGCTCAGCAGTTGCAGGCTGTCTTCTCTTGAGGAAAATATTCTGGGAGAGTTTAGATGTGATGATATTCCCGGAGCACTAATCCCATCTGTCTATTTTCAATACCTTGATGACAGGGATGCCAAAGAGATGGTAAAGGTTATAAAGCATAACTGTCTTGATATACTATCTATGGTTTCACTACTTACTAAGCTTTCCTCAATGCTTTCGAGCCCTGTATCCCATACAGACGGAGAATATGAAATGCTTGGGGTGGGAAAGATTTTTGAGACCAATGGAAATGTAGAGTGTATGATAGATTGTTTCGAGGCGTGCACCGGCTCTAAGCGTCACCTGATAAAATCTCAAGCGGTCAAAAGACTTACAGCAGTATACAAAAGAGAGGGTGACTATGACAAGGCACTCACCCACTGGCAATCACTTGATGAGGAGGGCGCAGGCTTTGAAATTTTCCATCAGGTGGAAATGGCCAAATACTACGAACACAAGGCTAAGGACATAAAAACGGCATTAATGATTGTAGATAAGGCTATAGGTCAATGCCTTCGCGCCGGCTTAACAGAGGGCAAACAGGAGGAACAACTAAAAAAGCGCAGGGAAAGGCTTTTGCGAAAACTAAAGTACGCTACTTAAGAGATAATGTCACGACTGTATTACTTTTATCCGAAAGGTTGTCAGATGTGTCAAATGCTCTTACCCAATATATGCCCAAACCAAAGATAGCATTATTTTTCACGGTTATTGATGTTTTTGTTGTTGTAGCAACTATTATGTTGTTGCAATAAATATTGTAACCCTTAACTTTAACATTATCCTTTGAAGCATCCCATGTAAGTGAAACGGAAGAGCCTTTTATTGCTCTTATTTTTAACATTGAGGGTGTAGTTGGCGCCTCAAGATCTTTTAAAGTTGAAACCGTAAGTGGTGCACTTGCAGCAGAGGAGAAGCCGGAGGTGTCAATTGCTTTTACGGTAAAACTCAGCTTTGTACCCGGTGTAAGCTTCTTACAGACAAAGGAAGGCTTTGCGGGACTGCCAACCAGCTTTCCATCGCAATACACCTCATACTTTTTTACTTTTACATTGTCAGATGAAGGAGACCATTTGAGGGTTACCTGGGTTTGTGTGATGGAAGTTGCCCTAAGATCTGAAGGTTTGGCAGGGGCGGAGGTATCTTTTAAGGTGCTGATATAAGATGTTTTACTGAAGGTATAATTCCCCGCAAGGTCAATTGCCTTAATCGTAACGGCATAATTATTGCCGGGTGACAAGCTTTTACATGTGTAGGTTGTTTTTGTCGTTGAGCCTTTTCTTGATCCGCAAATATAGATCTCATAACGTTTTAGATCCACATCGTCTGATGACGGCTCCCAGCTCAGGGTGAGGGATGTATGCTCAACCCGGGATGCAAAAGGCGCACCGGGAGCTTTGGGGGGCGTATGATCTGCAATAGTGGAAACAATTAATGATTGGCTGCTTTCCGAGACATTTCCAGAAGCATCATAAGCTTTAACTGTGTATGTGTATTTCTGTCCCGGTATGAGATACCGGCTGGTAAAAGTATTTTTTGAGGTCGTAATAATTTTCTTACCGTCTCTGTACAAATAATAGCCTTTAACTTTGACATTATCAGTAGACTGTGACCATTGAAGTGTCACTGATGTATGGGTTTTATTGACCACTGTAATGTCCTGTGGCGCAGACGGAGGCTTTGTATCAGCCTGCAGGGCTGCTGCGAAACCTGGACATGCTGCAAAAAGAATAATGATGTAAACCAAGGTGACATTAAGACATAATTTTTGAAATTTCATGATTTATCCTCCAAATGTTTAATATTGTGCATGGAATATATTACCATATGCATCAGAATAAATCATTTTCCAAAATACGTCAAGAACACGCGTTCGATTATGATGAAAGCATTGCTATGAACGACATATTTTCTTGGAGGAGTCGGGGAAATAATTCTTAGTTTAACGTATGCTTGTAAGATTTAATAATATTTATAAAGACATCTGCCAGAACAGGGTCAAACTGACCTCCGGCACAGCTTTTTATTTCTTCGAGAGCTTCCTGTGTTGATACACCTTTGTGATAGGGCCTGTCACTTGTCATTGCGTCAAAGGCGTCAATAATAGCCAGTATACGGCATTCAAGGGGGATAGCTTCACCTTCCAGAGAGTTTGGGTACCCCTGGCCGTTCCAGTGCTCATGGTGGTGGAGAATTAAAGGAGCAACAGCCGACAGCTCCTTAGAGCGGCTTGCAATATTGTAGCCTATATGAACATGCTCTTTCATTTTATTGTATTCGGCCTTTGTCAGCTTCGCCGGTTTATTTAATATCGTATCTGGAATGCCAATCTTTCCAATGACGTGAACCTTTGCTAAAAGCAACAGATTTCTTTTTTGCATGTCATGAAGCCCTAATGCCTCGCTCATCAAAAGAGATAGTTCGACAATTCTTTCAACATGTCCCTGAGATACATAATCCCTTTCGGATAATGCTGCCAGAAGCATCTCTACAATATTACTCTTTTCGCTTCCTGACTGACTTACCTTATACCGGTACATAATATCATCTGCCCTGCGGTAAACATTATAAATATCATTTTCGTCCTCATCATTTAGAGCAGCTACTCCTACGGATATGCTAAAGGGCACCAGAGTATTTGCCCGGCTGACTTTATCTATGCGTTTGATTATTTGCTCTGCTTTTTCCTGGGCACGGGTATAATCAGTGTTTGGCAGGATAATACAGAACTCGTCACCGCCGATTCTGGAAATAATACAATTTGATTTGCAAACAGAAGCTAAGATTTTTGCTGATTCTATTAAAAGTGCGTCGCCAGTGCTGTGGCCAAAAGTATCGTTTATGAGCTTTAAGCCGTCTACATCAATGACAATAATGCTCAGAGGAGCCAGCTCATCAAGCATATTATTCATCCTAGACATTACAGTTTCGAAATAGTTTCTGTTGAAGGTGCCAGTCATACTATCTGTAAATGCTTGCCGCCTTATGGTTTCCTCGGCATTTTTAATGGCTGTTATATCAGAAAAAATCATGCTTAAATAATCCTTCTTGGGGCTGAAGGCAGATAGCTTGTACCACTTGTCCCTGAGCTTTATAGGAGTATCTGGAATTGTTAATTCGTAAGATGCCGCTGTTTCATCGTAGGTTTTATGCAATGTCATTCTTAACGCTTCCAATTCGGGCAGGGAGGCGAACATATCGGTGCCTATCACATTTTTCTCCTTAAGCCCCATTTGTTCGATAAATTTATTGTTTGACTCCAGTATTGTACAATGAATAACCTGACCCTTTTCGTCTGTCTTTATCTTGTTATAAGTAAATCCGTCGGTCATGTTTTCAAAAAGTGACTTATAATTTGTTTCGTTTTCTTTTAGATTCTCCCTCAAAAGTATGTAAAGATTTTTCAACTCTCTTGCCATAGCTAAAATAAGAGTCAGCAGGAAGTAAAACATTCCAAGAGAGCTGAGTTCTGTCACTTGCAGCAGTGGAGATGTATTGTAAAACATTGAGAAGGTATCGACAACTCCTGTTATACAAAAAACAAATATTCCTGAAACAAAGAGAATTGTACCCTTAATGTCATTTCTCCAGTTCCTTATAACTGTATAAGATACAAGACCCGCTGATATGACTGTGATAACATGAAAAACTTTATTGAAGTATATGCAGGATACAACGCCCAGAATATCAAGACTAAATGTTGCGATTGGGAGCAATATGTGCAATATCAGTTGTAAATAGAACAAAAAGCTGTGTACTCCCGGTTCGATGGTGTAAGTACGTTTTGTATATAAAAGAAACCAGATAGGTATAGTGAAAAGAAAGAAGATTGCACAATAAATTGAAGAAATCCCTATGTTAAACAACAATTGAAGCAGGTGGCTGCCTTCTGAAATAGACCAGCCACCAAAGGATAGGGAAATCAGGGCTATATAAATTGTACTATGGAATCTCCTTGAACCAAGTACTCCTATTATTAAAATGGCAATGCCAAATATTATAAAAAATGAGCTGAAAATAACGTTTAAAAGATTTGTTGAAATAATGTCGAGAAAGTGATCGCTGTAATTGCCAATAAAAATGTTAAGTAAAAACCCCGTATATTGCGGCAAAGGGGTTTGCAGCCTGAAGTAGACTGCTTTGCTGCTAAAATTTGAAGGCAACTGGACGAAATGCCAGCCAGTTCCCGGTATCCGTACCTTTTCATCTGGGTTGAAGGTGCCGAAACTGTAGCTTAATTTACCGTCAATAAAAACCTGTGAGGTTTGCTGGGGGGACCTGAACCTAAGGGAATCATATTCTATTTCTGATTCAGGAAGTATGGCTCTTATCCAAATTGTATTGTATCCTTGAGGATTTTCCGGCCTCCCGGGAAAATGAAAGCTTGTCCACTCTTCTGATTCAATACTATCACTGAGCCATAAAAAGTGTCCATTTACATCTGCCGGAGAATCGCCCCACCGGTATTGCCATTGTGAAGTTACAGGTATTATATCCTTTGAAGAGTATCCATTGTCTTTTAAAGAGTATTGAGCGTTGAGATTTGATACGAAAGTCCAAAACAAAATTAATGAGGCTATAAGAATAATTGTAAGTAAAGCACGTAGTACTGCTAACCTTTTTTGTACCATCAGTAAACCCCCGATGTAATACATTTTATCTTTTGAATGCCAATAAATTAAATTTTAAGCAAATAAAGTATTTGAAATAATTATATCAAATTAAATAGAAAAATAAAGCATATATAGAAAATCTTAAAATAAAAATTAAATATTGATGGTTTAAGGGGAATAATATGCGAAGGTCTTTTGTGAAATCTGCAATAATCTTGATATTTGCAGGATTGATTGTAAGACTTCTCGGATTTGTATACAGAATATATTTATCAAATCTTATCGGTGCTGAGGGCATGGGGCTGTATCAATTGGTGCTGCCTGTCTACACAGCTATTGTGCTAACAATAACCAGTGGGATTTCAATTGCCGTTTCAAAGATAATAGCACAACAGAGAGCTGGCATCCAAAGCCGCAATACGATTAGAATCACCTCCTATGCAATGCTGCTTGTTGCAGTTGCAGGAATATTGGTATCAGTAGTGATATTTTTTAATGCCCGGTCTATAAGTGACAAAATACTAGGTGACTCAAGGACATATTATTCTCTGATTCTGATGGCACCGTGTTTACCGGCAGTTGTGGCAGCATCTGCCCTTAAAGGCTATTTTTATGGAATACAGCAGGTTACTCCTACGGCTCTTTCTCAAGTTGCAGAGCAGGTGGTCAAAATAGGATTTGTTTTAATATTAGCTCGTGGAGTAGCCTTAAAGAATGTGGAAATTGCTTGTGCAATAGCCACGCTGTCTGCTGCGCTGGGTGAAATAGTAAATTTGGCTGTACTTGCCGCAGTATATGCCTATAAAAAAAAGCGCGTTATGTCCGGTGTCCCTAAACAGCGTCTGATGAGTAAAAGAGCAATTGTATCACAGCTTTTAAAGATATCGGTCCCTGTGTCGGCAAACAGGCTGATTGTTTCAATATTATCCGCAGCGGAGCACATAATGATACCGGCAATGCTTGTATTGGGTGGACTTGACCGAAAAACTGGGATGGAGATTTTCGGGAGATTGACAGGTATGGCTCTACCTCTTATCATGTTCCCCTCACTTGTGACAAATTCTCTTGCAACGACATTGGTACCTGCCATTTCGGAATCAGTTTCCCGTAAGAGCTACATGGTCCTAAATGAAAGAATATCTAAGTCGGTACAGGGAACGATAATTTTGGGAATGATATTTACAGCCATACTGCTATCGTATCCGGAACAGATAGGTAATCTTGTTTACCCAAGGGAGAAAATAGATGATATTTTATACATGCTGTCATTTTCTTGTGTTTTTATATATTTGCAGCAGACCCTGACAGGTGTTATGAACGGACTTGGTAAACAGGGAGTACTTTTGAGAAACACTGTAATAGGCTCGATATTAAGAATAGGGGCTATTTATTTTCTGATGCCCGCTTACGGTGTAAACAGTTATGCCTGGTGTCTATCAGGAAGCTTTGCGTTAATTTCTCTTATCGATCTTTTGGCAATAAATAAAATCACAGGCTTGGTTATCGATTTTAGGAACTGGTTTGTCAAACCAGGTGTGATTGTGGCTGCTATGGTGCTTATAGGCAAGTATATTTATTACTTTTTTGATATATTTCAGTTAGGAGATAATGTAACCATATTGATAACATTGCCGACATATATGCTAATATCTTTTATTTTGATGGTGCTTTTTGGTGTTTTGAAATTTTCAGACCTTTCAGATATGTTTGGGACAAATATCATTAAATTTAAGAGAAAAACAGAGCATTGACCAGAAATGGAGAGGTATTTTTGAAATTCTGGATTAAAAGGTCAGGGAAGGTCAAAAATAAGCCTTGAATTAAATATGATAAGCGTGTAAAATTAAATCAAAAGTCAAAGAAAGTCAAAGACAAACTATACCACTAAAATAAAAAATCGGAGGTGTTCATATGTTCGGATTAGTGCCATTTAGAAGGAGAAATGATGATCTTGCTATTAGAAGTAATCCCTTTGATTTTGCAACCATTTTTGATGACTTCTTTAATGATTCGTTTACTCCTGCATTTTTTGCATCATCCCATCCCATAAGAGCAGATATTAGTGAGACTGATAAGGAATATATTCTCGAGGCTGATATGCCGGGAGCCAGAAAAGAGGATATTAAACTGGAATTAAGAGACGGCGTTCTTTCAATCGGCGTTGAGCATAAGGAAGAGAATGACATAAGGAAGGATAATTACGTTCGTAAAGAGAGAAGGTACGGTTCATACAGCAGATCCTTCCGTGTTGACGGAGTAAACCATGAAAAAGTCTCTGCCAGCTATAAGGATGGTGTGCTAAAGGTAATTCTTCCGAAGCTTGCAGAGTCAAAGCCTAACTCACACAGAATTGAAATACAGTGATAGTAGACGTACAATAAAAAAGTCACCCGGATAAGAGGGTGACTTTTTTTGCATTCGGTAATCAGCTGGTCATGGGTTTTAATTCGTATGTTACATTCCGGCCTTTTACCGTTACGAGGAAGTAATTGGCAGAGTCTATTGTTTCCATACTCAGGTCTTTTATGTTATAGCCGCGGGAAGAAAAGTATCTGATGCCGCGCTCAAGGGTGACCTTATCCTCGGGACCTTCATAGAAGACCCATACGGTTTTACCCGTATCCAGTTTGTAGTCGGTGAGGATGTCCTTAAAAAGCTTTGCCTCCAAACTGTCAGTCATTTCATCCGGTGAATTAGCCATAAAGATGAATATATTATCGGAGGTATTTGTCTCAAGCAGTTTAAGAAAATCGTTCCATTGGGTGGCGTTGCTTGTGCGTAAGCTTCCTGTGTTCATGTCCAGTTGAATAAACAGCGAGTTTTTTACGGTGTATGAGTTAAAGCCCTTGTATGCAGAAACATATGGGTTATTTAGGTTTTCAACAAAATCATGGGTAGTGTTCCCGGCTACAGCAGAAGTATCAAGCCACCTATTTATTTTATTGGTCATTTTATCTATCAACAGAATCTGAGCATCATCTGCCGGCTCAGAGGACTGTCCCATAAAAGAGAAGCGGAAGGAATCAGCGGTAGCTTTATATGGCCCCAGAGCGACATTGAAAGGATCTGAAGGCTTCGTGTCGGCAGGAATACTGCTGCTGTCCACAGGCTCATACCAAGTCTTGCCCGTAAGCAGGTTATCAAAGCATATCTCGCCCCGGGAAGCTCCTGCTGTAGTTCTGACAACGTATAGCTTAGTGATATATAACGGGTTTTTGATATCGCCAAGGGAAGTCTGCAGGTATTTCCATCCCGTCCAGTTCATTTTTGAGCTGAGGGTCAGAAGGTGTGATTTCCCTTCGTCATCCATAACCTCGATTTTAACTTGATTATCAGCGTCACTTTTAGCATCATTTGTCTTAGGTATATATGCGTAGACTCCTACAAAGCTATGGTCTGGATCTATTGATATGACATTGCTTCCATAGTTCATGTACACTGCCCGTGAGCTAGCCGAATCCACAAAATTATATGATAATTTCGCAGAAGCCTTTCCCTTATAGGCGTAATCCTTAGTCAGGGAGTATGCTCCCTGGGTGCCTGCAGGGTAGGAGGTAAAGGTCCTGCCAATCTCCTTCTCAAAATCATCCTTAATGAGAGTGGAGCTTTGTCTTATGCTCACGGTGCAATAAGCATGGGTGCTGCCAACTGAAACATCAATATAACCCGTGCCTGGCTGCTTTGATGTGAATACACCCTGGGGGCTGACAGAACCAATTTCAACAGCGGAGTCACCTGCGGATTTATTACTTACAACACTAAATTTAACGTCACCCGGATTTAACGGGGCCAAATAACCATTGACATTATAGCCTGTAACAGATAGTGAAGCTGTTGAGCCCACTGGTACCTGTATAGATTTTCTGTTAAGATCTAGCCTGACAGGTGCGCTAAGGGAGTATAAACCGATGGATTGTTTAACGTTTCCAATAGAAGCGGTGAGTGTGGCATACCCGATTTCGGTAGGCTTAAATATGAAGTAATTCTCGCCTTCAGGTCGTGTAACCGTACCTTTTACTCCTGATACCTTCCATTTTACGTCTGCTGGATTTATACCAACGGGGTTGAAGTATTTATCATAACCTTTTACCGTAAGCTTTCTGGTGCTGTTTATAAAGACATTTCCGTGCTCGCTCTCAATAACAAGGCCAGCAAGATTTGCGGCAGGAGCAGTTGAGACAATGCCCAGTGCTGTTGTCACACCGCGAAGTCCGCCATCTGACGGTGTATTAACAACAGCAAGAGAATTTTCAGCAAGAGGACGGCTGACCATTGTAGTAGAACCGCCGCCGTCAAGATTGAGTGCGTTATATGCTCCAAGCTCCTTCATGTATTGGGCGGCTTCGTTTAAGGTCATGCCGATACTTTCTTTCTGGCGTCCGTCAACAGTGACTATGAAAAGGGTTTTTCCATCCTTTGAGGAACCCACCAAGGTGCGGGGATTTCTTCTGTTGTTATCGGAGCTGGCAAATGAAAATTCTGACGGAATAACTCCGTCCTTGAGCAAAACAGAGGAGCCTGATACTGCCATATCAACCTTTTTCCAGTCTATATTGCACTTTACGTCAAGAACAGCGGGAAAATCGGTGTTGAAGTTATCTAAAATAAAGTTTTTATTTGCGGAATAAGACACAGCTACAAATCCGTTCTCAGGAATCTCCACCGGCGGCTGACCGATACGGATTTCCTTTACTATGCCTTCAGAGACTACCATTTCGACAAGATCGGGGTACTTCTCCGATGCCCCAAGAGACATGTTTCCGTAGTTTCTGTCTAGTACGATAACATCCCTAAAATCGTAGCTGCTCATTCTGTTGTAATTTGTTACTTCCTGAGACGCTCCCATTAAGGGTGAAATTAAATAAATTTGCGTCTTCCAATAATCAATGGACGGTATTTTTAAGGAATCCAGAGAAAAAGTAGCCATGGAATTTCCGTTTCCGTTAGAGTTAAAATTGTGGGACATGCTGACAATCTTGCCATCGGACATAACAGGCCCAAGGGCATTTGCATTGCCGTTGCCGACACCAAAGTAGAAGTTGGCATTGACTGCTGCAACTGCGGAATTGGAGGCTGCGATGTTTTTAACATTCGTAAGCTTTGTGGAATTAGTGGTATTTGACATGGCGCGAAGTCTTATATTAGGATTTGTCAGGTCAACCTGCAGAATATTTATTGACAACCATCCTTCAGATGTGAATTCTTTAACTGTTTTATGCACAACGCCTGAGGTAACCTCTTTGACGTCAGTAAAGCTTGTTATTAGAGTTCCTACAGCAGATGCATCTGCTACAGAAAACGGTATAAGAAAAAGAATAACTAGGGCTAGAAAAACTGCTAAAAATCTTTTTCCTCTTTTTGTAACATAAGCTATTGGTATCCTATTCATTATTTCCTCCTTTGTGACATGCTAGAAACGATACAATTGATAAGTGCGCAACGCTTATAATTTTAGACATCTTATAACTCTATTATAGGGGTGAGGGGTTAGGGTATCAAGTTACCGTTTGGTTACAATTTGGTAACTATTATTAATAAGTCCGGTAATAGAAGCTTCAACGGTAGTGCAGTATTGCAGGTGTCAAGCCCAGATAGTATAATGAAAACTGAGAATTGCAAAATATTGAGAATTAAAGAGGATTTTTTTGTGGATAAAAGCACCAAAGGACTTACACAGATAACAAACAGAATAGCTAAGGATACACTTATATACTTATTTGGAAAGGGTATTGAGGGCATAGTAGGAATTCTGACTATTTCGCTGTATACCCGTTTTTTTCTGCCGGAGGTATATTCGGATTATAATTTAATTACAACAGCTATAAATATTGGAACGGTTATACTATTAAGCTGGTTAACACAGTCGGGCTTCAGATACATAAACATGTACAGCAGTCCAAAGAAAAGGGTATTGTTTTTTTCCACAGTTTTCAGGGCTTGGTGTATTGTAAATTTATTCATTTATTTGATTTGCGCCGCAGGCTTTTTCTATGCAAGGGGTGCTAATGAAGGGAATATACAGTATTATATTATTGCTGCAGCCATTATGTTTACAGGCTTCAGTACAAGCCAGATGCTTTTGGGGTTTCTGACAGCGGTGAGGCAGATAAAATTAAATCTTATATTGTCTGTTTTTACGGTCACAGCAAAGGTTGTTCTGGCATCGGCAGGAGTAATGCTAACGCCCCTTGGCTCATCTACACCCGCTGCAGTAATTATTGCAGGAATTTTAGTTGATTTCACTGTTATTTTGATTATTTTCACACGGATGAAGCTTTATAGTTTTATAAACCTAAGGGTATTTTCAAAAGCGACCTTCAGGAAATTTTTCTTCTTTGGGATGCCGATAGCCGGTATGGGTCTGGCAATGAGCCTTTTAAACCTTTCAGACAGATTTGTTATTATTTTTTCGCTGGGTAAGGAAATAGGCTCTGTGAAAAACGGTATTTATGCAGCAAACTATTCATTGTCTTCCGCAGTGTTTACCGTACTGATGATTGGAATGATGAGAGGCGTCTATCCCAATATACTCAAAACCTGGAAGAATAACGACAGGCAAATGTCCATGTCACTTCTGACCCAGGGGATAAGAAATTATATACTCATTGCAATGCCTTGCGTTATAGGGCTTAGTGTTCTGTCCGATTTAATATCAAAAACCGTTTTAGATTCTGATTATCACTCCGGGAGCAATGTTATTATTTGGGTCTCCATCGGTATGTTCTTTTTGGGTCTTACAGAGTATAGCAATAAACCATGGGAGCTGACTTCAAGGACGCTTCCGGCACTTTTGAACAGCTTGGTTTGCGGCTTATTAAACATAACCGTAAACTTACTGTTTATTCCTGTTTACGGCTATATGACGGCAGCGGTCACAACAGCAATATCATACTTTATATATTATCTCATCTCAACAATCGGGGGAAGAAGGGCTTTGACCTATAAGCTTCCTGTTAAATCTACTGTTAAAATATTAATAAGCTGCGCCATAATGGGAGGGGTGGCGCTTTTCATAAAGAATGGGCTAAATCTGCTTAAGCTTCCTAATGTGCTGATACTGGCAGTTTCAGTTTTAAGCGGTGTAATTGTTTATGGTGTGACCCTATATCTGACCGGCGAGATAAAATACGAAGTCGGACAAATAATCAGAAGGCTGTCACCGGAAAGAACAAGATAAAATCGAAACCAGGTATTCCCGATGCAAAAATCAAAGTATACATTTCAAAGGAGATTCTTATTCCAATGGAAATTCTCTTATGGCGTAACGCACTTTTCCTGAGGGGCTCGCAGGTATTGATTCCACAAACTCCAGTTTTATATTTACATCACCGAGGCCTTTTTTAATTCCCTCAATGAAAATATCAAGGTCACTTTGCTTAAACTCACTGCTTTTTATTATTTTCAATAAAATATCTGAGGGAGTCTTCTGTATAATCTGAAATTGTTTGAAGCTCTCCATGTTCCTAACAATATGGTTGAAGTAATGACCGTGCACATAAGAGCCGCTTTGTGATACAAACGTGTCGTCCTCCCGGCCTTCAATCCGCTCAAGCACAGGCAGAATAACACCGCAATCACATAAAGAGTCGGGTGAAAGAGCGCCCATATCCCCAAGCTGATACCGAAGCCTTGGCATTGAAAAATTGTTAAGGTCTGTCACCAATATAAGACCGCTTTTTCCTGCCGGTAAAATTTCCTTCGTCACAGGATCCACTATTTCTATAATGACATTCTCTGCTGCAATGTGCATTTTACCCTTGGGGCATTCATAGGCAAGAATACCACCGTCTCTTGCCCCATATTCATTTACCACATTGCATTTAAACATTTTTTTAATCTCTTCCCTCTGGAAATCGTATAATGTCTCAGATGTTGAGATTATGGCTTTAGGAATAAAATCCAAAGAAAGTCCTGCTCTCAGTGCAAGCTTTGAAAAAAGGGCGAGAGATGATGCATAGCCATATATATACAAAGGTTTGTAGCTGTTAATTTTTTCAATGTAGCCTTTTATTGAGCCTGGATTCAGATCATAGGCGGGAAGCATTATTCTGTTTTTAAGGAATTTCTCTTTTAGCTGGTATTTCTTTGTTTTATTTGCAGAAAGCTCGATAGGAGAGCCCCATATCATTACACTTCTGTCGCCTATTTTTATATCATGCCAGGAAAGACCGCGCCATCTGGCTGCTTCATAATATTCCACTGTATACCTGTCCAAATAAAACTTAACAGGCTCCCCTGTGGAACCTCCCGATATATTTGCAATTAACTCTTTCTTATGGGCTGTAGTACTTATGTATGCTTCATTCATGGTCCTGAACTTATCTTTAGTCAGCACGGGGAAGCTTGTCAAGGCTTTAAAGGGGTTGTCCGAAATAATCTGCCTCATATTCTTGTACCTGCTGTATGCCGACACATTGTCTATACAGTGGAGCAGGAGCTTTTTAAGCTTTTCTTCCCTGAGGCTTCGCATAGCTTCGTAAGACAACCTCTGGCTGTTTTGAAGCTCCGTTAGATTTTTTCTGATGCGATTGCCCTTAAAGGTCTCCATCATCGGAAACAAGACATTTTTTATAAATACAGCGTTTAAATCCATTTTGCATACCCTCTTTTACACATATCTTTAGTTTAATTTGCGTCAAACATCATATAATATTGCAGCTTCCTGTAATCTGATAAAAGCTTTTGATTTTCGGCGGAAAGCTCTGTTACAAACTCCCCATCCTGCTTATAGTAGTAATGAGTTACGACAGGCAGCGACTCCTTCAGCCGGGAGAGAAATTCGAAATAAGGGCTTGGGGTAAAACCTATATATTTTTGGAGCTCGGCTGCCAGAAAGCATGTACTTATTTCGGGCACGGTACCGACTGGAACATTGCCTGTATTCTTTTTTATAAGTTTTTTTGCAGCATCATTGCTCCATATAAAATAAGGTGTTTCGTAATTGTTTAAAAATGCCTCAATATCTTTGCCCTGACCGATATTAAAGTTCAGTGCCTTATACCCTTCGTAATCGCTGTTCAAAAATGGCAGATGGTCTCCGAAATACAACAATACGAAGGGCTCGTTTAAGCCTCTGAGTTCTGAAATAAGATAGCCTAAAGCCTTGTCGGATTCTCTGAGGCCGTATAAATAACTGTTTATCATTTCATAAGTAGAATCAGACATTCCGTCAGGCTTCACAAGTATTTTTTCATCCTGCTTTTTATAATAGTATGGCCCGTGATTTTCAATAGTAACGGTAAAATTAAAATAGGGATTTTGACTACCGGTCTTTATATGCCTTTCGAAGTCATTTAGTATGAATTCCATGGCAGTTTGATCTCTGACGTATCCGCCTCTTAAATCACTGTCGGAAAGCTCCATATCAGGACGAAAGAATATATTATCAAAGCCGAAAAATTCGTATACGTTCTGCCGGTTATAAAACCATGGATGCCCCGGATGCAAAGCAGTAGTAGAATAGCCGTATTCTGCGAAGTAACGGACAAGTGAATACTTTTTGCTTCTGATATGGGTTTTATAAGGCGTTATTCCGTTGGGCAAAAGAGCAGTGGAATGACCTGTAAGGAAAGTGAATTCCGTACTGCTTGTCCCCCCTCCAAAGACTGATGTAACAATTCTTCCATGATAGGACTCTTTAAGAATCTCTCTGTAGTTTTTTAAAGGATCGGTGCCTTCTATGAATTTTACACCGGGTATTCTGTCGAAGTCATAAAATGCTTCACCCATAATGACGATAACATTAGGCTTTTCGAGGCTATTAACTTCGCGTGAGAGGTCGTATTGCATAAGAAGCTGCTGTGCTTCCAGTTTTGTATAGCCTTCCGGCTTTAATTGCCTGAAGGTTCTGATATCAAGCAAAAAAGAATAGACAAAACCACGGCTCCTGTACATATCGGCCGTCGAATAGATGTTAAACCCCTCTTCTCTTGCGCTGAACTTCTTCGTATCATTATAAAAATTGCTAAATGCAAACACAAACGCCATTATACATAGAATTGCACCGGAAATTGCCGGGATTATTTTGAGCTTTGGGGACCTTACAAAGAAAACCAGAAAAAGTGAAGCCAGTAAAAACAGTACAATCATAGCCCATAAATACTTGCTGACCGGCAGCTCAGAAAGCTTTACAACATTTGCCACCTCACCGCCTAATAAAAAATCATAAGGGAGCAGAGGATCGTCCCGAAGCTCAAGCTTAAACCTGTTAATAAGCTGAACTATAAGAAATAAGCCTCCCCCAAATAAAAATGAACACCAGATACGGGATGTGGCAAAATATATAAGGAGCATAAAAAGAGTCAGGGGTAATGTGTTAAAAAAGACCAGAAGGGGATGTGCTATAAAATGCTTAATAACATCAATACTCATTACATAGCCAAGCATAAGTCCTGCCAATGAGAAAGCTGCGGAAGATAAGATGATGAATAGAAGTGATATGGCTTGACTGTTTATATAAATATACGGCAGCCGCCTTTTTTTATTCTCTATGTGTATCAGAGGTTTTTGCTTTGGCATTAAATCACTCCATGGGCTTTAGGTTTTTATCATAACCTACATTATAGAATATTAAATATTTCCGGTCAATTTAATCGAAATTGAGTCTGATTGACATGAAATACCCTAAGTGATAATCTATACTTATTCTATAATCTGTGTGAAATGAAGGAATTTTATATGACTAATAATAAGAAAAAAATTTGCATATTAGGCCTTGGATATATTGGCCTTCCCACTGCGGCAATGTTTGCATCCCATGGGTTTGATATTATTGGAGTTGACCCTAACGAATCAATAGTAAACAACTTAAATCAAGGTAAAATTATAATCGAGGAGCCTTACCTGGATACCATGGTCCAGTCCGCAGTTGCTTCGGGAAAGCTTTCCGCTGTTAAAGTTCCTGAAAAAGCCGATGTTTTCATTATAGCGGTACCGACACCGATACATAAAAATAATACTGCAGATTTGTCTTTTGTTGAATCTGCTGCAGAGTCCATAGTACCTGTGCTTACGGAAGGAAACATAATAATACTGGAGTCTACATCACCTCCAGGAACGGTTGCAGACGTACTTGTGCCGATTCTTGAGAAATCAGGGCTCAAATGCGGGGAACAGCTTTTAGTCGCCCATTCGCCTGAGAGAGTGCTCCCAGGGAAGATTTTAATAGAGCTTGTTGAAAACAACAGGATAATCGGCGGGGTTAACAGGGCTTCGGCTGAAGCTGTCAGGGACCTTTACAGAACATTTGTGAAGGGAGATATCTATCTTACCGACTCTACAACAGCCGAAATGTGCAAGCTCATGGAAAACACCTTCAGGGATGTAAATATTGCACTGGCTAATGAGCTTGCCAAGCTTTGCGAAAAGATTGGAATAAATGTTTGGGAAGTGATAGAGCTTGCCAATAAACACCCGAGAGTTAATATTTTAAGCCCAGGGCCGGGTGTGGGGGGCCATTGTATTGCAGTGGACCCATGGTTTATTGTAGAGAAATTCCCTGATTTGGCAAATATTATCGAGCTGAGCCGAAGGACAAACGACAGTATGCCCTATTATATGAGGGAAAAAATAATCAGTATGCTGTCGGATATTGAAGGAGAACGAGTTGTTACAGTTTTAGGTGTCACATATAAGCCGGATGTGGATGATATCCGCG
>CAZPMC010000008.1:34228-65287 GCA_964587755.1 uncultured Oscillospiraceae bacterium
GTCCTGTAATGGAGCTTGTCCATTTATTGAAGGACAGGGGAATTACGGTCAGGATTTACGATCCTCATGCAAAGCTGTGTGAGGATAGGGTTGACGACCTTTATGAAGCAGCAGCCGGCAGCCATATGCTTGTTCTGGGTGTAAATCATAAGGAGTTTGCTAAGGTTGATTTTACAAGACTTGCAAAGGTGATGGCACGTCCGGATATTTTAGATACAAGAAATTACTGGGATAGTAACGAGGTGCGGCGCTCGGGGTTGAATTATCACCTTTTGGGCAGCGGTAAAAAATAAGAAGCAGGGGTAATCGCACTTATGAAAAAGGTGCTTGTCATTGCATATCAGTTCCCTCCAGCAGGTGGCTCGGGTGTTCAAAGAACAGCAAAGTTTGTCAAATATCTGAGAAACTTCGGTTGGGAACCTGTAGTATTTACAGCAAATATACCTAAAAACAGCTTGAAAGATGAATCAATGCTTAAGGACATACCACCGGCGGTTAAGGTGGTGCGGACCGCAGCATGGAATTTTGCCGAGCTTTCTGGTATTTTCAAATATCCCGGCAAGTTTATAGGACGGAAATTCCTTATACCCGACAGCGAGCGGATATGGCAGCTGGCAGGTAAAAAAACCGCCATCAGAACCATAGAAGAAGAAGGGATAGATGTGATTTATACCACATCATATCCTTATAGCGACCATCTGATGGGGTTATATTTGAAGCGGGTTTTCCCGGATATTCCGTGGGTTGCCGATTTTAGGGACGAGTGGACAAACAATCCTTATCTTCTGGACAAGCCCCACAACCGGGTCAGAATGAGTATCGAAAAAAGAATGGAAAAAAAGGTACTTAAGAATGCCGACTACTTGATTACAAATACACCTGTCATGCTTCAAAACTTTTTAAACAACAACAAAGACATAGAGGATTTGGAAAGCAGATTTTGTTTTATACCCAACGGTTATGACAAAGACGATTTCAAGGATTTGGCTGTTCATGAGGGAGAAAACGAAAAATTTACAATGACATACACGGGCCTTTTATATGGGCAAAGAAGGCCAGACACATTGTTTGAAGCTGTTAAGAGGCTCATTTCAAATGAGTCTGTTGATGGGGGAAAGATTAAGATTAAGCTAATAGGCAATTATAAAGAAGGATATATAAACGGGTTGGTTGAGAAATTTGGCCTTACAGGGGTTGTGGACATTTATCCGTACATGGAGCATTCAGAATGTCTTAAGCATCTTGTGTCCTCAGATGTGCTTTTGCACATTGAAGGTAATGCACCAGGCTCTGAGGCCTTTTATTCGGGTAAGATTTTCGAGTATATGAACACGGGAAGGCCTGTGCTGGCCATTATTCCAATAAAGGGAGCGGCAGCACAGTTGATAAATGATACAAAAATCGGGTTGGTGTCCGATTCTGATGATGTTGAGCATACCATGGAAAACATAAATCAACTGTATGAAATGTGGATAAATAAAATCAGCTGCTTTAGTCCCGATAAGGACAAGATAGCGCGTTACGAGCGTGAAACCCTTACGGCGGAGCTTGCTGATGTTTTTAGTAAAATTACAAAGTAACGATACTGGAGGCATTAATCATGAAGCTTATTAATGAAAAGGGCAAGCTGTTTGGGATTATCAATGTAGTTGATTTGGCTGTATTGCTGATAGTGGTGGTGGCTGCGCTGGCAGTGGTATTCAAAATGACGGGAGGGGATATTAAAACCCCTGTGGCAGTCCAGCAGAAAAAGGTTACGGTCACACTGGTATCAACCATGAAAAAGGACTACATGCTTACAGCCTTTAAAGAAGGTGACCAACTGATGTATGGTAAGCTTTTTATACCTGATGCCTACATAGAGGAAGTGGAGCTTACGCCGTATATTGCTAATGTTACGCTTCCGACGGGTGAAATAGTCCCGACTCCCGATCCTGTGTATAAGGATATTATTATTAAATTTACTGCCAAGGCTGAAGAGGGTGCAAGTGTCTTAAAGATAGGGAATTCGGAGATCAGGGTTGGAGCCACTTACGTTATTTGCACACAGAATGCTCAATCTGCTTGTTATGTTACCGCAATAGAGTATGAATAGAAAAGGAGCTTTTGATAAGATATGAGTGAAGTTATGCAGCAAATGCTTGAAGGCAGTCTTGTTTATAATCTCACCAAAAAGCTTTTAAATATTTCGAAGGCTGCTTTTGAAAAGGCTTCCCGGACATTTGGAAAACTTAGCGAGGGCAGTATATTAAAGAAAGTTATAAATCGTGGCAGGGTTTTTCTGGACAAGGAATCGAATTTGGAAAAATCCGTATTCTTCAAGGTTATGAGTCATACCGGATGTGTTCTTAGAAGAATGGCTCAAGGGTTAAACAGCTTTTTTAAGCGGCAGCTTGACAACAGCTTCTTTTGGAAGGCGGTTAAATTTATTGGGAAAGGATTCCGTGAAAAGCCTTATATTTTCCTGCCTGTAACAGTTGCAGCATTTGCGGGTATTGCCGCAGCAACATCATTTAAATTATCGGTTGCACTGCTTGCCTTCATTGTGGCTGCTTATCTTATACTAAAGGACTATGAGAGGTCCATTTATCTTTTAGCTTTCTATGTTTTTATTGATTACATTTTACGGGATATGCTTAAGATAAACATGCTTGCAAGCTATTGGGACGAGCTTTTATTGATCCTTTGCTTCGGGCTGTGGGTTTATAAAGGAATATTGAGCGCAGGCAATACAGATTTACAGAGGGATGTCAGCTTAAAGTCGGGCTACAAGTGGACTCCCATTGATGCGCCCATGCTTTTCTTCCTGGGGATGTTCGCTTTACTGTTTTTAATCAATTCACCCAGCAGAAGCATTGGACTTGAGGGCTTTCGAGCCATAGTACAATATGCTGTCTGGTTTTTCCTTGCAATGCAGTTATTTAAAAGCTTTACAGGAACTAAGCGGGTCTTGTTTATACTTCTTTTTATAGGTACGTTATTGGGCCTTCATGGAGTTTATCAGTTTATCGCGGCTGTGCCCATACCGTCAAATTGGGTTGATATTGCAGAGGATCCGGTGCGCACAAGGGCATTTTCAATTGTGAAAAGTCCCAACATCCTTGGCAGCTTAATGGTACTATTCGGGCCTCTTAGCCTTGCATTTTTCGCCAATGAGAAAAGGCCTCTCAGGAAAATGATTTATTTGGGGGCATTTGGTGCAATGTCCTTATGTGTTCTCTTTACATATTCAAAAATGGCACTTTTTGCATACATAGCGGCTTTGGGGATATATTTCCTGATTAAGGACAAAAGACTTATTTTTGTCTTAATAGCAGCAGTTATAGCTATTTATCTTTTTGTACCTTCGGTGGGGAGCAGAATATCATATTTGCTGAGCCCTGAATATATAGTAAGCAGTCTGCGGGGAGGAAGGCTTGTCCGCTGGGAACAAGGCCTAAACATGTTCAAGGAGAATCTTATCTTTGGAGTCGGACTGGGACACTTCGGTGGTGCAGTTGCAATGAATAATAATATCCCCGGTACCTTTTATATGGACAACTATTATTTAAAGACTGCTGTTGAAGGCGGGCTTCTAGGGCTTGGTGCATTTCTTATTCTTGCTGCCAATGTTATAATATGGGGTATGAGAACCATTTTCAGGTTAAGCAAGGAATCGGACACAGAGAGGTTTAACTTTGCGGTAAGCATATTTTCCGGGCTGGCAGGTGTGCTTGTACATAACCTTGTTGAAAATGTTTTTGAAGTCCCCATGATGAATACTTACTTTTGGTTGATGACTGCCGTCCTTATGTTTATTTGGTACACACCGAAAACTAAACCGCTTCATTAATTAGGAGGTAAGGACATGAAGCTGCCGCCTCTGAGGTCAAAAAAGAGAAAAAGGCTCGATGTAAGAGTATTAAGGCAAAATGACATTTCCATATTGATACTTGATGAAAGATGGAATATGCTTTTTAAAAACACGCCCAAAAGCTCTTCCATAGAACGCCTTGAAAATAAGCTGAAGGAGCTTTTAAAAGAAGAGTCCCGCCTGATTGAAGAACAAAATGACTTAGCGCACTTAAAAAAGAAGCACATGGCGGTAATATTAAGCCTGACTGAAGAGGTTTTTGATAAAGACAATAAAGAGGCAATGAAAGAAATGCAGACTTCACAAGGCGAAATAAAGCGGATAAGCGAAAGAAATAAAATTATAGATTCTATGCTTGACAATATGCCTAAAAGAATAAAAAATGCCAATCTCGAGTTGCTTGAGGAGGCAGTAAATCTTGTATATTATAAGTTCAGAATGGGCATTAGGAGAAGGGAAGAGCTTAACAAGCTTATTGCCGAGCAGGAAAGAATAATTGAAGAAGCGCGGGCAAAAATGAAGGGTTATATTGATGAAAAAGAGGCACTTGCCAGCGATAATACGGACATCTATTCGTACTTTCATGATTTACTCGGGGCTGAGGTACTTGAAAAACTGGATAGAAAGTTTTTTAAAAAGTTTTTCAAAAAGAAAAGGGATTAGAAAATGAAGCTTGTTGTACCGCAACAAATGAATATGATTGACTTATGTGCGATTAATGAGTATGGCATTCCTGGAGTACTCTTGATGGAAAATGCCGCAAAGGCTGTGGCAGAGAAAGCAAAAAAGATGCTGGCAGACTCAAAGAGGACAAAGGTATCTGTTCTTGCAGGATGCGGAAACAATGGCGGTGATGCTTTTGCTGCTGCAAGGCTTCTTAAGCAAACCGGTGTTGATGTCAATGTGTATTTGGTGGGAGAGAAAGAAAGAATAAAGGCAGATGCCCTTGTGAATTATAATATTCTTTCAAATCTGGGGATAAAGGTGACGGAAATCCAAAGCGAGACTGAGTTTGGGCAGCTCTGCCAGGAACTTTACGGGACTGGGCTGATTATTGACGGTATTTTTGGTACAGGTCTGGCAAGAGATGTGGATGGAATGGCAAAAAGGGTGATTGAGACCGTTAATGCATCAGGAAAATCGGTACTGTCAATCGATATTCCTTCGGGAATAGACGGAGCTACAGGAGAAATAAAAGGTGTGTGCATAAATGCAGATGCAACTGTGACCTTTTGTCTGCCGAAGCTGGGGCTGATACAAAACCCCGGATGTGAATATACAGGCAAGCTTATTATATCGGATA
The DNA here is from genome assembly GCA_964587755.1 of uncultured Oscillospiraceae bacterium. GTDB lineage: Bacteria > Bacillota > Clostridia > Acetivibrionales > DTU013 > CAZPMC01. The sequence continues at coordinate 39,385 of CAZPMC010000008.1, forward strand.
TTGGAATTCCATCACAGGCAATAGGCAAACAGAACATCACTACAGAGCTGATTGATCAGGCTCTTGTTTTTAAAATGCTGCCGCCAAGACCTGCCAACAGCAATAAAGGCGATTTTGGAAGGGTCCTGATAGTAACAGGCTCCACAGGTATGACAGGCTCGGGCTGTCTTGCATCCATGGCATCTCTTCGTAGCGGCGGGGGGCTTGTTTATGCTGCCGTACCGGCAAGTCTTGCAGGGATATACGGTTCAGCGCTTATAGAGCCCATTATATTGCCCCTTGAGGATAAGGGGATGGGCACCCTTTTAGCACAAAGCACCCCAAAAATACTGGAATACATGGAACGGATGGACGTTGCTGCGGTCGGCCCGGGATTGACTGTTACAGCGGATATAGAAAAAATCGTAAGGGAAATAATAGCACACAGCACCATTCCCCTTATACTTGATGCAGACGCTTTAAACGCCATATCGCAAGATGCGGCTATGTTAAGAAAACTTAAGGCGAAAGCAGTGCTGACACCACATCCTGGTGAGATGGCAAGGCTGACCGGGCTTAGCATAGAGCAGATACAAAAGGACAGAATATCAGTGGCAAAGAGTTTTTCACAGGAATACGGGATAGTTGTTGTATTGAAGGGGAGCAAAACAGTGGTGGCATTGCCTGATGGGAGGGTATTTATCAACCCCACGGGGAACTCTGGGATGGCCTCGGCAGGCACCGGGGACGTTCTTACAGGTATGATAGCGGGTCTGTGTGCCCAGGGGATGGATTTAGATGAAGCAGCAGTTGCAGGTGTTTATTTGCATGGAATGGCAGGGGATCTTGCGGCTGAGGAATTGGGAAAGTACAGCATGGTGGCAAGTGATATTATAAAATATCTGCCGAAGGCATTCAAAAGCGGAGGTCATAATGGAGTACAAACTAAATAGAGCATGGGCTGAAATCGATTTAGACGCAATTGCCCACAATGTTCGTCAGATTAAAAAAAGTATCGGTCCAAGAGTAGAAATGATGGGGGTAGTTAAGGCAGATGCTTATGGACATGGCGTATCAGAGGTAGTTAGGACACTTCTTGAAAACGGGGTTACCCAGCTGGCTGTATCAATGCTTGATGAGGCTATACAGATTAGGCAGATGGGAATTGAAGTGCCTATACTTGTTTTAAGCTATACAGACCCGGTAAGGGCTGAAGAAATAGTACTTTATAAGGTAACTCAGACAGTATTCAGCCATGAGCTTGCCGAGGCTCTTTCCAAGGCGGCAGTAAAGCTTAACAAGAGTGCCAAGATACACATAAAGGTTGATACGGGAATGACAAGAGTCGGATTTATGCCCGGCTATAGTGCAGTTAAGCATATAACAGAAATCGGCAAGCTGCCGGGAGTGGTTATAGAAGGTTTGTTTAGCCATTTTGCATCAGCCGATGAGAGAGATCCGGAGTATACAAGGCTTCAGTTTGAGCGCTTTATAAGCCTGTGTAATGAGCTTGGCCGGGTAGGGATTCATGTCCCCATAAAGCATGTTTGTAACAGCGCAGCAACTATTCAATTTCCCGAGATGCATCTTGATTTGGTACGCCCGGGGATCATACTGTATGGCTTGTATCCTTCCTGTGAGGTAAATAAAACAAAGCTTTCTCTTAAGCCTGCAATGGCGCTAAAGGCCAATGTCATATTTGTAAAGGATGTAGAGCAGGACGTATGCATAAGCTACGGAAGAACATTTAAAACAGCCAGATCGAGTAAAATTGCAACTATCCCTATTGGATATGCTGATGGATATACCCGGCTTTTGTCAAACAAAGGAAGTGTTTTGGTGAATGGTGAGATTGCCCCCATAGTCGGGAGAATATGTATGGATCAATGCATGATAGATGTGACTGACCTGAAGTCAGAGGTAAAGGTTGGAGATGAGGTAGTGCTATTTGGCTGTCAGGGTGACAAATATATAGGAGTCGATGAGGTTGCGGACTCAATCGGGACTATAAACTACGAGCTTGTTTGTATTGTAGGAAAAAGGTTGCCGAGAGTGTATTTAAAAGATGGGGAAATTTGCAGTGTCCTTAACTATCTGATTTAGCAAATTATTGATTTGACCAGGCATACAAATGCATATATAATTGTACATATAGAATAGGCGAGAAAATTAGTATTGATTTGCAGTAAATAAGTTGCAAAATGGGGGTTTTATTTTGGCTGAGCTGAGGAAAATATTAATAAGTCTGCCTGACAACCTTTTAAAAGAGGTAGATCATATTGTTTCTGTCGAAAAGACAAACAGAAGTGAGTTTGTCAGAGAGGCTATGAGATTATGCCTGCGTGAGAAGAGAAAGCTTGAGATCTACGACAGAATGAAAAAAGGTTATCAGGAAATGGCCGAAATAAATATCAAGCTGGCAGAGTTATGCCTGTGTGCAGATTGTGACCAACAGCAAAAATATGAAGAATGTCTTAGAGAGTTGGAGGCAAAGTGATAATAAAACGCGGTGAATTATACTATGCAGATTTGAGCCCGGTTATAGGATCAGAACAAGGCGGAGTAAGACCTGTTTTGATAGTTCAAAATGACATAGGGAACAAATACAGCCCCACTGTGATTGCAGCGGCAATTACATCGCAAATTAATAAGGCTAAGCTGCCTACCCACATAGAAATATGTGCAAAGGAATACGGACTGCAAAAGGATTCGGTTATTCTTCTTGAGCAAATAAGAACCATTGACAAAAAAAGATTAAGAGAAAAAATAGGCTGTTTAGATGACGAGCTGATGGAAAAAGTAAATGAAGCACTAAATATCAGCTTTGGTTTGACAGACATCTAGATAAATATTTACATATTATTTCCCGGTTATTTTTGCACGGAGCACTCTAATCATAAATTTTGGGAGGTTTACCATCCGGATAGCGCGGCGGGGCTCCTTACAGAGTCTGTGCAGCCATTCCAGACCATTTCTCCTGAAAAAATCGGGGGCTAATGCTACTGTTCCCGCAAGAACGTCGATTGTACCGCCAACACCCATACATACCTTTACATTAAGCTTTTCCTTGTGTTTAAATATCCATTTTTCCTGTTTGGGCGCACCAAGGGCCACCAAAAGCAAATCAGCCTTTGAAGCATTTATTTCATTGACAATCTCTTCATTCATATCCTCTGTGAAATAGCCGTCATGGCATCCAGTGATAACCACTCCCGGGTAATCCCTGGAAATATTTTCAGCAGCAGCCTGTGCGACACCGGGCTTTGAGCCGAGCAAATAGCACCTTAAACCCCTTTGTTTATAGGCTTTAAATATTTCCTTTACAAGATCGACCCCCGACACCTTTTCGGGGACCCTTCTGTTTAAGATCTTTGACGCGAGAACGACTCCGGCACCATCAGCCGTGAGCATGTCTGCTTGTGTCAGGATATTTTTCAGGTCAGAGTCTTTCTGTGCCGTCGCCATTATTTCGGCATTAGGGGTAAATATCATGTGCAAGCCGCCTTCTTCAATGAAGCTGCCGACTCTTGACACTGCTTCGCTCATTGTAATGCTGTCAACAGGAATTCCAAGTATATCAACGGTTTTTCTCAAAAGCTTCACCTCTTTGAACTAAGTTTAGTAAAGCCGGGATACTTTGTCAATTTCTTTGGTAGAAACAGCCCAACTAGGGTATAATGGATATTGCTAAAACGGCGTTGACGCATACACATTTGACACTGGGGTGGTGTTTTTTTGAAGGAGAATGAGAAAATAATAAGAGGCATTAAGGACTATTTATGGATTATATTGGGCTGTATCATTACAGCCGCTGCAATAGATATTTTTCTTGTGCCATACAAGATTGCAGCCGGAGGCGTCACCGGTATTGCTACAGTAATTTACTACCTGATAAGTGAAGTACTTCCTGTGGGAACGATTATGTTGATTTTGAATGTTCCCCTTTTTATTTTCGGATTTAAATACATAGGCGGGAAATTTATTGTAAGAACTCTTTTTAGTACTGCATTTCTATCTCTATCAATTGACATACTTGAGCCCTTTACAAAAAACATCAGCACTTATTTTGCTATGGAGGGTGTTTCCAACAACCCTGACTATCTGCTTTACTCAATATTCGGCGGCTTTTTTATGGGCTTGGGGCTTGGAATGGTTTTTAAGTCGGGAGCAACGACGGGGGGAACAGACCTTGCTGCAAAAATAATCCATCACTTTATGCCGGCAATTACAGTTGGCAAGCTGCTATTAATAATTGATGTCGCGGTTGTGGTATTTGCTGCCGTAGCTTTCAAAAGCTTTCTGCTTGCGCTTTATGCAATTATTACAGTTTATATATCTACAAGGGTTATAGATATCATTCTTGAAGGTCTTAACTTCGCAAAGGCTGCGTATATTATTTCAGATCATTCGGACCTGATTTCAGAAGAGATAATGAAGGAACTTGACAGAGGCGTAACGGCTTTAAAGGGGACCGGAATGTATACAAAAAAGGATAAACAGGTACTTTATTGTATAATACAAAGCCGCCAGCTTCCTGCCCTAAAGTCCCTGGTTAAAAGCATAGATCCGGATGCGTTCCTGATACTCAGTGATGTGACGGAGGTGCTGGGAGAAGGCTTTAAAACCTATGAATAATTGTGTCATGTGGGAAACAAATCTTAATGGCAGAATATAAGTTTCATGTTTTTGTATAGATATATAAGGGTAGTGTAAAAATACCACTTGCAAATTAATTAAGCGAGGAGGAATTAAAATGAAGCAAGAAGCTTTTTCTGTTTCACTGGCTAAAAACCCGGTAATTAGCTTGAATGTAAATGAAGGACATTTTACTACCAGTCACTTTCATACTACTCATTATCTTGATTTAAACAATCTGAAAACTAATTCATCCATAGCCAGAGATGTGGCAATTGAGCTATCCTTACCTTATTTATCAAGCACCCTTGTAGATACCATCGTGTGTATGGAGGGAACCGAGGTAATCGGAGCTTATATGGCGGAAGAGCTTTTACAGGAAGGAACGTCAGTAATAAACAGTGGCAGAGATATTCATATAGTAACGCCAATTAGCAATACTAATAGAAATTTGATGTTTCAAAGCAATATGCAGTGTTTAATTAATAACCGCAATATAATAGTATTAGTTTCTTCCATATCAAGCGGAACGACTCTTGAAAGCGCGTTGGAATGTTTATCTTATTACGAAGGCAAAGTGGTCGGGATATCAGCTTTATTTAATGCCTACCCGGACAAACAGGAGCAGGAGATATTTTCGTTGTTTACCAGTGAGGACATACCTGATTACCGGATTTTCAGGCCAAATGAATGTCCTATGTGCAAGGAAGGTCATAAGCTGGATGCGATTATTGTCCATGATGGGTACATAAAGATATAGATAAGATTAAGAAGTGGACTTGAGGTCAGATGAGAATATGTATGAAAAAATGTACGAATTTGAAGCGGTCATTAAAAAAGTCCCGGATATTGACGGTGCCTATGTGGAATTCCCATATGACGTGAGAGCCGAGTTTGGTAAGGGCAGGGTTAAAGTCCATGCCACATTTGACGCAGTACCGTATGAATGCGAGGGAAATTAAAAGTAAAACTACAGATACTCTCACAATTTTTTTCGTTTTCCGAGTCTCCAAACGGTATAAAGAATTGTAGTAATTCAGATAGCTTGTACGAATCTGTTCTTCTTTTTCTTTACTGGTTTTAGTTGCACTCAAAGAAAAGACGATTTGCAATTTTTTTCGCAAAGGGATATCTTCTGAACACAAGTCAAGGAATTCAGCCAATTCAGGATGTATATCACGTTTTTTGAAAGCAGAATTATCCCACTCGTGAAAAAACTCATAATAGTCTTCAAGGGAAACGTCAATAATTATACGACCTGTTTCAATGTTTCTGCGGTAAAGGGCTTCATAATTGCTTTTCTTACCCATTTAATCACCTTTGCATGCTATTGACTGCTAAATGACATAGTGTTATTATAGTCTTGAACTGAATAAAATAATCTTCAGGGCAGGGTGAAAGTCCCTACCGGCGGTAATGTGGCATATGCCATTAGCCCGCGAGCGAAAGCAGATCTGGTGCGATTCCGGAGCCGACAGTATAGTCTGGATGAAAGAAGATAAAATAAGTGTGTTTTATTTCCTGGGATTATTTTTCAGGAAATTTTTTATTTTGTGGAGGTATCAAAATGAAACAAAGAGTAAAGACAACATGTACATTGGGGGTACTGTCAGCATTGTCAATTGTTTTGATGTTGCTGATAAGATTTCCTATTATCCCGGCTGCACCGTATCTGATATACGAGCCTGCAGATGTGCCGATATTTATAGGAACGTTTCTCTTTGGCCCATTGTCCGGGCTTTCGATGACAGTAATAGTGTCATTGATTCAAGCAACACTTTTAAGTACCGACGGATGGGTCGGCTTTGTTATGCATGTTGCAGCTACAGGTTCTTTTGTAATAATGTCAGGCTTGATTTACAAAAGGAAGCACACCCTGAAGGGAGCAATTTTAGCTCTGGTAGCCGGTACATTGACAAAGACTCTTGTAATGATACCTGTGAATCTGTTTATTCAGCCCAGGTTTTACGGAGTACCCTATGATGTGGTAAAGGGGTTGCTTGTACCTGCATTGATACCATTCAATCTTTTAAAAGCCGGTCTGAACTCTATTATTACTGCCATTGTTTATAAATCAATAAGCAGACTTGTTCAAAATTTGAATATAAAATAAAAGCTTTACTTGTTTATTTTGATATTGGCATATATAATTTTTTAAAAATCCTTAAAACATGTTTGCTGGATTTATTGGGCAATAAATTAGATATAAGAGGGGTTTTTTACGGTGGTTTTGTGGGGAATATTCATCAGTGCATTTTTAATAGGCTTTTCAGGAGCGATGATGCCCGGGCCCATGCTTGGGGTCACAATTGACGGCAGTCTTAAAAAGGGGTGGACAGCAGGCCCTTTGACAGTATTAGGGCATGGGATACTGGAATTTTTATTAATTGCCGTCATGACATTCGGACTTAAGGATTTCTTCTCTAATCCGGCGGTTGCAGGATTTATCGGTATATTTGGCGGTGCGTATCTTGCATGGATGGGCTATGGAATGATAAAATCCGGCATTAACAAATCAGTTACTCTGGAAAGCCAAAGTGCAGGGAACAGTGCCGGAACGAGAAATCTTGTCTTAGCAGGAGCCCTTGTAAGCGCTACCAATCCATACTTTATTCTCTGGTGGGCTACAACAGGTATGGAATCCATACGGCAGTCTTATACTTTAGGGTTAACAGGTGTTTTGTGCTTTTATCTAGGACATATATTATCGGACCTTGTATGGTATTTAGCAATTTCCATAGCATTTTCCAGAGGTAAGAAACTGTTAACTGATGTTGTATACCGCTGGATTATTTTATTGTTGGGCATATTTATTATAGTGTTCTCGATATATTTTATAGCAAGCGGCGGCAAGATGCTGTTTGCGGTTATAAAATAAACTCAGGGCATTGATTGTTGCTAATATTACTGCCATGACAGTATAGTGTAATGTAAAGGAATGGTTGATTTGTATGGTGCACCTTTAATCAATGCGAATTAATACTCCTTCGCCATCAGCGCGCGGACATATCCCTTATTCTTTGTGGTGGAGTCGATGTAAAAGCCCATTCCGTAGTAGAAGCGCACCAGTTCAAAGTTTTTTGAGGCAGTGTGAAGGCACGCCTCTTTTATACCCTTGGACATGAGCAGCTCGTCGACAGCGTTCATAAGGGACTTGCCGACACCGATATTATTGTAGGAAAGCTTGACGCCAAAGCGCGTAATATAAGCCGTATTGTCCGGCAATATCTCAACTCTCACACTGCCGACAGCTTGTGAGTCTATTACGGCAATGAAGACGTATTTATTTTTGATATCGTTGACAATATCCCCACAGGATTCTTTCAGGGCTTCCACCGTTCCCGTAAGCCCTGTATCCTTTACATATTTGCTGAATGACTCCTGCATTATTTCTTTTATAGCAGCAGCATCCTCTGCTGCAGCCCTTCGTATGTAAAAAGCATTATCCGCCATATTGAAACTCCTTTTAAACTCCTTCTCCATTAGTTAACCCATTAGCGTTACCATGATGGCTTTTTGTATATGCAGTCTGTTTTCTGCTTCCTCAAAAACTATAGAATTGGGACCGTCAATAATGTCCTCTGTAACCTCAAGTCCTCTGTATGCAGGAAGGCAATGAAGAAATACGGCATCTTCCTTTGCCTCTGAAAAAAGCTTACTGTTTACCTGATATGGGGAGAATATTTTAATCCTCATTGCTTTTTCGGCTTCCTGACCCATGCTGACCCAAGTATCTGTATAAACGACATCGGCATCCTTTACGGCTTCATAGGGGTCTTCAGTTAAAACTACCTTGCTACCTGATTTTCCCGCTGCATGCTTTGCCTGCTCAATAATAGTCTCATCACATCCATAACCGGCAGGTGTCGCCACATATATATCCATGCTTGTCTTTGAGCAGCCATGAAGAAGTGAATTTGCAACATTATTGCCGTCTCCCACATATGCAAGCTTAAGACCGGCCAGCTTTCCCTTTCTTTCATAAACAGAAAACAGGTCGGCAAGAATCTGGCAAGGGTGCATAAGATCCGTAAGCCCGTTGATAATAGGAATAGTGCCGTATCTCGCCAAATCAGTCACATCGCTGTGGTTAAATGTCCTTATCATTATTCCGTCAATGTAACGGGATAAAACCAAGGCTGTGTCGTGAATCGTCTCACCACGGCCAAGCTGTATATCGCTGGAGCTTAAAAACATGGGATATCCGCCAAGCTGGTACATCCCAACCTCAAAGGAGACTCTTGTTCTTGTGGATGACTTTGAAAAAATCATACCCAGAGTCTTTCCCTTAAGCAGATGGTGTACAATACCTTGCTGCCGCTCCTTTTTAAGCTTTGCAGCCAAAGAGAACAGACCCTCTATTTCTTCTAACGTAACATCGTTTAAATCAATTAAATGTTTCATAATCCCATCTCCTTATTTATCGAATATTCATTCAGAGAATATATCTGAGCTATTTTATTGCCAGCCATGTATTCCAATACATCAAGCACTGCGTTGGCTGTATCAAGGGATGACAGGCACGGTGTGTTGTACTCCATAGCAGTTCTCCGAATCGAAAAACCAAGCCTTCCCGATATGCCCATTTTAGTGGGGGTACTTATCACCAGTGATACGGTATCTCCTTTAATATAGTCAAGAAGACTGTCCTGGGCAGCAGGTCTAGCTTTTATGCCAGCAGCACACAGGTATTCATATGTATCTTCTGCAGCAATGATATTAAAGCCCAGCTTTAACAATTTTTTTGATATATTAATGCAATCCGCCTTATCAATTTCACTGGCTGCAATCAAAACGCTGCCGCCGGTGGGCATTGACAGCCCTGTGGCGGTAAGTGCTTTATAAAGAGCATGATGGTAGCTTTTATCAACGCCCATAACCTCGCCTGTAGATTTCATCTCCGGACCTAAGAAGGTATCTACGGTAGTCAGCTTAGAGAAAGAAAATACAGGTGCTTTTACTGCGGTAAATGAGGACTCCTTTGCAAGGCCGGGTTTTATGCCCAGGCTCTCAAGTGTCTCTCCCATGATTAGCCGAGTGGCTACCTTTACCATTGGTATGCCGGTTATTTTACTCATAATCGGTATTGTTCGGCTTGCCCTGGGGTTTACCTCAATGACATAAACCTTGTTATTTGAGTCAATAACAAACTGTATGTTAAATAGCCCCACAGTCTTTAGCGCTCTAGCAAGCTTTATTGTGTAATCGGCAATAGTGTTCTTTACATCTTCTGAGAGGGTGTGGGGTGGATAGACTGCAATACTGTCTCCCGAATGAACCCCTGCTCTTTCGATATGCTCGAATATGCCTGGGATTAAAACGTCCTTGCTGTCACATATACCGTCAACCTCGGCTTCCTTGCCGATTATATATTTGTCAATAAGCACAGGGCGCTTTGCTGACAAATCAACAGCCGCCCTCATATAGCCTTCCAAGGCATCGTCATTGTAAACAATCTCCATAGCTCTTCCCCCGAGGACATATGAAGGTCTTACCAGCACAGGATAACCGATTTTGTTGGCAATAGCTTTAGCATCCTCAACACAATATGCGGTGCTGCCTTCGGGGATAGGAATATCAAGCTCTTCCAAAAGCTTCAAAAACTTATCTCTGTCCTCGGCAATATCAATGCTTTCCACTGATGTGCCAAGTATCCTGACGCCCTCTTTATGTAGGGGCTCTGCCAAATTTATGGCTGTCTGTCCGCCAAACTGGACTATTACGCCTATGGGATTTTCCTTTTGGACTACGTCCAGGACACATTCCTTGGTAAGGGGTTCAAAATATAGCTTATCCGAGGTGTCGAAGTCAGTGCTGACAGTCTCGGGATTGTTATTAATAATGATAGATTCTATCCCAAGCTCTTTTAATGCGCTGACACAATGGACACTACAGTAGTCAAATTCGATACCCTGCCCGATTCTTATGGGACCTGAGCCCAAAACAAGAACCTTTTTTTTATCGGAGACTGTAACATCGTCCTTATCCTCATAAGTAGAGTAGTAATACGGTGTTACGGCTTCAAATTCTGCGGCGCAGGTATCAACAGTCTTATACACAGGCTTAACAGGGTATTTCTGCCTTAATCCCATAATGGTATCAAGGGGTACATTGACAAGGTTTGCGATATACGAATCGCCGAAACCGATTTTCTTTGCCCTTATATAAAGGTCATAATCCAGCCATGCAATACCGGCATTTGAGACCTCTTCGGCAATACGGACAATGTTCGCAAGCTTTTGAATAAAAAACCTGTCAATCTTAGTTAATCTTTCTATCTCGTCTACGGTTATGCCCTTTTGAAGGGCTTTACAAATGGCAAAGATCCGCTCATCCCTGGGTGAGAGCAAAACCTCTCTCAGCTCCTCTACCGGCATATTGTCAAAAAGCTTAAGCCCAAGCTGGTAGTTGAATTTTATATCAAGTGAGTCTATTGCCTTCAAAAGTGACTCTTCAAAGGTTCTGCCTATGGCCATAACCTCTCCGGTAGCCTTCATTTGGGTGCCAAGAGACCTGTCTGCCATGGTAAATTTGTCAAATGGCCAGCGGGGAACCTTTGTTACAATGTAATCTATTGTGGGCTCAAAGCACGCATATGTACTTTGAGTTACTGAATTTTTAATTTCATCAAGATTCAGGCCGATAGCAATTTTTGCTGTAACTCGGGCGATTGGGTAACCTGTGGCTTTAGATGCTAAAGCGCTGGAGCGGCTTACTCTGGGATTTACCTCAATCACAACATACTCAAAGCTCTTTGGGTTCAGTGCAAACTGAATATTACAGCCGCCTTTTATTTCAAGGGCTCTTATTATTCTAATGGAAGCCTGGCGAAGCATCCTGTATTCTATGTCTGATAGAGTCTGGCTGGGAGCAACCACAATGCTGTCACCGGTGTGAACGCCTACAGGGTCGAAATTTTCCATGTTGCATATAATAATACAGTTATCGGCTGCGTCACGCATAACCTCATACTCTATTTCTTTCCAGCCTGCCACGCTTTGCTCAAGTAAAACCTGATGTATCAGGCTCAGCTTAAGGCCTTTTCCGCAAATATATTTAAACTCCTCCATATCCTCTGCAATACCGCCGCCTGTGCCACCAAGGGTATATGCAGGACGGATAATTATAGGAAATCCTACCTTCTCCACAAATGCTACGGCATCCTCCAGATTAGTTACAATTGTGCTGTGAGGGACTTTTTCACCTATTTCCTCCATTGTTTTTTTAAAAAGCTCCCGGTCCTCAGCCTTTTTAATTGAACTTAAAGATGTTCCCAAAAGCTTAACTCCAAGCTGGTCAAGAATGCCGTCATTAGCCAGCTCAACAGCCATGTTAAGGCCTGTTTGCCCTCCAAGGGAAGCAAGAATGCCATCTGGCCTTTCCCGCTCAATAATTTTTTTCATAAAATCGAGGGTTATGGGTTCTATATAAATCTTGTCAGCGCTGTCGGTATCTGTCATTATTGTGGCAGGATTACTATTTACAAGAACGACCTCTATACCTTCTTCTTTCAGGGCTTTACACGCTTGGGTACCCGAATAATCAAATTCAGCAGCCTGCCCGATGACGATGGGGCCTGACCCTATGACCATTACCTTTTCTATATCTGACCTTTTTGGCATACAATCCTCCATTAGAACTACTACATCAATTTCAAAAAATCATCTAGCAACCAGGCTGTATCTATAGATGATGATGCAGCCTCCGGATCATATTGGAAACCCAGTATATTGTATTTTTTATGTCTGATTCCTTCAACGGTGCCGTCGTTAATATTAACCTGTGTTATCTCAACATCGCTTTTGAAATCATTTTTTAGGGCATAGCTGTGATTCTGGGAAGTAATATAGCACCTGCCGGTGCCAAAATCCTTAACTGGGTAGTTTGAGCCGTGATGGCCGAATTTAAGCTTATATGTGCTGCCGCCCAGTGCAAGCCCGACAAGCTGAAGCCCCAAACCAATAGCAAGCATGGGCTTTTTCTCCATAAGCTGCCTTATAACCTGAACCGCATCCTGCAAAGCCTCAGGATTGCCGGGACCGTTAGATAGAAGTATACAGTCGGGATTTAAGGTCATTATATCGTCAAATACTGATGTGGCAGGCAATATGTATATATCACAGCTCCTTTTTACCAAGGAGTGGATAATATTATTCTTTACTCCGAAGTCCATCACAACAACCCTTTTTCCGATGCCCGGCTTATGGACAGGTGATTTGACCGTCACCTCCATAACAGGGTTTGACTGCTCTTTAATTTTGGAGTTTAGTCTTTCAAGAAGCACATCAATATTTCCGCATTCAGTTGAAATAATACCCGGCATGCTGCCGTTTCTTCTCAGGTGCTGTGTTAAGGCACGGGTGTCGATACCTTTTATTCCCAAAATATTATTTCTCTTAAAGTACTCATCGGTGTCAATGGTGCTTCTCCAGTTACTTGGTGCGGCGCAAAGCTCTTTAACGATAAAGCCTTTCACATGAGCTTTGTCAGATTCCGCGTCGAAGTCATTAAAACCGTAGTTTCCTATGAGAGGATAGGTCATGGCGACAATTTGACCTCTATAGGAGGGATTTGTAATTATTTCTTGATAACCTGTCATGCATGTGTTGAAAACGACTTCTCCCACCGTCTCACCGCTTTGTCCGAAGCCCTGACCCGGGAAATATGTGCCGTCTTTCAGAACTAAAACTGATTTCATTATCTGAACTCCCAAATATCAAATTTCTATTAAAACCTCATCAAGTGCGGCAGCAAAAGCATCTGCATCTTCATTTTTTATAATGAGGGGAGGTAAGAGCCGAATCACGCTTCCACCTACATTGCCTGCTACAAAACCCTTTTCAAACAAGCGGTTTTTAATTTCCACGGCTTTATTGCCTGAAACCTCTATTCCTATCATCAGACCAAGACCGCGGATATCGGTAATTATGCCGTGCTTTTCCGAAAGCTTTATAAGAAGCTTCTTCAGATAATCGCCTACCTGCCGGGCGTTGGATATGAGATTTTCCTTATTAATTGTCTCAAAGACTGCCAGCCCTGCTGAGCATGCCAAAGGATTTCCCCCGAAGGTAGAGCCGTGGTCGCCTGGTTCGAAGGCTTTGGCAACGAATTCCTTAGCGCAGATAGCTCCTATGGGGACACCGCCGCCTAGAGCCTTTGCAAGTGTGAATATATCAGGCTCAATGCCATAATGCTCGTAGCCGAAAAGCTTACCTGTCCTGCCGATACCGGTTTGTACTTCATCGAATATCAGCAAAAGGCCTTTTTCGTTGCACAGCTGCCTTACCGCCTTCATATACTCAATATCTGCCGGGTGCACGCCGCTTTCTCCTTGAACCGGCTCCAGCATAATAGCACAAATCTCCTGGGTGACAGCAGCCTTTAGTGCTTCTATATCGTTTAGAGGTACGTGCTTGAAGCCTGGGATAAGAGGTTCATAGGGTTTTTGGTACTTTTCCTGACCTGTTGCGGCAACAGTAGCAAGAGTTCTTCCATGGAAAGAGTTTTTTATCGTTATAATACCGTATTTGCCCGGCATATTTTTCTTCTTAAAATAGATTTTAGCCAGTTTAATGGCTCCCTCATTTGCCTCGGCTCCGCTGTTTGCAAAAAATACACGGCTGCAACAGGAGTTTTCAACAAGTAATTTTGCAAGCTTTGCCTGGGGCTCAATATAGTAAAGACAGGAGGTGTGTATGAGCTTTGAGGCTTGTGAGCAGATTGCTTCTACCAGTGCAGGGTGTCCGTGGCCAAGGACATTTACTGCAATACCTCCTAAAAAGTCATAATACTCCTTGCCTTCTGTATCATAAAGCTTCATGCCCTTTCCGTACTCAAAGCATACCGGTGTTCTAGGTCCGAATGTATTCATATAGTATCTGGAGTCCATCTCCATGATTTCATTAAGCTTCATGTGTATCACTCCTTGTGTTGAAATTAAAATGAAACCAATATATAATATTTATAATTATACATATCAATGTATAAAAATGCAATACGATTTAATAAAACTATTTTAAATAAAACAACTAGGCTTAAAGCTGCTCCTTACTGTGGTACAATACCTTTTCCTTCATAATCATCGTGCCGATGCCCTTATATGTAAATATCTCAAGAAGTATGCAGTGGGGTATCCTGCCGTCAAGTATATGGGTTCTGCCGACACCACCTTCAAGAGCCTTGAGGCACCCGAGTACCTTGGGTATCATTCCGCCGTTGATTACATTTTTCTCAATCAGTTCATGAACTTCCGCAGCGGTAAGTGCGTGGTATATCTCATTGCTGTCTGCTGACTTCTTAACACCCTCGACATCGGTAAGCAGTATGAGCTTCTCTGCCTTAAGTGCAATTGCTACTTCACCTGCCACAGTATCGGCATTAATATTGTAGCTGTGGCCGTCACTGCCGATGCCAATAGGAGCAACAACAGGAATATATTCATCCTTTGCTATATAGTCAAGTAGTTTTGAGTTGATTGAGGTTATTTCGCCAACATAGCCGATATCTCTTTCAATACCATCAATAACTGTCTTGTACTGCCTGCATTCCAAAAGATTCCCGTCAATTCCGCACAATCCGATAGCTTTTCCGCCTTTTTGATTTAATAGGGATACAATCTCTTTATTGGTCTTTCCCATAAGCACCATCTGTGCGACTTCCATGGTTTTTTCATCGGTTACTCTAAGTCCGTTTACAAATTCACTTTTTATTGAGAGACTTTTCAGGGTATTGCTTATGTCTGGTCCGCCGCCATGAACGACAACGGGATTGAGCCCGATAAATTTCAAAAGAGTAATATCCTCAATGACCGAGTTTTTCAAGTTCTCATTGATCATTGCATTTCCGCCGTATTTTATTACAACTGTCTTTCCGTGAAGCTTTTGAATATATGGAAGAGCTTCAATTAGTATTTCTGCTTTTTTAATAATTGTATCCATTATAAACCTCCGAATAATTATATTGCTTCTTCATCTAATCCGAGCATTATATTCATGCATTGAACAGCAGCGCCTGAGGCACCCTTGCCAAGATTGTCAAGTCTGGCGGTCAAAAGCATTTGCTCCTCATTGCCTGTCACATTTATCTCAAGCTTATTTGTGCCGTTGCACCCTGTTGCATCTAAAAAGCCGTTTTTCAAATTACCCTCTGTGCCATACGGAAACACATTGATAAATTGCTGTCCCTTGTAGTAGGCAGCCAGGAAATTGCTCACATACTCCCCATTTCTTTTTTGTGGTAAAAGTCTTGTAAAGAGGGGTATGGCAACAATCATCCCCTTATAATATGAGCCGATAATAGGCGTAAATATAGGTGGGTGAGCAAGGCCGCATACTTTTTGCATCTCTGGTAAATGCTTGTGGGTAAGTCCCATTGCATAAAATCTGGGGCTTTTCATTGCTTCGTCCAAAACTTCCGGTGTTTCATATTGGGCAATCATTTTTTTACCAGCACCGCTATAGCCTGAAACAGCATGGCAGCTAATAGGATAGTCGTTTGGGACAATACCTTCCTTTATTAAAGGATATAGCAGAATGTTAAAGCCGGTGGCATAGCAGCCTGGAACCGAAACCCTTTTTGAGTTTTTAATTTTCTGTCTGTGAGCAGGGCTCAGCTCAGGCAAACCATATGCCCAGCCGTCCTTTGTCCGGTGAGCGGTACTGGCGTCTATAATTCTGGTCAACTTATTTTCGACCATTGAG
Source organism: uncultured Oscillospiraceae bacterium (assembly GCA_964587755.1). Classification (GTDB taxonomy): domain Bacteria; phylum Bacillota; class Clostridia; order Acetivibrionales; family DTU013; genus CAZPMC01. The sequence goes on from CAZPMC010000008.1 coordinate 55,698, forward strand.
ACAGACTCTCTTGCTGCATCATCCGGCAGGCATAAAAAAACCATATCTGCCTGATTGATAAGACGCTTCCTTTCAGCGGCATCCTTTCTCTTATCAGCGTCTATTTCAAGTAGCTGAATATCATTTCGTTTTTTAAGGCGTTTAATTATTTGCAGGCCTGTGGTACCTTCACGGCCATCAACAAATACTTTGTAGGTCATCATATACTCCTTTCAGAGATTAAGCGGTAGTTTGAATTTCATAATTATACGACAGAATGTATAAAAATGCAATACCGTTGGTTTACATATCTATTCTAAACTATTATGCAAAGTTACTAAATACATTTTTGTAGTTTTGGTTAAAAGTGTAGTAGTTGAAAGAAAACTGTCATGATATAGTAATGCTAGGACAACAACCGAACACATTTATTGGGAGGGTAAAAATGGCAAGTTTAAAATTAAAGAATGTTTACAAGAGGTTTGACGGCGGAGTTACGGCAGTCAGTGATTTTAATCTGGACATAGACGATAAGGAATTTATTATCCTTGTCGGTCCTTCTGGTTGTGGTAAGACTACTACTCTTAGAATGATAGCCGGACTTGAAGAGATTTCAGATGGCGAAATTTACATCGATGACAAATTGGTAAACGATGTTCAGCCTAAAGACAGAGATATAGCTATGGTTTTCCAGAACTATGCTCTTTATCCGCACATGACAGTATTCGACAACATGGCATTTGGACTCAAACTGAGAAAGACTCCTAAAGATGAAATTAAAAGAAGAGTACATGAAGCTGCAAAGATATTGGAAATAGATCATCTGCTTGACAGAAAGCCAAAGGCTCTTTCAGGCGGACAGAGACAGAGAGTTGCTCTTGGACGTGCCATCGTTCGTAATCCTAAGGTATTCCTTATGGACGAGCCTCTTTCAAACCTTGATGCTAAGCTCAGAGTTCAGATGAGAATTGAAATTACAAAGCTGCATCAGAGACTCAATACTACATTCATTTACGTTACACATGACCAGACAGAAGCTTTGACCATGGGTACAAGAATTGTTGTTATGAAGGATGGATTTATCCAGCAGGTTGATACTCCGACAGCCCTTTACGACAAACCAGTAAATATGTTTGTAGCAGGATTTATTGGCAGCCCTCAGATGAACTTCATCAATGCTACTGTCGAGAAGAAGGACGACGGCGTTTACCTGATCTTCGGAAAGAACTCAATTAAGCTTCCTGAAGATAAGGCAAAGGCTCTTGAGGGAACAGACTATTTCGGAAAAGAAGTTGTTCTGGGCATCAGACCTGAAGCTGTACATGATGAAGAGGAATTCATCAAGAAAATGCCTGAAGGCATTGTTGAAGCAAAGGTAGAAGTTATTGAGATGCTTGGTTCTGAGACATTCCTGTATCTGTACATTGATGACATTGCATGCACAGCAAGAGTTGCAGCAAGGACCAAGTCAAGAGCAGGCGATGTTATTAAGGTTGCTTTTGATACCAGCAGGATTCATCTGTTTGACAAAGAGACAGAGAAGGCTATATTTAATTAATAAGCTCAAGTAAAATAAAGTATTGATTTTCCCAGTGGATGACAGTAAAGTCCACTGGGTTTGTTTTGCCTAACAGGCCTGGGAGTGCAGATGTATGCAGCCAAGTTCGTCGCAAACAGTCTGTACTGAAATTGGCTCGCTACAATGCGGGCGGAGTTGGCACCTAATTTCTTCCCTTTCTGCGCTGTCTGTAGTATAATAATTCCTGTAAAATTTAATTGGAGGAAAAATCGTGAAGCTTTTTCAAAGTCTTGTTAACCAGATTAAAGATGCTATAGGAACGGAATTCGGGATTATGGACGAAACCGGCCTTATTCTTGGCTGCTCTGATGATAAAAAAGTCGGACAAGCATACGAGGACGTTGATTCAGTTATCGAAGACAGGAAGGTATTGTGTGAGCTTGATGGCCTGTTATTCCAAAAGATTTTTATTAGAAACAAACTGGAATTTATTGTTTATATAAAAATCGAAGGTGAGCACAGCAAAAACTTTCTTTCTTTGATTACCACAAGTGTTTTAAATATCAGAAATTACCATGAAGAAAAATTTGATAAAGGCAACTTCTTAAAGATGCTAATTACCGGTAATATTTTACCCGGTGATGTATTGCAGAAGGCTAAAGAGCTTCACATTTCCAATGACACCCCGAGAGCCGTATTATTGATTAGAACCAACAATTCAAAGGACACTCAGTCCGTCGAGGTAATGAGAAGTCTTTTCCCTGATAAGACAAAGGACTTTGTAATATCCCTTGATGAGGAAAATACCGTACTGATAAAAGAGATGAAGAGTTCAGATGAAAGTGACAGAGTAGACAAAACAGCCATAGCAATCATTGACACTTTAAATACAGAGCTCATGGTCAAGGCAAAGGTAGGGATTGGTTCTGTTGTCGATAATGTGCGGGATTTGGGGAGATCCTTTAAGGAGGCACAGACAGCGCTTCTGATAGGTAATATTTTTGAAAGCGATAAGGCTATTGTTGATTATAATAATCTTGGCATCGGAAGACTCATATACCAGCTTCCGACGACGCTTTGCAAGCTGTTTCTTAACGAGGTTTTTAAGGAGGGCTCCCTTGAACAGCTTGATCAGGAGACTCTTTTTACCATTCAGAAGTTTTTTGAAAATTCCCTTAATATCAGCGAAACTTCGAGACAGCTTTATGTTCACAGAAATACACTTGTTTACAGGTTGGACAAGATATTGAAAATAACCGGCCTTGACCTTAGGAAGTTTGATGATGCTGTTACATTTAAGGTTTCCATGCTTGTCAAAAAATATTTAGATAATGTGGGAAGAAACATGCCTTAGGCAGGAATTTAGCGTTTTATGTAGAACTATAGATTATTATACCATTACTTTTTGGGGAGTGTTGAAGTGGTCGAATTAAGAAATGTATTCAAGACGTATCCCAACGGAACTGTAGCACTTAAAGATGTCAATCTTCATATAGAAAAAGGCGAATTTGTATTTTTAGTAGGCCCTAGTGGTTCAGGCAAATCGACACTTGTAAAGCTGCTACTTAAAGAGGAGGACGTAACAGAAGGTGAAGTATTTGTAAACGGATATGAAGTATCTGCTTTACTGGATAAAGAGGTCCCGTACCTTAGAAGGGGTCTTGGAGTTGTTTTCCAGGACTTTAGACTCTTGCCTAATAAGACTGTGTATGAAAACGTTGCCTTTGCCCTTCTTATAACCGAAGCGCTTCCAAAGGAAATCAGAAGACAGGTACCGATGGCATTGGCATTGGTGGGGCTTAGCAGAAAAGCAAATATGTACCCACACCAGCTCTCAGGTGGTGAACAGCAAAGGGTTGCTTTGGCAAGGGCTTTGGTAAACAGTCCGTCAATTCTGATTGCAGATGAACCTACAGGCAATCTTGACCCTGAAACATCTTGGGAGATAATAAAGCTCCTATGTGAAGTAAATCAAAGAGGGACAACAGTGATTGTCACAACCCACGAAAAATCTATTGTTGATGAGATGAAAAAGCGCGTGATTGCAATCAACAAGGGAATGATTGTACGGGATCAGGAGAAAGGACTATACAGGAATGAGGATAAGAACTGTCAGATACATTCTTAAAGAAGGAACTATAAACGCATATAGAAATAAATTGATGTCATTGGCATCTACGTTTATTGTTGTAGCAACGTTGGTTATTTTGGGTTTCTTTTTGTTGATGGCATTCAGTATGGAGCTGACAATACAATCGATTAAGGATCAGCCCCAACTTGAAGTATTCTGTTATACGGTATTGGACGATACACAGGTTAAGATGGTTGAAGACTCAATAAAAAACAACGAAATGATTGAAAAATATGAGATTGTTACAAAGGAACAGGCCTTAAATAAGATGAAGGAAAGGCTCGGGAAGGATGCAGCCGTGCTTGAAGGATATGATAAAAGCATATTTCCCGTATCATTTATAATAAAATTAAAGGACACATCCCAAAGCCGGGAGGTTGTTGAATATCTTGAGAATATAAGCGGGGTTGAGAAGGTTAGCTATTCCCAGGGAGCAATAGATTTTATCTCAAAGGTATCAAAGTGGACCAATATAGCACTGGGAGTAATAATAGCTGCACTTATAATAGTCTCCGTATTTATTATTGCAAACACAATTAAGCTTACTGTATTTGCCAGACGCAAGGAAATTAATATAATGAAATATATAGGGGCGACAGATTGGTTTATTAGGTGGCCTTTTGTCGTGGAGGGTGTTATAATCGGAATGGTAGGTGCAATTATCGCATTCGCTTTGTCTGCTTATGGATATAATGTTTTCGAAGCCAAGTTTTCACAGGAATTGTTGACACTTGGTACAGACCTGTTGAAGCTTGTTAATATAAGAGATGTTTGGGTTCCCCTTATAGTATCTTTTTTATCTGTTGGTGTTGGTGTGGGGGCATTGGGAAGCTTCCTTTCGATCCGCAGATATCTGCGGGTATGATAAACTTTTACATACGGAGGGTTGAGCGGTGAAGAGATTTGCTTTAATAACGCTGCTTGTTGCTATGTTGGTCGCCTCAGTGGCGCCGGTCGCAGCTGCTATTGATTTAAAGACAGCCAAAAACGAAAAAACTTCTATAGACAGCCGGATTAGCAAGCTTCAGGCAGAAAAGAAGAAGGCTCTCGAGGAAAAAGCGAAGCTAGAGAGAGAAAAAAAGCAGGTTGCCCAAGAGCAAGAGGCTGAGAACAAGGCTTATAATGATTTGTTGGATCAAATCAGTGAAGCTGAAGAAAACCTCAGAATAAACATGATAGCACTTGAGGAGGCTGAAAAAGAGTATAGCCGTCAACGGGAGCTTTTTAAGACAAGGCTCAAGGTTATGTATCAAAATTCAAGCACTTCCAAGCTTGAGACTTTGTTGGAGTCCAAAAGCCTTGTTGATTTTTATGAGCGGATTCAATACATGTCCATTATTTCCCGAAATGACAGTGAGATAGTAAACGATCTTAATGCTGCCAAATTGGATGTAGAGTATAAAAGGCAAAAAATGAAGGAAGCCAAGGAAGTTCTTGAGCAAAGGGCAGCAGAGAAACAAAAAAGGCTTACTTCGCTTAAAGCTTCCAGATCAGCACTTGAAGAAGAGCTCCAAAGAAGCACAAAGGAGCTGACTCAGCTTGAGAAGGACATTGATAAACAGATAGCTGAATCTAAAAGGCTTAACAGCATTATTAAACAACTTTCCCAATCAACGAAAAAATATGCCGGCGGCTCGATGACATGGCCTTGCCCCAGCTCATACAATATTACTTCATACTATGGGACAAGAAAGCATCCCATATTGAGAAAATATAAAATGCACACCGGTATCGATATAGGCGCCGCGGCAGGCAGCTCAATAGTTGCGGCTAACAGCGGCACTGTGATAATGTCTCAATACGACAGAAGCGGCGGTTATGGCAATATGGTGGTTATTGACCATGGCGGAGGGATTACCACATTATATGCTCATGCAAGCAAGCTTCTTGTGAAGGTTGGAGACGAAGTTAAAGTAGGACAGGTAATAGCAAAGGTTGGCAGTACGGGCTTGTCGACTGGTCCACATCTTCATTTTGAAGTAAGAGTCAACGGGGTCACTAAGAATCCCCTCTCAGGATATTTAAAAAACTAGAAAATAAACATTCAACCCGGTAAAAATACCGGGTTTATTTGTTTGGACAGACGCATAAGATATAATGATGCGATATCTGTCCCCCGCCTCATTGAAACAGGTGTTATATAGAATCTACAACAAGCAGGAGTGTGCCATATGGAAAAAAAGTATTCAAAACGGCAGATGAGTTTTATAGTGACTGTTGCCGTTATTTTATCAATATGTATGACGTCAGCAGCTTTTTATATGATTTACACATGGAAAACCAGGTATATTATCAGCTTTGACGCTGACTCAGTACGATATGAGAATGTAAGCAAATTCAATCAGGTAAGAGCAATTCTAAAGGAGGACTATTATCTTGAGGTGGATGAAAATGACCTGCTTGAAGGTGCTGTAAGCGGGCTTGCAGCCGCCTTGAAGGATCCTTATACAGTATACTTTAACAAAGAGCAGATGACGAGGTTTATGGAAAAATCTACGGGGAGCTACGTGGGTATCGGCGTTTCGGTTAATTCAGGTGAGGACGGACTGTTAACGGTAGTAGAACCCTTTAATAAGTCACCTGCTGAGGAGGCCGGCATTAAAAAAGGAGATAAAATAGTCAGGGTAGATGATAAGGATGTTACCGACATAAGGGATGAAAACATGATAATCAGCATGATTAAAGGTAAAGAGAATACTAAAGTTAAAATAACCGTTTACAGACCTGATGAGGATAAATATATCAATTTTGAGGTAACAAGAAAAAAAATAAAGACGTCTAATATAAAAAGTGAGATTCTCGAGGGTAACATCGGCTATATAAAGCTTAAAATGTTTGACAGTGAAATAGCAACGTATTTTAAAAACGATCTAGATATGATGATAAAAAAGGGTATTATGGGTCTTATAATAGATTTGAGGGATAATCCCGGGGGGTCTTATGAGCAGGTAGTGGAAATAGCGGATAGAATGATTGGGGAAGGTCTGATTGTATATACTGAAGACAGAGCCGGAAAAAAAGAGGTGAAGCTGTCAGATAAAGCAGGTTTTGATCTGCCATTGGTCATATTGATAAACGGAAATAGTGCCAGTGCCTCTGAAATACTGGCTGGCGCTGTTAAGGATAATGAATCGGGTGTGCTTGTGGGTACAAGGACTTTTGGGAAAGGACTTGTACAGGAGTTGAGAATGCTTAAGGACGGTTCGGGTATAAAGGTGACAATATCAAAGTATTATACACCTTCTGGTGTCTGCATACACGATGTGGGTATTAAGCCTGACATAGAGGTTGAACTGCCCGATGAATATAGGAATACTCCTACTTCGCAGATTCCAAGAAGCAAGGATACACAGCTTCGTACAGCTATTGATGTAATAAAAGGGAAATAATACTTAATTAACGTATAAACAGCAGAATTCTCCACAAAATACATAATGGAGGTGTATGAGATGGAGAAAAAGCTAGATGAGTTAAAATTTGAAGTTGCAAGTGAATTGGGGCTGGCAGACAAGGTCCTCAAATACGGATGGAAAAGCTTGTCTGCAAAGGAAACAGGTAAAATTGGAGGGATTGTATCAAAAAGAAGAAGAGCCGAAGCAGATAAGAACTCCCGTTAAGCGTGACAAAGCGAAATCATATGTTATAATTATTGCGAGGTGAGCAGTAATTTACAAAGATTTCGCTTTTTATTATGACCTTCTGATGAAGGACGTGGATTATAGCAAATGGGCTGATTATATTGTTGAAATTTTTAAAAAGAGTAAAATCAATCCTAAGCTTATAGCTGATTTAGGCTGCGGCACAGGGAGCTTTTGCCTTGAAATGGCACAAAGAGGCTATGATATGATAGGGATTGATCAATCGGCTGATATGCTTAGCTGTGCAAAGCAGAAGGCTATCGAAAATGAGGTTGATATCCTTTTTTTAAACCAGGATATGACCTCATTTGAGCTTTATGGCACTGTAGATGCCATTACATGTCTTTTAGACAGTGTAAACTATGTTTTATATAAAAGAGATTTGAAGCGGCTTTTCAAGCTTGTAATGAACTATCTGAATCCCGGCGGGTTGTTTATTTTTGATATAAATTCGCCTTATAAATTCAAAAATATTTTTGGCACAAACGTTTTTTGCGAAACAAACAGGGAAGTCTCCTATATTTGGCAGAATTACTACGACAGGACAAGTAAGATATGCCGGTTTGATTTAACCTTTTTTGCAAGAGAGAATGAGCTTTACAGAAGATTTGATGAGGTTCATTTTGAAAGATCATATGAAGCCGGTGAAATCAGGGAAATGCTTAATAAAGCAGGCTTTGAGCAGTGTCGGACATATGGGGGATTCAGTTTTAAAGAACCGTCGTCCCCCAAATGTGAAAGAATGTTTTTTGTCTGCCAAAAGAACAGTTAAATGTTGTCTGTATATTAAACTTCGATATTGGCAACTATAAAAATGTTATTTTTATGGTAACCTTTTGTGGGCTATATAATGCAGATTATGTAACCTTTGTTATTGACAAGCTGAGAAAAAGTGTGGTACACTGGTACATATTTGGCAAAAAACACAAGAGTGGCCAAATCCAAGTTAAATTCAGGAGGTTTATAGTAATGCAAAGAGGAAGAGTAAAGTGGTTTAATGCTGAGAAGGGTTTTGGTTTTATTGAAAGAGAAAACGGAAACGATGTTTTTGTTCACTACTCAGCAATAACCATGGATGGTTTTAAGACACTGGAAGAGGGCTGCGAAGTAGAGTTTGAAGTGGTTGAGGGTGCTAAAGGTCCTCAAGCAGCAAATGTATCTAGAGCTATGTAATTAAAGTTTTAAACTTTAAATATAGAGCGAAGTCAGCAAACAAGAACCTCGATATATTAATGTATCGAGGTTTTTCTAATAACGGCATAGTGCCGGCGGGATTAAATTTTACAAGGGAAGGATATTTATGGATGATCATATTGTAAGAGCGGTAGCAGCTAATGGTGGAATCAGGGCATTTGCAGCTGTGACGGCAGGAATTGTTCAAAAAGCTCATGAGCTGCACTCTACATCCCCGGTTGCAACAGCAGCCCTTGGAAGAACACTTACAGCAGCTGCAATGATGTCAAGGATGTTTAAAAATGAGAAGGATACATTGACCATACAGATAAAAGGAGACGGGCCCCTGGGCGGGATTGTTGTCGTATCGGACTACAATTCAAATGTAAGGGGATATGTTAATAATCCATCAGTATATCTCCCCCTTAATCCGGCAGGGAAATTTGATGTGGCGGCTGCCGTAGGAAGAAAAGGGTATATCAATGTAGTAAAGGATCTGGGCCTTAAGGAACCATATGTGGGTCATGTAGAGCTTGTTTCAGGTGAGATAGGCGAGGACCTTGCTTACTATTTTGCTGCATCTGAGCAAGTACCGACAGCGGTGGCTCTTGGTGTTCTAATCGCACCGGACGAAAGCGTTATAACTGCAGGCGGTTATATAATACAGCTCATGCCGGGAGTGGATGAAAGCATTGTGGAGTATCTGGAGGAAAAGATCCTAATGGCTGATTCCATATCATATATGCTTTCAGAGGGATTAGAGCCTGCTTCAATATTAGATAAGCTGCTGGGAGAAAAAGGACTCCAGATTACCGATACAGTGCCCTGCAATTATGTGTGCAACTGCAGCAGGGAAAGAATGGAGCGAAATCTCATTGCCCTTGGCGAAAAGGAGATCCTTGAAATGGCTGAGGAACAGCATGGGGCTGAGTTGCATTGCCATTTTTGCAATGAGAAATATTACTTTACAGATGAGGAGTTAAGGGGTTTGCTATAAATTGCACGCAAATTTCTTTAAAGAAAATCAATTTTGTTATTGACTTTGAAATATTAATTTTGTATACTAGTTAATGTCGCTCGGCATGATAGACACATGGGCGCTTAGCTCAGCTGGGAGAGCACCTGCCTTACAAGCAGGGGGTCATAGGTT
>CAZPMC010000009.1:0-248 GCA_964587755.1 uncultured Oscillospiraceae bacterium
GTGGATTGAAAGTCTTGAGTTGGTATAGTGGCGCCAGTTGGGAGAGGTCGCACCCTACATGGGTGCGTGGATTGAAAGATACTCGCCGTTGTCAATCTCCAATTCAAGGCCAGTCGCACCCTACATGGGTGCGTGGATTGAAAGACAATTGAATTAAAATAATATAATATATAGGCAGGTCGCACCCTACATGGGTGCGTGGATTGAAAGGCCTAAAATCATGGTTTAAATCAATTTTTATATCAAGT
>CAZPMC010000009.1:258-59997 GCA_964587755.1 uncultured Oscillospiraceae bacterium
CTAGCGTTTCCATCTTCTTTAAGTTGAACCTTAACATGAGATGTATTGAAATGTGTCATAACTGCTGCAGTCAAGTCCAAAATTCTGTTGAACCTTAACATGAGATGTATTGAAATCAGATTACACAATTACGGCAGACGGCTCCGCTAGCGGTTGAACCTTAACATGAGATGTATTGAAATCCGTATAAGCCGGGGTTTTCAGTAGAACCTCCACAAACACAACCTTAACATTAGATGTATAGAATCCACTGGTAATATAACTAATACTCTTAATGCTCTTCAAAAAATTACCATAGCGGACAAAATTGCAATCCAATGCTACACCCTTCATGGGTGCGTGGGTTGAAATATTAATAAACTGTTCACAATTTAATCACATCTTCTGGGTATTATGTAAGTACTAGCGAACTTTTCATAACAATCTCCTTATAAAAGCTCCGGTAATGCCCCGGGGCTTTTTTAATGCCTGAAAATTATCTAGAAATATTATGAAAATTTGTATTGACAAAAGGAACATTGCTCCATATAATATAACGTAAGACGATATATCGAGTAACGATATATCGTGAAGGGATATAACGTCAGCCGTTATTTAGGAAGGGGGCAGCATAATGGAGGAGAAATCTTCAATAGCACTTACAGAAGCTGTATATTATATTTTGCTATCACTTTACCAGCCTTTGCATGGATACGGCATTATTCAGAATGTTGCTGCATTGAGCGACAACAGGCTGAATCTTGCGCCAGGAACACTATATGGTGCAATCAGTTCTCTTTTGGAGAAGAACTGGATTAGGGCACTTCCCGGAGAGAAAAACTCAAGGAAAAAGGAATATATCATTACCAACACAGGGAAATTCGTATTGGAAGAAGAGCTGAAAAGGTTGGAGGAGCTCATACGAAATGGAAAAAGGATAGTTAAGGGGGAGAATCCATGAGGACTATTGAGAGGAAATTGTTTTTTGTCAACCAGCATGAGAAGGAAGAGGAATGGCTGAATTACATGTCCTCAAAGGGTAAAGCCATGCTTTGTTATAGGTTTCCCTGTTATTATGAATTTGAGGATTGTGAGCCCGGAGAGTATATTTACAGGATTGAACTGCTGGACAATTGGCCTAGTAGTACAGAGAGCAGGAAGTACATTGAGTTTTTAGAGGATACGGGAATAGAGATTGTTGGATCTTATTTGAGATGGTGCTATTTTAGGAAAAAAGCAAAGGACGGCTCCTTTGACTTATTCTCCGATTTGGAATCAAAGATTAAGCATTATAAGAGAATATTCAGATTTTTATTTCCTGTTTTTATATTAGAGTTTATACTTGCTGCCACGAACTTAATTTCGGGATTTGCGACTGGTTACAGCTATACATGGAGCACCACTTTTTTGCTTATATTTTTTGCAGTAGTGATAGGATATTTTGAAATATCATTGCTTCGAAAGATTACTAAGCTGAAAAAAGAACACCTGATAAGAGAATGATAATATAATAGATACTACTGACATCAAAAAAGCTTGGCCTCGATATAAGGGTCAAGCTTTTGTGCCGGTATGATTTCCCACCCAATTAATGAGAGAATCACCTAAATCCTCAGGTGTGATGACACTATTCATAACGGTTCTTATTGTAATGCTGTCTATCAGCTTGCCTCCGCGCTTTTCAATGCTTTTGCCGATTATGTCAATAGCCATTTGGGGAATCTTGTCATCTGCCAGAGTAATAAACAAATATACATTCTTCCCTTTAAAGTCCCCGCTGTCAATATATGAGTTGATTGCAGGCGAGGGCTTTGATGCCCAGACCTGTGCTCCGAGGTAAATGTTGTCATAGTTATTCAAAGGGAAATTTGATGCTTTATCTTACTCTTTAAGCCGAACAAGGCTTCAAATGCTCCTGTGATAAACCCTATCTTGCCTTTGCGGGGCTTAACCTCTACGATTCTATCCAAGTCGCCGCCGATGAGACGGTGAAGCTCTTTTGCTGCTACTTCGGTGTTGCCTGTCCAGGAATAATAGACAATAAGATTTTTCATGTTTAACACCTCGTTTTTTCCAATCCAATTAATTTCATTATATAAAAAATGAAATATCTGTCAATCAATTTATTCATGCAAATTTGGTTTTTGATTTTAGTGTATAATAATAGAGTAAACACCGAACCGAGAAGAATAAAGAAGAATAAAAAAGAGAGATGGCTAATGGAAGGTTTTTTTGAAAATGCCAGGAAGTTTTGGGATTGGATTTCGTCAGTATCCGGCGAATTAACAGAGGGTATGGAAGGCTTGTCCTTGCCGGCTGTTGGAATAGCGGGCTACTATACTTTTGCGGTCAGATTGCTATTGCCGGTATTGGCGGCAGTCATATTTATCCGTTGTATACTGCCATTACTGCGCGGCAGGGGCTCAAAGCGGCCGTGGGCATACCTTATTATGCCTGACGGTTCAAAGGTTCCACTAAAGCACTGGGAAAATTCCATTGGAAGAAGCAAGCTATCAGATATTGTGGTGGATTTCGCCTTCTTATCAAGAAGCCATGCAGTTCTTTCGTTTTGTAATAAAAAATGGACAATCTCAGATTTGGGCTCAAAGGGCGGTATCAAGGTTAATGGTGAAAAGATTGAGGAGCCAGCAAAGGTAGAGTATGGAGATGTAATTTCCCTTGCCGGATTTGAAATAACGCTATGTGCACCTGATAGCGAGCCAAAGGACACTATGCAGCTTGATGAAAACGAAGACATTTTGTCAAGAGTGGAGTCAATAGGAAATAGTATCAAACCGGGGCTAACGCTGCTTATGATCTTGATTTTCCAAGCTCTCGGCGCTATTCAGATTATTTTGGCAATGGGCAGCGATTTGAAGACGTCTGTTCCTATTTCGTTTTTAGCTTTTTTTGCGATGGAGATCCTTTACTATATTTTTATGGGTAAACGGGGGAGGAAGCATTTTGAGACTGAAATGCTGGCATATTTCCTGTGTGGCTTAAATCTGATGGTTGTTGCTTCGGCAGCTTCCGGTTCTATTTATAAGCAGCTTGTTGCAACCGCTGCGGGAATGGCTGTTTATATTATGTTGAGCTTTTTGATACGGGACTTGGGAAGAGCGCGCAAATTAAAATATGTTCTTGCCGCGGGAGCTATCTTGCTTCTTGTTTTAAATCTTGCTATCGGAGAAACCCGGTTCGGCGCTAAAAACTGGATTAATCTAGGCTTTATAACATTTCAGCCTCTTGAGTTTGTGAAGGTAGCCTTTGTAATTGCAGGTACTGCGACATTGGACAGACTGCTTACGCGGCAGAATATGACTGCATTTATAGGGTTTTCCGCAGCATGCATCTGCGCACTTGTGCTTATAAGAGATTTAGGCACGGCGGTGGTCTTTTTCGGTACTTTTATTGTTATAGCATTTATGCGCTCGGGGGATGTGAGGACAATTGCATTGATATCCTCGGGAGCCGTATTGGGAGCCATAGGTGCAATAGCCTTTTTGCCCTACATTGCTTCGCGTTTTGCAACCTGGGGGAATGCTTGGGAATATGCAAACAGCTCAGGATACCAGCAAACTCGGACTATGATCGCTGCCGCTAACGGAGGGCTTTTTGGAGTAGGGGGAAGAAACGGATATTTATCAAATGTTGCTGCAGCCGATACAGACCTTGTATTTGGGCTTATATGCGAGGAGTGGGGTCTTGTGATTGCGCTGACAGTGGTTTTTATTGTAATATTTTTTGCAGTGTATGCACTGCTGCTGACAAAAAGCTGTCGTTCATCCTTTTATGCGATTGCGGCGTGCGGAGCGGCGTCTATTTTTCTTATACAGACAGGATTAAATGTTTTCGGATCCCTGGATATTTTGCCTCTAACGGGGGTGACTATACCTTTTGTGTCAAACGGGGGCTCTTCGATGATAGCTTCATGGGGACTTCTGGCATTCATTAAAGCCGCTGACGATCGTACTGACAGCCGTACGTCGACTGCTAAGGGTATCGTTATGAAAGGAGCAGTTGAATGAGACTTATACTTAAACGGGCTATTGCTCTTTTAGTGCTTATATCTTTACTTGTTTGCGGTCTTATGTTCTTTTTAACAAAGTATTTTTTCAATGCGCCTAAATGGGCAAGTCACCCTGCAAACAAGCATTTATATAAAAACGGGCGGATCATTTCATCCGGAAGTATTTTTGACCGTTCAGGCAAAATGCTTTTTATGATGGATGGGGGCATCGCAAGGTACAATGACAATAAAACGATACGAACTGCCGTAATGCATGCCGTAGGGGATATGGAGGGCTATGTAGCTACTGGTGCCAGGACCGTTTTTAAGGATAAGCTCATGGGCTGGAATTTTATTAACGGGGCGTATCATTTTGATAAATCAGACTTTGGAAGTGATATAACCCTGACACTGGATTCTGATTTGTGTGCTGTGGCTTATAATGCATTAAGCGGCCGGAAGGGGACAGTGGGAGTCTACAATTATAAGAGCGGAGAAATAATATGTATGGTCAGCTCCCCTTCCTATGATCCGCAAAATCCGCCTAATGTGAAGGATAACCCTGAAAAGTACGAGGGTGTTTATATGAACCGGTTTCTTTCCTCGGCATATACACCGGGCTCTATATTTAAGCTGGTGACGGCTGCTGCGGCAATCGATACTCTTGATGAAGCTGAAAGCAGGGTTTACAGATGTGATGGAAAGAAGGTTATAGACGGTAAAGCTGTAACATGCCTGTCAGCTCATGGAGATGTTACACTGGAGAAGGCACTTGCGGAGTCCTGCAATATAGCATTTGCTGAAATATCTCTTGAGCTTGGTGCTGAAAAGCTGCAGGAATATGCAAATTTGACTGGCTTTAATTCAAGCCTGAAGGTTGACGGGATAAATACCTCAAAAGGTACAGTGGACCTTACGAAAGCCGATGGGGGAGATCTCGCCTGGGCGGGAATAGGGCAATACACAAATACGGCAAACCCTCTCAACTTTATGGTTTATATGGGGGCTATTGCTAATGACGGCATTGCTGTAAGGCCGCGAATACTTGCCGGTAGCGGGATATTTGCAGAAGCCTCTGCCGTTTCAGGTAAAAATGATAGAATATTGGAAGAGGATACTGCAAGAGCACTGGGAAGTATGATGAGGAATAACGTCTTAAGCAAATACGGAGAAAAGAATTTTAAAAACCTTGAAATGTGTGCTAAGACAGGTACGGCCGAGGTAGGCGAGGGTATCAGGCCTCATGCATGGTTTGCAGGATTCTTGGACAGAGAGGATGCACCTTATGCATTTGTAGTCATTGTAGAAAATGGCGGCTCAGGCAGCCAGGTGGCGGGCGCAGTTGCCGCAAAGGTCTTGAAGGCAGCAGTAGAATAATGGTGCCAGGCACTGAAGTGGCATCAAGAAGTGGCACCCAGAAAAGTGTGGAGGTGTTTGGCAGAAATGTATGAGAGAAAAAGACCGGATGTCTTGGGGCGTGATAAAAGAACAGGAAGAAAAGGTGTTTTGGGCAAACCAAGAGCCTCACAGCGTGCAAAAAGCACCGGAGCCCAGAGGCACTCCGGCGGAGCAGGATATCCGGGGGGCGCAGGCCGGTCTAACAGGGGTGCAACATTTTTCATGACCTCATTATTTACCGGTAAAGGCAGATACCCTAAGTTAATAACGATTTTACTAATTATGGTTGTTACATTTTCCGTATTCGCCAAGCTTGGAGGCAAAAGCCTTTTTAGAACACAGACTTCTACCTGGCGGACAGGCCAGACTTCCACAGATAATGGAGCATATACGCCGGACATGTCTGTTTCGGAGCTTTCAAGAAGCAAGCGCACTGTTCTTTTGGGAGACGGAAAGGATATTGTCACGGTTATGGTGTATATGTGCGGGGCAGACCTGGAAGCAAATTATCAGATGGCTTCCTCTGATATCCAAGAAATGATTGCATCAGATATAGGAGACAATGTGAACATTATCATTGAGACAGGGGGAGTCCTATACTGGAAAAACAATAATATAAGCAATAAGACAAACCAGCGCTATAAGGTGACTTCCGACGGGCTTAAGCTTCTTCAGGACGGACCTGGCGAAAGGTCCATGGTAGAGGCGTCAACCCTTTCTGATTTCATTGAATACTGTAAAGATACATACCCTGCCGACAGATATGCCCTTATTTTTTGGGGCCATGGCGGCGGCTCAGTAGGCGGTTATGGCTACGACCAGCACTTTCCAGGTAATAGTATGACACTGGATGAAATGGGGGCGGCATTAAAAAAAGGAAATTGCGAATTTGATTTTATAGGCTTTGATGCCTCCTTAATGGCTACTCTTGAGACGGCACTTGTATTGGAACCGTATGCTGATTATATGATCGCATCACAGGAGGTTGAACCGGGTATAGGTTGGTATTATACGGGGTGGATAAGCGCTCTTTCAGATAACACATCCATTTCAACTGTTGAGCTAGGCAAAAAGCTGATCGACGACTATATAAATGAAGTCAAAGAAAAAGCACCATCAATTCAGGCGACTCTTTCCCTTATTGATTTAGCAGAGTTGAAGGGGACTGTTCCTTCGACATTTTCGGCTTTTGCGAAATCGACAGGTGAGCTTATTGATAATGGTGAGTACAAATATATTTCTAATGCTCGTGCAAGCACCAAGGAGTTTTCACCGCAAGCCAAGCTTCATCTAATTGACCTTATACACTTTACTGAAAATATGGGTACAGCAGAGGCTGAAGCTTTGTCTGAGGCATTGAGAGGATGCATAAAGTATAACAGAAGTTCAATTAATATTACGAATTCAAACGGGATATCCTTATTTTTCCCATACGGAGCTACACTTAGGATGAACTCTGTGCTTAGTACATATGACAAGATTGGCATAGACAAAGAATTCAGTCGGTGTATAAAAATCTTCTCAAGTATGGCTGTGGGTGGACAGGTTAACTCATGGGACAGCAACAATTTGCTCTCACCGCTGTCAGGCGGACTTACCGGGGGGAATCAGGCGCCAGTTAACCTGGGCTCACTAGGCTACAGCTGGCTTGACAAAGAGCGTATAAAGGCTTCGCAGGACTATTATGAGCAAAACCGGATAGACAGGTCTGCCCTTGTTATAACACAAAAGAACGGGCAGCGGGTTCTGGCATTGCCCGACAATCAGCGGGAGCTTATTCAGGAAATGGAGATGAATGTGTTTCTCGATGACACAGAAGGCTTTATTGAATTAGGTCTCAATAATGTATACGAATACAAGGATGATGGTGACCTTATTATGGAATACGACGGAAAATGGCTTGGGATAAACGGTCAAATAGTCAGCTACTACATGATATCTGAAGATCGCGATGCACAAGGCAATTATTCTATAAGAGGCCGTGTACCTGCATTTTTAAATGACCGGCTTGTTGATATAATTGTCGTTTTTGACAATGAAAACCCTGATGGCACAGTGCTAGGAGCCCAGATAAAATACGAGCCTGAAACCGAGACGGGAACCCTGCATAAGGGCTTGATTGACATAGAGGCAGGGGATAAAATTGATTTTCTTTGCGGTTATTATACATATGATGGGGAATATATTGATAGATGTATTTTAGGAGAGCAGTATACGGCTACTGGTGATTGGAAGGTTGAAAAACTGTC
Source organism: uncultured Oscillospiraceae bacterium (assembly GCA_964587755.1). GTDB lineage: Bacteria > Bacillota > Clostridia > Acetivibrionales > DTU013 > CAZPMC01. Next base: position 7,894 of record CAZPMC010000009.1, read on the forward strand.
AATTGCCGGCATGAAATATAAGATGGCGTACAGAATAACTGATATTTATGGTAATTATTACTGGACTCAATCAATAAGTGGTTGACTCAGGATATAACTATATTTATCATAAGACGGGAGGATATGTATGGAATATAAAAGCGATATTGAAATTGCCCAGGCTACTTTGATGAAGCCAATCAAAGTAGTGGCTGAAGATTTGGGTATTGACGAAAAGTATATTGAATTACACGGCAATTATAAAGCGAAAATTGACTACAGCCTCTTAAACCAAATGGAAGGTAAAGAGGATGGCAAGCTGATACTTGTGACGGCTATTACTCCTACCACAGCAGGGGAAGGGAAAACGACCACTACTGTGGGACTGGGAGATGCACTGAAAAAGCTCGGCAAAAGAGTAATGATTGCATTACGGGAGCCTTCTTTGGGGCCTGTATTCGGAATGAAGGGCGGTGCCGCAGGAGGCGGATATGCACAGGTGGTGCCGATGGAGGATATAAACCTGCATTTTACAGGGGATTTTCACGCTATCGGAGCTGCAAACAACCTTTTGGCAGCATTAGTTGACAACCACATCCATCATGGAAACCAGCTTGGCATAGACACCCGCAGAATAACATGGAAAAGATGCGTTGATATGAATGACAGGCAGTTGAGATTTGTCGTTGACGGACTCGGCGGCAAACCAAACGGAGTGCCCCGGGAAGACGGCTTTGACATTACCGTGGCATCAGAGGTTATGGCTGTTCTTTGTCTGTCCAGGGATATTGACCATCTGAAAGAAAATCTAGGCAATATTATAGTAGGGTATACAAGGGATGATACTCCTGTAAGGGCTTCACAGTTAAAGGCTGAAGGTGCCATGGCGGCTCTTTTAAAGGATGCCCTAAAGCCAAACCTGGTACAAACACTTGAGCACACGCCTGCATTTGTTCATGGCGGGCCATTCGCAAATATTGCTCATGGATGTAACAGTATTATGGCTACGAAGATGGCCTTAAAGCTGGCAGATTATGTTATAACCGAGGCAGGCTTTGGTGCGGATCTGGGTGCTGAAAAATTTATTGACATCAAATGCAGGCTAGCCGGTATAAAGCCGTCGACAGTTGTCATTGTGGCAACGGTAAGAGCTTTAAAAATGCATGGCGGCGTACAGAAATCTGAGCTGGGAGTGGAGAATATCGAGGCACTTGAAAGAGGAATGCCAAATCTAATAAAGCATATAGAAAATATCAGCGAAAGGTTCGGACTTCCGGCTGTGGTGGCAATAAACAGATTTCCCACGGATACGGAGACTGAATTAGCCATTGTAAGGGAAAAGTGTAAGGAATACGGAGCAAATGTAGCGCTCTCTGAGGTTTGGGGGAAAGGCGGCGACGGCGGAGTTGACCTTGCAAAGGAAGTAATCAGGCTGGCAGACTTACATAATGGTGAATTGCGCTATGCATACGGAAGTGAGCTTCCAATAAAAGAAAAAATAGAAGCTATTGTAAAAGATATTTACGGCGGAGATGGTGTGGAGTTTTCTCCGGCAGCAATCAAAGAAATGAAAAAACTTGAGGAGCTTGGGTTTGGGAAATTACCGGTATGTATGGCTAAAACACAATATTCATTGTCTGATGATCCAAAGAAAACCGGCCGGCCGGAAGGCTTCAAGATTAGTGTAAAAAGCTTAAAGGTCTCTGCCGGCGCGGGGTTTATTGTGGTTCTCACTGGCGATATAATGACTATGCCGGGGCTTCCGAGGGTGCCGGCTGCAGAGAAAATAGATGTTGACTCAACCGGGAAGATTTCCGGATTATTCTAAGGGAGGATAAACAAATGATTATAAACAGAGATTGTAATGAGTTTCTTGAAATTCTTTCGTCTTCGGCTCCGGTGCCGGGAGGAGGCGGTGCTTCAGCGTTTGTTGGAGCAATAGGAATGGCTCTGGGAAGCATGGTCGGGAATCTTACACTTGGTAAGAAAAAGTATGAAGATGTCCAAGATGATATAAAAGTCATACTGAATAAGGCTGAAAAGCTAAGAGATGAGCTTGTCTCCTTGGTTGATAAGGATGCTGAGGTCTTTGAACCCCTCTCAAGAGCTTATGGAATGCCAAAAGAAACTGAGGAGGAAAAGCGAATCAAGGAAGAAGTAATGGAGAAGGCATTAAAGCAGGCTGCCAGCGTGCCTCTTGAAACCATGGAAAAGTCTCTTGAGGCGATTGCCCTGCATGAAGAGCTGGCAGATAAGGGCACCAGGATTGCTGTAAGTGATGTGGGAGTTGGCGTGCTGTTTTGCAAATCAGCTCTTTTAGGTGCCAGCCTGAATGTATATATTAATACAAAATTCATGAAAAACAGACAGCACGCGCAAGAATTGAATGAAATGACTGAAAAGTTGATTGCCGAAGGTGTTGCCAAGGCTGACGAAGTATACAGGAAGGTGGAGGGGATGTTAAAATGACGACATTGATGAAGGGTTCTGAGGTTGCTGCGGCAATGAAGGAGAAAATGCTTAAGAAAATCTCAAATCTTAAAGAGGAAGGCATTTTCCCCAAGCTTGCTATTGTGAGAGTGGGTGCCAGGCAGGATGATTTATCGTATGAGAGAAGCGCCACTAAAAAAATGGGGAGTTTAGGCATCGGATGTAAGGTCTATGAGTTTCCCGAATGCATCACTCAGGAAGCTTTTGAGCAGGAGTTTATTAAAATAAACAATGACCATGAGGTCCACGGTATATTAGTCTTCAGGCCGTTACCGAAGCATCTTACCGAGGAGCCTATCAAAAAGATCATTAACCCCCTAAAGGACGTTGACTGTATGAGTCCGATTAACATTGCCAAAGTATTTTCAGGAGATGATACAGGCTTCGCCCCTTGCACCTCAGAGGCTGTAATGGTGATACTTGACCACTACTCCGTAGGTATTGAGGGCAAAAGAGTTGCTGTGGTGGGAAGGAGTATGGTGGTGGGAAAACCGCTATCGATGCTGCTTTTAAAGAGGAACGCCACAGTCACAATATGCCATACCAGAACTAAGGATATCCAGGCTGAATGCAGAAATGCCGAAATACTGATAGCGGCTGCCGGGAAAGCTAAAATGATAGGTGCTGAATATGTAGGAGAAAACAGTGTAGTTGTCGATGTAGGAATAAACGTGGATGAATCCGGTAAATTATGTGGTGATGTGGATTTTGAAAGTGTATCACCCCTGACGTCTTTTATAACTCCTGTACCCGGGGGAGTAGGCACAGTCACCACCTCAGTTTTAGCAAAGCATATAATAAGAGCGGCAGGTTATTTGAAATGATAAAAATAGAAAAGTATCAGGAAATGGGGAAATATTACTGATGGCAAAAGCAGCCGTTGCCAATATAAAGAATGAGGGTCTGTATTTTGAAGGTGTGGATGATTTTTCATTTAATGCTTTTCATTATACATCCCATGATTTGACAAATGCAAGCCGCCCTTATAAACTAAAAAAGAGGAAGGAAACAATAATTCATATCGATTATAAAATGAGCGGAGTAGGCACTAATAGCTGCGGGCCGGAGTTGCTGCCCAAATACAGGCTGTCTGTAAGTAAAATAAATTTCAGTATAAAATTTTGACCGACTACGAAGGTTTGAGCCTTATAATGAATAAAAATACATTTTATGTAACCCATTGAAAACGGCTAAAAATATTGATAATATATACATACTGTAATTAGGCAGTAGGGACTATTTTAGATGTTAGCCATATGCCAAGGGGGGCTTTTATACATCTGAATGAAACTGATGCCTTTTTTAGTATATATTGAGTTTATATTTATTAGCATAACCGGGGCTGATTAACTAATGAGGTGTTTTGATGGGGAAATATATTTTTAAAAGAATTATATTGTCGGTTGTAACATTGTGGCTTATTGCTACTTTGACATTTTTATTAATGTTTTTAGTGCCGGGCGGGCCGTTTATGTCTGAGAAAGCCCCTTCGGAGTCGACAATAAAAGCATTAAATGAGAAATATGGCTTGGACAAGCCAAAGATTGTGCAGTATAAAAATTATATAGTTAAGTTTTTACAGGGTGATATGGGTCTTTCGATAAAGCAGAGGGGGCGCACTGTAAAGCAGATTATTACAAACGGATTTAAGGTTTCAGCCCGTGTCGGCGGATTGGCAATATTAGTGGCTATATGCATCGGTATACCACTGGGGAGTATTGCGGCGCTAAACCGGGGCAAATGGCTGGATCAGGTAATAATTGTTATTTCGACATGCGGCATAGCGGTACCCAGCTTCGTTGTATCTACAGTGCTTTTGATTATTTTTAGCCTGAAGCTGAATTTGCTTCCTACTTATGGGCTGGCAACCCCGCTTCATTACATTATGCCCGTTATTGCGCTGTCCTTTTACCCTACTGCATATATATCCAGGCTTATGCGCTCGAGTATGCTTGATGTACTGGGACAGGATTATATGAGAACTGCAAAGGCAAAAGGCTTGTCACAGTTTATAATGCTCTTTAAGCATGCTTTACGTAATGCGGTTCTTCCAGTTGTGACTTACTTGGGGCCGCTTCTTGCATATACCTTGACGGGCAGCTTTGTAGTTGAAAAAATATTTACGATACCGGGTTTGGGCAATGAGTTTATAAGTTCAATTATAAACAGGGACTATCCTATGATTATGGGAACGACAATCTTCCTGGCGGCATTGCTCATTACAATGAATTTGATTGTTGACATAACGTATAAGCTGATTGACCCGAGAATTAATCTAAAGTAAGGAGCGATGAAGACTGATGGGAGATACAAACAAAAAACTAAGCTTTCAGCTTGACGTATCCGATTTTTTACCTGCAGATAAGGATGAGAAGCAGAGTCTCGTAATTATGAGGGATTCTGTGAGCTTCTGGAAGGACGGCTTAAACAGGTTTAGAAAAAACAAAGTGGCAATGGTAAGTCTTGTGGTTATTATTGCTGTTATGATATTTGCTTTTGTTATACCTGAATTTTACCCATATGCTTATGAGGAGCAAATAAGAGGAAGCGAGAATTTATTCCCATTGCAATACTCAGAAACCGAGTTAGAACGGAAAGCACAAGGAGAAGCTGTGTTCCCGCATTTTTTAGGCACTGATACACATGGACGTGATATTATGGTCCGTCTTATGATAGGCAGCCGTGTTTCATTACTTGTAGGTATAGTTGCAAGCTTTCTGATATTGCTGATAGGGTCGACTTATGGTTCAATAGCCGGTTATTTCGGTGGCAAGGTGGACCTTATCATGATGCGTATTGTTGACATTATTTATACAGTACCTGATATATTGATTATTATTCTGCTGATGGTTACCCTCAAATATCCTTTGCAGAATTTAGCCGATACGGTGCCGGGATTTGAGTGGATCAATACTGTCGGAGTAGGACTTATTTGTATATTTATAGTTTTTGCACTGCTTTATTGGGTAGGAATGGCCAGAATAGTCAGAAGTCAGATTCTCACGCTGAAGGAACAGGAGTATGTCACAGCGGCCCGTGCGCTTGGTGCAAGCCACGGAAGGATTATCAAGAAGCATTTGCTTACAAACTCCATGGGAACTCTGATTGTTACAACAACGCTGCAGATTCCGTCATCCATTTTTACAGAAAGCTTTTTGAGCTTTATCGGAATTGGTGTTGCAGCACCTCTGCCAAGCCTCGGGTCTATGGCTTCACAGGCAGTTGGCGGGATTACAACTTACACGTACAGACTGCTGGCACCTGCAATAATGATAAGTTTAATCATTTTGTCGTTCAATCTCCTGGGTGACGGATTGCGCGACGCATTTGATCCAAAACTTAAGAACTGAGGTTGAAAATTATGAGCGATATTTTACTTGATATTAAAAATGAACGGCTCTCCTTCTTCACACCTGCGGGTGAAGTTAAGGCATTAAATGATGTGTCTATAAGCATGAATGAGGGGGATGTATTAGGGATAGTCGGTGAGAGCGGAAGCGGTAAAAGCGTAACTGCATACTCCATAATGGGTCTTACTGCTTACCCGGGGCGATTGATAGGTGGTACGATTGAATTTAACGGTCACAGGATAGATCAACTGTCAGAGAAGGAAATGCGTGATATTCGCGGTAATGAGGTAAGTATAATTTTCCAGGACCCGATGACAAGTCTAAATCCTGTTTTTACTATAGGGGATCAGATAAAAGAGGTTATTTTACTGCATACGGATAAAACGAAGGAAGAGGCTAATCAACGTGTTATTGAGCTTCTGAATCTGGTTGGTATAAATGAACCGGAAAAACGGATAAAGCAGTATCCTCACCAACTGTCGGGTGGCATGAGGCAAAGAGTAATGATAGCTATTGCCCTGGCTTGTGAACCTAAGCTTTTGATTGCCGATGAACCTACTACTGCATTAGACGTTACAATTCAGGCTCAGATACTGGAGCTGATGATAGAGCTGAAAGAAAAAATCGGCATGTCTATTATTATGATTACCCATGACTTGGGCATAGTTGCGAGCATGTGCCAGAAAATTGCGGTAATGTATGCAGGTAAAATCGTAGAGTATGGAACGGTTGATGAAATATTCTACAATCCTAAGCATGAATATACAAAAGGGTTGCTCAGGAGCATCCCGAAGCTGAACGAGAAAGAGCATAAAAGGCTGGTGCCGATTGAGGGTACCCCTGTGGATATGCTCAATCCGCCTGCAGGATGTCCCTTTGCTCCACGTTGTGACAGCTGCATGAAGATTTGCCTGTCAAGAATGCCAGAGTATACTGTTATTTCTGATACTCACTACAGTGCTTGCTGGCTTTTGCAAAAGGAAGCTTTTGAGCAGGGGGGGAAATTATAATGAGTAAGCTTGTTGAAGTTCAGAATCTGAAGCAATATTTTAAAGTCGGGGGCAGCTTTATAAAGCCCCAGTATGTTAAAGCGGTAGATGATGTGAGCTTTCATATAGATAAGGGCGAGACTTTGGGCCTCGTCGGAGAGAGCGGTTGCGGAAAGACGACAACAGGACGGACCATATTAAGATTGTACGAGCCCACAAGCGGCAGGATTATTTATGATGGCGAGGATATAACAAAGGTTGATATGATGCCTTACCGCCGCAAAATGCAGATTGTTTTCCAAGACCCCTATGCAAGTCTTGACCCTCGAATGACCGTCGGAGACATTGTTGGCGAAGCCATTGATATTCATAAGCTGGCATCAAGCAAGAGTGAGCGCAAGGATAAAATAATTTCAATGCTTGAGCGGGTCGGCTTGAACAGTGAGCATGCAAACCGTTATCCTCACGAGTTTTCCGGCGGACAACGCCAGCGTATTGGCATTGCCCGGGCTTTGGCTGTTGATCCTGAATTTATTGTGTGTGATGAGCCGATTTCTGCTTTGGATGTTTCAATTCAGGCTCAGGTGGTAAATATGTTTGAAGATTTACAAGAGGAGCTTGGACTGGCATATTTGTTTATTGCGCATGATCTCAGTGTTGTAAAGCATATCAGCAACCGTATAGGTGTTATGTACCTTGGGAAGCTGGTTGAGCTGGCGGACAGCTATGAGCTGACATTCCATAGCGTACATCCATACACCAAGTCTTTGATTTCGGCTATTCCGATTGCAGACCCCATCGCAAGCCGCAGTCAAAAGAGAATTATTCTTGAAGGTGATGTACCAAGCCCGCTAAATCCGCCATCAGGGTGCAGGTTCCGCACAAGGTGCCCATATGCTACTGAGATTTGTGCCCAGCAGGAGCCTGAATTTAAGGAAGTTTCAAAAGGGCATTTTGCTGCTTGTCATCATCTTGACAAGGTTAATTAACGGTTATTATATGTTTGACCCGTAATATAGCTGCTGAAAGAGAAATATACCGGCAGCCGGTAATAAATATTACGGGTACGAACATTATAATAAATACAGTACTTTGTACTAAAAAATCTGGGGAGGATTGTTTATGAAGAGAAAAATTTCTATTATTCTCGCATTTGTGTTAGTTATCAGTATGATGCTAACCGCTTGCGCTGGTGTATCAGGAAAATCTGACACACTCAATGTCTGTGCAGGACCTGATCCTGACACGATTGACCCTGCACTCAACTCTGCAGTTGATGGTGCAACAATGATTATCCATGCTTTCGAGGGATTGTATACCCTTGACAAGGATGGCGTGCCTGTACCTGGTCAGGCCGAATCTTACGATGTAAGCGATGACGGAAAGGTTTATACCTTTAAGCTTCGTGACGGTCTTAAATGGAGCGATGGTGAGCCTTTGAAAGCTAGCGACTTCGTTTACTCATGGAAGCGTGCTGTTGATCCTGCTACAGCTGCTGACTACGAGTACATGTTTGACGTAATCGATGGGTATGTCTATGATGACCCTGCCACTGAAGAGGATGAGCGTGAGCAAACAAATCTCAATGTAGTTGCACCTGATGACAAAACACTTGTTGTTACTTTGAAGACAGCTACACCTTATTTCCTTGAGCTTACTGCATTCCCGACATTTTCACCTGTCCGTCAGGACATGATTGAATCCAAGGGAGACGCATGGGCTACAGAAGTTGACAGCTATATCGGAAATGGCCCTTACAAGATGGTAGAATGGGTTCCGGGCTCTCACATTTTGTTTGAAAAGAATAAGAACTACTGGAATTACAAAAAACTTGGAACAGATAAAATTAAATTCGTACTTATGGAAGATGATGTGGCAATATCAACTGCCTTCAAGCAGGAAGAGATTCTGTTTGCAGACTCTGTGCCAAATGATGAAATAGACGCTTGGAAAGACAAGCCAGAGTTTAATCTCCAAGGCCAGTTGGGAACATATTATATTTCCTTTAACACTCAAAAGGCTCCTTTGGACAATCCTCTTGTCCGTCAAGCTTTGACACTTGCTGTTGACCGTGAATGGATCTGTGTAAATATCGGCAAGTCAGGTCAGCAGCCGGCAGGTGCATTTGTTGCTACAGGGCTCAGAGATGCTGATCCTACAAAGGAATTCCGTGAAGTGGGCGGAGACTATTATGATCCTTCTGGTGCAGCATATGAAGATAATCTGGCAAAGGCAAAAGAGCTTCTTGCACAGGCAGGATATCCTGATGGAAAAGGCTTGCCGACTATGGAGTACCTCTATAACGAAAGCACCGGGCACCAGGCAATCGGTGAGGCATTACAGGATATGTGGAAGAAGATCGGCGTTAACATCACTCTTGTTTCACAGGAGTGGGGTACATTCCTGAATACCCGTAAGAACGGTGATTATTACATCGCTCGTAACGGATGGCTCAGTGACTACAACGATCCTATTTCAATGCTTGACATGTGGATAACAGGCGGCGGAAACAATGACGCTCAGTGGAGCAACGCAGAATATGATGCTCTTATCGCACAGGTAAAAGCTTCAGACGACCCGGCAGAGCGCTTTGAGCTGATGCATAAAGCAGAGGATATTATATTTGCTGAAAGCATGCTTTGCCCGATATACTACTATGTTGACCTGTATCTCCTGAATCAAAAGGTTGAAGGCTTCTGGTCCTCACCTCTCGGATACAAGTACTTCATGTTTGCAACAGTAAAAGACTAATAACTTTTATGCAATAAATTGTTTCATTATTTTGGCTCTATGTCAATTGTTGGGGTGGGGCTCAAGCAAAATGAAGTTTAGCTTAATCTAGTGGATGGCCTTAAAGGGGTTGTCCACTGGATTTTATTTTGCAGGGAGCTGCTGAGAGCAGTCAGATTCAGGTGACGATTTGCTATTTCAACCGATTTAAATGGCGTTGGCGGTCTGTGTTATGATATAATTTTCAAAAAAGTGAAAGGATGTATATGAATAATTATGTATAAGAAGGCTGCTTTATTTCTTACCTGTATACTGCTTATTTTTACTGTGGCGTGTACCGCTGCCGATGACAACAAAGGTGTCGAACCATTTGCCTTAAATGAAGTATCACTTAGTCCAAGTGAGTTTACAACAAACAGAGATAGAATGCATAGCTATTTAGAATCAGTGAATGATGACTCTATGCTGTATGTTTTCCGGGAAGCAGCGGGGCTTGACACAACGGGGACTTATCCTCTTGGAGGATGGGACTCACCTGATGTTAAGCTCAGAGGACATACTACAGGACACTATATGACTGCTTTGGCACAGGCTTATGCTGAAAGCAAAGATGAAACATTTAAAGAAAAGCTTGATTATATTGTTGAGGAATTAGGCAAATGTCAGGATGCACTGCCGAGCCAAAGCAATGATATGGGAGGCAAAAACAGTGAAGGATATCTTGCAGGTTATCCTGAAAAGCAGTTTATTCTTTTGGAATCCTTTGCTACATATGGAACCGATGACGACCAAATATGGGCGCCTTATTACACAAACCACAAAATCATGACAGGGCTAATAGATGCGTATAAGCTGGCAGGAAACGAAAAAGCCTTAGATATAGTTACGAAAATGGGTGACTGGGTATACGGGAGGCTCAGCAAATGTACAAGGGGGCAACTGGACAAGATGTGGAGCATTTATATAGCTGGAGAATTTGGCGGAATGAATGAGACAATGGCTGAGCTCTACAATATCACAGGTAAGGAAGAATATATTATTGCAGCCAAATATTTTGACAATACAACATTATTTAATGCATGCGCTTCAGGAGAAGACATATTGGAGGATATGCATGCAAATCAGCATATTCCGCAGATTACGGGCAGCCTTAGAATATATGACCAAACCGATGAGCAGTTTTATTATGATGTGGCAGAAAACTTCTGGGATATGGTGGTCAACCACCGTCAATATTGCAATGGCGGGACAGGCCAAAAGGAGAGATTCAAAGGAAGGGATAAAATCGCAGAGAATCTTGAGGGCAGGGAGGCGGAGACATGCGCGACCTACAATATGCTGAAGCTTTCAAGAAACCTGTTCTTCCATGACCCTGATGCAAAGTATATGGATTATTATGAAAGAGGCCTGTACAATGGCATACTTGCTTCATTGCTGACGGTGAGGTCAGGGAACAATGTTACTTATTTTATGCCGTTGGCGCCCGGTTCCCGGAAGGAATTTGGGAATGGGTACACCTGCTGTGCCGGAACGGGAATGGAAAACCACACTAAATATCAGGATTCAATTTATTTTAAGGCTAAAGACAACTCGGCTCTTTATGTAAATCTGTACATTCCCTCAGAGTTGAACTGGGAGGATAAAAAATTCAAATTGAGACAGGAAACAAGCTGGCCGAATCAGCAATCTTCGACATTTACTGTGGAAAATGGTGGACGGATGGATATAAAGTTCAGGGTGCCTTACTGGGCGGAAAATGGGTTTTCGATTGAGGTAAATGGGAAAATTCAGGAGGTGGAAGCTAAGTCAGGCAGTTATGCTACTGTCAGCAGGAGATGGAAGGCAGGAGATGTGATTAAGGTAATATATCCGTACAGCTTAAGACTTGAAAGAACACCTGACGACAGTACTGTCGGGTCTATATTCTTTGGACCGATTCTGCTTGTCGGAAAGGATAGAAGGGCGGACTTTATCGAGCTTGAACTAAATACCGAGGATTTATCCCAATCTATTACAATAGTTGACGAAGAGGCAATGACATTTGAAGCAGATTCGGTGACTCTAGTGCCTATGTACACAGCTTATAACTTTAGATATCATGCATATTTCAAGATATCTGACAAATAATTTGGAATACCATGAGATAAGAGGGTGTAAAAATGAAGAATAAAATTTTATTAGTAATATGTTGTATGCTGATGTTTTTTGCAGTATCATGCGGAGGTGCGAAAATCCCGGATACAGAAACACCTCAGCTTGAACCTCCCACAAAGGGCGAAACAATTGCAATCATGAAGACGGATATGGGTGATATCAAGATAAAGTTTTTCCCTTTGGAAGCTCCAAAGGCTGTGGAGAATTTTATAGGACTTGCTAAAAAGGGTTATTATGACGGGATTATTTTTCACAGAGTGATAAAGGACTTTATGATACAGGGAGGTGACCCCACCGGGACTGGTACCGGTGGAGAAAGCATATGGGGAAAGCCCTTTGAGGATGAATTCAGCGATAAGCTGTGCAACTACAGGGGAGCTTTATCCATGGCGAATTCAGGTCCAAATACAAACGGAAGCCAGTTCTTTATAGTCCAGGTGAACCATTTGCCGGAGGAACTGGAAGAGCAGATGATCGTGTATGGCTTTGACCCTGAGGTGATTGAGAAGTACAAGGAATACGGCGGGACTCCTTGGCTTGATAACCGGCATACCGTATTCGGGGAAGTGTTCGAAGGCATGGAGGTTGTTGATAAAATAGCGGCAGTAAAGGTTGACAGTAAAAGCAGCAAACCGCTGGAGGATGTTAAAGTTATTTCTGTTGAGATTACGACCTATGATGGCAACTAAAATTAAATGATAAAGCGAACTTGCTTTAACCCCTTGAGAAGGACTTTACAAGTCCTTCTCAAGGGGTTTTTTTTAATATACTTAACATATAAGTGGGGAAATATGGTAATGTTAAAATATGGGATAGGTGTATTTATATGTTTGATGTAGTGGAGGTGGTTTTGGGAATGAGATAGATGTTTGGAATTTATTATTAAAAATATTATTTGTAGGGGGAAATATGAGAAAGACAAGTTTTTATTTTATTGGAGTATTGATTATTGCTATTGTTTTTACCTGTTTACCGGTTATAGCACATGCCCAGCAGGAGACCAGCTTTACTTTAATAAAAAACACTGACCAGGCAGCTGCCGGGCAACGCATTGAGCTTACTCTTCAGGGCAACAACATGAAGGATTTATATGCGTACGAAGCAACAGTGTCATTTAATTCGTCAGCTGTTGAGTTTGAAAAAGCCGAATCAAAGCTTGAAGGTTATTTCATAAAGCCAATAGTAAAAGGCAACAAAATCACCCTTGCCTACACAAAAGTAGGGGACAAAGCGGGTGAACAAGGAACAAAGGAGTTATGCAAAATAATACTCAAGGGTAAGGCCCAAGGCAGTTCACAGGTTAAATTGGAGCAGGTAAAGGCGGTAAATCCCGACCTTAAAGTAAAAAGCTATTCAAAGCTGTCTGAAGAGACAGAAGGAGCGGGAGGCACAGTTTATCAAATCGTTACCTTGGATGAAGAGTCTGTACCGAAAGGAGAGGTAAAGAAATTCCTTGATCTTGATGGTTACGAATGGGCAAGAATGGAAATTGAGGCTCTGGCTTCCGAAGAGATTATAAGAGGCACGTCAGATACCACATTTAGTCCGGGAGCAAAAATAAAAAGGGCTGATTTTGTATGTCTGCTTGTCAGGGCATTTAAGTTTGCCGCAGAAGTGGACAGCAACTTTGATGATGTGGAGCCGGGGAAATATTATTACCAGGAAGTAGGCATAGCCAAAAAGCTGGGAATTATCCTTGGGACAGGAGGAAACAAATTCAGACCCACCGACAATATTTCAAGACAGGACATGATGGTTATTGTGGCAAGGGCTATGAAATTAGCTGAAATGGAGCCAAAGAACGCCCCTTCAGATTTGTCCGGGTTCAAGGATGCCAATGAAGTTGCACCCTATGCGAGAGAAGCCGTAGCCATGCTGGTAGGTGAAAAGATTATCCAGGGAAGCAATGGCAAAATCAATCCGATAGGTACAGCGACAAGAGCCGAAACGGCTGTTATTCTGTACAGAGTTTTACAATTATACAGGCAATAAAATTTGGAGGTGGAAGAATGTTAAAAAAGCGAATAGCAGCTTTCATGGTGTTGGCCATGTTAGTTAGCATGTTCTCAGGACTTGCTTTAATTGCCAGGGCGGATGAAGAATCAAGTGATGAGGACTTGGTTGTTTGGTACAAATTTGATCAGGTTGACGGGACTGTGATTGCCGACGCGTCAGGCAATGGAAAAAATGCAACGATGGTCGGCGGCGTCAGTATCGGTGACCGGGGGAACGAAAAGGCAGCAGTACTTGACGGTTCAAACGGTTATTTGCAGCTTCCTCAGGGAATTGTAAGCGGACTTACTGATATGACTGTTACTGCCTGGGTTTATATAAATGATACCCAGGGTTATCAAAGAATATTTGACTTTGGAAACAATACCTCAAGATACATGTATCTTTTGTCGTCTGGAAGAAATGATAGTGCTTACGGTTTTTCTGCCGGCATTACCACAAGCGGCTGGACAAATGAGAGGACTACAGCCACAGGAGTAGATTTGCCTGAGGGGGAATGGATTCATGTGGCATTCGTGCAGTCAGGCACTACGGTTAGATTATACCAAAACGGTGCAAATGTAGCTGAGAACACCTCAGTTGACCTTAACGCTTCAAGTCTTGGCAGCACTTCGAATAATTATATAGGCAAATCACAGTTTTCAGGCGATGCCACTTTCGATGGAAGCGTCAGTGATTTCAGAATATATAAAAGAGCGTTAACAGACGCAGAGATTGGCGCTATAGCAGGAATTACCGATGAATACTGCGTCCAAATGGACAAAGAGGCTATATACATCGGAAACATATTCACAATAGAATCAGATTTGGTTCTGCCCACTCAAGGCGCAATGGGTTCGACCATTACATGGTCATCAAGCAACCCTGAAATAATTTCTAACGATGGAAAGGTCACACGTCCCGCAGCCGGAGAGCCAAATGCGGAAGTCATACTGATAGCAACCATTACAAAAGGCGAGGCATTCGATACAAGGGAGTTCGTATGCACCGTACTGGCAGAGCTGACAGATCAGGCAAAGGCTGAGGCTGATGCCTCTGCGATTAACCTTGGAGATACAAGCAGTGTTGTATCCGACCTTACACTGCCAACGGTTGGTACAACTTACGGATCGGCAATTTCATGGGAATCAAGTGATCCAAGCATAATAGCAGCAGACGGAAGGGTGACAAGACCAGAGTATGGGCAAGGTGACGCGACTGTTACATTGACGGCTACTGTTATAAACGGCACTACGGGAGAATCTGTCAGGAACTTTACCGTAACAGTGCTGCAAAAAGAGTTCGTCCTGATGATATCAGAAATCAGTGAAGTAAATGTATCGACTATCGTAGGAAACGCACCTTCACTTCCTGAAGCGGTAGTCGCGATATATAACGACAACAGCAGAAGAATGCTGCCGGTTGTATGGGACAGCATTGATGAATCAAAATATGCCAGAGCAGGATTCTTCAAGGTAGAGGGTACTGTTAGCTCTACCAACATAAAAGCTGTTGCTAATGTTACTGTAAATACTTTTGATATAAGCACTTCCTTCAATATGAGTCAATTGACTCCCGGAAGCGAGCTTGTCGCTACTGTCAATGCCACAAACAGAGGCAGCGAAAGTGCATCACTCCTTGAGATTGTCGTACTGTATGACGCTGCCGGTAGAATGAGGAATGTGGTATATTCATCCAAGGAAATACAGCCGGGAGAAACGGAAGAATTAAACGGAAGTATAACACTGCCAGGTGATGTTGCAGGCTGGAAGGCTAAAGTTTTTGTCTGGTCAGGCCCCGGTATAACTACATCGTCCCTGCAGCCTCAGGCAAAGGTTGCAGAGCTTTTATCCGAACCTCAGGAAGAGGTGAGGAGACCGGATGTACCCGGTGGCCTTACAGCTGAAGCAGATATTTCTTCAGTAACAATCTCATGGGATGAGGTTCTCGGTGCAGAAGGGTATGACATTGAGGTTGACGGCACAGTAATAACTGACGTTACAAGTCCGTATGAGCATACAGGACTGGTATACAATTCTACTCACACCTATTCCGTCAGGGCAAAGAACAGTGCCGGAGCCAGCCCGTGGAGCTTGCCGCTAACAGTGACGCTGGAAACGGGCGGATTTGGCGATGAGAGCTTAGTAGTCAAACCTTTTAATTTAAGTGAAGTTACGCTTTTAACTAGCCCGTTTACTGCAAACAGGGATAGAACGGTGAATTACCTTAAGTCCTGCAATGATGATTCAATGCTTTATGTATTCAGAGTAACTGCAGGTCTTGATACGAAAGGCGCATCGCCCATAGGCGGCTGGGACGCCCCCGATAGCAAATTGAGAGGACACACCACTGGACATTACCTATTAGCGCTTTCTCAGGCTTATGCGGAAAGCCAGGACACTGAACTGAAGGCCAAGATCGACTATCTGGTAGCAGAGCTGGCCAAATGCCAGGAAGCACTGCCAAGCCAGAGCAATGATATGGGAGGCTTCAATAACGAAGGTTATCTGGCCGGATATCCCGAAAAGCAATTTATTAGATTAGAAGCTTTTGCAACATACGGCTCTGGGCCGGATCAAGTCTGGGCGCCTTATTATACAAACCACAAAATCATGTCAGGTTTAATTGCTGCATATAAGCTGGCAGGCAATACACAGGCTCTGGACATTGTTACAAAAATGGGAGACTGGGTATACGGGAGGCTTAGCAAGTGCACAAGAGAACAGCTTGATAGAATGTGGGGCATATACATTGCAGGCGAATATGGCGGAATGAACGAGGTAATGGCGGAGCTTTACAGCTTGACAGGTGATTCGAAATACATTGCAACAGCCAAATATTTTGACAACACAACACTCTTTGATGCCTGTGCTCAGAATAATGATATTTTAACCGGAAAACATGCAAACCAGCATATACCTCAAATAACGGGTAGCTTGAGGGTGTTCGACGTGACAAATGAACAGTCCTATTATGATACAGCGAAAAATTTCTGGGATATGGTAGCAGAGCATCGCATATACTGTACCGGCGGTACAAGCCAAGGCGAGATGTTCAGGCAAAGGGACAGGATAGCCCAATACATTTCAAGTGACACAACAGAAACCTGTTGCACATATAATATGCTGAAATTGACAAGGAATCTTTTCTTCCATGACTCTCAGCCCAAATACATGGATTATTATGAGAGAGCCCTTTATAATAATATCCTAGCTTCTCAGCGGCAGTCAGGCAGCGGACATAATATAACATATTTCATGCCGTTAAATCCTGGAGCACAAAAAGGGTTCGGAAATGGCTATACTTGCTGCGCAGGCACCGGTATGGAGAACCATACAAAGTACCAGGATTCAATTTATTTCAAATCTGCTGATGAGACTGCTCTTTATATTAATCTCTATATTCCTTCAGCCTTAAATTGGGCAAAGAAAGGGTTCAAAATCACTCAGCAGACAAATTGGCCAAGTCAACAATCCTCAACATTTACAGTAAATGAAGGCGGACAGCTGGGTATTAATTTCAGGGTACCTTACTGGTCAGGAAGCGATTTCTCAATCAAAATAAACGGAGTTGACCAGGAAGTGGAGGCGACTGCGGGAAGCTATGTCACAATCAGCAGAACATGGGCAGCGGGTGATGAGATAGTTGTTTCCTTCCCCTATAGCTTCAGAGTAGAGCCGACACCTGACGACAGCTCTGTTATTGCATTGTTCTACGGCCCCATATTGCTTGTAGGAAAGGATAACAGTACCAGTTATATAAACCTTTCACTTAATACAGAAAATCTTTCCGAGTCAATTACACCGGTCGATGGGCAGCCGATGAACTTCATAACAAACGGTGTTACGCTTGTACCCATGTATACTGCATCCGGTTTTAGGTATCATGCGTATTTCAAGCTAGCCCAATAAGAATTTGATAATAAGGAGGAGATTGTGTGAAGCATCGTTTTATTTCGAAAATTTTAATATTCGCAATTGTAGCAATTATGCTCAATATATTTTGCATCCAGGGTTTTGCTGCACAGACCGGTGCAACGATTTCAAACGTTAGCATAAGTCATGATTCACAAAACAGCAAACTGATAATTACCGGCGCCATAAGCTCCGGAAGCGGATGCGAGGTCACTGTTACCGTGACCACACCAACAGGCGTGATAGACTTTATTGACCAGGTAACAAGCGGGTCTGGTGGAAGTTTCACATTTGAGTATGTATATGATGAGCTTCTTGACGGACAGTATTTAATCAGTATAGGCGGCATAGGAGTTGACTTGCCTTATTCAGGCACCTGGCAGAAGGATGGAGGACAGACAGGTCAAAACTTGATGGTAATAACCGCACCTGACAGAGTATACTCACATGATACATTTGAAGCAGGTATCGGCATATCGGACATAAGTCCAAATATTTACGCTATGATTATCACATTAAACTACAATGCGCAACATCTTGAATATATTAAGACTGAAAAAGTCGATGAAAGCGATGAGAATATTATGGTCTTGAGTACATTGAATACTCCGGGGTTATTGAAAATAGTAAAAACGGATACGACCAGCTTCTCTGATATTGAGCAGGCGGCTAAAGTCACCTTTAGGGTAAGAAGTGGAATAAGCAACGTGACAAGCAATATACAAATTACAAGTGCAGAGCTCGGTGTTGCTCCGGGAGGAGAAGTAATCTTTGCTGAGTTGGCCGATAAAACCATTTCAGTATTAATGCCGGGAGATGTAAGCGGAGATGGCGATGTAGACGTGGGTGACCTTGCTATTGTCGCATACTATTATGGAAAGACATCGGAGGATGAGGATTGGCATTTGGCTCGAGTTGCAGACTTCAATGGTGACAATAGGGTAGACTTTATTGATCTCGCATTTGTAGCACAAAAAATGTTGGATTAATTAGACTCATTTATATTGGTTTGTTTTCCCAGTGGATGACTTTGGTTGTCCACTGGGATTTATTTTGGCATAACGGCAGGCTGTAAGAAATAAGTCTCGCTGAAATGCGGCGGCTGGTCGCATACTTCGTATGCTGCTCGCCCATGCAACCTGGCTGACGATTCGGCGTCCGTGCCTCAATGCCAGCGGGTTTGCCGTCCATGGCAAACTTTAGCGTTCCTGATACCACATTCCAACTTCACCACATTTCACAGCCTGTAAAGACTTCATTACATGGTGCCTGAAGCTAACCTCCACAAACGGCACTGCCGGTCAGCTTCAGTGCCTGGCGCCAAATAATGGCACTAAATAATGCACCAAATAAATGTTTAAGCTAAATGCCCTTTCTGTCCGATATAGTCATAGAGGTATTTATTGAAATAAAATGTACATTATGCTAGTATTATGTCAGACAAATGGATAAAGATGCTGATTTTAGGGGGAAAAGGCATGGATTTTGCAACGATTATCGGTGTTGTGTTTGGAATAGTCTGTATAGTTGTCTCAATTTTAATTAGCGGCGACTTGATGTCATTCTATAATCTACCATCGATATTTATTACTGTGGGCGGCGGGCTTGCATCTTCAATTATTTCCTACAGACTATCAGAATTTAAGCATATTTTTAAATTAATGGGCATGGCTTTTGTAAACAAAAGATCTGATGCTAATGATACTATAAAGCTAATGGTAAGACTTTCAGAGAAAACAAGGCGTGAAGGACTTCTTGCAATAGAATCAGAGCTCGAAGAGATAGATGATCCCTTTATCAGGCGCTCGCTGCAGCTTGTTGTTGACGGTATTGAATCTGAGACAATTAAGGACTACATGAACATGGAAATTGATAATATGGAAGCCCGTCATGCAACAGGCATCGCAATGTTTAGGACAATGGGTGCTGAATTTCCCGCCTGGGGTATGATAGGAACCTTGGTAGGCCTTATTTTGATGCTTCAAACCCTGGACGACCCATCCTCAATTGGACCTCAAATGGCCGTTTCACTCATTACAACATTTTATGGATGTGTTTTGTCAAACTTTATTTGCCTTCCGATAGCGGACAAGCTTCAGAAGAATAATGATGAAGAGGTTCATGTAAAGGAGCTTATTGCAGAAGCTGTAATTTCAATACAAGCCGGTGAAAACCCCAAAATGATGGAGCATAAGCTGAAGGTATTCCTTTCACCTAATGAGCGGGAGATATTTGAAAGAAAGGATGCTGACAGGGCTAGAGATAAAGAGGAAGCTGTTAGTCAAAATTAGGAGAGATAACTATGAATAGCAGACCCAAAAAGGAGAAAGTGCCTGAAGCAGGTGCACCTGCATGGATGACCAGCTACGGTGATCTAATGACAAACCTCTTATGCTGCTTTGTATTACTTTTTTCCATGGCAATTGTAGACCAGCAAAAGTTTGAAGCAGTAGCTTCTTCTTTGCGTGCAGCCTTTTCAAATCAAAGTATAAGTACATTTGAAGAAGAAAAAAAGGATAGTATTATAAATCTCTTACCGGATGTCCAACCGGGCAATCAGCCGGACGAAACAGACGATATTGACGGGGAAAAGCCTGATGCAGTATCTGAGAAAATGACTGTTGCAGAAGCTAAAGCAGAGATAGAACAGCTCATAGAAGGAATGGGTCTAAACGAAAACATAAAGGTTATTGAGGAAAAGGATATTGTTATTTTCAGAGTTGACTCACTTATTTTATTTGACTCCGGAAAGGCAGATTTGAAGGAATCAGGCAAGCCGGTTATTGAACAAATAGGAAAGGTGATGAAGAAACTGAATATTGATATTTTAGTTCAAGGTCATGCTGATGACCGTCCAATAAGCACTTCAATTTTCCCTTCAAACTGGGAATTATCGACAAAAAGAGCGACCAATGTAGTAAAATATTTAATGTCTAAATGCGGTATTGAAGGCAAGTATCTTACTGCAACAGGAAATGCAGAATATAAGCCTATCGCGCCAAATGATACTGAATATAACAGACAAAAGAATAGAAGAATAGATATTGTTGTTGCAAAGTAAATTTTCTGTCTGAAATTATTATCTATAGGGGGATATAGACTTGATAAGTGCAAAAATGATTGTGGATAAAGATTTCAAAGTGGGACAGGTAGACAAGAGGTTGTATGGTTCTTTCATAGAGCAATGGGGCCGTGCAGTCTATAGAGGGATTTATGAGCCGGGGCATCCTAATGCTGATGAGAGAGGTTTCCGAAAGGACGTCATCGAGGTAGTAAAGGAGCTGAAGATTCCGGTAATAAGGTATCCCGGAGGAAATTTTCTTTCCGGTTATGACTGGAGAGACGGTATCGGACCTGTTAATGAGCGGCCGAAAAGGCTGGACCTGGCTTGGCTGACAACAGAGACCAATGAGATAGGCACAAATGAATTTGCCGATTGGGCAAAGCTTGTTGGTTCTGAGGTAATGATGGCGGTAAACTTGGGGACGGCAGGCATTGATGAGGCAAGAACCTTTGTTGAATACTGCAACCATCCGTCAGGAACATATTGGAGTGATTTAAGAATATCTCACGGCTATAAGGAGCCTCACGATTTTAAGCTTTGGTGCTTAGGAAATGAAATGGACGGCCCTTGGCAAATAGGCCAAAAAACTGCCGATGAATATGGAAGATTGGCGTATGAGACTGCAAAGGTCATGAAGTGGGTTGACCCGACAATTGAACTGGTGGCATGCGGAAGCTCGATGAAGGACCTGCCTACATTTGCACAATGGGAGGCTACCGTACTTGAGCACACTTACGAGCATGTTGATTATTTATCCCTTCATGCGTATTATAAAAAATCTGATAATGATCTTAAGAGCTTCCTTGCACGCTCTATTGAAATGGATGACTTTATAAAGTCGGTAGTTTCAATATGTGATTATATTAAAGCAAAGAAACGCAGTAAAAAGACAATGCATCTTTCCTTTGACGAATGGAATGTATGGTATCAGACACCTGCATTGACGAATGAGAGATGGGGCAGAGCCGTTCCCATGAATGAGAATATTTATAATGTTGAGGATGCTATTGTCGTAGGCTGTATGCTTATTACTCTTTTGAAGAACGCAGACAGAATAAAAATAGCTTGTCTAGCACAGCTCATCAATACAATTGCCCCCATAATGACTGAAAATGGCGGGGACGTATGGAGACAAACTACTTTTTACCCATTCATGCACGCGTCTTTATACGGGAGAGGGACGGTTCTTGACACAATAATTGATTCTCCAAGATATGATAGTAAGCTCATTACCGATGTCCCTTATTTGGATGCTGTTGTGACGGTAAATGATGAGAAGGATGAGCTTACAATATTTGCAGTCAACAGAAGCCTGGAAGAATCTCTTAAGATGGATTGTGATATAAGAAGCTTCCCTAAGCTTAGGGTTATAGAGCATCTGGTTCTTGACAATGAAGACAGTGAAGCAGTAAACAGCTTGGAGAATCCAAATAACGTTGTTCCCCACATAAACAAAAAGACTGTTATGGATGAAGGCAGACTTACTGTGGAGCTGACGCCCCTTTCGTGGAATGTTATCCGTCTTGGAAAGTAAAGGCAATTTGCTGTCAGACTTAAAATATCTTTAGGAATTTAAAAGATTTGTGCTGGAGTGAAATCGTTTCTGTGAGAGAGCAGCTTGTATGCGTTTTCATATAGGATACAAGCTCTCTCTTCTTCATTTAAATCAAGCCTCAAAAACCTCTCAAACTCTTCTTTATGATTCCACATGGGATAATCCGAGCCAAAAAGCATTTTGTTGATACCGTGCTCCCTGATCATGTATGTGGCCCTGGACGGCTCTAAAAAGTACAGGGAGCTGGATGTATCCATGTAAACATCTCTTCCAACCAGATACTTCAACGCTTCGTCCCATGCTCTGTAGCCTCCGAAATGAGCGGCTATGACCACTAAGTCAGGAAACATATCCAGTACCCGTGCAAGTCTTACAGGACTGGATGAATCCGTATTTTCATCACCCATATGAATCAATAGCGGCAATCTGCCTTCAATAGCCTTATACACAGGCATCATTTCTTCTGCGTCAATAACAAAGTGCTGAAATTCAGGGTGAAGCTTGATTCCGTGCAAGCCAAGGGAGATTATCCTTTCAACCTCCTTCAACGGTTCTGGAAGACCAGGGTGAAGTGTTCCGAAGCCAATAAGCTGGCTGTAGCTGTTTTGAACTTCAGACACATAATCATTTATTGCAGAAACCTGATGGACGTCTGTGGCAGAAGAGTGTACAACATATTTGCTCACACCTATAGCGCTTCCGTTTTCGAGCAGACCATCAACCGTACCGGACCCTTCCATAGATACTCCATAGTAATTACCTATTGCTTTAACAGCTTTTGAGGCAACCTTATCCGGAAAAATATGTGCATGTATATCAATTATTTTATATTTATTAGTCATTACAAAAAAACCTCGGTTAATATATCTTTGAACTGAAAAATCTCTTTATATAATACCATCTGTTCAAGAAAAAATCATTAATAAGCAAAGCAAATTATATTCCCAAAAGGTATAGACTATTAGTGAGGTTTTGTGTTAATGTTTAATAGCTGCATATTATTAATAAATACACTAGGGGACTGAAAACATGACAGAACTAATTAAATTGAAGATTAATATGCTTGTTAAATCAAGCAACTTAAAGGAATATACAGATTGCGTAAAGGACCTTCTTGAAAATAAAATCACTCATTCTTTGGACGACTTTATACAGCATGGCTCTGTAACAAGCCTTGACCATGGACTTTCTGTATCGTACTACAGCTTTCTCGTATGTAAGCTTTTGCGTCTTGATTATTGCTCTGCTGCAAGGGGAGGGCTGCTCCATGACCTTTTCCTTTACGATTGGCATAAAAGTAAGGTTCTTTCAGGCATGCATACATTTAATCATCCTCATAAAGCTTTGGAAAATGCAAATAAGCATTTTGACCTGAACAAGGTCGAAAAGGACATAATAGTCAAGCATATGTGGCCTGTTACCATTAGACCGCCAAAATACAAGGAATCTTTTATTGTTTCATGTATTGATAAATACTGTGCAATCTTGGAGGTTGCTAAATATTTTAAGATTAAGATGGCCTCAATGATTACAGCAGAGGCTTAGAAACAGACAAAAACACCTGACCAATTTTTAGTGTCAGGTGTTTTTGCGCTTGCAATATATTGCGGGCGGATTTGAGAAGATGCTTACTGTTCAGTTTCGACAAGATATAGCTTCTTTACTGCGTTTCCTGCTACATACTTGTCATGTGCATAAACCGCTGTTACGCTGAAATAGTACTCTTCTCCGAATGTTAAAGCTGTAAAATCACCTGATGTATAGGGCTTTGATGCATCTATCACCACAGAGGTGGTATCCTTGTCATAGGCCACATCGTAATAACCGTTTGCAGGATATGCCGGTGCCTCTGTATTTTTTGAAATAACCACACGGTATCCCAATAAATGTTCAGAGTCGATTTTGTCCCAAGATACCATTAATTTGCCATCGACATATTCGGCGCTAACTTTAGGAGCCGGGAACAGTTTGGGATTATCCGCACCTTTATAGCGGACTTTGATTGTATTACCAACTACAGTTCTATCCTTATATTCTGCAGTTATGTTAAAGTAATAAGCCTCTCCCTTTATGAAATAGCCTCCAAAATCACCGTTTGTGTAAGCGGTGGAGTTGTCAATAACCGCATAGTTTTTGTTACGGTCAGTTATTGTGAACAAATAACCGTTTTCAGGATAGCTTGGAGATGAATCATTTTTGGAAGCTACAACCCTGTAGCTTACAAAATTTGACGATTCAATCTTATTCCAGCGGAGAACCAACTTTCCGTTTTCCTCAGAAGCAGTTACTACAGGCATAACATACAGCTCAGGATTTTCTGTGCCGTTATATTGCATCCTGACGGTATTTCCGTATGCTCTTCCGTCATCGTATACTGCTGTCACACTAAAGTAGTATTTTTCACCCTTTGTAAGGTATTTCCCGAAATCGCCGCTGTTGTATTCGTCATT
Organism: uncultured Oscillospiraceae bacterium; assembly: GCA_964587755.1. Classification (GTDB taxonomy): domain Bacteria; phylum Bacillota; class Clostridia; order Acetivibrionales; family DTU013; genus CAZPMC01. Next base: position 32,561 of record CAZPMC010000009.1, read on the forward strand.
GTTATTTATTACAGCAATTGTTCTGTTTGGGTCGGTAATTGTATAAAGGTACCCGTTTTCAGGGTATCTGGGTGTAGAATCATTTTTTGAAATAACTACTCTATATTCTTTGAATTTAGGTGAGTCTATTTTGCTCCACTTCAGGATCAGAATCCCATTTTCAACAGAGGCAGAAACAACAGGAGCTACGTATGCTTCCTCATCCTCATTATCCTCATCTTCGTCATCATCAAAGGGAATCTTATCCTCGTCGAATGGGATTTTTTCTTCTTTTACTTTAAAAGCTCTGTAAAGCAATGCAGAAGCCTGAGCCCTTGTTAAATTGTCCTGGGCACCAAAGTATAGCTTGCCGTTTTTTGTGTAGCCTTGCATAAGCCCATACTTTACCGAAAGCGCAGCATGCCTTCTTAGTTTTGGGTTAATTTCACTGCTATCCGCAAATTGGTTTAAAATGCTTTCATCTATACTTTCATTCTGGTATCCGAGAGCCTTAACCAATGCAACAGCCATATCCTCTCTGACAGCCGGTTCATCGGGCTTGAATTTCAAACCGCCGCCCGGGTTTGTGTAGGCTGTTAAATACTTCAATGATGACTCAACGAAGGAGTACTCCCAATCCTTTTTCGCTACATCAATGAATGTAGGGTTTTTGGGGGTAACCAGTTCAAGGTCCAGAGTATTTACCATCATCTTTGCAAATTGGGCTCTTGTCAAAGTGCCGTTGGGATTAAACTTTTCATTACCTATACCGCTTATGAAATTATTTTGATACATCCACATAATATAATCATAAGCCCAGTGGCTTTTAGGAACATCCTTGAAGCCTTTTGCAGAAATTAGATGGTTAATTTTGTTGTCGTTTTTCTTTGATGCAAAGGTCGGAACTGCTAAAGAGAATATCAGTACGAAGCATAAAAAAACTGATATAAAACCTTTGATTTTTTTACTCATAAATTATTCTCCTTTCGGTATTTTATATTATAACCATTCGATACCTCTGGAGGGTTTTTTAGGGCAGTTTGCCAAAGTAATATAAACGTAATATTGCTCAAAACAGCTAATACTGATAAAATGAATAAATGAGCAATTTGAATAATACTGGAGTGATATGACAGTGGATGGCGCACCAAGAAGGGAAACACTGCAAGAGAAGGCGACAACATTTTTTTTAGAATACTGGTTCTTGTTTTATTGCATACTACTTTTTATATATCTTGAGTTATTGTACCATACCTGGATCTTCGAAAGCATAGGCTTTGATTTTATTTTCCCGGTCTTGTTTTCCCTGTCTGCCGGGAGCGTGCTTTATCTTTTAATTAGCCTTATAAATGTTGAGGCTCGCAGGATTTTGTCTATTGTAGTAATATTGATAATAATTCTTGTCTACGGGACTCAGCTTATTTATTTTTGTATATTTCAACAGCCTCTATCATTGATTTCTGTCGGTGGTGCAGGTGATGCGTTTCAATTTTGGGATGTAATCATCGAAGCTATTATTAAGAATTGGATTGCTGTTATTCTGTGCTTTGTGCCGTTGATTGTGTTCATTGTTATAAGCAAAAACAGGGTGCTGACCAAGGAAGGACCCAAGTCGACATCGTTTTCCTTACTTTTTTCCGTCATAAGCTTTTCCTTTGCGATTATTTGTGTCAATCTTACAGGTGATAGTCCTGTATCTCAAAACACACTCTATTATAAGATTTCTTCTCCCGAGCTGTCATTTAACAGGCTGGGAGTTCTGACATCAATGCGCCTGGATTTTCAAAGGCTTGCTGTGAGTCAAATCCAGAGAAAAAAGCTGGATTTGGTATATGAGGATGATAATCCCGAGACAACAACACCTGTCGAGACTACCCAAGGGACAATTGAAAATACTACAACAAACACCGATACTCTTACAGAAGATGAGCCTGACGTGGAAGAGCCCATTGTCACCAGGAAACCTTATAACATCATGGATATAGACTTTGAAGCCTTAATCGAAGCCGATGCAGGCAACGAAAACCTTGTAGCGATGCATAAGTATTTTTCAAGCGTTACGCCTACGGCTACAAATGAGTATACGGGGATGTTTGAAGGGTGCAACTTAGTACTGTTTACAGCAGAAGGCTTTTCTCACTATGTAATCGACCCGGAGCTGACCCCGACCCTTTATATGATGGCAAATGAAGGCTTTGTATTTAAAAACTTTTACAATCCTGTTTGGTGGGTGAGTACATCCGACGGTGAATATGTTGCATGTACCGGCTTGATACCTAAAAGCGGTGTGTGGAGCATGGCTCACTCGGGTAAAAACTATATGCCCTTTACCATGGGCAACCAGTTTAGAGAACTGGGATATATTACAAAGGCATATCATAACCATACCTATACTTATTATAAGAGGGATGTTTCCCATCCAAATCTGGGATATGATTATAAAGGTGTAGGGAATGGTTTAGAGATCACAAAGACATGGCCGGGCTCTGACCTTGAAATGATTGATGTTACAGCGGGAGAATATATTGGAGATGCGCCTTTCCACGCTTATTACATGACGGTTAGCGGCCACATGAATTATAATTTCAGCGGAAATCAGATGGCGGCTAAAAACAGAAAATATGTGGAGCATTTACCGTACTCCGATGCATCAAAGGCTTACTTAGCCTGCAATCTGGAGCTAGAATTTGCCCTTGCCTCACTTCTTGAGAAGCTTGAGGCTGCCGGTGTTGCCGAAAATACTGTAATTGCCCTCAGTGCTGACCACTACCCTTACGGACTTGATAAGGAAAACATTGACGAGCTTGCAGGTCATGTTGTTGAAAAGAATTTTGAACTGTACAAAAGCAGCCTCATTTTATGGAAAAAGGGAATGGAGCCGGTCGTTATAGAAAAGCCTTGTGCCAGTCTTGATATCATACCTACCCTGTCAAACCTATTTGGACTGGAGTATGATTCCAGACTACTTATGGGTTCGGATATCCTGTCCAACTCACCTACACTTGTAATATTCTCAAATCGCAGTTGGATAACAGACAGAGCTATTTACAACTCGTCTACGGACAAGGTGACATTTCTTGACGGGACAGAGTCGGATAAGGAGTATGTTAGGAAAATAAATAAAATTGTGGCTGATAAATTCAAGTATTCAGCAAAGATACTTGAGACGGATTATTATGCAAAAGTGTTGAAATGATTAAACGAAAAATTCTTTTAACTCTTCAAGAAGCTGGTCCAAAAGCTCATCGCCTTCGGCATGACTGGGTATGACTAATGTGAGCGGCTCATCAAGCTTCAGCACAAACATGCCAAGGATAGATTTTGCATCTGCCATGCCGCTTTTACCGTGTATCCAAATATCGTAAGGGTATTTGGATACAATGGCACTTATATTTTCCATGTCCTGAATATTCCGTAGTCGTATTGCTTTTGTCATTTGGTGTCCTCTGTTATATAATGATGAATTATAATGCTATTAAATAGCGTTTGATGTTATTTAATATATTAACATAAGAAAGCAACCTTTCCAACTCCCTTTTAGCAGTATAATAAAGGGCAGGAGATGGTAAAATTAACTTGAACTTTACTAGTCAATATACTAAAATTAACGTGATATATGCTTAAAAACAGTAGTATTTAAGCGTATTTACGGCAAACAGATTGCGAGGGTGCGGATTTTGAACATAGTTGTCAGAGAGTTTATCCCTTTAATTTTAGGTAGTGATATAAATACATACAGCATGTCCAGAGCGTTTTATGAAGAATACGGAGTAAAGTCCATAGTTATCGGCAAATCCAATACAGGTCCAAGCTGCCATAGCAGGATTATAGACTTTCGCTTTGTTCCGGATTTGGACAAGCAGGAGGTATTTATTAATGCAATCAACAGTACGGCTTTGGAGCATCAGGACAAAAAAATTATATTAATTGGCTGTGGTGACAACTACGTAGAGCTGATAATAAAGAACAAGGCACTGCTTTTGGAAAATATAATCGCCCCATATGTTGATGAAGAGCTAATGCATAAGCTTCTGACGAAGCTTGAGTTTTACAAGATGTGCGACCGCCATGGAATTGATTACCCCGCTACATTTATATATGACAAGCAGGTGGGTGATAGCTTTGAGCTGCCCTTTGGGTTTCCGGTCATCGTTAAGCCTTCAAACGGTATCAAATATTGGGAGCATGCATTTGACACTCAAAAGAAGGTATATAAGCTTGGAAGCATGGGAGAGCTCATAAAAGTGCTGAGGCAGATATACGAAGCCGGCTATGATGATCAAATGATAATACAGGATTTTATCCCCGGAGACGACTCTTATCTAAGGGTTATGATCTGCTACAGCGGCAAGGACAAGAAGGTTAAGCTAATGTCTTTAGGCCATGTGATGCTGGAGGAGCATACCCCCCACGGTTTGGGAAATACTGCGGTGATGATAAATGAATACAACCCGGAGCTTTCCGAAACACTCAGGTGCTTTCTTGACGGTATAGGGTATACAGGCTACTCCACCTTCGATATAAAGTATGATAAGAGAGACGGAAAATTCAAAATACTTGAGATGAATCTCAGGCAAGGCAGAAGTAATTATTATGTCACTGCCGCAGGTCACAATCTCGCAAAATATGTGGCTGAGGATTACATTTACAATAAGGAGCTTAAGACCGAAATAGCAAACTCCATAAACCTGTGGACCGTTATTCCCCATAATGTAACTTTGAAGCATGTAAGGGGAGAGGAGAATATTAATATGATAAAGGAGCTCATTAAGCAGGGAAGGGTTAGTAACTCGTTGCTTTTGAAAGGTGACAACAAGCTTAAGCGCATGTTGTATTTGTATAAATCCCAATTGAGTCACTATTTTAAATTCAGAAAGTATTTGAGTTAATCTAAAGACAAATTTTTAAGAGGTGAAAAGTTGGATATTAATTTTAAAAAGAAGTATGAGCAGTTTTTACAAAAAAGTCCTAAAGGGCATTTTATGCAATCGCCTCAATGGGCACAGGTAAAATCATTTTGGAAAAATGAAGTAGTTACAGTGGAGGACGAGAAGGGCAATATCAAGGGTTCCATGAGCCTGTTGATCAGGAAAATCCCGGTATTGCCATTTACTATAATGTATTCCCCCAGAGGTCCTGTCTGCGATTCCCACAATGCAGAAACAATTAAACAACTGCTGCAAAAATGCAAGCTTATTGCAAAGAAGCACAGAAGCTATGTCCTAAAGATGGACCCTGACATTGAGATAGAGGATACACAGTTTGAGCGGATTGTAAGGGACATGGGCTTTAAGGTAAGCAGAGGTCTGAAAAACTATGAGGGCATCCAGCCAAGATTTGTATTCAGACTGGATTTGAGGAACAAAACTGAAGAGCAGATTATGAAGGACTTTCACCATAAAGTCAGATATAATATCAGGCTTTCTGAAAGAAGGGGCGTTGTAATTAAGACAGGTACAAGAGAAGATGTGGAAATATTCCACAGGATGATTGTGGAAACAGGTATTCGCGACAATTTTGTAGTCCGGAGCAAGGAATATTACCAGCAGGTATTTGACGCTTTTGCACCGGACCATGTAAGAGTGTTTTTGGCGTATTATGAAGACAAGCCTATAGCCGGAACAATAGCCATTTTATACGGCAACAAATGCTGGTATTTATATGGTGCCAGTATAAATGAGCACAGAAATCTCATGCCCAATTATCTTCTGCAGTGGAATATGATTAAATGGGCACTTGAATCAGGCTGTGATATTTATGACTTTAGAGGTGTCCCTGGCGATTTGGATGAGAACAATCCAATGTACGGGCTTTATAAGTTTAAGGTAGGCTTTAAGGGGAAATTTACTGAGTTTATCGGAATGCTGGACTATGTTTTCAACCCCTTTGTGTATTTTTGTGCTGAAAAAGGCATTACCGCATTTAGGGAACTAAGAAGAAAAATATATAAGAGAAAGTAAGATAAAAGTGGACAGACAATCTAATGCAAAAGGGTTTACAATATTAAGTGCTGCCAGCATCATCAATAAGCTGCTGGGTGTATTGTATGTACCCATTTTGACGCTTATACTAGGAAATGTGGGAAATGGTATTTATAATGCAGGCTATACTATTTATCAGCTTGTGTTTATGATAACAAATGCAGGTATACCTGTAGCAATCTCAAAGCTTATTTCAGAGCAGGTGGCAGCCGGCAAATATGATGTTTCATACCGGACACTAAAAATATCAGGTATACTGCTTGTTTCAATTGGCGCGGTTACAAGCATTTTAACAGGTGTTTTTGCAAAGCCGCTGTCCCAATTAATCGGATGGCCGGAGTCTTTTATGACAATATTGGCATTGTCACCTACGATGCTATTTACTGCTATTTCCTGCACCTTCAGAGGATATTTTCAGGGGCGTTCAAATATGGTACCCACAGGAATTTCTCAAATTATAGAACAGGCCTTAAACACCACTTTAACAATACTTTTTGCATGGCTTATGTACCGTTACGGATATAACTATGCAATTGCTCAAGGGATAACAGGTGAAGCCGAAATAAACCTGGAGGCAGTGAAATTTGCAGCAGCAGGTGGAACGGTAGGTACCTCCTTAGGCGCTCTGGGAAGCGCATTGTACTTATATAGGCGGTATATAAAAAGCAAAGCCGATATTCTAAAGGAAATAGCTCAATCTATAGTAGATGAGGAATTTGTATACTCTGCAAAAAAGATACTAAAAAAGATATTCCAATATTCAATACCTATTACATTAGGCTCTGTAGCTATTTACACAGCTAACCTTATCGACCTGAGCTTCACAAAAACAAGGCTGATAAAAAGTGGCTTTACTACCACCGAGGCAAGCGCTCTTTATGGAATATTTTCAACACAGTATCTAAAGGTGCTTTTCATACCTGTTACAATTGCAACAGCGCTGGCCACAACTATACTCCCGTCAATTTCTGCCGCTTCGGCAGTTGGCAACATCGGACTTTTAAGAAGAAGAATATCCAAAAGTATTAAAACAATTCTTATGATATCCATACCTGCGGCTGCAGGAATGGCTTTAATGGCACAGCCGATAATAAATATCCTGTTTCCTACTGCCCCCGACGGGGCGGACCTTTTGATGATGGGCTCGTGGACACTGATTCTCATATCTATGGTATCTATTCAGACGGCTATCCTGCAGGGAATCGGAAAGACATATATCCCTACCATACATCTGGTGACGGGGCTTGTTGTAAAGCTTATTGTTAATTATAATTTAATTGCAATTAGGGCTATTAATATAAAAGGAGCATTGATAGGCAGTGCAGCCTGTTACATATTAGCATTTTATTTAAATTACAGATCAATCAAAAAGCACACAGGTGTCAGACTGGATGTCAAGAAGCTTTTTAACAGGCCTCTTAGCGTATCAATTATCATGGGGATTTTGGTTAAGTTAATCTATGAGGGATTTACATTTATGACAGACTGGCTTATTAAATCGGTATTCATCCAGAGTGTAATCTGCGGAGGATTGGCGATTTTAGCCGGCTGCTTCATCTACTATCTTCTTATGATTGTCGCAAGGGGAATTACAGCGGATGATATTAAGAGCCTGCCAATGGGGAATAAAATATTGGCGGCAACTAAAAAGATAAGCTTTGTAGAGAAGTATCTGGATTAACAGGTTGTAGCCGTTACTGCGCAGATGTTGGTATTGCAGCCGTGTTGACCCATCATGCTTCGAAGCAGGAAACAGTAACCTCCATAAACGGCACTGCCGGTCCATGATTGTGAAGCAGCTATCAACCGCCGCATTTCAGCTTCGACATTATTTCACAGTCTGTAGCTTCAGTGCCTGGCACTGTAAATGTTTCTTCTCTTAACTCTTCTTGATATTCTTTTAAGAATTGTCCTAAGTATGACCAGCCCGCAGGAGGCTAATAAAATATAGAGCAGGATGAAGGAGTAGGATGAGTCCTTTGCAGCAGTTTGATCGGCTTGACTGGTTAACTGAGCAGGTAATGCCGGAACAGATTTGGCTGCAACTATATCCACATATCCTAGAAGTGAATCATTGTAGTAGTACTCTGCCTTACCAAGAATGTCACCCTTTTCTATGGGAGCTTTTATTGAATTGTCTATTGTAAAATTTGTTTTTACATCCTGAGCACTTGCATCTATTGGAAGCACAGCTTTCATGTCAGAGTTTAGCACCAGCTCAAGAACCGAGTCGTGAGCTTCGGCATTTTCAACGTATACAGTAGTGATATGCTTGCCCTTTTTGGCAATCTCATTAAAGGAGAAGTTTTCAAATCCGTATCTAAGCAGTTCTTTTGAATAGCCGTATATTTTGTTTGGCTGGGTAACATGCATTATCACCGATATAAGCTCCATGCCGTCCTCGCCGGTTGCGGCTGAAACCAGGTTGTTCCCGGCGGCAGCAGTGTAGCCTGTTTTCACACCTATTACTGTGTACTTATGGTCCGTATCACCTATTTTGTATGGGTATGTGTTATCATACCAAAGCAGTTGGTTGGTATTCCTAAGGATTCCCCAATCATCGTGCTTATTTGTTTGTGGCATATCATTGTAATATTCTGTGGAGACGATTTGTCTAAACTTGGGGATTAACATGGCATAACGGGCGAAGGCAGCCATATCCCTGGCAGTAGTCAGGTGATCGGCATCTTCCTTTTCCGTATCCTTGCCGCTTGCGTTGACAAAATTGGTATTGAAAGCACCAAGCTCGAGAGCTTTCTGATTCATCATTTCAATAAATTCTTTTCTTGATGGGGCAACATTTTCCGCAATTATATTTGCAGCCTCATTTGCAGATTTTATTAAAAGAAGGTTTAACATATTGTCAAGGGTCAGGCCTTCTTCACCTGCCATGATTCCAACGTTCATACCGCCTTTACCTATATCAAAAACAGCGCTTTGAGAAACACTCATCTCCTGCTTTAGGTCGCCATTTTCAAGGGCTACTATTGCAGTCATTATCTTTGTGGTGCTGGCAGGGCGGAGTCTTTGGTCTGCATTTTGCTCTGCAAGAACCTGACCTGTCTTTATATCAATAAGTATATAGGGAATATCGCTGGGGATATTAATGGCTTGGGCCCATGATATGCATGGATAAAGCAGTATAAATAAAAGCATCAGTAAAAACATTAAACGAATTTTCATCATTTGTTCTCCGTAAGGTGTGTTTTTATTGGTGTGTTTTTTTTATTTTAACATTTATCAAAGGAACCTTCAACGCTAAACGCAGGACTATTGCCCGATATAACGAATTTGCTTGAAATTTAATCTTAATATATGGTAAAAAAGATGTGTAGGTGCAAAGAATATAGTACAATATACACAACATAACAATTTGAATGTCAGGAGGAAAATTTCTAAATGAATCCCCGCGTTTTTTTTAGGACAGTATTTTTAGTAGTGCTTATCTCAGCTGTGGCGTTTGCAGTGTATGCAAACATTGCCGGCAAGGATGATACTAAAATAGTGCTGCCAAATGACACCTTATCTACAGGTGCATTAAATGCTGATGTTAACAAGGACAATGAGGGCGATAAGGAGATTTTAGAGCCTGTTTACATAAAGGAAAATGTAATTATAAAAATAAGCGCATTAGGAGATGTTGCGCTGGGGCAGGATCTACGCTTTAATTACACTGACTCCTTTGATTACGTCTTTGAAAAGCAGGAGGGTAATTATGAGTATTTCTTTTCGAATGTTGCAGACGTGTTGTCCCAAGATGATCTGACCATTGCAAATCTTGAGACAACTCTTAGCGTTGAGACCGAGAAGGCTGAGAAATATGATTATGGGAACAATTACTGGTTCCTTGGCAAGCCCGAATATGCAAACATACTCAGGGCAGGAAGCGTTGAGGCGGTAAACTTAGCCAACAATCATACATACGATTATGGACAAGCAGGATATGATTCTACCAGGGAAGCGCTAAAGGCGGCAGGTGTAGAATATTTCGGATATAATGATGTTTTAGTTAAGGAGATAAAAGGAATAAAGATTGGAATGATTGGCTTCAATCAGCTTGGCAGATATGAAGAAGGTCTTGATATGGACGTCTTCAAAAAGGAAGTGAAGGAGCTGACTGAGAAGCTAAGAGACCAGTGTGACCTTTTAATAGCAAACTTCCATTGGGGAGAAGAGTATAAATACATCCAAAATGCTCTCCAGCAGGAGCTGGCTTATCTGGCAATTGACTCCGGGGCTGATTTGGTAATAGGGCACCATCCTCATTTTCTCCAACCGATAGAAAAATATAAAGGCAAATACATTTGTTACAGCCTGGGGAATTTTTGCTACGGAGGGGTTAAAAAGCCTAAAGACGGAGATTATGACACGGTTATTTACCAGCAGAATTTTGTGTTTGACTCAGACAATGTCTTACAGCCATTGGATGAACCTTTTATCTATCCATGCTCTATATCTTCGTCCAAGGGCTTCAATGACTACAGGCCAAAACTGGCGGTAGAACCGCAGTTTAGCAAAGTATGTGAAAAAATGAATTTCACACCAACACTAACAGATGAGCAAATTGCAGCGAAAGCAGCCAAAACAGATATGGTAAAGCTTGCGGCTGCAGTTAAGAATGTAGAGATCGAACTAAAATACTACACAACTGATAATGTTGCAGGGAAAAGAGTCTATGAATCGGACGTGGCCTATATAAGAAAGGGTACTGCAGATAAGCTTGATAAAGCCAACAAAATCCTTATGAAGCAGGGCTACAGGTTAAAGGTGTGGGATGCCTACAGGCCCCAGAAGGCTCAGGAGATTTTATATGAATTCGCCAAAAACGTATTCCTGGACCCAAAGATAGGTTCGGTGCATACAAGAGGCGGGGCTGTGGATGTCACCCTTGTTGATGCTGACGGAAATGAATTGGACATGCCAAGCGGGCATGACGATCCCACAAGAAAGGCTTACAGGACATACGAAGAAGCTACACCGGAGCAGAAGAGGAACGCGCTTATACTTGAAAACGCCATGAAGGAAAGTGGATTTATACCACTTAAAACAGAGTGGTGGCATTTTGACGACTCAGACTACAAAAGTTATAAGCTTCTGCCCGATTATAAAGAATAAGAAAAGAACGCGAGGACAAACATGCAAAAATATTTACTTGAAGAATATATTGAGAGGCTTCATGGGAGCGGTCTGCTGCTTGAGCACAACTGCACCCTGGAGACAGTTAAGAGTACAATTGAAAATGTAGCATACGATTCAAGACAAACCAGCCGCGATACGCTGTTTATATGCAAGGGAGCAAATTTTAAGGAAGAATATCTGGAACAGGCGATCTCAAAGGGAGCTGTTGCCTATATCAGCCTTACTGACTACAATAAAAACATTCCGTGCATTTTGGTAAACGACATCAAGGCGGCATTGTCCCTTGCAGCAATTATTTTTTACAACAATCCTGGTGAAAAGCTCAAGCTTGTAGGAATTACAGGGACTAAAGGCAAATCCACAACAGCATATTATGTCAAATATATTTTAGATGAATATTTGAAAAGCAGCCAATTACCCGAAGCAGGAATTATATCCTCGATCGACACATTTGATGGGATTATTAATCAGGAATCCCGCCTAACAACTCCCGAATCACTGGAGCTGCAGATGCATTTTGGGAATGCAGTAAAAAGCGGACTCAAATACATGGTTATGGAGGCCTCAAGCCAGGCATTAAAATATGGCAGGCTCCATGACGTTGACTTTGACGTGAGTGTTTTTCTAAATATATCGGAGGATCATATAAGCCCCATAGAGCATAGTGACATGGAGGATTATTTATCCTCTAAGCTCAAGATATTCAACCATTCCAAGGTGACTTGCATAAATATTAATTCGGACAAGCTTAACAGGATAATGGAAGCCTCCGCTGCTTCAGGCAAGGTTTTGACCTTTGGGACAAAAGAGTCTGCAGATATATACGGCTACAACATCAACAAGGAAGGATTTGATACGGTTTTTAATGTCAGGTGCGACAGATTTGACAGGCAGTTTGTTCTTACAATGCCGGGTTTGTTTAATGTGGAAAATGCATTAGCTGCCATATCTGTGGCATATATATTACAAATACCTGAAGAATATATCTATACAGGTCTTAGAAAAGCCAGATCAAGCGGGCGGATGGAAATTTACTCAAATGAAAATAAGGACAGGATCGTAATAGTGGATTACGCACACAACAAGCTCAGCTTTACTAAGCTCTATGAAACAGTAAAGGCTGAGTTCCCAGGTAGAAAAATCTTTACTGTTTTCGGATGTCCCGGAGGCAAGGCACTTCTTAGGAGAAAGGACTTAGGGATATTAGCAGGGCTTCATTCCGACAAGGTGTTTCTCACAGCAGAGGACCCGGGACCGGAGAAGGCTCGTGAGATCAGCGAGGATATTGCCAGATATGTTAAGGAAAACAATAAAAGCTACGAAATCATTGACGACAGAGGAGAGGCTATAAGAAAGGCTATTTTATCTTCGGAACCAAACACTGTTATACTGATAACCGGCAAAGGAAATGAAACAAGACAGAAAATAGGAAGCCAGTATATTCCTGTCCCAAGTGATGTGGAGTATACCAAGATGTACTTGAGGGAGTTAGAACAAACTCAATAGATGAGGTGTTATATATGAGTGAATTTATTCCTGAAATCAACGGCATCCTAAGAAGACATATGATCCGTGTACCTGAGGTGATATCTCAAGCCAGCGGAATCAGAATACTGGGCAGACTGATTAAATCTCTTTTGTTTTCAACTGATGTTGCAATTATCAAAAACTGCAACGCAAATGCAATTATCGCTGTTTATCCCTTCACCCCACAACCGTCTATTACTCATTCCATTATTTCCGTGTCAGATGTACCTGTCTTTTGTGGAGTCGGAGGCGGTACAACTATGGGACAAAGAGTAATAAACCTGGCATTAGATGCTGAGTTCCAAGGGGCATTAGGGGTTGTTGTAAATGCACCGACAGCCAATGATATTATTACCCAGATCAGGGAAAAGATTGACATACCTATAGTGGTAACAGTGGTTACAGAAAAAACGGATATAGCTGCAAGGCTTGAAGCCGGAGCATCAATAATAAATGTATCCGGAGCGGCTAAGACAGCCGGGATTGTCAGAAAGATCAGAGAACAGTTCCCTGAGGTACCTATAATTGCTACAGGCGGACCAACAGAGGAGACTATAATTGAAACAATCCGCGCGGGAGCTAATGCCATTACATACACTCCTCCGACAACTGCCGAGGTTTTTAAAAAGCTCATGGTGAAATACAGGTCTGATGAAAGCAATTTGCTGTAAATGGTCGATACCGGATACTAGGACTTGTTATTTGATTAGAAAGAGCATATATTGTATAATAACGGTAGAAATTTATCGGATTTAGGTCAAAAAGGATTTTAATTTATTGTGAAGGGAGAACTCCATATGATATGTGAGAAATGCGGACAGCAATTAAATGACGAATCGAAATTCTGCACAGCCTGCGGAGCAAAAATAGAAACTGTGCAAGCGGTTCAGGAAACTGCAGCAGTTTCGGAAAGCACAGTTACCCCGGTGCAGGAAGAGGTTCCTGAGGTTTTGCAGGAGGCCGTAGTTGAACCAATTCAGGCCAGCCCAAGCCCGGTTCTGCCTGAACAGCCACAAGCAGCAACGGAGCCTCAAACGCCAACAACAACTGTGCCTCAAGCACAAGCAGCAACTGTGCAACAACCGGCAAAAACCACTCCGTTACCTGTGTGGAAGTACATAGGGATATTCCTGTTGACCAGCATTCCTATTGTAGGAGCAATAATGATACTTGTCTGGAGCTTCGGAAGTTCATTTAACAAGAACACTCAAAACTATGCAAGAGCGGTCTTTATCTTGTTCGTTATCTCCTTTATTCTTTCAATAGTCGGAGTAGTATTGTACTGGGAGGCAGTGAAATATCTTATTGACAGCTTAAGCGGCTTTCAGATGTATTATTAGAAGAGCATTTTTGTTTTGAACCTGGATTTTTAAGATTAAAATGAAAAGAGACAACCATTCTTTATCGTACTGGATTGTCTCTTTTTATAACAGTGGAGGCAGTAATTTTGGATAATAATAAGACAATATATGACTTAATAGTGATAGGAGGAGGACCCGCCGGATATCTGGCAGCAGAAAGGGCGGGAAATTCAGGATTGAGCACGCTGCTCTTTGAAAAGGGCTCTCTGGGCGGAGTATGCCTTAATGAGGGGTGTATACCGTCAAAGGCGCTCCTTTATTCCGCAAAGCTTTATGACGGAGCTGTCCACAGCGAAAAATTCGGTGTGACGGTCGATAAGGCAGTGCTTAATCATGAGGTAGTAATAAACAGAAAAAATAAGATCGTCAGGGTTCTGACTGCAGGAGTGAAGGGTAAGTTAAAAAGAAGCAATGTGACCGTTATTGGAGAGCTTGCCCAGATAGCCGGTAAAAATGCAGGAGGATTTAATGTAAAGGCCGGTGATATACTATATACGGGAAAGAATTTGCTTATCGCAACAGGTTCTGTTCCTGTTATACCGCAAATTAAGGGTATAGGCGAAGCTATAGAGAAGGGATTTGTGTTAACAAACCGTGAAATCCTTAATTTAAAAGAGGTATCTAAGTCTCTTGTGGTCGTAGGCGGGGGAATTATAGGTATGGAGATGGCTTCCTATTTTAATTCAGCCGGCAGTAAGGTTACAGTCATTGAGATGCTCGGCCATATTGCAGGAAATGCGGACAGGGAAATATCGGACAGGCTTATGAAGAATTATCAGAAAAAAGGTATTGAGTTTTTACTTGAAGCAAAGGTAACGGAAGTCAAAGATACAGAAGTTATCTTTGGGTACAATGGCAAGACCTCTTCAATACCGGCTGACAAGGTGCTGGTTAGTGTTGGAAGAAGAGCCGCAACACAGGGGCTTGGACTTGAAAGCCTTGGAATTGAGACTGACAAGGGGGCAATTATAACGAATGAGCATGGAATGACAAATGTGCCGGGAGTATATGCAGCAGGCGATGTTAACGGCAAATCAATGCTTGCCCATACAGCATACCGTGAAGCAGAGGTGTGCATAGACAATATTCTAGGTAAAAAATCAGTTATGAAATACGATTCCATTGCGTCGGTCATATACACAAACCCCGAGGTTGCTTGTGTAGGAGAAACAGAAGTGACGGCAGGGGAGAAAGGGATTAATTTTGAAGTTGTCAAGCTGCCCATGACATACAGCGGAAGATATGTTGCTGAAAATGAAGGCGGGGACGGATTTTGCAAGGTGATTGCAGACAAAGACAGCAAGAGTATTATTGGTGTACACATGATAGGCAGCTATTCATCCGAAATCATTTATGGCGCAGCTATGATGGTGGAGAAAAAAATGTCTATTGACGATATAAAAGAGTTTATATTTCCTCATCCTACTGTAAGTGAGATTATCAAAGAGACAATATTTATGTTGTAAAAGGAGAATGATATGAAGTACCGTGAAATGACGAAAACAGGAGACAAATTATCTATATTGGGATATGGAGCAATGCGATTTCCTCAAAAGAATGGAAAAATCGATGTGGCAAGAACAGAAAGGCAGATTGTTCAGGCAATTGAGAGCGGTATAAATTACTTTGACACTGCCTATTTCTATCAAGGAGGAAAAAGCGAAGGGATTCTAGGAGATGTATTGGCAAGAGGTTACAGGGATAAGGTAAAAGTGGCTACGAAGCTACCGCTTTTCCTGGTTCATAAGACAAAGGACATCAGCAATCTATTTGAGACTCAACTTAAGAGGCTAAAAACGGATCGCATAGATTATTATCTTATGCACGGTCTTGCCGACATGAAGGGCTGGAACAGGCTCAAGGACTTGGGTGTTTTGGAATTTATAGAGAAGGAGAAAAAAAGAGGCAGAATTATTAATATAGGCTTCTCTTTCCATGGGGACAAGGAAGAATTTAAAGCCATAGTTGACGATTACGACTGGGATTTTTGTCAAATACAGTACAATTACCTTGACGAGAACTTCCAGGCGGGGAAGGAAGGCCTTGAGTATGCGGCTTCCAAGGGTTTGGGAATTATAATTATGGAGCCTTTAAGAGGTGGCTCTCTTGTAGGAAGAATTCCAAAAGAAGTTCAAAACATATGGGATTCTGCAAGTATAAAAAGGTCTCCCGCCGAATGGGGCTTGAGGTGGATTTGGAATCATCCCCAGGTTCATGTTGTGCTTTCGGGTATGAGCCGGGAGAGCGACATTGAAGAAAATGCCAGAGTTGCTAACGAGGCGGAGCCAAACAGCCTCACAGACGAGGAATTAGAAATAATTGAAAGAGTCAAGGCTACATATAAAAGCCTGATGAGAGTCGGATGCACAGAGTGCAGATACTGCATGCCCTGTCCTTTCGGGGTTGATATTCCGATGTCCTTTAAATATTATAACAACAAGCACATGTTTAATTTAAAGCATGCAAATTATCAGTATCTGGCATTTGCGGGAGGCTCCTCCGGAGGAAAGGTATCCTATGCATGGCTTTGTAAGGAATGCGGGAAATGTGAGCCCAAATGTCCGCAGAACATTGAGATAAGGGAAAGACTCAAAGACGTAACAAAGGATATGGACAACAAATTGATCAGGGTAGGTCTTTGGGTACTCAGAAAGGTTATGAAAAAGAAAGAAAAGAAGTAGAATAAGTTTTCGGCAGGCATTCAAGGGAGAGAATGCCTGCCGGTGCAAATTAATAAAACTGGATATAGTCTTCCAGCTCATTAAAAAGCTTGTCATATTCAACATTGTCAGGAACAACTAATGTTAATGGTTCATCAAGCTTCATTAAGAACATTCCAAGAATTGATTTAGCATCTGCCATACCGCTCTTTCCGTGAATCCAAATATCAAAAGGATATTTGGAGACAATATTATTGATGTTTTGGATATCTTGTACATTTCTAATTTTAATTGGCTTTACCATTGGTACGCCTCCTGTTTTAATATATAGTTTATGTTATATACTTACCCAAAAAAGCGCAAGTTAACATAATAAGCGAAATATAAATGCTAAACAATTTATACTTTAATAATATAACCTTCTATGATAAAATACATTGGATCACTTTCTGATGTTAGTGATGGGAAAGCATAGTAAAAGTATTATATAAAATCTATTGAGACAGAATATGTGAAAGAGACAGTTTTAATGGTTGATAGGGATTGAGAGTTTAATATTATAGATTTAATTTTAATTTATCAGGAGGTAGTTATGAGCAAAATTGATCATTTAACAGTCAACACAATACGGCTTTTGTCGGCAGAGGCAGTTCAAAAAGCCAATTCTGGACATCCTGGAATGCCTATGGGAGCTGCCCCTATGGCATATACACTTTGGGCAAAAAATCTTAAGCACAACCCTGCAAATCCGGATTGGAGGGACCGTGACAGGTTCATTTTGTCAGCCGGACATGGTTCGATGCTTATATATTCCTTACTCCATCTTTTTGGATATGGTCTGACATTGGAGGATCTGAAAAACTTCAGGCAGCTTGACAGCTTAACCCCGGGACATCCTGAGTATGGTCATACAAAGGGTGTGGAGGTTACTACCGGGCCCCTTGGACAGGGGATAGCCAACGGAGTGGGTATGGCAATAGCGGAAGCCTATCTGGCAAAGAAATTCAACCGCCCGGGATACCCAATAGTAGACCATTATACTTATGCTCTGTGCGGTGACGGCTGTCTGATGGAAGGCGTAGCATCAGAAGCTGCTTCTCTGGCAGGAACTCTTGGATTGGGCAAGCTTATTGTACTGTACGATTCAAATAAAATTACTATCGAGGGTGACACTGATATAGCATTCCGTGAGGATGTGGCCAAGAGGTTTGAAGCATATGGATGGCAGACATTGACGGTTGAAGACGGAACAAGTGTAGAAGATATAGATGCTGCTATAAAAGCTGCCAAGGAAGAAAAAACAAAACCTACCCTGATTGTTATCAAGACGGAGATAGGATATGGATGTCCTGCTAAGCAAGGGTCTGCATCCTCCCACGGTGAGCCTTTGGGAGACGAGAACATCAAGCTGACAAAGCAGAACCTGTGCTGGGATTATGAAGAAGATTTCCATGTGCCTCACGAGGTCAAAGAGCGCATAAAAGAAATTAACAAAGCTGGGGCGGAGAAGGAAAAGGCATGGAACCAGCTTATGGATGGGTACAAAAAGGAATATCCTGAGCTTGCAAAGGAATGGGAAGCGTGGGGAAAGAGCGACTTCGGAAAGGATTTACCGGACAATGAAGCTTACTGGAGCTTTGACAGCAAAGCAAACGCTACCAGGTCTTCTTCAGGCGAGGTACTGAACAGGCTTACAGCCATAGTTCCAAATCTTATAGGGGGTTCTGCGGATCTTGCCCCGTCAAATAAGAGCTATATGAAGGGCAGAGGGGATTTCACACCTGAGGACCACAGCGGTTCAAATCTTCACTTCGGTGTCCGTGAGCATGCAATGGCAGCTATAGCAAATGGAATAGCCGTACATGGAATGCTTGTACCCTATGTGTCTACATTCTTTGTATTCTCTGATTATATGAAGCCTTCCATGAGGTTATCGGCTTTAATGAAAATACCTGTCATATATGTTCTGACTCATGACAGTATAGGAGTGGGCGAAGACGGACCTACACACCAGCCAATTGAACATCTGGCGGCCCTAAGGAGCGTTCCGAATTTTACGGTAATTCGTCCCTGCGATTCAAAAGAAACTGCTGCAGCTTGGTACGCAGCACTTACAAGAAAGACTTCACCGACAGCGCTGGTGCTGACAAGGCAAAACCTTCCCCAGTTTGAGATGACCGGGATGGATGCATTGAAGGGAGCCTATGTAATACTTGATTCAGGTAAGGAGCCTGAAATAATCTTAATGGCTTCGGGTTCAGAAGTGCAGCTTGTATACGAGGCAGGTAAGCAGCTCATAAGCCGCGGTGTGGCAGCAAGAGTAGTCAGCATGCCTTCATTCGAGATGTTTGAGGAGCAAGATGAAGAATATAAAGAAGCTGTGCTGCCTAAAAAGGTAACTAAGAGAATCGCTGTTGAAGCGGCAACCTCCTTTGGATGGCATAAATATGCAGGCCTTGACGGTGTGACTATTACTATGGACAGCTTCGGCGAATCCGCACCTGCGGGACTATTATTCAAAAAGTATGGCTTTACTGTGGAAAATGTTCTTGAGAAGGCTGAAAAGCTGCTGAAATAGACTCCAGGTTAATTGGTTTATTATCCAGCGAATGACCTTGACAGGTTGTTCGCTGGATTTATTTTGAGTTATGGGTGCCGTTTTGATTAATTATACTGAAATATCAATATTTCTGCCTTTGTGTGGTACTACGGACATTTCCATAGTCTTTGCATTTGCTTTATGCATACCTTGAAGAAGGGCAGAAATTGTCTGGGCATCCTGACCTAATGATTTTTTGAGGACATGAATTCCCAATGCATGCCTTATGCTTGATATATTGCCCTGCAGAGCCCGGTTTATTTCCATAGAACCACCTCCTTGAGTAATATTATACCATGTATTGGGACAAACTAATATAGAAATCATAATGATTTGACAACCACTACATTCTTGTGCATACATGTTGTGTGTGCTATAATTATTCCATAACAAGGTTAACGTTTAACTACTAATAAAACAAGGGAGGCTTATGAAATGATTGATTTGAAAAATTATGAATTTTGGCTGATCACAGGAAGCCAGCATCTGTATGGCCCTGAGACACTAAAAGAGGTAGATAAGCATTCAAAAATAATAGCAGAAGGATTGGACAGCGATTCAGCTATCCCGGGAAGGGTCGTTTTTAAACCGGTTGTAACCACTCCCGATGAGATAAAAAAAGTAATGGAGGATGCTAATACAGATAAAAAATGTGCAGGTGTTATTACCTGGATGCACACCTTCTCTCCGTCAAAAATGTGGATAGCAGGCTTTTCTATACTTCGTAAGCCTTTACTGCACCTACATACACAATTCAACAGAGAGATACCCTGGGACGGCATCGATATGGATTTCATGAACCTTAACCAGTCGGCGCACGGAGATCGTGAGCACGGCTTTATCGGTGCACGCATGAGATTAAAACGTAAGGTCGTTGTCGGTTACTGGGAAGACAGCGATGTAAGAGCAGGTATTGGTTCGTGGATGCGCTCTGCAATAGGATATCAAGAATCAATGAACCTTAAGATTGCACGTTTTGGTGACAACATGCGTGAGGTTGCCGTTACAGAAGGCGACAAGGTAGAAGCTCAGATTAAGCTTGGCTGGTCTATTAACGGTTATGGTATAGGCGATCTTGTAAAGCTGGTAAATCAAGTATCGGATGCAGAAGCAAACGAGCTTTTAAAGGAATATGACAGGCTCTATGAGATGGCACCTGAGGCTCGTGAAGGCGGCCCGGCAAGGGATTCAGTCAGGGAACAGGCAAGAATAGAGATAGCTATGAGACGTTTCCTGGAAGAGGGCGGCTTTGGTGCATTTACAACGACATTTGAGGATTTGCACGGACTCAAACAGCTTCCTGGCTTGGCAGTACAACGTTTAATGGAATCAGGCTATGGATTTGGAGCCGAAGGTGACTGGAAGACGGCTGCTCTGGTCAGAATCATGAAGGTCATGAGTGCTGGAATGCCTAAGGGAACATCGTTTATGGAAGACTATACTTATCATTTGGTGCCAGGGCAGGAGACGATACTCGGAGCACATATGCTGGAGGTATGTCCGACAATATCCGCATCCAAGCCCAGAATTGAAGTACATCCACTTGGCATAGGAAATAAAGAAGACCCTGCAAGATTTGTATTTGATGGCAAGGTTGGACCTGCTATTGCTGTTACACTTGTAGACATGGGCGGAAGAATGAGGCTTATAATTAATGATGTTGAGTCTGTGAAACAGCCTCACGACATGCCAAAGTTACCTGTTGCAAGAACATTGTGGAAGCCGTTGCCTTCGTTGAAGGTAGCTGCCGAGGCATGGATACTTGCCGGCGGGGCCCATCATACTTCCTTCAGCTTTGACCTGACGTCAGAGCATATGGAGGATTTGGCAGAGATGCTTGATATCGAATGCCTGCTTATAAACAAGGATACAAATATCCATGCATTCCGTAATGAGCTTAGGTGGAATGATATTATCTGGTATAGACGTTAATTAACATTCATTAAAAATCCAGCTGATGGCCTTATGGTTATCAGCTGGATTTTGCTTTACTGGCACTTACTTTACTGGTACTTATTTGTATGCCGCGATGTCTTCGGTGTCGACCTTGATGGATTCGCCCTCTTTCATGAGGATATGACCTGATTCATAGGGCTTTCCGTCTATTAGAATAATAACATTGCCTTTTTGGTAATAACCTCCGAAGGTATAGGCAACACATTTAAGGAGCATGGCTTCAAGGGAGGAGCCTGCATTCATTTCCTTAATAAAATCCGACGACAAATCTACTGTAACCGTATCCTTATCTTCATCTACGCTAATGGAGAGAACTTGAGTATTTTTTGTCAGGACTTTTGCCAAGTCGCTGCCGTCAGGTATTACCTTGAGCTCCTTTTGGAATTTATACTTCATGCTTTCATTTGTCTTTATTTCAAATTCACGATCAATATATACAATACGGTCGCTGTTGAACTGTGGGAAATAAACCCTCATCATTTCTTTAAAGGGAACATCTTTCCCGATTGACTCAAGCTCGCTAATTACATGCATTGTCTTATCTTTAGAAATATATTCGCTCTTTATAAGCCCCATACCCTTGACGTAATATTGCATGTCGGTGGAGTCTTCTCTGTAGGTTGTCACTTCGACAGCGCTGAATATGCCTGCAGGGACTTGGATTGATTTGTTAACAGCAGTTATTTTCCTTGTAAGTCCTTCCTCTGTAGTCCATGAAGTGCCTTCCTTTATGGGCTCTTTGAGCAATACATCATTGATTTCGGAAGCTGCTGATGAAAATTCATGCTTGTATTCAATCCCTCCGCGCCGGAGCGTACGCACCAGCTCTCCGTCCCTAATCGTATATACGGATACCACTCCTGTGCCACCGTTGAATTCCCGGGTTTGCATTTTATTATCTCTAATATAATCTACATATGATATATATGGTGCATATTCATTACCGCTTCCTGCATATTCTGTGAACACATTCGCCTCGAAGGGGAAATAGTCAGAAACTGACCCCGCAACGATACCGGTATCAGGCTCCGTAGTTTCGTCGGCGGTTGTGAAGGGCGCGGTTGTATCATCCTGCACTGTTGTCGGTTCAGCCGTACCGGGATTTTGTCCCGTCAAGTCCTGTATACCGCATGAAGACAAAAGAAGCGCGGATAAAACAAGAATAATAATTGTATTTTTCATAAAAATCCTCCTAAAAAATTTCTATCAAGAAGTTTTGAGTCTGGCTATAATTTAGACATTATTTTTTATTATATGTTCCGTTATTCTAAAAATATATCGGCTCGTAACGAACAAACGTTTGATTCGTGTTGCGCCGGACCATGACTGTGGGATATAATATATTGTGCTTTATAAAGGAAGCAATATGTTTGTTTATAAAAAATAATGATTGGATGTATATGATGATAACAGATAGGGATAAAAAAGAATTTATTCAGCTGCGAAAAAAACTTTTGGAAAATGAATTCAAAATGCTAAATGCTCCCCAGAAGCAAGCCGTGTTTCATATTAACGGCCCCTTATTGGTTTTAGCAGGAGCCGGTTCGGGCAAAACATCAGTGCTTGTCAATAGGATTGCATACATGATCAAATACGGAAATGCATACCACAGTGATTATATTCCCAAAAACCTTACCCAAGACGACTTAAAAATTATGATAGAATTGGCTGAGGGTTGTAAGGCTTTGCCCGAAAGAACTTCAGAGCTATTAAAGGAAAGGCCTGTTCACCCAGCATCTATACTGGCTATTACATTTACAAATAAAGCGGCAAGAGAGATGAAGCAAAGACTTGAGGCAATTGTCGGGGAAGCTGTAGGGGCTGCATGGGTAAGCACGTTTCACGCTGCATGCGTCAGAATATTAAGACGTGATATAGAAAGACTCGGATTTGGCAGTAACTTTGTCATATATGACACATCCGACCAGCAAACCCTCATAAAGGATTGCATAAAGGAGTTAAACCTTAACGATAAGAACTTCCCTGTCAGGGAGGTGCTCTCCCACATAGGCAAGGCAAAGGATGTGTTGATTGAGCCCCAAAGATATGCCGGTATGTATGGTTCGGATTTTAGGCTGGGAAAGATTGCCCGCATATACGAGCTGTACCAAAAGAAGCTTAAAAACAATAATGCATTGGACTTTGATGATATTATCATGATGACAATAAAGCTTTTTATGGACTATCCTGAGGTCTTGGAAATTTACCGCAGAAAGTTTAAGTATATACTGGTTGATGAGTACCAGGATACAAACAAAGCCCAATACACCCTCATTAGTCTTCTTGCAGGGTATTACAGGAACCTTTGTGTTGTAGGGGACGACGACCAGTCCATCTACGGCTGGAGAGGTGCCGATATCACGAATATTCTTGACTTTGAGAAGGAGTTTAAAGACAGCACTGTTATTAAGCTTGAGCAAAACTACCGTTCCACAAAGACCATACTGGACGCAGCAAATCATGTAATAAAGAATAATGGAGGCAGAAAAAGCAAAAGCCTTTGGACTGAGAATGACCAAGGTGACATGATACAGATATTTGAAGCAGAAAACGAACGCAATGAAGCTAATTTTATTGCTGGTGAGATAGAGAGGATTAAAGAGGATGATGGCAGGAGCTATAATGATTTCGCGGTGCTCTACAGAATAAATGCCCAGTCCCGTGTGCTTGAGGACGCATTAATGAAGGCAGGGATACCTTACCGTATTTTCGGGGGTCTAAGGTTCTATGACAGGAAGGAAATAAAAGACATTATTGCGTATTTGAGACTTATTCAAAATCCTACAGATGATATTGCACTAAAAAGAATAATTAATGTTCCCAAGAGAGGTATAGGGAATGCGACAGTTGAAGCGGCTGAAGCTATTGCGGTTAATAGAAGTGAAAGTATTTTTTCTACAGTTTCTAAAGCCCCGGAAATTCCGGAGCTTAAAAGGGCGGTTTCAAAGCTTCAGGATTTTGTGTCCATGATAAATGGCTTTAGAGCAAAGACTGAGCAGTTGAGCATTTCGGAACTAATAGGAGTGGTTATTGAGCAGTCCGGGATATTGCAGGAGCTAAAAGCGGAGGATACTGTGGAAGCACAGTCGCGGATAGAAAACATTAAAGAGCTTATTTCAGGGGCTATCGAATTTGAAGAGAATTATGAGGACTTACTTATTGAGCAGCGCGCCCAAATGGGTGATGACTTTGAGGCGGGAAGCATGCTGGAGAGCTATCTTGCGAATATTTCTCTTGTATCTGACATAGACAATCTGGAGGAAGATAAGGACCATGTTGCGCTGATGACACTGCATAGTGCCAAAGGACTCGAATTCCCCGTTGTATTCATACCAGGATTTGAAGACGGGGTTTTCCCGGGACATCATTCCCAGGTAAATGATCAAGAGCTTGAAGAGGAGAGAAGACTTTGTTATGTGGGAATTACCCGGGCAAAGGAAAAATTATTCTTAACACATTCCCACTGCAGGATGCTTTTTGGGAACACTACATATAATAAGTGCTCTATGTTTTTAGATGAGATACCGTCAGAGCTTGTGGAGATAAAAAACGAAGGGGCAAACAGACCAAGGGGCTTTTCATATATGCAAGGCGGCAGCGGGACATATTCAAAAGGAGTATCCGGAGGTTTTGGAGCAGGGGCACAGTTTGGAGCAGGGACACAGTTGAAGCCTTTTGGGGGCCGGGCTATGGGGAGCACACAAAAAAAAGCGGGAGCCGGACCTATTGAGTTTAAGGCAGGAGAAAATGTGGTACATAAGAAGTTCGGAGTAGGTAAGATTTTATCTGTTACACTGGATGACGGAGATCAGATTCTTGAAATTGATTTCAGGAATGTTGGCATGAAAAGATTAATAGGAGCATATGCAAACCTGGTGAAGCTATAATATAGAGTGGAGCTACAATATAGAATATAGATAGTAAATAAATGGAGCAAATATATGAATGTATTTGATATTATCGGGCCTGTGATGGTGGGGCCGTCCAGTTCCCATACGGCAGGAGCCGCAAGGATTGGAAAGATTGTAAGGGACATATTGGGCGAGAGACCTGTGAAGGCTGACATACTTCTACATGGCTCCTTTGCAAAGACTTATAAGGGTCATGGTACAGATAAAGCTATTGTCGGCGGGCTTTTAGGAATGACTCCCGAAGATGAACAGATAAGCAGAAGCATGGAGCTTGCTAAAGACGCAGGAATGGAAGTCAGCATTTCAACGGGTATTATTAAGGATGCCCATCCGAATACGGCTGAAATAAGTGCTAAAGGTGAAAAAGGGAATAAGGTTATAGTCAGAGGCGCATCGGTTGGCGGAGGAAATATTGTTATTAACAAAATAAACGGTATGGATGTTGAATTGACGGCTCAATACAATGCAATTATTATTTCGCACAGTGACGCTCCGGGAGTGATTGCATCTATTACAGGCATTATTGCCCAAGGCGGAATCAACATTGCAAATCTCAAAGGTTACCGCTCGACAAAGGGCGGGGATTCCGTTATGATAATTGAAACAGATCAGGAGATAACAGCCCAGACGGAGAATTTAATCAGACAGCTTCCAAAGATACATAATACTGCGCTGATAAAACCGATCTGACGGAGGGAATTATGATATATTATGATTCTATTCAAAGATTAGTCGATATAGCAGAAAAGGAAGGCAAGAATATATCGGATATTGTCATGGAAGATCAGGCTTATCAGATGGAGAAGGACCCTGCCCAATTGTTTGAAGAGATGGCAAGACAGTTTAAAGTGATGGAGGAGTCTGTATCCAACGGTCTGATGTTGAAAAGGAAATCGGCCAGTGGTTTAAGTGGTATAGATGCAGCTAAAATGAAAAAGGCTGTGGACGAAGGCAAAACCATTAGCGGAAGATTAGTCGCAGGAGCCTTGGCGAAGGCTCTTGCAGTTGCCGAATCAAATGCCTGTATGGGAAGGATTGTGGCTGCACCTACAGCAGGGTCCTGTGGTATTTTGCCTGCTGTGCTGATTGCATTGAAGGAAGAGAAGCAAATACAGGAGAGTAAAATTGTTATGGGCTTATTTACAGCGGCAGCAGTAGGAATGGTTGTCGCAAAAAGAGCCAGTGTTGCAGGCGCGGAAGGAGGATGCCAGGCAGAGTGCGGAAGCGCATCTGCAATGGCGGCAGCAGCTGCCGTTGAGATAATGGGGGGTACACCCCGTATGGTTTCAAGCTCATGTGCAATATCATTAAAAAGTGTTTTGGGCTTAGTATGTGACCCTGTGGCCGGTCTTGTGGAAGTGCCGTGCATTAAGCGTAATGCAATCGGAGTTGCAAACGCTATTGCTTCGGCAGATATGGCCTTAGCCGGGGTTGATAGTGTTATTCCCGCAGATGAGGTAATTGACGCAATGAAAGCAATAGGGGCCCATATGCCCCAATCCCTCAGAGAAACCTCCGAGGGCGGGCTGGCTATTACACCTACAGGAATCAAAATTGCTGAAAGAATATATAAACAACAGGTTTAAGAGTAAGCTTTATACTCAAAGCAAATCGAGAGCTTCGGCGGGGCGGGATATTAGTATCTTAGCACCGCCTTCTTTAATTTCGTCTGCCTTTCGAAAGCCCCATAGAACACCGACAGCATACATGCCTGCAGCTACTGCGGTCTTCATATCTACAGCTGTGTCTCCAAGATACAGACATTCCGAAGCTTCCACATCAAGCATTTTGACAATCTCCAATGCTCCTGCCGGGTTTGGCTTAACAGGCAAGCCTTTGCGTTCACCAAGTATCACATCAAATTTCCAATTTTTTAACAGCTTTTCGACTACTAATTTAGCAAATTCATGGGTTTTATTTGTTAGCACCGCAATCTTAATGCCTTTCATTAAAAGGGCATCCAATAATTCAGGGATTCCGTTATAGGGCTTAGTTTTGTTGTCCCATCGTTTGTTGTATTCCTCTAAAAGTGCGGTGTGCCCCCGGCTTATATTCTCATCGGAGCGTTCAGATTCAGGTAATGCTCTCTCAACCAGTTTTCGCATACCGTTTCCTACGAAATATTTATAAGCCTCCACATCATGAAGGGGGTAGTTAAACTGCTTAAGCACACTATTCATAGAATCAGCAAGATCATCAATGGTATCAAGAAGGGTCCCGTCCAAATCAAATATTACAGCTTTAAACATAAATTATTCTCCTTTTAGTGCTGCATTTATGTGTTACAATCAAATTATACATATATTATTTACCTCATTCAATAT
>CAZPMC010000010.1:0-54716 GCA_964587755.1 uncultured Oscillospiraceae bacterium
ATGGTTCCTCTCTTCATTCTGGGGTGACATTTTCGCTGAATAAAACCACGCTTTTTATAATGATACCGAAAAACAAGACAGACAGAACAGCGAAAATAAGTTAGAATATTAGTATGAAAAAGAGACGAAGCTTCACACAGGAAGAAAAGGCAAAGATAGTAATTGAGGTCTTGAGGGAAGAAAAAACGCTGAATGAGATTGCTTCAGAGCATGATGTTCATCCAAACCAGTTAAGCCGATGGAAAACTGAATTTTTAAGCAATGCAGGCAGGGCATTCAGCAAGGAAACCGACGAAATAGAGAAGGTCAAACATTCGTTCGAAAAGGAGAAGGACGAACTTCTTAGGCAAATCGGACAACTCTCATATGAGGTGTCCTGGCTTAAAAAAAAATCTGGGCGACTCTAAATCCCGTGAAGACCGCATGAACTTGATTGACCGGAATAACAAAAAACTCAGCATCCACAAGCAGGCCGAACTTTTGAGCTTAAACAGGACTAGCCTTTATTACAAGCCTGTTCCTATAAGTGAGGAAGAATTGCAGATTAAAAGGATTATTGACGAAACATATACAAAGCACCCGGAATACGGCTACCGTAGAATGACAGCAATATTGAATAGGGATTATTGTATAGGTATCAACAGAAAAAGAACGCGCAAATATATGCGGGAGATGGGCATACATGGCTTTTGTCCCGGCCCAAATCTTAGTAAGCGTTTACATTGCAAGTACTTACACCCATACCTTTTAAGAGGATTGAAGATTGACCATCCGAACCAGGTATGGTCAATAGATATTACTTATTGCAGGATGAAGCAGGGCTTTATGTATATGGTTGCGATTATAGACTGGTACTCCCGATATATTGTTGGATTTTCATTATCCAATACGCTTGAAAAGACATCAGTAGTAGAAACAATCAAAAAAGCCATCAGCCGGTACGGAGCGCCGGAGATCATGAATTCTGATCAAGGGCCTCAGTTTACGAGTGATGAATACATAAGCCTTTTAAAGAATAACCGTATAAAAATATCAATGGATGGTAAAGGCAGAGCCTTGGATAATCAAAGGATTGAGAGGTTCTTCCGCTCCTTCAAATGGGAGAAGCTTTACTTGGAAGAATATGAAACCGGTCACCAGCTCAGGGAAATGATACATGAATATGTTAAACACTACAACACCAAAAGGCCGCATCAATCCTTGCATTACAAGACACCTGCCGATTATCACTTTGGAGACAGAGAACAGTTACCTTCCGCAGGATAAAACCCTGGGACTCTGTCCCAAACCCTGTCCTCGCCGGATGGCAGCCGGTCTGCTAAACCAGACCGGGAACAAAAGGATGTATCGTCGGGGACGTCAAGGGTCTTCAATGAACGAGCAAAAACCGCTCGCCCTTGACCTCCACCAACAATGTACGCTTATTTTTACAATATACAAATTTCAAGAGAGGAGAACCTAACTTAGAACACTGAAAATATTGTCTTGACAATGGGGGGCACCATATTTAAGGGTGACATTTTCGCTGAATATTGACAGTGTGTTTAAGGCCGGGTGTGTTTAAGGCCGGGACAATTAAACATTCCTGTAATTTTTTCCTTATAAGTAGTGCATACTTTATTTGTACTAAATAAACTTTATAAGCATATATTTGCCACCGGGGGTTTTTATGAAGTTGTCAAATAGCAGACAATTGAGTCTCATAATCGCCGTTTTATCACTAACTGCCGTCATCTGCACTCTCGCGGTTTCTTCGTATATGCTCGACAGTGAGGCTCATATTTCACCTGACTACCCTAAAATTAATATTGAACATATCCTATCAAAAGAGGAGCTAACCAATGAAGATTACGAAATACTGTATTTTCAGACCGGTCTCGGAAAACCCGCTGTTGATGAGTTGATAAGGGTTAATCCGGATTATCATACAGCCATGCTTAACTTTCAAAAAAATTTCTTTAATGGTGTTAAGATTACATCTGAAAAAAACACTATTATTTCAAAAGAGGAGTTTGTAATTGATGAAAGCGGCAACCGGATAAATGGTACAGAACTGTCCCCCATTCAAAACGGAGATATCCTGATAACCAAATCCTCCCGTACATACGCATGGAGGAACGGACATGCCGCTTTGGTTGTGGATGATGAAAAGGGGTTAATTCTTGAGTGTGCTGTACTGGGTACTGACTCCGGTCTGGCATATATCAGCAAATGGACCAAATATCCCAATTTTATGGTTTATCGTTTAAGGGACGCAT
This sequence comes from uncultured Oscillospiraceae bacterium, assembly GCA_964587755.1. Lineage (GTDB taxonomy): Bacteria > Bacillota > Clostridia > Acetivibrionales > DTU013 > CAZPMC01. The sequence continues at coordinate 2,259 of CAZPMC010000010.1, forward strand.
CGAAAGAGTTGAGAAATAATATTGCGGCCTCAGCACTTGAAAATTTGAATTCGGTACCGTATAGCTTAACTGTCGGTATATTTAGTCCTAAATTCAAAAAAGCCGGTGAAATAAATAAGACCAACTGCTCTCATCTTGTCTGGCAAGCTTATAAACTGTTTGGCTTTGACTTGGACTCTGACAAATCTCTAATCGTAACACCAAAGGATATTGCCAATAGTCCCTTACTTGAGGTAGTCCAGGTTTTTGGAGTCAATCCCTCAAATCCATGGCCTTAGAGTCATTAAGGGTTATTGGAGGCTTATTTTTTCCCTTTGGACTTCAGCAGGAGCTTTTCCACCCATCCCTTTTTGAATATCAATGATATATATCCCATGGCAGATACGGCAAATGCACTTATACTGTCTATAATCAAATCATGCATGGTATCTGCCAGCGCCTCCCTGCCTATAAGCAGTGTACCGTCCTTGAGGGCAAACTTCTGCATGTTCATTTTCAACAAGCCGTCAGCCAAAAACTCGTAAATCTCCCAAAGGGCTCCCATGGTAACTGCAAAGCAAAAAGCAAAGAGACAGATGAAAATTGGGCTTAGATGCAAATGAACCTTAGAGCTTTTGTTTAGCAAAACGATGATCGAAAACCCTAAAGCACTAAGCATTGCTCCGCTGGTAGCATGCAATATATTGTCCCAGTGGGGAACAACATAATAGAAGTCCCTTACTTCACCTAAATAAATAGCGCAATATAGAAATATTGTGTAAAGAATCATCATATTTGAAGGAATTATCAAATTCCATTTTCTCTCCAGCAAAGCAGGCAGGAACATGGCGAAAATGCCAAATATACATTGGAGAAGCATTAGAACATAATCGCTTTTTATCCTCTCATCCAAAGAGCCGGTTGTGTTTTCTACAGGCGCTAAGGTAATCATAACAACAACCGAAACAGTTGCAATAATCAGCGTGACTAGTACAAACCAATAAATCAGCTTATCCCAGTTAATTCTAATTTTTATTGCAACCACCCCACAAAAGCATTTATGCCTATTATATATCACGCCGCATATTAATTCAACAGACCAATTGGATGCCTTATAACTAAATCATTTCCCGCATTTTCATATCCTTGCCCAGATTGGATTGATAAAAAAATATCTCATATTGTTTTTAATGCCATACCATGTCATAATTATACTTGGGCTAAAGGTTACAATTCTTTAATAACACAAGCGGGGGTTTTTTAATTGAATGAGCTGAAAAATATTTATCTTATTGGACTCGGAGCTATAGGCAGTGCATACGCAAGCAGAATTCTTTCAAATTGCCCGGCTCAGTTCAAGGTGGTTGTTGATGCTGAGCGTACCCAAAGGTATAAAAAATCCGGTATAACAATAAACGGCAAAGCAGTTGATTTCGATTTCGTCCTGGCAGGTACAGAAAATGAAGCCGCCGACTTGATTATTATAGCCACAAAGCAGCATCATCTTACTCAGGTCATCCAGGATATCAGAAAGCTTGTAGGGCCCAATACAATAATCCTGTCTCTTTTAAACGGCATTTCCAGTGAAGAAATTTTAGGACAGGAATTTGGAGATGACAAGCTGCTCCACGCCTTTTGTGTGGGCACAGATGCAGTCAGACTGGGAACAGATATTAAATTCGAAAATATAGGTACCATAGTCTTCGGTGATAAAAATGGCTCTTCACCCTCCCAAAAGGTTAAATTAGTTAAGAACTTCTTTGATAAGGCTCAAATTCCTTATAAAATACCTGATGATATCATTCGGGAGCAGTGGTGGAAATATATGATGAACGTGGGTATAAACCAGGTCTCGGCAGTGCTGAGAGCACCTTACAGGGCGTTCACGGTGCCCGGCTATGCAAGAGAGCTGATGCTTGATGCATCAAAGGAGGTTATTAATATTGCCCAAAAGCTTGGTATTTCACTAGGTGAAGATGACTTAAAAGCATATTTGAGAATACTTGAAACCATTTCCCCTGACGGGAAAACATCAATGCTTCAGGACGTTGAAGCAGGACGGAAAACAGAGGTCGAAATGTTCTCGGGTACAGTCATTCAAATGGGACTCAAATACGGATTGCCGACTCCTGTAAACAATATGCTCTACAGAATAATAAAAGCTATTGAGCAAATATCATAACCCTTTTATTGACGTCAAAGACCAGGTGGTTTATCATTATAGGTAAGCAAATTGGAGTGATATACTATTTTAAGAAACAAGGATACTCTTAAAAAAATCGGCATATTTGCCGCAGTGATTATATCTGTCTTGGCCGGTGTATACCTGTCTTTCAGATTGGCATTGTTTTTTCTGCCTTTTGTTATTGCCTTTATCTTATCTTCCTTTGCTGAACCGCTTATCAGGTTGCTTACAAGAAAATTCCATTTAAAAAGAAAGCTTGCGGCTCCTATTATATTGCTTTTTTTCTTACTTATTGTTGTATTTATATTAGTTTTAATTGTTCTTAAGCTTATCTCCGAAGCAAAATCGTTTATTGCAGCTATTCCGGGATTTTTTACATCTGTTTATACATATTTGAACATCTGGATATCCAACATTACTGTTCCGGACTGGCTGCCGCCCGAAATGCTCGACAGCTTGGGAAGTGTAGCGGATAATATTTCAAATATCATAACCAATCTCTCCGTCACTGTCACAAATCTGGGAAAATCAATTTTAAAGGGAGCTTATACCACTGCAATATCCTTCCCTGAAATACTGCTGTTTACTATCATAACTATAATGGCAACTTTCTTTATGGCAAGTGACCGGGAGAAGATATCATCAGTTTTTTTGCAGCATCTTCCGAGAAAATGGGTTGCACGTATTTTAACACTTAAAAACGATATGTTTTCTGCCATATTCGGTTACCTCAGGGCTGCAATGATTATTATGCTCATTACCTTTACTGAGCTTTTTATCGGACTTACCATTATCGGCGTAAAATATTCTCTTCTCTTAGCGTTAATAATTGCACTGGTGGATGCTCTTCCTGTCCTGGGGGCAGGCGGTGCTCTTATACCCTGGTCAATTATCACTTTTCTAGTAGGAAATACAAAGCTTGGAATATCTATTTTTGTGCTTTATTTGATCATACTCGTTGTAAGGCAGATAATCGAGCCCAGAATCGTAGGTCAACAAATAGGGGTACACCCGCTTTTGACTCTCATGGCTATGTACGCAGGGCTCCAACTAATCGGGGTTGGCGGCCTTATCTTAGGTCCCATCGCTTTTATTCTCATACGAAATATTATTATTATAATTTATAAAGGCAAGACATTTAAGGATATTATCGGCCTCTCCGATAAAAGCTCCAGAAATGAACCGCGTTCCACAAAACCGCCCTCTGTTGACATGCAGACTTCGGTTGACGGATCGCCCTCAGTTGATGAGCCAGCCTCAGCTAATAAGCCGGTTTCTGCTGACGGGCTAGCCTCTGACGGACCAACCTCTGACGGTTCTGCCTAAACACCTACTTTATAGGCGCATATTTTTCCATAATTTTTTCTGCAATTCTTAATCCGTCCACTGCAGAGGACATAATTCCACCTGCATATCCTGAGCCCTCGCCCATTGGATAAAGTCCTTTTATGTTGGACAAATAATCTTTATTCCTGATTATTCTTACAGGAGATGAGCTTCTTGTCTCGACCCCTGTTAAGATACTGTCCCCTTTGTCAAATCCCTTTAATCTTGTTCCAAAATACAGTGCCGCCTCTTTAAGAGTATCTATGACATAACCGGGCAAGCAGCTTCTCATGTCGGCAAATACAACTCCCGGCTTATATGTTGGAAGCACATCACCCCATCCTGTGCTTACCCTGTCATTAAGAAAATCATCAAGTAATTGGGCTGGTGCTTTATAGCTATTACCTCCTGCCTTATATGCCAGCCTCTCCCATTTTCTTTGAAAGTCAATCCCTGCCAGAGGGTGGCTGCTTTCAAAGTCATTTGGTGTAATGCCCACCAGCAAAGCTGAATTAGCATTTGTCCCGTCTCGTTTATATATACTCATTCCGTTTGTAACAACACAATTGCCTTCCGATGCTGCAGCCACTACATAACCCCCGGGACACATACAAAAAGTATAGCAAGATCTTCCGCTGGCACTATGATAGGACAGCTTATAATCTGCTGCATAAAGCGCCTCATGTCCAGCCAAATCTCCATATTGTGCTTCATCAATCATCCTTTGCAAATGCTCTATTCTCACTCCTATTGAAAAGGATTTTGAGGTCATGGCGACTCCTCTTTTATACAAGACTTCAAAGGTATCTCTGGCACTGTGGCCTATTGCCAAAAGCAACACTTGGCATTTAATCCTCTCATTTTCATTAACAATGACAGCTTTAATTTCACCATTTTCTATTTCAAAATCGGTCACTTTTGAATTGAACCTTACTTCTCCGCCCTTTGATATTATTTGCTGTCTTATGCTTTTGACCGTTGTCTTTAGTAGATCCGTTCCTATATGAGGCTTGCTTTTGTATAATATCTCCCCGGGTGCACCTGCCTTAACAAACTCCTCCAAGATCACATGACACCTTTTATCGTTTATTAAAGTGGTAAGCTTCCCGTCGGAAAAGGTCCCTGCTCCGCCTTCTCCAAACTGGACATTGCTCTCGGTATTGAGAACTCCGTTATTCCAAAACCTGTTTATATCGGCTGTTCTTTCATCTACGTCCTTGCCTCTCTCAAGGATAACAGGCATATAACCATACCTTGAAAGAATAAGCCCCGCAAAAAGGCCGGCAGGACCCATACCGATGATTACAGGCCGTTCAGGCAAGGATTGGCTGCCGGAAGGTGGTACGATCTTAGGCCTTTGTGGAGCTTTTGAAACACATTTTTGCTTACAGCGTTTAAGCACATGCTGTTCATTCGTAACCTCAGCATCAACAGTATACACATAAAAAATGCTTCCTTTTTTTCTTGCGTCGATTGATTTTCTAAATATCCTGAAACTTAGAATGTCTTTTTCATGGATTTTTAGTTTGCCTGATATGATTTTTCTCAATGTCCGGCTCTCAATAAAAGAATCAGAGACCTCTTCAAGCTTTATTTTAATGTCAGTTATCCTGATCATACGCTCTCCTGTGATTTATTACTCCGCTGATGCGGCACTTTGTCCCGCTACATATCCCGATGACCAAGCCCATTGGAGATTGTATCCTCCGCATAAGCCATCGATATCTACTATTTCGCCTGCAAAATACATTCCCTTCATAACCCTTGATTCCATTGTATAACTGTCTATCTGCCTTGTATCGACACCGCCTGCAGTAGCTTGCGCGCTTTGCCAGCTTCTTGTCCCCCTTATTTTAAATCTCCAGTCAGTTAATATATCTATTATTTTATCTCTCTGCTTGTAAGACAATTCAGCAACATTACGCTTAATATCACTAATTCCCGCCTCAGCCAAAACAACGGGTATCAGCCTTTTATTAATCAATCCTACAAAGCTAAAGTCCAAGGGCTTATTAATACCTGCCTGGAACCGTTTGTTTATGATACCTAAAAGCTCTTCCCTGGACATCCTGTCCATAATAATTATTTTTATATAAACCTCTTTACCTTTGTTTAAAAACTCTCCTGCAGTCCGGCTAAGCTGGAGAATGGGCGGTCCCGATACCCCGTAGTTAGTGAATAGAATATCACCTGAGTCTTTCGCAATAGATTTATTGTTGTGCAATAGCTCGGCTGTCCCTAATATTTTTACACCATCAATGCGTTTAAAATAATTTCCTTCAAGCATTAGTTGAACCAGAGAAGGATATGTGTCTATGATTGAGTGGCCTGTCATTATTGCCAAATCATACCCCCTTCCGTCAGAACCGCTCGAAGGCATTGCACGCCCGCCGGTGGCTATTATGACCCTGTCTGCATAATATGTATCCCCGTTTTCTGTTTCCACATTAAAAGTGTCATTAACCTTTAATATGCTCTTTACAAGGGCATCGCAAATAATATCTACTCCTAATTCCTTTAATGCGTACATAAGTACATCAAGGATACTTGAAGCCTGGTCGGACATTGGAAAAACTTTGCCATTCTCCTCCACCTTGTGCTCAATCCCCAAATTATCAAAAAATTCAATGGTATCATATACAGTAAACCTAGATAGTGCTCCAAATGCAAATCTGGGATTAGACCCGTGATAAAAACTTATATCGTTGTTTATGTTGGTGAAATTGCAGCGTCCGTTGCCTGTGGCAAGTATTTTTTTGCCAATTCTCGGGTTTCTCTCAAGAATCGTAACCCTAGCACCCAGTCTGGCAGCGGATATAGCCGCAACCATTCCGGAAGCCCCGCCTCCGATGACGATAATACTTTTATTACTCTTCATATCGGCACCTCAATATCTATTTGGTATTTGATTCTTTGAAAACAATGTATAGGGCAATGAAATCACCAGTGCAATGCCCAGGGATATGGCAGCGGCAATTTTCAATGTTTCCATCCCCTTAGCCGATGCCAGTGCGTTTTCATTCATCATTATGTAGTAAGCGGTGTAGTAAATGCCGGCACCCGGCACTATTGGGAAAATACCGCATATAAGAAAAACCGTTATAGGCATTTTTCGGACAACCGCAAAAATGCGGGAAATAGAGGTCAGTGCAATAGATGCCACAAAGGATGCCAACACAACAGAGCCCCCATTGTTTGTCACAAGTAAATAACAAAGCCAGCCGCAAGCCCCGGTTAACCCGCAGAAAAGGTACTGACGCTTTGGTACATGAAACAGTATGGCAAAGGATATGGTGGCTATAAATGATAAAACGACTTGTATAATCATACCGCCACCCCCGTTATAATTCCCCAAAGCTTAAGTACGAAACCAACTCCGATGGCAATACAAAATGCCACCAGTAGCGCATCTATCAAGCGGATAGTGCCCGACAAATAATCGGTGTTCATAAAGTCACGTATTGCTGTAGTAATTGGCACTCCTGGGACAAGTGGTATTATGGAGCCAATAATGATTTTATCGATATGCTCCCCCATCCCCAACTGGAATAATATAAGTCCGCTTAAAGCTGCAATGGAGCTGCCTAATATATTTATAATTATTTTAGCTAATTTTTTCTTTTGGAAAAAGGGTATAAACAGATATAAAACAAGACCTGAAATAAAAGCTGTCACACTGTCAAAAGCACTTCCTCCGAGTATATAACAAAAGCATGCACTGCCCACTCCCGAAGCCAAAATCGTAAGCGGCCATGGTTTGTATGACATATTCCTTATCCTGCTCACCTCATCAAAGGCCTCATCAATTGTATACTTGCCTGCAGCTATTTCCCTTGAGAGCTGGTTCATAGCAGCAACTCTCCCCAGATGTACCGGGGATAGTGAAACCTGTCTTATATGAGTGCTATGCGTCTGGCCGTCTACACGGGCACTTGCAAAAATACCGTTGGACACCACATACACATGAAAATCCTCAGCATTAAATGCCTCGGAAATCTTAAGCATTGTTTCCTGCACTCTGAATATTTCCGCCCCGTTATATAAAAGAGTCTCTCCTGCCAAAACAGACAGCTTTAAAATCCTTTCATTGCGATCCATCTGTTTAATCTATACCTTTCCCAATACACCATATTGTTCTTACTATAATCATACTCAAAATAAAAAGTGTTTTCAATTTTTAATCATCGTCAGGCAATAACCGATTTATTCTTCCATTTGCCTCTGCGGTAAACTATTGTCGTAATTATCAGTCCGATTACCCACGCTATCAGCAGTGATAAAAATATACTGTACGGTGAGCCATTAGGATGCTCGGCTGACCTTGTAAGCCATGCAATCAGATAGGCTGACGGCACTCTGAAACCGAGTATGATAGCCATAGATATCCACATAGGCCTCATTGTATCCCCTGCTCCCCGCATTACACCCGACAATATTTGTGTGCCTGCAAATGCAAGGTAACCGGGAGCCAATATTCTAAGAGCTTTCACTCCCATATCAACCAGCTCCTGAGTGTCTGTAAATAAGTGAATAAGATTTTTCCCGAAAAGAAGCAATATAATTGTCAAAAAAGAAGCTACGGAAAAGCCAAGCTTGAGAGTGTCCTTTGTACCCTGGCGCACTCTGTCCATACGGTTAGCGCCGATATTCTGCCCAACAAACGTAGTGGATGCCATACCAAATGTGAAGTTAGGCATCATACAAAAGCCGTCAACCCTCATAACAACCAGAGACGCTGCTATGACTTGCGTTCCCAGTTTGTTTGTCAGAGATTGGACAACAATAGCTGACAGTGCAAATATCCCGTGAGCAATACCTGCTGGCATTCCAAGCTTGCCAAGCTTTGAAGCCAGCTTCCAGTCCGGCTTCAATGTTTCTTTGTTAAAAGTCAGCACTGATTTCATTGCACTAAGACGTAGAATACACAATACAGCTGAAATTGCCTGTGCAATAATCGTAGCCCATGCTACTCCCCCAACCCCCATATTAAACTGTGATACAAACAAAATGTCAAGAAATATATTTATTACCGATGCAACCAGTAGGAATAGTAATGGATATACAGAATCGCCCATTCCCCTTAAAACACCGGATAAAATATTGTAAAACGCTGCTCCCATAATTCCGATGAATATAATTCTCAGATATTCTACCGTCATACCCTTAATCTCTTCAGGTGTATTAAGCAAATCCATCATAAATCCAGAAAGGAAAAAGCCTACTACCATTATTAGCAGTGAAGATAAGATTGTTAAAATCACACATGTGCCTATTGTCCGTGACAGCTTCTCTCTTTCTTTGGCTCCGAAATATTGGGACACCATTATTCCGGCACCTGTAGAAATACCCATAAACAAGACAATCAGCAGGTTTAATAAGGGTCCGCTGGCCCCCACTGCTGCAAGAGCGTTGTCACCAATATACTTGCCCACAATTATTGAATCAACCGTATTATAAAGCTGTTGTGCAAAGTTGCCTATCAAAAGAGGGATTGAGAACTGAATAATCCCTGTTATTGGTTTGCCTTGAGTTAAATCCCTTGCTTCAAAAAACTTTTTTATGCTAGAAACCCCTATCAAAATATTCACATCCTCGATGCAATTTAAACAATGGACTTTCTATTATACATCGTCAAATCCATGTCATGCAAGAGCACTCTTTGACCGTTATTTTGTAAGCTTGTCAACTATGGACATAATTTCCGCAAGCTTAGCCTTCCGATCTTCTGTTTCAAATGCCTCGCAGACACAACCCTCTAAGTGGTCATGAAGCACAAGACGGTTAACCTTTCGTAAAATAGCCTGTGTTGCCATAATCTGATTTGATACATCTATACAATACCTATCCTCCTCAACCATTTTTAAAATTCCGTCAAGCTGCCCTCTTGCGGTTTTAAGAAGGCGGCTTACCTTGGCTTTATCTGCTCTCATTTATCTGTCCCCCCCATTTGTTCATGCTTTGGTTTAAAAAATTTAAGCCTTAATGCATTTGTAACAACAAATATTGAGCTCAAACTCATTGCTGCAGCAGCAAACATCGGGTTTAGTTTCCAACCAAGCACAGTATAGAAGACACCTGCAGCCAGGGGTATTCCCAAAGTATTGTAGAAAAATGCCCAGAACAGGTTCTGCTTAATATTTCTTATGGTAGCATGGCTCAACTCGATTGCAGTTACTGCATCAAGTAAATCACTCTTCATTAAAACAATATCAGCCGACTCGATTGCTATATCTGTTCCTGTACCAATGGCAATACCCACATCTGCCCTCACAAGAGCCGGAGCATCGTTTATGCCGTCACCGATCATTGCAACCTTCCTTCCGCTTGCCTGTATACTTCGGATTTCACCCTCTTTATCCTCAGGCATAACCTCTGATACGGCTCTGTCGATATTAAGCTGTCGTCTGATTGCCTCAGCAGTCTTTTTATTATCCCCCGTAAGCATCACAACATCAATGCCCATCCTCTTAAACTCCTCAATTGCTTTGCTGCTTGTAGGCTTAACTACATCAGCCACCGCGATTATTCCAAGCAAAGTCTCTGAGCTTGCAAAGTACAGCGGAGTTTTTCCGTCCTGTGCCAAGGCATCCGACACAGCCTCTAAAGCAGATACATCAATCTTTTTATCCTGCATCATAGCAAGATTGCCTGCAAAGTAACGCCGAGAGTCAATCACTGCATCAATGCCCTTTCCGGGAATGGAAACAAATTCCCCTGTCTGCTTTAAATCTATGCCTTCCATCTGTGCTTTTTCTAAAACAGCATCCGCCAAGGGATGTTCCGAAGGCTTTTCAATGGAAGCCGCAATTTCAATGAGTTTACGTTCATCTACTTCCTTTGCGGCTATTACATCTGTTACCCTTGGTTTTCCCTCTGTTATTGTGCCTGTTTTGTCTAGCACTACAACATCAACAGTATGGGCTGTTTCCAGGATTTCAGCAGATTTAATCAAAATACCCTTTGACGCTCCCTTTCCTGTTCCCACCATAATAGCTACAGGTGTTGCAAGCCCTAATGCACAAGGACAGGAAATTACAAGTACTGCAATGCCGATAGACAGTGCAAATTCAAAGGTATATCCTGCTATAAGCCAAATGATTGTAGCGGCAATAGCAATCGTGATAACAACAGGCACAAATATACCGCTTATTTTATCTGCCAGCTTGGCAATGGGCGCTTTAGATGAGCCAGCTTCCTCAACAAGCCTGATTATTTGTGCAAGTGTAGTATCGTCCCCCACCTTCTCCGCCCTGAATTTGAAAAATCCTGTCTTATTAATGGTAGCAGCGCTCACCTTGTCCCCTACCTGCTTTTCAACAGGAATGCTCTCTCCTGTAAGGGCAGACTGGTCAATTGATGAGCTTCCTTCTATTATAGTGCCGTCTACAGGAATACTTTGTCCCGGCTTTACTATAATTATATCATCTATTACAACATCCTCTACCGGAATCTCAAGCTCTTGTCCTTCCTTGACAACTGTGGCTGTTTTAGGAGCCAAATCCATAAGTTTCTCAATAGCGTCAGAAGTCCTCCGCTTAGACCTCGCCTCCAGGAATTTTCCAAGTGTAATCAGGGTGAGAATTGTACCTGCTGATTCGAAGTATAACTCGTTTAAATACAGCTCCACTGTAGCAAGGTCATCATAGCCCAGACTATACCCGATTCTAAAAACAGCAAATATTCCATAAGCTATTGCTGCCGAAGACCCGATTGCAATCAAAGAGTCCATGTTAGGTGCTCTTTTAAAAATAGTTTTAAAACCGACAATAAAATACTTCCGGTTGACATATACAATAGGCAGCAGCAATATGAATTGAGTGAATGAATACGTAACAGCGTTTTGGGCTCCATGAAAATATACCTTAATAAATGCCGGCACGGGAATACCAAGCCATTCGTACAGCATATGATGCATTGCAAGATACATTAATGGAATCAAAAACCCAAAGGATACTATCACCCTTAGTTTCATTTCCTTCGTTTCTTCCACTGCAGGATTAGTCTTCTTTTGATTTTTTTTAGCTTCCTCATTCTTCTCTGATGCGGACTCGAAGTGCTCAAAAACCGAAGCACCATATCCTGCATCCACAACTGCATCTATTATGGTGTCATTTGATAAAACCTTATCATCATATTCCACAATCATACTATTTGTTAGAAGATTTACATCTACAGCTCGGACGCCTGTAAGCTTTCTAACGCTCTTTTCAACATGGGAAGAGCAAGCTGAGCAAGACATTCCAGTCACATTAAATTTCCGCTTCATACAAACACCTCATTTCCACTTAAACCGCAAAGACACCATACCCCCGGGGGGGTGGTGTCTTTAGCTTACACTAAACTAATTACCCTGTCAATAAGTATTTGTATTTTATGAACTAAAATATTCGGAAACAATCCTCAAGATTTTCAGTATCAAACTGCTCCAGTGGCAGAAAAACCTTTTTGTCGGTCCTTGATGACTCATATGAGGCGGCAATTGTCTGGGAGGTCTTCCACTCCTTAATAAGTGTATCTTGCGCCTTTTCATTATTCATAACGCATCCGACAAACCGGTCAATTTCTTTTTTAAAGCTGTCCATATGTCCCGGATAAATGGTGTTAATATCTTCTTCATCAGGTATATTTATCTCTATGGGAATCTTTTCATCCCCAATATATAGAACTGCAAAAGCATCAGAAGGCGAGTAAGAACTGAAGGTAAAGTTTATTTGACCTTTTTCGCCTAAAATACGGCCCTTGTATACAGTACCAGTATGTTCAAAGTAATTGCCGCTTAATAGAAGTGTAGCCCCGTTTTCATACTCAATGAGATTAACAGAATAATCCTCTACTTCCCTGCCTGGAAGGACTATTTTGTTGTCTGCAGTAACACATCTGGCATCTCCCAGCCAGTCCCAGGCCTGATCGATAATATGCCCGCAAAGCTCTCTTAGTACACCGCCGCCAGCTATAAGCTTATGCTTCCATTTGATTTCTTCACGGTACATTGAAAATTCCATATCTACATGAAAAATGCGGCCAATCCTTTCAATCACTTTATTAATAGCAAGTATTGTCGGCTGGCTTCTGATTTGAGAATCAACATAAAAACAACAGTCGCTTTCCTCCAGCAGGTCAAGGGTTTCTTTTACGTCTGCCAGGCCAAGTCCCATTGGTTTTTCCAAAAAAACATGCTTTCCGTTTTTTATCGCAAACCGGTATTGTTCAAACCTTTCTGTTTGAGGAGTACTTACCGTAATAATATCAATATCCCTATCCTCCACCATCTCCTGCCAGGTATCATAGACCTTTGCACCAGGATGGTTCTTTTGAATATCCAAAGCTTTTTCAACTGTCCTGTTATATAAGCCGGCAATCCGGCAATTTTTATTCTTTGAAAAAACTTCTGCATGGACTCTGCCCATTTTACCGCAACCTAAAACTCCGACATTTAACATATGGTATACCTCCAGATATTACGGTTATTTTGTAATTTAACGCCGCAATGCCTTCAAATCAGCCAAAATATCCAGTCCGTCATCCTCTAGCCCATAGCTTCCCATAGCTATAGAGGGCTTTGTTTTTCCGTGATAGTCACTACCGCCCGTAATAATAATTCCAAGCTCCTTTGCTTTTTGGGCAAAATATTCACACTGTTCATTGGTGTGATAACTGCTATATGCTTCTATCCCTCTAATCCCCAGCTTTACCATTTCCGGCAGCATTTCTTCTCTTCCCTTTAGGTTGTTCCCCGGATGAGCCAAAACAGGAATCCCTTTCATTCCGTCAATAATTTCTATAGCCTCTGCCATAGAAATATAATCTATATGAACATAAGCAGGTTTACCCTGAGCACAATAATCCCAATAAAAATTCACATATGGGTTATCACTCCGGCTGCCACCTTTCAAATAAGGCTTTAGCAAAGAATTCTCCGCATTCTCTGGTTTACTCAAAACTATTTCAGCAATAATCTCGGCCGTCACAAATCCGTCATGGGCAGCAGCCATTGCCTCTTGCTCATCAACCGGAATCCCCATTTCATTTATGAGCCTGATTCTGGTCTTTGCTGCCTTAATTTCCTGTTGACGGATATTCTCATCAAGCTCAATAAACTTCTTTGAATCCTGGTCAATAAAATATCCCAACACATGATATATTTTGCCTTTATATATACAGTCCAGCTCAACAGCCGGTATAACCTCTATTCCTGCATTTTCCCCGGCTTTAAGTGCTTCATTTACGCCTGCTGTGGTATTGTGATCTGTAACAGCTATTGCGTAAATCCCTGCTTCCTTTGCCATTTCCACCAAGGCTTTTGGTGTATATTGACCGTCACAGCTATAAATTGAATGCATATGCAAATCTATTTTTGACAAACTTTTATCTCCTTTAAAACTTACTGATAAGAGGTTATAAATCCATTCTTCTCAATCATTTCCTTTAAACTCTCTACATATTCACTGTCATGGGCAGTAAGCTCCTTAAACTCATAATAAATACCAATTGACTCATACTTGCCGCTTCCGTATTGATGGAAAGGCAGCAAGGAGTATTTTTTAATTCCGCAAGATTTCAATGTGCTCATAATTTGTTTTATACACTCTTTCGAATCATTAACCCCCGGAATCAGAGGTGTTCTGACCATAATATCAGCTCCTGCTTCCGACAGGGCTTTCAGATTACTTTTTATCACATTATTTGAAGCTCCTATATACTTGATATGAGCATCATTATCACAATGCTTGAAATCATAAAGAAATAGATTAACATAGGGCATAACCCCCATCAAAACTTCCTTTGATACAGCTCCTGTTGTTTCTACTGCAGTTGAAATACCTTCTTCATGAACTCTCTTTAAAAGCTCAAGGGCAAACTGTGATTGCATAAGCGGTTCGCCTCCGGAAAGTGTGACCCCTCCGCCACTTTGCCTGTAGAACACCTCGTCCTTTATGATTTCATCAAAAGCTTCTTCTACAGTCATCCACTCTCCCTTTACTGAAAGTGCTTCAGTGGGACAAACCTTTGCCCATTGGAGATTTGTGTTGTCTACGGCATCCCAGTTTACCCTTATGCCGTCCTCAGTCATAACTACCTCATTGTTTGTGCAGCTTTCAACACAAAGCCCGCATCTGATACATCTTGATTTAGTAAAGAAAAGCTGAGGGCTGGTGTGCTGCGATTCAGGGTTTGAACACCATTTACATCTTAAGGGGCATCCTTTGAGGAATATAATAGTGCGAATACCAGGCCCATCATGCAAACTATATCTTTGTATATCAAAAACCAGACCTTTTACGGTTTTGTTAGCATTATTCATATGGAATCACCAGTCTCGGGACTGTTGCCATGCAATGTTCAATTTCTTCAACAGTCGGCATTGAAGCAACCCCGCCCCTCTTAGTTATGGATTGGGCACCTGCGGCATTAGCGAAAGTGACTATCTCAACCAGCTCATTATCTGTGATTGAATCAATTCCGCCCCTCTTTATTAATTTATAGAGAACCGCTGCCATAAAACAATCCCCTGCGCCTGTTGTATCTACAGGTTTTGTATCAAATGTATTTATATATGCCGACTTGCCGTTAAAATAATAAAATGCTCCCTTAAGGCCACAGGATACAAAAACAATTTTCGCCCCCATGTCTATAACCTTTTTTGCTGCCTTTTCCAGATTACTCTCACCAGTAAGCATTGTGATTTCCTCTTCAGACGACTTATATATAACTGTGTAGGGAATTGCCATGCTGACATATTTCAGCATTTCCTCCTCACTTCTCCAAAGCTGCTCCCTGTAGTTTACATCCAATGTGGTTAAAATACCTTTCTGGCGTGCCTTTTCAAGGACAGTAAACGTAGTGCTTCTTACAGGCTCATCAGTCAGGCACATACCTGAAAAATGCAATACTTTTGTATCCAAAAGCTTCTCCATGGGAACATCTTCCGGCCTCAGATTTATATCTGCAGTATTTTTCCTTGAAAAGGAAAAGCTTCTCTCCCCGTTTATCAATGTAACAAATGCCAGGGTCGTAAATGAATCCTTATCAAAGCTGCAGCCACTCATATCCACATTGCTCTTTTCAACAATATCCCTTATGGCTTTACCCAAATCATCATTTCCCACCTTGCCCACGAAAAGTGTACGCAATCCCATTTTACCTGCTGCAGCACACATATTTGCTACTGTTCCCCCGGCATTGGTCTCATAAACATTATTGCCTGCCGGCGAAGGTTCCATCGGTGTAAAATCAACTAATATATCACCTATTGCACTAATGTCATACATTTTTATGCATCCTTTCAAAATACAGGTTGTACTGTTCTTGCAATAATTTCGTTTTGTATATCCCTGTCGAGTTCAACAAAAAATGCACTGTAACCCGCTACCCGCACAACAAGATTTCTGTGCCGTTCAGGGTGCTTTTGTGCATCGAGCAATTTTTCAGTGGTAAGGATGTTAAACTGAATGTGGAAACCATCCATCGAAAAATATGCCCGTATCAAATCAACCAGTTTTTGGCGATCCTCTGCCGTCTTTAATATACTGGGAATAAACTTCAGATTGAAATTCACTCCGTTTACAGCCAAAGGGTGATCCAGCCTTGCTACAGATTTTGCAGCAGCAGTGGGACCCTTTGTATCCATCCCGTGCTTCGGAGATATTCCCCCATCGGCAAGAGGCGTACCGGAAAGCCTTCCGCTTGGCAGCGCACCTACTTGTCTGCCCATTGGTGTGTTGGATGACAGGCAGAAAAGCCCGGGTCTGAACTTGCCGTTTCTAAAGTCATATTTATCATCAAAGCACTGGCAATACTGTCTGGCTGCATATGCAACCATTTCATCTGCCTCAGCAATATCATTTCCGTATTTCGGTACTTTATTTATCAATGTA
Organism: uncultured Oscillospiraceae bacterium; assembly: GCA_964587755.1. GTDB lineage: Bacteria > Bacillota > Clostridia > Acetivibrionales > DTU013 > CAZPMC01. The sequence continues at coordinate 18,624 of CAZPMC010000010.1, forward strand.
TGCAATAAAACATTATTGCCTTCAAAGTTATTCTTCAGGTTTTCTAAAAGCTCGGCCATCGATATTGTCCCTGTGTCAAATACCAGCTTCCTTATGGCTGTCAGGGAATCTCCCACATCAACTACACCTACTCCCTGAACACCTATATAATTATATTTTGCCCCGCCTGCTGTAGCATCTTTACCATTCTCAATACATCCATCCAGCAAAAGTGATGAATATAAATGCTGACCGTATTGTGAATGCAGCTTCTCAATTGAATTAAGAGAGCTTACCATCATATTGGTAAAATACTTTATTTGAGTTTCATATGCAGTCAAAAGCTGCTCAAAAGAAGTAAACTCTTCCGCTTTACCTGTTTTGGGACCCAACTGTTTGCCGCTGATTGGACATACCCCGTCAAACAATGCCAGCTCCAGGCATTTTGCCATATTAAAATAGCAGGCGTTGGTTATTCCCATTGTATTGCCGCTAGGAGTCGGTTCAACACAGCCTACAATAGCATAATCTCTTGCATCACCAAGCTCCGCTCCATCTACACATAAAGCGCCTATTATTGCAGAGTCATTGAAAAACGGCAGCTTGCCGCCTTCCTTTTCAACAAGTATTTCCAAAGCCCTCATAATAAACTTATCGGGAGTTTTAGGGTGAACACGGATGCTCACATTAGGCTCAGAATTGAATACGCTTGATTCCGCATCAAGGCACAGGTAGGAAAAATCACTTGTAATATCATTTCCGTCCCTGTCAATACCCGATAAAACCATGTTTATTGTTGTTGCAAAACCTCCGTTGTTCCGGGCGCTGTTGAAAGTGCCGGCTTTAATAATTCCGCTGTGCTTTACCCATAACGATTCAAGTATCTCCCTTGCCTCTTCTTTTACAATTATGCCTCTCTTTATATCTTTTTCATAATAAGGTGCTATAAGTTCATCAAAACGCCCGGCAGAAATAGCAGAACCGTTTTGGGATATATAGTCTATCAAGATGGTAAACCAATAGGATTGTAAGGCTTCATAGTAACTTTGGGCAGGATAATACGGCACCCGGTCACAAACCGATGCCATAATCAAAAGCTCTTTCTTTCTTCGCTCATCAGAAATCTCTTCCGCCAATTTCCGGGCAAGCTCTGCATATCTGGCAGCAAACTTCCTTACGCCCTCAATAGCAATCAAAGCCGCCTGATAAAAATGTCTTTTTTCTGTATATTCCTTGTCTAAAATATCTAAACCCGCCAGGCGCTCTTCTGTCATTTTTTTAATGCCGATAAAGCCAATCTTAAGCACTCTATCAATATTCGGGATGTAATGTCCATATCCGCTTCTCGTTCTGCTGATTGGATCAAAAACTCGATAAGGCGAATTCAAGACTTCCATTATTTCCTCATCTATATAATACTTGGCCATATCTCCCGTATTTTTATTTTCCCACCAGGGGTATATTTCCTCAAGGAGATATTTCTTTTCTTCCTCAGTTATCTGAAGCGTGTCAACTTTTCTTGTTGGCATCAAATCCAGTTCCTTTTTATCAAAGGACCCGAATTCAGGAAACAATGGAGCTGAGCGCGGTTTGCTCGAATGGTTTCCGGCAATTAGCGTGTCTTCCTCAATAAAAATCGTCATATTTTCCAATATATAAGCCAAAGCCTTAGCCCGTCTTATGATATACGGGGCACCTTCAGATTGCTTAAAGCTCTCAGTTACAAGTCTTGCTCTCTCTACACTTATCGAGGGTTTAACAGCTCTCATTGATTCATTAAGTTTTTTTGTTCTTATTGAACGCTCCAGCCCTTCAGGCAGAAGTTTTTTTAACATTAAATCACCCTCTGTAATAATCATTGTACTTCTTACTATATTTAAACCGGACATGTAGCAGCAAAGGTCATTATTTTCTCTTCAGTTGCATCCTTTGCATCCAATATGGCCGCTAAATTTCCTTCATTCATAACCATGATACGATCACAAGTCCCCAATAATTCAGGCAGCTCTGATGATACCATGATAATTGACATGCCTTCCTTTACAAGATTGTTGAGTATCTGGTAAATCTCTTGCTTTGCACCGACATCAATGCCTCTTGTCGGTTCATCTACCAATAAAATCTTACATTCGGTTGTCAGCCATTTTGATAATACAACCTTTTGCTGATTCCCGCCACTCATATTCTTAGTTACCGTATCTATAGCACCGGGCCTTATATGAAACATGTCTACGAATTTCTTTGCATCCTTACGCTCCTTACCGGGACTTACAAAAAATCTTGCGGACATGAATTTCTTCAATGATGATATGGTAATATTGTAGGTCATATCCTGCTTAAGCATAAGCCCTTGTGTACGCCTTTCCTCCGGTACGATGCCCAGCCTGGCATTTATACCGTCTCTTGGTCCCTTAAAACATACATTCTTACCTTCTATTGTGATAGTACCACTATCTATAGGGTCTGCACCGATAATGGCACGAAGTATCTCTGTTCTTCCGGCTCCTGCCAGCCCGGCTATACCAAGAATCTCACCTTTTCTGAGATTGAAGCTGACATTATTTATAATTCCTTTTCGCGTCAAGCCTTCTACTCGCAAAATTTCTTCACCTATTTCATGATCTCTTGGGGGATAAATATTTGCTACATCCCTGCCAACCATAAGTGAAACAAGCTTATCCGTATTATAATTTGAGACTTCTCCGCTTTCCACCACCTTACCATCCTTCATGATGGTAAGGTGAGTGCAAAGCTCAAATACTTCTTTTAATCGGTGTGAAATATAGATGAATGTTATCCCTTGCGCCGCAAGCCCTCTTACTATATCAAAAAGACCTTCCAGCTCAGCTTCGCAAAGAACTGCAGTAGGCTCGTCCAAAACGATTATTTTCGCATTGCGCGACATTGCCTTTGCTATTTCCACCATCTGTTTTTTTGCAACACTTAAGTCGCATATTTTTGCATCGGGACTGATTTCGAGACGCAAATCCTTTAGAATTTTCAAAGAATCCTCTCTCATCTTTTTGTAATCTATAAAGCCCAATGGTGTCTTCGGAGCTCTCCCAAGAAAAATATTCTCAGCGACAGTTTGATGCTCAAGAAGCATAAACTCTTGATAAATAACCGCAATGCCTTTTTCAATCATCATTGCCGGAGTTGCATTCTTAATCTGCTCACCATCGACAACAATCTCACCCTCGTCGCAGGTGTATGCACCGGATAAAATCTTGATTAAGGTTGATTTACCTGCGCCGTTTTCACCAATAAGCGCATGTATTTGCCCCTTACCCACTGTGAACGTTACATCATCCAGAGCCTTGACCCCTGGGAATACTTTTGATATATGATTCATTTGAAGCATTGCAGTTACCCTCCTAAGCAAACCATTTTTCCCACTTATAGAACCTGTCCCTATATATATTCATTATCTTTATATCTTACAGACCTTTGCCAAGCCATTCGTCAATGTTTTCAGCACTTACAACTGCTGTATCAAGCTGAATGCGCTGATCAACCTTTTTGCCTGTTAGAATGTCATAAGCAACCTGAACACCTTCCGGTGCGCAGTAAGGATATACAACTGTAAATGCCATATCACCGGCTTTGATTGCTTCAAAAGCAACTTCAGTTCCGTCCATGCCGATTATTTTGATCCCTTCGTTGTCACGTCCTGCTGCTCTTATAGCTTCCAATGCACCCAGAGCCATTTCGTCATTATGTGCATAAACTGCATCTATTTCGCCGGGTCCAAAGCGCTGAAGCATATCTTCCATATACTTCATAGCATTTTCACGCAGGTAATCACAATACTGCTCTGATATAATTTCCATTTCAGGATAGTTAGCAAGCTCTTCTACGAAACCGTCATGTCTGTCGATAGTGGCGGATGCACCTGCTGTTCCCTGTATTTCAATTATTCTAGCCTTTTTATTAAGCATTTCTGCCAAAAGCTTTGCAGATGCAACACCCATAGGTTTGTTTTCTGCACCAACAAATGCTGTTACTTCTGTGTTAACATTTCTGTCCAATGTTATTACAGGAATTCCTGCATCCATTGCCTTTTGACATACATCTGTCAATGCCTCTGCAGTCAGAGGAGAAATAATCAGAGCATCGATTCCACGTGCTATGAGGTCCTCAACGTCAGAAACCTGTTTTGCTGAATCGTTATTACCATCGGTGACGATGATTTCCATGTTCGGATAATGCTCTTTTGCGTATGCAACGTTTTCTTCAACCATTGCTACACGGAAAGGATGGTTCATTGTACCTTGTGAAAGTCCGACAAGGAATTTTTCTTCGCCTGTAGGTTCTGTAGTTTCAGCTGATGTCGTTGTTGCAGTAGTTGTATCTTCAGTCTTCGTAGGCGGAGTCTTCCCGCAGCCTGCAAATAAACCTGCGATCATTACTACTACAAGTAGAGATACGATAATCCTTTTCTTCATAATTTCTTTCCTCCATTTATATGTTATAATCACATCCCAGTGATTTGGGACCAATGTTATTTGCCATCCTTTTTCTGCTTGCGTTCAAGCAAGACGGCAAGAATAATGATAACACCCTTGACGATTCTTTGAATAAAAGGTGATATTCCTACTATATTAAGTAAATTTGCTATTACTGATAAGAGTGTGGCACCAACCAATGTGCCCACCACACCGCCAACACCGCCGGCTGTACTGGTTCCGCCTATAACAGCCATTGCAATGGCATCAAGCTCTGCTCCTTCACCTGCTGTCGGCTCACCTACACTAAGTCTTGCAATCAGGATAATGCTTGAGATTGCTGCTAAAAAGCCTGACAGTGTATATACCATCAATTCGGTCTTTACAACATTTATACCGCTGAGCCTTGCAGCCTCACGACTATCACCTATTGCATACACGCTTCTTCCGAAGGATGTGTATTTCAAAATAATAAAGGCAGCTATTAGTACTATTACAAAGAAATATACTGGAACAGGAATTCCAAGAAATGAGCCCTGACCTAAAAACTTAATGTCAACGCCGCTTTTTCTCCAGCTTTGGGGAGAACCATTAGCAATATAAAGAGCCAGTCCTCTGAAAGCAGTTAAAGTACCCAATGTCATTATAAAAGGAACAATCTTGCCTCGTGTAATACCGATGCCGTTAATCATTCCAATAACTGCCCCGATAATAAGTCCGATGATTATTACAAGAACCGGATTCATTCCTTTTTGAAACAGCATAGAAACGCTAACAGCCACAACTCCGACCGTAGCACCTACCGATAGGTCAATGCCTCCCGTCAGAAGAACAAACGTCATGCCTACAGCGATAATACCATTAATAGCGATTTGCCTGATAACATTTATAAGGTTACTGAATTTAAGAAAGTCAGGTGATAAAATAGCTGATACAATAATAATTGCTATCATTGCCCAAAATACTCCAAAGGATTTTAATCTCTTAAAAGAGCTGTTCTGCAATATTTTTAGCTGTCCCATTGTGATCCTCCCTTAAAACTATCTGATAATAAGCTTCTGTTTTTTTTAAGAATTTTATTAATTTTAAATTCTTAGTACCAAAACTACCAATTGTATGATACAATAATAACATAATGCAGAATCGTTGTCTACAGAATTTATAGATTTTTTGTCGAAAAGTCACATATTAGCTTTGACAAAAAGATAACGATTGGGTATTATATACAAAGCTGTTATTGTTTATGTATACTGGTTTCAGGAGGTCATAACATTGGATATAGAATATTTCAAAAAGACATTTAAGTTTTCTGATGAGAGCAACATTCCTCTCTATTCACAACTAGCTTCATATATAAAGATGCAAATTAAAATGGGGGAATTAAAACCTGGCGACAAATTGATTCCTGAGTCCAGTATAAGTGAAATATTAAATATAAGCAGGACTACTGTCCGCCAGACTATGAACAGGCTCGTTGAAGAAGGGCTTCTTGTACGTTATCGCGGTAAAGGCACTTTTGTTGCTGAACCTAAAATCAGAAGAAATATCAACTATTTATATAACTTCACGGAAAACATACAGGAAGCCGGTGCTGTTCCAAGCTCTGTCGTTTTACAAAGCAAAGTTGTCACTTTGGATGACAGTATAGCTGAACGTATGATGCTCTCTAAATCACAAAGAAAAGCCTTCTTGCTTCAAAGGCTCCGTTGTGCCAACGATGAGCCGATTATTATGGAAACCACGTATATTCCTTATTTCTTATGTAAAGGCATAGAGAGATTTAGTTTTTCAACCCTTTCTCTATATGACATATTAACTAATTATTATTCACTCAATCTCTACCATGCCATTGAAACCTTTGAAGCAATAATGATTGATAAGGATGCGGCAAAGCATCTGCGATGCAGCCCAAATACACAAGGCTTCAAGATCGACCGGATTTCCGAGCTAGATTCAGGCTATGTGTTTGAATATACATCATCAATCACAAGAGCCGACAAATGTATATTTAGATTGGATCTGTACAAACATTCAAATCAGAACAAAAATACAATGGACTTTTCAAGATGTTTAACAATTTAATCTGAATTTTTTTTCTTGCTTTTAAATAGCATATCTATTATACTAATTGTATGATACATTTTATACATTTAGAACGAAAGGAGTTTTCCAATGAAGCCAACTAAAAAAGCAAGCGAAATGTCCGTAGCAGAATTAGCATCTTACATCGATCAGTCAGTCTTAAAGCCGGAATTCACTGAAGAGGAAATCAGAAAATATATCCAGGAGGGAATTGATTACGGATGTAAAACAGTATGCATTAATCCTTCATCCATTCCCATAGCAAAAGAATTGACAAAAGGCACCAATACAAAGATATGTGTTGTATGTGACTTCCCTTTCGGAACCTCCTCTACTGAATCAAAATGTCTACAGGCAGAAGAGTGCTGCAAAGCCGGAGATATCTATGAGCTTGATATCGTAGCTAACTACGGCTGGATAAGGTCAGGATTGTTCGATAAGGTTGAAGCTGATATAAAAGCAGTTGTTGATGTATGCCATAAATACGGAACAGCTGTCAAGGTCATCTTTGAAACTGATGCATTGACTGTTGAGCAGGTTAAAAAAGCTACAGAAGCTGCTATAGCAGCAGGAGCAGACTTTATTAAGACATCCACAGGTTTTTATACTGGTGGAGAAACTAAAGGCGCTACCCCTGAAATCATTCAGGTTATGATGGATACGGCAAAGGGGCGCTGCAAAATTAAAGGTTCAGGAAATATCCGTACCAGAGAGCACTTTTTACAGCTTATCGATATGGGTATCGACCGTATGGGCATTGGGTACAGATCTACGCCTGTGGTTTTAAACATTGAGCAAAAATAATACCCGCAATATTGCATTATGGGGTTGAGCATTGCGCTCAACCCCCTTTTTTTGAAGCAAGCGCAAAGCTGCGCCCGCATACCTATTTTGTTGTCAGCCTTGCGACAAGACAGGTCGCACCATATTTTTCCCTCAGCTTCGGCTTTTCGATTTTACCCGTCGGGTTGCGGGGCACCTGGTCAAAGATAATTTCTCTGGGACGTTTATAGCGGGGCAGTTGACGGCAAAACTCATCTATGCCTTCCTTCGTACACACACTGCCGGGCTTAAGCTCAATAATAGCAGCTGCAATCTCACCCAACCGCTTATCGGGTAAACCGATAACAGCCACATCCTTTATATCATCATGTGTGCGTAAAAAGTCCTCAATTTGTACAGGGTATATATTTTCACCACCGCTTATAATGACATCCTTTTTCCTGTCGACTAAATAGATAAAACCATCCTCGTCCATTCTGGCCATATCACCTGTATAAAGCCACCCGTCTTTTAAAACTGCCTCAGTGGCTTTTGGGTCGTTATAGTAGCATTTCATAACGCCGGGACCTTTGACAGCCAGCTCTCCGACCTTACCCTGCTCTACGGGACATCTATTTTCATCAACAATTTTAACCTCCCACCTGTATCCTGGAATACCTATTGCTCCTACCTTATGAATATTTTCCACACCCAAATGAACACATCCGGGTCCTATAGATTCACTAAGCCCATAGTTTGTATCATACAAATGGTGGGGGAAATATTTTTTCCAGCGGTGTATCAAGCTTGGAGGAACAGGCTGGGCTCCGATATGCATAAGCCTCCAATGAGATAAGTCATAATCCTCAAACTTCACTTCGCCTCGCTCTATGGCATCTAGTATATCCTGCGCCCATGGAACCAGAAGCCACACAATGCTTATTTTTTCTTCAGAAACAGTTCTTAAAATCCATTCGGGTTTAATACCCCGGAGCAAAACAGCTTTGCTTCCTGCCATCAAGCTTCCGAACCAATGCATTTTAGCTCCGGTGTGGTAAAGGGGCGGTATGCATAAAAAATTATCGTCACGGGTTTGACCATGGTGGTTTTGTTCCGTAATGCACGCCGACATAAGAGATGCATGGGTATGTAGAATTGCTTTGGGAAACCCTGTAGTGCCTGAAGAAAAATAAATTGCAGCATCGTCCTCATCAGAAAATTCTATTTGGGGCGGTTCAGAACAACAGTTAGCTGTAAGCCGGTCGTAGCTTTCGGCAAATATCGGTCTATCCTCACCTGCATAAAGAAGGAGCCTTACTTTTGGAATATCTTTATAGATACATTCAAGCCTGCTTATGAATTCAGGTCCGAAAATCAAAGAAACCGAGTCAGATAAATTTAAACAATATTTGATTTCCTCGGCTGTATATCTAAAATTAAGAGGCACAGCAATAGCGCCTGCCTTTAAAATTCCAAAATAAATAGGAAGCCATTCCAAGCAATTCATAAGCAAAATAGCTACCTTGTCACCTTTTTTTATTCCTCTTTTAATTAGAAGATTTGCCAGCCGGTTTGCTTTTTCTTCGAAAACCTGCCATGTCATTTCACGCCTGTATTCACCGGCGGGATTGTTTTCAATCAACTCATACTCACGCCATATAACATTGTGCCGGTCCTGAAGCTCCAAGTTTATTTCGGTTAAACAGATTTCATTACCGAATTTTTGAGCATTGCGAGATAAAAATTCTGTGATTGGCATCTAACCATCCTCCCGTTCTTCAAATACCATAAAAATAATAAATAGTAATATTATAAAACCATTCTACCTATCTACACAGAGCAGTAAATTCAGGTTTACTAAATATCAGATTATATTATAAATCGAAATTATCAATTAATCAATCCTTACATCTCCGTCAGCAAAATAACTATCTATACCTCTCTTTATAGACTGTGCTGCTTGAAGTTGAAATTCGGGAATATTCAGTAGTATTTCCTCAATGATATTGTCGATGAAGGCTACCTCTACAAGCACTGTAGGAGCGTATGTCTCGCGGCATACGGACAGATTTTTCCTTCTGATTCCGGCATCTTTCAACCCTAAACCCTTTAAAAGCTCTTTTTGGACACAAGCAGCCAATCTTTGGCTTTCCTCCTGATTAGGATACACACCTGCCGGTGTTTCTGACTGTGTATATACGGAAGTACCGGTTGCATCATGATTAACAGTTGCATTGCAATGTATGCTGACGAAAATGTCTGCATTAGCATTGTTAGCTATTATTGAGCGTTCCTTTAAAGGAATAAATGTGTCATCAAACCGGGTCAGGATAACGTCGTAACCTGCTTCAGATAAAAGGGATGCAAGCCTTAAGGCAAGTTCCAAATTAATATCCTTCTCAAGTGTTCCGTTAAAGCCCACCGCTCCAGGGTCGTGACCCCCATGCCCCGCATCTACCACAACCAGCTTTTTACCTGTTTTGTTATTTTTCTCATCACTGGGATACTTAACGCCACCGGTATTAGATTCGCCGCCTGTGACTGCATCGTCTCCGATATCCGTATCATCGCCTATGATATTATCATCGTCTCCGACATCCGTATCATCGCCTATGATATTATCATCGTCGGTATTATCGCCTTCATCGCCACCGATGTTCGAATTTTCGCCCGTATCCGGGTCTCTCCCCCTGTCTACATTGCCACCCCTACTGGGATTTCCTCCGCTATTCTCACTTCCGTCGCTGATTTTATCAGCTTCACTGTCATCTGAATAATTTTCATCTGCGTAATCGCCGATAATCCAACCTGTCATGCCGTCAAAATTTACCTTATACCAATTGTTTGATGAAAGCAGTTGGGCTTTAAGAATTTTCCCCATGCTCACCTTTGTAACCACACTGTATGAAGTATCGGGACCTGAGCGGATATTGACAATACTGCCTGTCACTTTAATTGATTTATCAATCTTAGCGCTGTAGGCGTATATTTTAGTCCTGTTTATAATTGAAACAGCTTCAGCTCTTGTAATATTGCCACCGGGTCTAAATGACCCGTCAGGGTACCCGCTGATTATTCCCGCCTGTGCCATAGCCAAAACCTGCTTTTTAGCCCAAGTCTCTATTTGATTGCTGTCAATAAAGCTCTTATTCTCTCCGGCTGAGATAATACCGGATAAATTGGCCGTAAGGGTTGCCGCTTCCTGCCTTGTTAGCGGTTGGTTTGGTTTAAAGCTGTCCCCTTTAAAAATATCAGCGTAGCCTGCCTTTATAGCAGACCAAACATTCCTTGCATACCAGTCACCGCTTTTTACATCCTTAAAGCCTGTGTCTGTGCCCTCCATAGGTACATTGAAAACTGAGTTGAGCATCGTAATGTACTCAGCTCTGGTGACTGTCTTATCAGGCTTGAAGGTGGAATCTGGATATCCTTTTATGTAACCGGAATTCGTCGCCCTTTTAATGTCTGCATAAGCCCAGTGGCCGGCAATATCATTTAGTTGGACGGCAGATGCCATCGAATAACAAAAGTTAAACGCCGATAAAAATATAGTAAATAATACAAGACATGAAACAAGCTTCCTTTTCATTTGACCTCTCCAAATTTATCCTCTGTGTATATATAATAATACTACAATATTCGACAATTTTGCTTGGAGAGATTAAATCTTAACTTTTTTGTAACTGCTCTGAAATATTATTTACCTATTCTGTTATAAAGGGTCTGCCCTCCTGATAGATTAAGAACCTTTTTAAACCCGTTATTTATTAGAATATTCTGCGCAGCATTTGAGGTAACTCCCCTGTTGCAATATGTTACGGTCAGAAGCTCTTTATCCATATGCTTAATCTCATCCCTTAGGTTCTCTAAAGGAATATTCTGCGCATTTTCAATATGCTTTCTCTTATACAAAAAATCCTCTCTTGCATCCAGCAATAAATGCTTTTCACCTGACTTAACCAACCCATCATAATCCAGAGGCGTTATAAGCTGTCTTCCCCTGTTTATGGCATTGTCCAATATCATTCCTGTATACATAACCGGATCCTTTGCAGTTGAAAATGGTGGGGCATACCCAAGGTCCAGGTGAAACAGGTCGTCAACCTTTGCTTTAAATGTTATAGCTGTGGCAAAAACGTCAAGTCTCTTGTCAACACCCTGCTCTCCGACAATTTGCACACCCAGGAGTCTTCCGTCTGACCTGTCCGCAATACCTTTTATTATCATATCCTTTCCGCCCATATATTCAGGACGGTCAGGTTTAATATTGTGACATATCGCAACGTCATAGCCCAGCTCCTCAGCCTCTTTTTGCGAAAGACCAGTCTGGGCAACTGTCATCCCAAATATTCTGAATATGCTGGTGCCAAGCACTCCTCTGAATTCCAAGTTGCCTCCTGTTGCACTGTCTCCGGCTATCCTTCCAGTTTTATTGGCCGTTGAACCCAAAGGACGGTACACAGGCTTTCCGGTCACGGTATGATATTGCATGGTACAGTCACCGCACGCATAGATGCTGTCTATATTAGTTTGCATTTTTTTGTTTACTTTGATTGCTCCGCCAATACCAAGCTCAATACCTGCATCCGCAGCAAGCTTTGTATTTGGCCTGACTCCTGTCGACAATAGCACCATATCCGCTCCTAACATTTTTCCGTCAGATAGGATAACACCGTCTTCTGTTATCTCAACAGCAGTTGCACCGGTGTATACTTCAACGCCATTGTACTTGATATGCTTTTCCACATGCACCGCCATATCTTTATCCAGCCCGGGTGTTACCTGAGGCAGTCTTTCAATTAACGTTACCCCTATTCCCCGCCCCACCAGGCTCTCACACATTTCAAGCCCAATAAAGCCAGTGCCTATTATCGCTGCAGTTTTGGGATTGTTTAAATCAATAAAGCCTTGCAGTTTGTTCATATCTCCAATACTTCTCAGTTTAAAAACGTTTTCCCGCTCGACGCCCTTTATGGGAGGAGCTATGGCTTGAGCCCCTGTGGCAATAATAAGGGTGTCGTACTGGTCTATGAATATCTCACCGGTTATAAGATTTTTTACTTCTAGGCATTTTTCGTCGGGATTTATTGATAATACTTCGTGGAGCGTCTTAATCTCAATATTATAATTTTTCTTGAAATATTCCGGAGTACGCGGAGTCAATTCCTCGGCATTTGCAAATTCGCCAGCGATATAATAAGGCATCCCGCACCCGGAATAGGAAATAAAGCTGTCCTTTTCAAAAATAACAATCTCAGCTTCCTCATTGTTTCGTCTTGCCTTTGCCGCAGCAGAGGTCCCTGCGGCTACCGCACCGATTACCAATATTCTCATGGTAGCCCTCCCTATACTTAATTCTTTTTTTGCTTACGAAAGCATACGTACTTTCGTACAGACGCAGCTAAATAAGATATACCCACCGTCTATGCAAATCAATCACAAAGTAAAACTATCGAAGCAAAAAGGGCACGAATCCTGGTACAAGGATCGAAAGCCCCATCCGTCCTCTGTTAATACCCCATTTCCTTAAGAAGGCGGGACAACACCCTGAGCCTCTCTCCTATCAATTCACCGTCATCACTAAGGGCTTGTGAAAATATTTTAATATCCTCGTCGATCATCGGGTTATCTGTACACACAGAAACATTCATTGCATCTCCCTGTAGCCCAATCCTGTCTATTTTTGTGTTTTCAGGGTCATAAAACTTTGGATATCTGTATGCCTCACGAAAATACAAAGTGCTTCTGCATATAAAAATCGCAAGGTCAAGAACCCGGTGTATGGGCATCTCCTCGGACTGTCTTGACCATTTCTCTCCTGTGTGCCTCCATATTTTTGCCGAAATATCAAGCTTGCCCCTGTCATTCCACTGTGCAAGACCTAAAGAAAGTCCTTTTGCATCTGATCTGTAGGCCTTCCTTCCGTCAATATTCTCGTAGTTATCCGATACAATTACAGGCTTGTGCTTAAGTGTTGCTGGTATTTTCATTGAACTTCCTCCCTAATGTATGTTTTATTTCAATCATAAAGTTTGCAGTCTAGTAATCTAGTGGATTACTAATTTACTAGATTACTAAAAGAATACCATTAATTATCTTTCGCGTCAATCATTCTGTTAATATCCCGTCTTCTAAGATATAATATATACATCGTATGAAAAAGGAGGCTTTTACATGAGTATATCAGGAGCCTTTATTATGCCTCATCCCCCGATTATTCTGCCTGAGGTAGGCCAGGGAGAGGAAAGGAAAATTCAAAAAACAATTGATGCCTGTGAAGCCGTAGCGCAAGCAGTGGCAGATATTAAACCTGATACTATTGTTTTAACTTCGCCCCACAGTATAATGTACGCCGATTACTTTCACATATCACCGGGCAAGTCAGCCAAAGGTAGCCTTAAAAGGTTTGGCGTACCTGAGGTCTCAGTCTTTGCCCAATATGACAGGGAATTTGTAATTACACTGGAAGACCATGCTCAAGCATCAAATATTCCTGCAGGAACATTAGGAGAAAAAGACTCCTCACTTGACCACGGTACGATTATTCCTTTGAGTTTCATAAATAAAAAGTATGATAAATACAAGCTTGTCCGGATCGGTCTTTCTGGTCTGTCCTTCGATGAGCATTACAGGCTTGGGATGTGTATTGCCGAAGCTGCGGACAGGCTTGGCAGAAACGTTGTTTTTATTGCCAGCGGCGACTTATCCCATAAGGTTTCAGAAACCGGGCCCTATGGTTTTGCCATTGAGGGCGTTGAATTTGATAAAGAAGTTACTAAAGCCATGGCTTCCGGGGACTTTATGCGTTTTATGACATTCCCTGTTGAATTTACAGAAAAGGCAGCAGAATGTGGGCTGCGTTCATTCATCATTATGGCAGGTGCCCTCGATGGCAAAAACGTTGAGCCAAAGCTTTTGTCCTATGAAGGAACCTTCGGGGTAGGCTACGCAGTTGCATCTTTTATCCCGGCAGACGAAAACGAAAACCGCAAGTTTCTTGATCAGTTCCTAAATTTTGAGGCTAATCGGCTGTCCTCCATTATGGAGAAGGAAGACGAATATGTCCGCCTTGCCAGATATTCTTTGGAGCATTATGTAAAAACGGGCAAAAAGGCTCCTATGCCTGAAAATCTCAGTAGCCAATTGCTTTCTGAGAGAGCAGGGGTATTTGTCTCACTTAAAAAGCACGGAGCTCTCAGGGGATGTATCGGCACCATATCACCTGTGACTGACTGCATCGGCGAGGAAATATTAAGAAATGCTGTCAGCGCCGGAACACAGGATCCCAGGTTTCCTCCCGTGAGAGAGGATGAATTGTCACAGCTGGTTTACAGTGTTGATGTGCTCTCGTCACCTGAGCCAATCGACTCTGCTCAAATGCTTGATGTTAAGCAATACGGTGTAATTGTCTCAAAAGGACATAGAAAGGGATTGCTGCTTCCTAATATTGAAGGGGTGGATACAGTGGAGCATCAGATTTCCATAGCATTGCAAAAAGCAGGAATAAGCCCTCATGAAAAATACACTCTTGAAAGGTTTAAGGTGGTGAGGCACACTTGAGAGCGGTATGTGGAATATGTCCCAGGCAATGTATTTTAGACGAAGGGCAGACAGGTTTTTGCCATAGCAGGCACAATGTTGGCGGCAGTATCGTCTGTAAAAACTACGCAAAGCTTACTGCCATTGCCCTTGACCCTATAGAAAAAAAGCCTCTTCGCCGGTATATGCCGGGCAGCTTGATTTTATCCGTGGGAAGCAACGGCTGCAATTTAAGATGCCCCTTTTGCCAAAACCATAGTATTTCTATGTCTAAGGCTGGAGAATGCAATGTTGTATACGTAACCCCCCAGGTCCTTGTTAAGAAAGCTCTTCAGTTGGTACCTCATGGCAATATCGGAATTGCCTATACATATAACGAGCCCCTTATAAGCTATGAATATATCATGGATTGCGCAAAGCTTGCCCGCAAAAATGATCTTAAAAATGTGCTTGTCACTAACGGCTATGTGTGTGAGAAGCCTCTTTGCGAGCTTTTGCCTTATATTGATGCTGTTAATATAGATTTAAAGGCATTTACACAAGACTTTTACAAAAAAATAGGCGGGGATTTGGAAGCTGTAAAAAATACTATTTCTATTTGCAGTAAAAGCTGCCATACCGAGGTTACAACCCTTATAATCCCAGACGAAAATGACAGCCCCGGGGAAATGGAGGAGCTGTCAAAATGGCTTGGACAAATAGATAAAAATATACCCCTTCACATTACAAGGTTTTATCCCCGACACCACTATAGTCATAAGAGCCCTACTGATATCAAGCACATGTATGTGCTGTCCCAAATTGCCAGACAGCACCTAAATTACGTTTATGTCTGACAGGCCTTGATAGCCTCGGAAAGCCGCAACAGAGCAGTGCCCAGGGTTTGTCTGGGACATGCTATATTAACCCTTTGAAATCCCTCACCTGCGTCACCAAACTTCTTTCCTGGGTCAAGCAGCAGCTTTGCTTTATTTATGAGCAAGTCGTCAAGCTCATTATCCCTTAGGCCTAATTCTTTAAAATCAAGCCACAAAAGGTATGTTCCCTCTGGCTCCACAAGCTTTACCTGAGGAATGTTCCTGTGCAGGAAATCCCTAACAAAGTTAAGATTGCCAGTAAGGTATTCCCTGAGCTCCAAAAGCCACTCATACCCTTCAGAGTAAGCTGCCTTGCAAGCTTCCATTCCCATTATATTAGCCTCATTATAGCCGCTTTTGTATATTTCCGCTTCAAAACGCTTTCTCAGGCTATTATTTGAAATAAATATATTGGATATTTGAATTCCGGCAATATTAAAGGTTTTAGTCGGAGAAGTGCATGTCACTGTATTTTGTGCAAATTCCTCGTTTAGCGACGCAAATACAGTATGTTTATTCTCCCCGTAAGCAAAATCCCCATGAATCTCATCAGATAAAATCAAAACACCATGCTTTAAGCATATCTCTCCGAGACGGATAAGCTCTTCCCTTTTCCATACCCTGCCTACAGGATTGTGGGGACTGCAAAGTATAAAAAGCTTTACACCATTTTCGATTATCTTTTTTTCAAAGTCCTCAAAATCTATAGAATACTTCCCATTTGAGTAAATAAGCTCATTTACTACAAGCCTTCTGTCATTGACCTGAACAGACCATGAAAAAGGCGGGTAGACAGGCTGCTGGATTATAACCGAATCTCCTATATGCGTCAAAGCCCGGACCGCATTACAGATTGCAAATACGATACCGGGAGTCTTTACAAGCCATTCAGGCTGTATCTTCCATTGAAACCTCTTATAAAACCAGTTTTTAAGTACATTAAAATAATCCTGCCCGCTGTCTGAGTAACCAAACACTCCATGCTCTATCCTTTTTGAAAGTGCGGAAATAACACTTGGGGGAGCCTTAAAATCCATATCGGCAACCCACAACGGTATAATATCATCAGATTTACCCTTCTCTATTGCAATATCGTATTTTATCGAACCGGTGTTTTTTCTATCGATTATTTCATCAAAGCTATACCCTTTATTCATACTGATGGTTACCTCTCCTTTACTATATATAGAACATAAGCTGTTGGCTTGCCATATTCTTCTCAACCGCCATAAGCAAATCACTTAATGTTGTATTATTTAAAACATCTTTGACAGCAACATCAATAACGTCAAAAACCTTCTCTCTTAAAGCCGTTTCTATTTCCGGCGCTTTATCCTTAACAGTCGGCTCAGTACTCTCAAAAAGCGGAAGCTCAACAGCCGACAACACTTCATAAGCCGTCACCTGTTCAGGCTCCCGGGCTAGCTGATACCCTCCCTGGGCGCCTTTTGCAGAGTTAACTACACCTCCTCTTTTTATAAGAGAGAAGACCTGCTCCAAATATATTTTTGATATGCTAAGCCTGTCCGATATATTTACCACGGAGATATATTTACCGCTGTCATACTGTTCCGCCAAAATCGTTGCAGCGGCCAGGGCATAACGTCCTCTGGCAGATATTCTCATAATAAAATCCTCATTTCATACTAATATTATATGTATTAAATGATATGTAAAACCAAGGTAAATGTCAATAGGTAACATACTATTCATATATGTTTTGAAATAATTATCCTTACCCTATTGACTTTATTAAACTTTTAATTTATTATTAACACATATTATTCATATATGTATTATTATAATTGATTATTTTTTGGAGGTGTCCTTATGACGAAAATATATGAAAGCGTTACTGATCTAATAGGAAAAACACCGCTTCTTATGCTCTCAAACTACAAAAGTAAACATGGACTTAAAGCATCTATCATTGGAAAGCTTGAGTATTTCAACCCCGCTGGCAGTGTAAAGGACAGGATTGCAAAAGCTATGATAGAGGATGCCGAGGCAAATGGCGTTTTAAAGCCCGGATCGGTCATAATAGAGCCTACCAGCGGAAATACGGGTATAGGGCTTGCTTCTGTAGCTGCAGCGAGAGGTTACCGTGTAATTTTGACAATGCCTGATACAATGAGCGTGGAGAGAAGAAACCTCCTCAAGGCTTACGGGGCTGAGCTGGTTCTTACTGAAGGGGCAAAAGGAATGAAGGGCGCAATTTCAAAGGCACATGAGCTGGCTTCCCAAATCCCCGGCTCCTTTATTCCCGGACAGTTCGAAAATCCTTCAAACCCTGCTGTTCATAAAGCCACTACAGGTCCTGAGATTTGGGAGGACACAGATGGTTCAGTTGACTTTCTTGTCTCAGGCATCGGTACTGGAGGCACCATTACCGGAGCCGGAGAGTTTTTAAAGTCAAAAAACCCAAATATCAAGGTTGTTGCTGTAGAGCCTTACGATTCACCTGTGCTGTCAAAAGGAGCAGCTGGGCCTCATAAAATCCAGGGTATCGGCGCAGGCTTTGTACCCGATGTTTTAAACACAGGTGTTTATGATGAAGTCATAACTGTGAAAAACGAGGATGCTTTCTCAGCCAGCAGACACCTTGCTAAAGCGGAAGGCTTGCTTGTTGGTATCTCTTCAGGAGCTGCCCTCTGGGCTGCCACTGAGCTTGCAAAGCGTCCTGAGAATGTTGGAAAGACTATCGTAGTCATATTCCCGGATACAGGCGAAAGATACCTTTCCACTCCTCTTTTTGCCGAATAATTAAATAGTAGCCCGCACCATGTATTTTGCATAATAATGCACGTCTTTAGTAATAATTTTAGTTTTTTATGCATAAATACTTGAGTGTGGGCTTGATTATGTCAATCAGCTGTATTATAATACGGTTCATCAGCTTGATTTGATATAATATAAATTCATTTGGCATGGAGGAATCTTTATGAAAACTATAAAATCTATTTTTTACTTAATCCTTGTGACAGCCTTGATACTTAGCTTTGCGGCTTGTACAAGCGGCGTTCCAAAAAACACTGTGTTTTCCGCCGATGACTTACCTGGAAAGACTATCGGTGTACAGCTTGGAACTACAGGTGATATTTATGCATCCGATTATGAGGAAGAAGGCTCTACCATAGAGCGATATACCAAGACTACAGATGCAGTTCAGGCTTTAAAGCAGGGTAAGATTGATTGCATAATCATAGACGAGGCTCCTGCAAAGGTGTTTGTCGAAAACAATAATGACCTTACTATACTTGATGAGCCTTTTGAAATCGAAGAATACGCTATTTGTGTTTCAAAGGACAATGCCCAGCTGACCGCATCTATTAATGAAGCTCTCAGCTCACTTAAGGCCGACGGTACATTGGATAAAATAATCGGCAACTATATTGGTACCGATTCAGTAGGAAGCTTTCAGTACACCTCAACAAATTCCGATTACAGCAACGGTAAGCTGGTTATGGCGACTGAAGCAACTTTTCCGCCCTATGAATATATTGAAGATGGTGTTATAAAAGGTATAGATGTGGATATTGCACAAGCTGTTGCAGATATTTTAAACAAAGAGCTTGTTGTTGAAGATATGGCATTCGATTCCATTATTGCCGCAGTTCAAAGTGGAAAGGCCGACATCGGTGTAGCAGGTATGACTGTTACTGAAGACAGACTGAAGAATGTCGACTTCACAGAGCCTTACACAACAGCGACCCAAGTAATAATTGTAAGAAAAAAATAAGTAAAGTTGTCAATATTCTACGGGGCATTGTGCCCCGTAGTTTTTGTCAGCTTTAGTATGGAGGAAATGTGTTTAACAATTTGTTACTACGCTTACAGTCAGCCCTTAATGATTTTCTGGATAGATTTCATCTGAACTTTATTGTTGATAATCGCTGGAAATATATTTGGGACGGCTTAGGTGTTACAATCAAAATAGCGCTGGCAGCCACATTTTTCGGAATTGTAATTGGTGCCATTTTAGCAGTCATCCGCGCAAGCCACGAAAAGACCGGAAAGCTTAAGCTTCTGAATTTTATATGTAAAGCATATATTACTGTCATACGCGGGACACCAATAGTTCTCCAGCTTTTAATTATCTATTTCGTGGTATTCGCCTCCGTTAACATAGATAAAGTAATAGTCGCTATCATAGCCTTCTCCATAAACTCAGGGGCATACGTTGCCGAGATATTCCGTTCAGGAATTATGAGCATAGACAATGGCCAGTTTGAAGCCGGTAGAAGCCTTGGTTTCAACTATGTGCAGACCATGTGGTATATTATCATTCCACAGGCTTTTAAAAACGTTCTTCCTGCATTAGCCAATGAATTTATTACATTGCTCAAAGAAACATCGGTATCAGGTTATATAGCTTTGGCTGATTTAACTAAAGGGGGAGATATTATAAGAAGCCGCACATATGATGCTTTTATGCCCCTTATAGCAGTAGCGGTGATATATTTGGCTCTTGTATGCTTGCTCTCCGCAGGAGTAACACGTCTTGAAAGGAGACTAAGAAGTAATGAACACTAAAAATGCCCCTCTGATAGAAGTCAAAGGCTTAGTAAAGCGTTTCGGAAATATTGTTGCCCTTGACGGAATAG
The DNA here is from genome assembly GCA_964587755.1 of uncultured Oscillospiraceae bacterium. Lineage (GTDB taxonomy): Bacteria > Bacillota > Clostridia > Acetivibrionales > DTU013 > CAZPMC01. The sequence continues at coordinate 38,892 of CAZPMC010000010.1, forward strand.
ATGCAGATATATATAAGGGTGAGGTAGTCGTTGTTATAGGGCCGTCAGGCTCTGGTAAATCTACCTTCTTGCGCTCTTTAAATTTGTTGGAGCCCCCCACCTCCGGAAAGATTTACTTTGAGGGGGTTGACATAACCGACCCGAAAAATGATATAAATTTGCAGCGCAGAAAAATGGGCATGGTATTTCAGCAGTTCAATCTGTTTCCCCATATGACGGTTATGAAAAATCTTACACTTGCACCCATTAAGCTTTTAAAAATGTCTGCGGCCGATGCCGAGGCAGAAGCCATGAAGCTTTTAGAACGTATAGGCCTTTCCGATAGGGCTTATACTTATCCAAACCTTTTATCAGGCGGCCAGAAGCAGCGAATCGCAATTGTCAGGTCTCTTTGTATGAAGCCTGATGTAATGCTTTTTGACGAGCCTACATCTGCGTTGGATCCTGAAATGGTCGGGGAAGTACTTGATGTAATGAAATCCTTAGCCGGTTCAGGGATGACAATGGTTGTAGTAACCCACGAAATGGGCTTTGCAAAGGAAGTCGGTTCACGTGTGATTTTCATGGACGAGGGTAAAATAATCGAGGAAAATACGCCCCAGGAGATTTTTTCAAATCCTCAAAGCGACAGATTAAAAGCCTTCCTTGCAAAAATGCTCATATAATTTAATGCTTACGTTTGTGTCAATAAAAGAAAGTTATAAATGGGCTTTAGCTTTTTAAAGCCATTCTTTAATCTGTCAGTCAGCTCCTTTGAAAAAGCAAGTTCAAAATCATTTTGAACGCATTCAAAGTAAATGTTTTTTCTGTCCAGCCAAAGCTTGAGATTATCCGGACTTTCAGGATGTCTGCTCCTTTTGTACATTTCACCGCCTATTATAAATTCATCTTGAGACTCATAACAATTCAATGCAGCCAAAAACGCAGGATGATTATCCATTATCAATTGCCTCATACGGGCCATGTCAGAAGCTTGCGCTTTGTAATAGCCCAGTCCATAGCTTGAGCCTGCCTGTCCCAATCCAAACCAGAAACAGGGTGAAGTCGACATCTTGGACTTATCTCTTAAAAATACTATCCAGGCATTGTCTCGGTAGAGGGTCTTATCCTTTGTAAACCTTGTGTCTCTGCGAACCCTGGAAATAATTTTTGAGGGAACCGTTATGATTCTATCGTCTATTTCCAAAATTGCCGGCGTAAGCTCAACAATCAAATCTACAAACGGGTTGTAAACATATTTTTTGTAAACATCCTTATGGCTGTCATACCACTGTTTGTCATTGCGCATCTTATTTTCAAAAAGAAAGCTCAACGCCTCTTTTGTAAACCCATTAAAGCTCATCGTTCAAATCTCCTTGTTCATCTCTACCCCAGTGCAACATCAAGTATCATCATTAGTGTAAATCCCAAAGCCACTCCGATGGTCCCAATATTTGAATGTTCTCCAGCCTGTGCTTCCGGTATCAGCTCTTCTACAACAACATAAATCATAGCACCTGCCGCAAAAGCCAAAAAGTACGGCAGAATAGGTACAACCAGGCTTGATAACAAAATGGTTAGAATTGCGCCTATCGGCTCAACTATACCTGATACCACACCATACATAAAAGATTTTCCCTTTGATACTCCTACACTCTTAAGAGGCATTGAAATAATTGCACCCTCAGGGAAGTTCTGAATCGCAATACCAATTGATAATGTTAGTGCAGCCATAAGGGGTATGGCTGTCTCCCCTGCCAAAAGCCCCGCAAAAACAACACCGACAGCCATTCCTTCAGGCAAATTGTGAAGTGTTACAGCCAGAACAAGCATAGTTGATTTTTTTAGTTGTGACTTTACCCCTTCAGGCTCATCTGTGTCCATATGTAAATGCGGAACGAAAGTGTCAAGGACAAGCAAAAACGCCATCCCAAGTAAAAACCCGATAGAAGCTGGAAGCCATTCAATTATCCCTTGTTCTTTTGCCATATCAAAGGCTGGCATTAATAGCGACCATACCGACGCCGCTATCATAACACCTGCTGCAAAGCCCAACAATAATTTCTCTACAGCTGTGTGAATCTTATTTTTTAATAGGAACACCATGCCAGAACCAAGCACAGTTCCCAAAAATGGTATTAGAACTCCAATCAATGTATACAGCTTAATATCCATTTTTCACCCTCAAATTAATTCCTCTTCTGATTTTATCACTTTCGTCAATTAATTTGCATTAAATATATTTATTCCATTCTTAGTCTGCTCTTCCACCTTAGAAGATATTTTATCCAGATACACAAAAATCTCTTCAGACAGTTTTCTGGCCCCATTGTACTGCTCCTGGGCATTTTCTGCTGCTTTATCTTTTACTGCGTTTATTACCTTATCTCCTGCATCATGAAATTGTAGATGAAGCTTCCCAAGCTCATCCCAGTCATTCTTTACTGATGGATGGTCCACTGTTATAGCCTGATAAAAGTGGCCGAAGGCACACTTTGTTCCGTTAGTCTGCAAGGGATATAGCTTCATTTCATCTACGATTCTTTTCAGGGTATCCATCCACTTTTTATGTGCAGATTTAGCCTTTCCAATTGTTCGCAGAAACTCATCATTACTTATTGCATTTGTGCTGCCTTGTAAAGCAAGCATCATTTCTTTTACCACATCGGAAAGCTTGTCATCTACTAAACCTATTTCCTTTGCCTGCTGGGCGCTTTTTACCGCATCATCATGTATTATATGAGTCATGGCACTAAGCTTCTCAGCATCACTGCTTGAAGCTTCCATAGCCTGACTGATTTGATTTGTTGCAACCCTGATACCCGATGCTGAATCGCTAATGAACTGCACATCACTAATTGTCTTCCTCAGCATATCTACGTTCTTTTCCATGGTACTGCTTACTATATCAATTTTATTGCTCATTTCATGAGTGGACGAAATAGTGTTTTTCATGCTGCTTTGCCCGTCTTCTGCTGCCTCTTGGATACTTGCCACAAATCCTCTTATTCCCTCAAGATTTCTTTTTGTATCATCTGCGAGTATCCTGACTTCATCAGCAACCACGGCAAAGCCTTTACCATGCTCCCCTGCTCTTGCCGCTTCAATAGATGCATTTAGCGCCAGCATATTTGTTTGATCGGCAATCTCTCCGACACCATCTACTATTTCACTTACCTTTTTCGCCAATTCCACAAGCTCATCGATTTGCTTGTTCATAACATCTGCAGCGTTTAAAACATCCTCTTTAAGCTCATTTATTTCTTTCAACTGGACAAGGCTCTCATTATTTTTATCCAAAAGCGCCTCAGATGTCTCAGTTAATTCAAGAAGAGTGTCGGTGGTTTGTGCAATTGAATTGTTTACTTCAGTCATACTTGCTGTTGTTTGCTCCACCACCGCAAGGTTTGATTCGCTAAGCAGCGCCAAATCGTTTGCAAAATCGATCAACTTATAGGACATATCTGCCATCTTAACATCAAAATCGCTAAGTGACGCATTTACATCCAACAGCTTTTTTGCCGAATCCGACATTTGTTTTTCGTTAGAAAACAGCTTATTGAAGTACTCCAGCACCCTTATGTGGAAAGGATGTTTAGCCCTTGGCTCTTCCAGTTCTTTTCCCTTTAGCTTCTCCTCTACATAATTCAAAACAGATACAGCTTCACTACATGATTTTCTTTTGAAAATTTTAAGCACTGCGTTGCACCTCTCTATTTGTAATATCATAAGTTACTATACCATTACCCCATTTTATCGCAGCTTTAAACAACATTTTCATGAGCTGAAGCATTAGTTTATTTTTGTGGTTCCTTTGACCCTCTCCTGCGCTGCCTCACACATTCTGTAAGAAGGTATTCAATCTGTGAGTTTATAGAGCGGAAATCATCCTCAGCCCATACTGCAAGCTCTTTCCAAAGAGATGGTGACAATCTGAGCAGTATTTGCTTCTTTTCCTTTTCATTCTTTTTATCCATAGATATCAGTATATTGACCCGCTGTTTACAACCGGCTGTGCATCCTTATTGCCGCAAAGAACAACAAGAAGATTACTAACCATAGCGGCCTTTCTTTCATCATCCAACTGTACAATATCATTCTCGCTAAGCTTGTTGAGTGCCATTTCAACCATGCCAACTGCTCCGTCTACTATCATCTTTCTGGCATCAATAATTGCGGATGCCTGCTGTCTTTGAAGCATAGCAGCAGCAATCTCGGGAGCATAAGCAAGATGAGTAATTCTGGCTTCAATTATTTCAAGTCCTGCTATCTCAACACGGGACTGAATCTCATCCTTGAGCTTTTCCGCCACCTCCTGGCTGCTTCCCCTGAGTGTCACCTCTTCTCCTTCCTCAGACACATCATAAGGATACATCCTGGCAATATTTCTAAGAGCCGAATCGCATTGAATTGAGAGGTAAGCCTTATAATTATCGACATTAAACACGGCCTTTGCTGTATTTACTACACGCCATATAACAACAATTCCTATTTCGACAGGATTCCCAAGCCGGTCATTTATCTTCTGCTTATTGTTGTTAAGAGTCATCGTCTTGAGGGAAATTATTTTGGAGGGGATATTCACAGTTACATTGCCTGTTTGTTTATTCAACTGTGTAACAGGATTCTGATCTTCCGTAGCAGTTGCAGCTCCTCGGACTGAAGCGGGGTTAACTGCAGAAACAAAGGGATTGACATAGAAAAAGCCTTCTCCCTTGAGGGTCCCTATGTATTTTCCAAACAGCGTTAAAACAAGTGCTTCTTTAGGTTTGAGAATTTTAAGCCCCATGAACGGTATCCAGCAAACACATGAGTAAAGGATACCTAGTATAAGCAAAATTGTACCTAATACATTATTAATGCCATTTTCAAGAAGTATAGCCCCAGCAATAATTGCGGCAAAGCCCGCCAGCGTAAGAAAAATACATAATATGAGCATACCCATGCCATTTCTTGCCTTAAACTCAATCTCTTTTGAGTAGTTTTCCTTCATATAAAACCCCCCTTAATATAATATTGATATTATAATAATATCACTATAATATGGTTCTGTGAAGAAATTTTTAAATTTTACAATGAGTGTTTGTTGTTTGTGGATAATTGGTCATAAATAAGCAAAAGATAATTATTGCTTACTTTATTATAAATTTCGGAGGAAATATGAATATAAACAATTCTAAAAATTTTAAAACACCGCCAGAATCCTATTGGATAGCTTCCACCAATAGGACTGATTATCCGTCTTTGGATGAGGATAAAAAGGTTGATATAGTAATTATCGGTGGTGGTTTTGTCGGTATATCAACAGCTTATATGCTTATCAACGAAGGATTGAAGGTTGCAGTAATTGAAGCGGACCGTATTCTTCAAGGTACCACCGGTCATACAACCGCAAAGATCACTTCTCAGCATGGGCTGATTTACAGCAAAATAAAAAGCAAATTAAGCGAGGAGTTTGCAACCCAATATGCCGATGCAAACGAAACTGCTATTAAGTTCATTGAAAAAACGGTAAAAGAAAATGAAATAGAATGTGATTTTGTAGAGCAATCAGCCTATGTTTTTACCTATCGTGACGGGTACGCTGATAAAATCCTCGAGGAGGCAAATTTAGCTTCTTCACTTGGAATAAAAGCTTCCTACCTGGAGGAAATACCTCTTCCTTTTGAAATTAAAGCAGCAGTCCGCTTTGATAATCAAGCACAGTTCCATCCACTGAAATATTTATTAAAGCTTGCAGGAAATATTTCCAAAAAGGGCTGTCAAATATTTGAAAACAGCAGAGTTGTTGATATTGAAGACAATAATAATAAGTATGTTGTCATCACAGACAAAGGCAGAAGGTTAGCTTGTGAAAAGCTTATTATTGCCTCACACTATCCTTGCTATAATAAAGCCGGGTTATATTTCTCCAGGTTGTGGACTGACCGTTCTTATGTTCTTGGAATAAAAGCAAAAGAAAAGTATCCTGGCGGAATGTATATAACTGCGGAAGAGCCCGGCCGTTCACTTCGGAGCCAAAATACAGATGATGGTGAACTCATAATTGTCGGCGGGGAACATCATAAAACCGGTCAGGGCGAAGATACCATCAAGCACTATGAGGCACTGGTGGATTACGCCAACGAAAACTTTAGTGTTTTAGATATACCTTACCGGTGGTCTACACAGGATTGCATGACATTGGACAATATACCTTATATAGGCCATTTTAAATCTGATACGCCTAATATGTATATTGCTACAGGCTTTGGAAAATGGGGAATGACTAACTCAACAGTCGCATCAATGATTATTCGGGACTTGATAATAGAGGGCACAAGTCCATGGCAGGACGTTTACAACCCTTCCCGGCAAACAATAGCTGCCTCGGCAAAAACCTTCGTTGTGGAAAATTTAAATGTTGCCAAGGAACTGATAAAGGGAAAACTGACTTCACTGCCTGATGATGTCGAGCTCTCACCAGGAGAGGGAAGAGTTATTGAGGCTGACGGTGAAAGAGCAGGTGCATATAAGGATAATAACGGCACTGTTCACATAGTAAATACCACTTGCACACACATGGGGTGCGAGCTTATGTGGAATTCTGCCGAAAAAACATGGGATTGTCCTTGTCATGGCTCAAGGTTCTCATATGAGGGTGATGTAGTAGAAGGCCCCGCCCTTAATCCATTGGATAGAAACAATGATGTGAATACAGTGGAGAAGATAATAAAGGATCGTTTTTAACACGGGGACGGTTCTTCAATTAACACGGGGACGGTTCTTCAAGAAATGAAATTAGGAAAAAAGGACCCGCCTTTCTGCTTCAAGGCAGGAAGAACTCTCCCCTTCTCTTTTTTTCTTTGCTGACGTATTACAGGCACAGACTCGCTCTCTCCGGCAGACCTGCGCCTTTAAAAAAACTTAATGCTTTATTGATCTCATTCGTAGTCAACCACATCAACCCAGGAAAGCAGGAAATCACGTTCCTCAGGCTTTCCCTTCACCGACTGCGAGGCTGCAACAATTGGCAGCCATTTTTGAACATATTGCATTGCAGTATCGCTTTTTTTACAGTACAGATGAATATACTTATTAGCAGTATCAATATCATCACCCAGATGGAAAAGCAGATATGTTCTTGCTACATCTGCAGAGGCATTTCCCTGGGTGGCGTGTGACCAGTCAAGAATATAAGGCTTTCCTTCTTTAGTGATTATTATATTGCTTGGATTAAAGTCTCCGTGACAGAGCTTATCATGCTTTGGCATTCCCTCAAGGCGTGTATGCAAATCATAACGGGTAGTGGCATCAAGCTTTGACTCAGATATCTTTCTGTGCATTTTATCCTTAAGCTTATTCAGCTGAGGAGCCTTCTTTGAGAACATTTCCATCTGCAAATCCACTAACAGATTCAAATATTCATCACGCTTATGAGGATTTCGCTTCATTAGCTCTGCCAGATTATCCCCCTCAATAAACTCTAAAACTATTGCCCACTTGCCCTCTATTTTTGTAACCTCGATTATTTCTGGAACACTCAGCCCGGTTTCTTCTACACGAGCATGGTTTAAGGCTTCGTTAAGAACATCAGATTTCCGATAGCCCTCATCAAAAACCTTGATTGCTTTGTCACCGTCACGATAAACCGTTTTATTTGCTCTTACAGCAATGACTTTGTCCAATTTCATTTTATTCTCCTCCCTATTTACCATAGTAAGCATTCATATACATCTGTTTAATCTCACTCAACAGCGGATAGCGGGGATTGGCACCGGTGCACTGGTCATCGAAGGCCTGTTCCACCATTTCATCGAGGCGTTCAAGAAAAGCTTGTTCATCAACACCATAATCCTTTATGGTTCTTTTTATACCAACCTTTTCTTTTAACTCGTCAATCGCTTTTATAAGGCTTTCCAGCTTTTCACTTTCATTTTTGCCCCTAAATCCAAGATAATCTGCAATTTCAGCATACCGTAATAGGGTATTGGGGTGTTCATATTGTGGAAAGGTTCCCATTTTGGTTGGTGCAGAGGCTGCATTAAAGCGTATTACTTCGTTAATCATAAGGGCGTTGCTGATTCCATGGGGCAGACTGTAGAAGGAGCCAAGCTTATGAGCCATAGAATGGCAAGCTCCGAGAAACGCATTTGCAAATGACATGCCTGCCATTGTCGCGGCATTTGCCATCTTTTCACGAGCAAGCGGGTCATTGCACCCATCATTATATGCCCGAGGCAGATACTCAAAAATAATTTTCAGCGCGCCTAATGCCAAACTGTCAGTGTAGTCTGTTGCAAGCATGGATACATATGCCTCCAGTGCATGGGTTAGTGCATCAATTCCGGAGACTGCTGTCAACCCCTTTGGCGCATCCATCATCATATTTGCATCAACAATAGCCATATTAGGCATAAGCTCATAATCGGCAAGAGGATATTTAACCCCCGTTTTTTCATCTGTTATAACCGCAAAGGGTGTAACCTCTGAGCCTGTTCCTGCTGTGGTAGGGATAGCAACGAAGTATGCCTTTTCCCCCATCCTGGGGAAGGTATAAACCCTTTTCCGAATGTCCATGAAACGCATTGCCATATCCATGAAATCTACATCGGGGTGCTCGTACAGGACCCACATTATCTTTGCAGCATCCATTGGAGAGCCTCCTCCAACAGCAATGATAGTATCAGGCTCAAACATTCTCATTTGCTCAGCTCCCACTATAGCAGAGGCCAGTGTAGGATCAGGTTCAATATTATAAAATGTAGTATGGTTAATACCCATCTCATCCAGCTTATCAGCTATAGTCTTAGTATACCCGTTTTTATACAGGAATTTATCTGTTACAATAAACGCTCTTTTCTTGTTCAAAACAGCTTTTAGTTCGTCAAGTGCTATAGGAAGGCAGCCTTTTTTGATATAAACCTTTTCAGGAGTTCTGAACCACAGCATGTTTTCTCTCCTTTCAGCAACGGTTTTGATATTCAGAAGGTGCTTTACACCCACATTATCGCTCACTGAGTTATTGCCCCATGAGCCACAGCCAAGAGTAAGAGAAGGTGCCAGCTTGAAATTGTACAAGTCTCCGATTCCACCATGGGATGACGGGGTGTTCACCAGAATACGGCAGGTTTTCATTCTCTGAGAAAACTCATTCATTTTATCTGCTTCTGTCTCAGTATTAATGTATACAGAGGCTGTATGTCCATAACCTCCGTCAGCAATCAAACGTTCAGCCTTATTCAACGCATCCTTAAATCCCTTTGCACGATATAGTGCAAGTACGGGAGACAATTTCTCATGGGCAAATTCCTCTGAAAGCTCAACACTTTCCACCTCGCCAATAAGTATTTTCGTTGTATCAGGCACTGATATTCCTGCAAGAGAGGCTACGGTACAAGCACTTTGCCCGACGATTTTTGCATTTAGCGAGCCGTTGATAATTATCGTTTTTCTAATCTTTTCTGTTTCTATTGGGTTAAGAATGTAACAGCCTCTTGCAGCAAATTCTTGCTTTACCTTTTCATACACCTTATCTAAAGCAATGATAGATTGCTCCGATGCACAAATCATTCCATTATCAAATACCTTTGAATGAATAATAGAATTAACTGCTAAAAGGATGTCTGCAGAATCATCAATTATTACAGGTGTATTGCCCGGTCCAACTCCAATTGCAGGCTTTCCGCTTGAATATGCAGCTTTTACCATACCATGGCCACCTGTTGCGAGAATAATATCCGCTTCCTTCATTACAAGATTTGTCATTTCCAGGCTGGGGATATCAATCCAGCCTATGATTCCCTCGGGAGCCCCTGCAGCAACTGCTGCTACTAATATAACTTTAGCCGCGGCAATCGTACAGCTTTTCGCTCTGGGATGGGGGCTTATAATAATGCCATTTCTAGTTTTTAGAGCAATTAAGGTCTTAAATATGGCTGTAGAGGTCGGATTCGTTGTGGGTATAATAGCTGCAATAACTCCAACAGGCTCAGCTATCTTTTTTATGCCAAATACCTTATCTTCCTCTATAACACCACAGGTTTTAGTATCCTTATATGCATTATATACATACTCTGCCGCGTAATGATTTTTTATGACCTTGTCCTCGACTACTCCCATTCCGCTCTCTTCAACAGCCATTTTAGCAAGAGGTATTCTCATTTTATTTGCAGCCGAAGCAGCAGCAAAGAAAATCTTATCTACCTGCTCCTGTGTATATGATGAAAAGATCTTCTGCGCTGCTTTTATTCTATCAAGTGCTGCTATTAGCTTTTCAACGTTATCAACTACTTCATATTTTTTTACCTTATCCATATGGCATCTCCTTACTTTTTTACCTGTTAATATTTTAACACTCCTATGTCAGCTGTAAATCTAAAAATTCTCAATTTATTTATATATTTCCCCCGTCTGGTGATATAAATTCAGAAAGAGGGACGGTTCTTTCTAAAGAACGGTCTCTCTTAATGCCTGTTAGGCATAAAATGAATCTAGCGGACAACCATTAAGGCCATCCACTAGATTAATCTAAACTTCATTTTGCTTGAGCCCCACCCCAAAATTTGACGTAGAGCCATTTTTTATCATAATCCTATCCAAACAGTGCCAGTAGAATTCCCGCTGCGACAGCAGAGCCGATAACACCTGCCACATTCGGTCCCATGGCATGCATTAACAGATAATTTGAAGGATTTGCTTTCTGCCCTTCCACCTGGGATACCCTGGCTGCCATTGGAACAGCAGAAACACCTGCAGAGCCAATTAACGGATTTATCTTGCCGCCGGAAATCCAGCACATCAGCTTACCTATCAGCAAACCTCCAACAGTGCTGAATATAAAAGCAAACAATCCAAGACCGATTATCATAAGTGTCTGTGGCTGCAGGAATCTTTCTGCATTAGCAGTTGCACCTACTGTAACACCGAGAAAAATTGTTACAATATTTATTAGTGCATTTTGAGCCGTGTCAGAAAGCCTGCCCACAACTCCAGATTCTTTGAACAAATTCCCCAGCATCAGCATTCCTATTAAAGGAGCAACTGATGGAAGAAGCAGTATGCAAAATACTGAAACTGCTATTGGGAAAACAATTTTCTCGAGCTTTGAAACCTCTCTGAGTTGAACCATCTTTATTTCTCTTTCCTTTTTCGTTGTCAGCGCACGCATAATCGGAGGCTGAATAAGAGGTATCAATGCCATATAAGAATAAGCAGCAATGGCTATTGCCGGCAATAAATCAGGCGCAAGCCGTGTTGTAAGATAAATGGCTGTCGGTCCGTCTGCTCCTCCTATAATCGAAATGGAAGCTGCTTCATTTGGAAGAAAACCAAGAAGTACAGCCACAATAAATGCTATACTTATCCCAAACTGGGCACCAGCACCCATAAGAAGGCTGCTGGGTCTGGCAATCAACGGCCCGAAATCCGTCATTGCCCCGATTCCGAGGAAAATAAGAGACGGGTATATGCCTAGCTTAACACCCTGATACAGGTAATATAATAATCCTCCCGGTTCAGTAGAACCTTCCTTTGGTCCTTCCATAAGACCTGCCAAAGGTAAATTAGCAAGAAGCATACCAAAAGCGATAGGCAATAACAACAAAGGTTCAAATTTTTTTACAATTGCAAGATACACAAGGACGCATGCAACACCTAGCATGACAATCTGCTGCCAGGTAATCGCAGCAAAGCCCGAATCCGCAAATATGGTTTTAATCGCCTCAATAAACATTTGATGTCACCTCTCTATTGCAAAACCGCAAGAAGATCCCCTGTGTTCACAGTTGAACCTTTTGCTGTCTGTATTTGGGCTACTACTCCGTCTCTTGATGCTGATATTTCATTTTCCATTTTCATTGCCTCAAGAATAAAGAGCACATCTCCCTTTTTCACACTTGAGCCTGCGCTTACCTTTATATCGAGAATTGTGCCCGGCATCGGAGCGTTAATTGCTTCGCCACTAACAGGTGCTGCTGCAGGAGCCGCAACTGGTGCTGCAGGTACAGCCTTTGGAGCTGCCTGAGGTGCCGCCGGCTGGATGGGTACATCTTTTACCGATAAAACTGCTGCTTGTCCCTTTTCAACTTCTACCTCATATTTTTTATTATTAATTGTTACTTCATATATCATATCAAAACCTCCGCTTTATCTGATTTTAATTAGTCAATAGCTTTAATCGATTTGAAGCACAGCTCTGAAAGGGGAATGTTTGACTCATGACTTACAATTGCCATTATCATTGCCGCTGTTTTCTCATCCACATCTCTTAGCTTTACTTCACCTGTGGAAGCATAAACTACATTCAAATCAGTATTGCTTTCTGTGTTTCCTGTTAATACTTCCGCATCACCTTTTGCTGCCTTTTTGCCGCTTTTAATTCTCAACGCTGTCGATACTATCGTAACTGCAAAATACAAAATAACAAGCACCACAAAAACCAAACTCAGCATAAATAAGGCAACACCCAAACTATCAAAAAATGACATATTTGCACCATCCTTTACTTTTTAACTATCGTATAGCTTACCTTTGTGACTTCTCTTTCTTCTCTTTCCCTAAAGAACTTCTCTGCTATTGTTGGGAATGCAATGTAAGATAGTACATCCTTGTCACTTCTTGCAACACCCTTTAATTGCTCTTTTGTCTTATCAAAAGCCGGCTCAAGAGTGTCTGCAAACCTTGTGCTAATTGGTTTTTCGTCTCCCAGGACCTTCTTTACAAGCTCAGGATTTATCTCCCCAGGTGATTTTCCGTATTCTCCCCTAAGATAAGCCTTTATTTCATTAGATACATTTTTATATCTTTCTCCTGCCAGAACATTAGAAACCGCTTGAACGCCAACCATCTGACTCATTGGTGTAACCAGCGGGGGATACCCGAGATCTGCCCTTACCTTCGGTGTTTCAGCCAGAACCTCGTTAAGCCTGTCAATTGCGTTTTGTGCCTTTAGCTGTGCTATAAGATTTGAAAGCATCCCGCCCGGAATCTGATAAACAAGGGCATCGGTTTCAGTTCCCATAACAAAGGCATCAAGCAAACCTGATTCAGCATATTTTGCTTTTATCGGTTTATAGAAGTCATTTATTTCTTTAAGGACACTATCGTTCAAACCAGTGGTATAGCCCATCTGTTTAAGCGCATAGTTCATAGTTTCTGTTGAAGGCTGGGATGTCCCGCCTGAGAAGGATGATATAGCGCAGTCAATGCCGTCGCATCCTGCCTCAATTGCTTTTATTTGAGTAATAGGACCCAGTCCTGTAGTAGAATGAGTATGCAGGAAAACAGGTAGTTTAACAGTTTCTTTTATAGTCTTTATAAGGTCATAAGCCTCCTGCGGTCCCATAATTCCAGCCATATCCTTAATGCAGATGGAATTGACGCCCATTTCCTCCAACTGCTTTACTAGCTTGGCATAATTTTCAAGATTGTGTATCGGACTTGTTGTATAACAAATGCAGCCCTGGGCATGAGCTTTTTGCTTGAGTGTCTCATCAACGGCCACTTCGATGTTCCTAAAGTCATTCAAAGCGTCAAATATCCTGAATATATCCATGCCACAGCTTGCAGCCTGAGCTACAAACTTTCTTACCACATCATCAGGATAATGCTTATAGCCTAATATGTTTTGGCCCCTTAAAAGCATCTGGAGCTTTGTATTTTTTACCTTTGCTCTTATCTTTTCGAGTCTCTCCCAGGGGTCCTCGCTCAGATATCTAAGACACGAATCGAAAGTTGCGCCACCCCAACACTCGAGGGAATAGTAGCCTGCTTTATCTAAAGATTCCAAAACTCCTTCGAAATCAGAAAACGGCATCCTAGTTGCAACGAGCGATTGATTGGCATCACGTAGTACTGTTTCTGTAATGTGTACTTTCATCCCTACTTCATCTCCTTTTCAGATTATTTCTTGAATGTTCTACATATAAAAAGGGTAGAACCAATTTATAGATATCCACCCTAAAAAATCGGATTTCCAAAAGAAGCCCAAATTCCCCCTATTATCGTTTATTATAAAGAAATATCTCTAGATTGTCAATAATTTAGCAATCTTTCACAAGGAAAGAGGGACAGTTCTTTTGCTTAACTTCGCTTTGAAGTAGTGCGAAAAGAATCATCCCCCTTGCTTCAGTCCTCTTTGACGAACTGGATAATTGTATTTGCTTAACTTACCTTCCCTTTAGCAGCTTAATTTTTTACAGTTTTTATCCGACATTTAATAGTTTTCTGCCCTTACCTCAAAATATGATTGGGAATATTTGCATACCGGACATACCTGAGGCGCCTTTTTCCCGATTACAAGGTGTCCGCAAATACGGCACTCCCACATTATCTCCTCACTCTTCTCGAACACCTGCTGCATTTCCACATTCTTTAGTAATGCACGATAGCGTTCTTCATGGGCTTTTTCTATAGCAGCAACTCTGCGGAAACGGGCAGCTAAGTCTGTAAAACCTTCTGCTTCCGCATCCTTTGCGAAACGATCGTACATATCAGTCCATTCGTAGTTTTCACCCTCGGCTGCATGCAAAAGATTTTCTGCTGTGCCTCCTAGATTGCCAAGCTCTTCAAACCATATGCGGGCATGCTCCTGCTCATTTCGAGCAGTCTTTAGAAAAATCTCTGCAAGCTGTTCGTAACCTTCCCTTTTTGCGATTTCAGCAAAATATGTATATTTATTTCTAGCCTGGCTTTCACCGGCAAAAGCTTCCATCAGATTCTTTTCAGTCTTTGTACCTGTATATTTGTTTGCTTCGGCTGATTTTTCTTCAACCTTTACAAACGCAGATGCGGGCTGCTTACATTTTGGACATTTGAAATCTTGCGTTAATTCACCCTCGTGAATATAACCACATACTGAACAACGATACTTAACCATTTTTACTACCTCCTGAATTTTAGATTTTTTATTTAAAATATCAATTAATCTGTTAACAACATCTTTCGGAAAGTCTGATGGTTGTTCAACTCCCAACAGAGATTTAAGAAAATCAGTCACATTTTCACTTTGTGGCAGCATATAGCCCGCTTCTCTTAATAGATCCTCCGCCATAATGCGGTTTGATTGTTTCAGCACGTCTGCTAGCTGAGCCTCTATTGGATTATCCGTATTCTCGGCTATCTGCTGAGCAATTCTTTCCTGCCATACTTTGCTTTTTGCTAATGAGAATAAAGCGTTTTTAACACTTTCGGTTTTTTCCTGCTGAGGAGGATACTCATCAGGGACTAATGAAATAGCATGAGATGGACATGCATCAACGCAAGCCCGACAACCTTCAAGACATTTAGATGCATCAATCTGTCCCGTCTCTGTATCTGTCGCACCTGTAGGACATACATATAGACACAGACAGTCCTTTGTACACAATCTTATATTTCTGACAGCATGCATTATACTACCCTCCTTTGAACCTGTGCAATCTTAAGCTTTGGGACTTTACACACCGGACATATATCAGGCGCCAAATCTCCTACGTATATAAATCCGCAAATTTCACAAACAAAGACATTTGTGCTTTCAATAATTGATGTCCCTTGTTTTTCAAATCTCGCCAGCAGGGAACTCAATATTTTGCTCACCTTCTCGTTCCATGTCAATGCTCTTAGAGCCCCTCTGTCAGAAGCACTGGCTGCTTGTTTATTTGCCTGTGGGTAACCTGATTCCAGATCTTTTTGAATCAGTGATATCAACATTTGAAAACTGCTATCCTCAATCGGCTTTACCTTGCTTTTAAAATATTCTGACAATTTACCAAAAAGCTCGGCCTCTTCACTCCGGTATTGTTTTTCACATCCCTTTGAAAGATTTGAACACAAAGCGCTCAATTCACCAAAAGACAATTCATGCATCTGTTCAATGCTTTCTTC
>CAZPMC010000011.1:0-8472 GCA_964587755.1 uncultured Oscillospiraceae bacterium
GACCATCAACGATACCTACGGACATGTGGCAGGAGATGAAATGATTCGTGAAATGGGAAGCATTATAATGAGAAGTTTCCGGAAAACCGATATTGCAGGGCGTATAGGTGGAGAAGAATTTGCAGTGGTTTTAAAGAATGCTTCTTTGGAGGAGGCAAAAAAGAAGGCGGAACAGTTTCGGGAAGCTGTAGCCAAGAGCAAAGTAATATACGGGAAGAGTGAAATTAACATTACTGTAAGTATTGGAGTGACAGCAATCCGTGGCAACACTGATGATATCAACGATATTGAAGATACTTTAAAAATGGCAGATGCTGCCCTGTACAAGGCAAAAGCTAAGGGACGAAATTGTGTTGCAACTTTGGAGTCTGGGATGGAAGATGTCCTTCATGGTTATTGAGTTGATTGTTGATTATCAATCCAAAATTTGATACAATTCGACTTAAATTGACAAGGTACGACAAGGTGCCGGGGTTTGTCAGTCTAAAATTTTCTACTGGGTTGGAGAGATATGAAAAAAATTAGCACAAGAATTACTGCTTTATTTGGAGTACTGGTGTTTTTTATATGTTTCGGCTTAGGACTGATAGCATACATAACTTCCCATAATTCACTGGTAGGCGTTTTGGAAGAAACTATGCCAAAAGTCGCCGTGGAAGCATCAATAACTATAGACTATGCAATACAAAACCAGCTCAACACATTGAATATTATAGCATCATTAGACAATATGGCTCAATTAAACAAGCCGGATGCAGATATTTCAACAATAAGGGATATCATGTCGGATGAAGTAATAAGATCAGGACACAGACAAATGATATTGGTCAATAAAAATGGAAGGGCTTTATTAAACGACGGTACAACCATAGATTTAAGCAATAATCCAATCTTTAATAAAGTCATGTCCGGAGAAGAAGTTGTTACAGAGCCTGTGCTGGATAGTGAAGGAACAGGTATTATCATGACATATGCCGTTCCTGTAAAAATAAATGGTGAAATAGCAGGTGCATTAATGGCTGTCAGAGATGGCCTGGAGTTGAGTGAATTCGCAGGCAGAATCAAGTTTGGTGAGACTGGGGAGGCTTTTATTATAAACAGTCAGGGAAGAACCATTGCTCATGCAGATACAAACCTTCTGCTGGAAGTAATAAGAACTGCCAGATCAAAGGATTCTGCTGCATCTGATGACGCTGATGAAGCCGATGCATTATCTTCAGCAACCGTTACCTCCGGAACACCTGATGCGGTTACTTCGGCTACAATTGAAAATGAGGATAATATTGAGAAAAATACTACTTCTCAATCGGCTGCTGCAGGAAACGTAGCCCAAAAAGTAGGATTTGAGGGGTTTATCGACGTACAAAGGCAAATGACGGAAGGCAAAACCGGCTTTGGAGATTACAAATATCACGGAGTTTCTAAAGCTGCAGGATACGCACCGTTTGAAAAGTTTGGCTGGTCTATTGCTGTTTCGGTTGATAAGGAGGAAATGTTATCAGGACTGACAGAAATGAGACGGACTTTTATAACTATATCCTCTATATTTCTACTGGCAGGATTTATGATAGCATATTTTATGGGAAAAGGCATTTCCACTCCTATAACTCATCTGTCGAACGAATGCAATATAATGTCTAATGGGGATTTTTCAAGGGCCATGAAAGAAAAATATACCAAAAGGCGAGATGAAATCGGTGATTTGGCCAGGTCTTTTGATAATATTAATGTAAAGGTTTCAAAGATAATACGTAATGTAATTGAAGAAGCTAACAGCGTGGGCGAAGCAATTAAAAATGTTGATGAGAACATGTCTGCACTAACTACTGAAATAAATATCATGTCTGGTATCATAGATAAACTATCATTAAAAATGGGTGATAATTATGCTGCAACAGAAGAAATGAATGCCACATCCAGTGAAATTGAGTCGGCTATTGATTCAATAGCCAATGAAACTCAGCATAGTGCCGAAACAGCCGGCGAAGTAAGCCACAGAGCTGAGAAACTCAAAGCCACTGCAATTGATTCTCAAAAGAGAGCACATGAAATCCGCCAGGATGTTGCAGTAAAACTGAGAAATGCTATAGAGCAATCAAAAGCTGTAGAAAGGATACAAGTATTATCTGATGCAATATTAGATATATCTTCAAAGACAAATCTGCTTGCACTGAACGCAGAAATTGAAGCTTCCCATGCAGGAAGTGCAGGAACAGGCTTTGCTGTTGTAGCCGGGGAAATAAAGAACTTGGCTAAAAATTCAAAAGAAACCGTCAATGAGATTATAGAAGTAACAAAAATGATAATAGAGTCGGTGCAAATCCTTGCCGACAGCGCCGAACAGGTTCTTGGATTTTTAGAGGATAAGGTTGTAAAGGATTATGATATGCTTGCTGTAACAGGAGAGCAATATAATAATGACGCCCAACTGCTCAATGACATGGTTTCAAATCTAAGTGCTACGACAGAACAATTATATGCCTCCATACAGGTTATGACAAAAGCTATTAATGATGTGGCAGTTGCTTCAGAAGAGGGGGCAAGTGAAACTTCGGACTTATCCAGCGAAGCTGCCGTTATAGTCAAGAGGACAAACGAAGTACTGCAAAAAACCAATGATGTTAATAAAAGTGCCGGCAGGCTTTTAGAGCTTGTGTCGATATTTAAAGTATAAGGCTGATTCTTATCAAGCCTTTTGTATGAACAATAATTGATTTAAGGTGTTTTAAAAGTAACAGCAGACGTATTCAAAGTGTATTTATGATATAATTTATGGGGAAATAAAACTATGGAATGTCTGAAGGGATATAACAGATTGGAATTTGAAGTTAACTTTAGCTTGAATGATTGTGCAAAACCTTTCGTGAAATGGGCAGGTGGGAAAGGGCACTTTTGAAAGTTATTACCCCAGGGCGCTCTGTGAAGGCCGTATAAGGCGTTATATTGAGCCTTTTATAGGTGGCGGAGCAGTTATGTTTGAGATTATTCAGAAATATAAAATTGAAGAAGCTTATATATTTGATATCAATGAAGACTTAATAAATATTTATGTTGTAGTTAAGCATAATGTGAATTCTCTGGTTGAATGCCTTTCTGGTTTGGAGTATAGATATTTGAAATTAAGTAAAGATGCCCGCAAAGAGATGTATTATGAAGTAAGAAAAGCATACAATTCACGTACCCTTAAAAAGAACCAGCCAGATATTGAACGTGCAGCACAGTTTATTTTTCTGAACCGAACTTGTTTTAACGGGCTTTACCGTGTCAATCGTGCAGGACATTTCAATGTGCCGGCTGGGGCTTATAAAAATCCGACTATTTGTGATGAGAATAACTTGTATGCTGTGAGTTCTTTGCTTCAGAAAGTACATATATTTGCTGGTGACTATAGGGAAAGTATCAAATATGCTGACAGAGATAGCTTCATTTACTTTGATCCTCCGTATAGGCCACTTAATGTTACATCCAGCTTTACATCTTATAGCAAGTTTGACTTTACAGATAAGGCTCAGGTACAACTTGCACATTTTTACGCAGAGACAAATAATACAGGCGCTTTGCTTATGCTAAGTAATTCTGATCCCAAGAATGAAAACCCGGATGATAATTTTTTTGATGAGCTATATGGAAAGTTTTACATACACAGGATAAAGGCGAAGCGTGCAATCAATTCAAATTACTGGAGAAACCAGAGTATAAAGTATAATTTTTTGCTAATCGCACATGAGTATTTATTTGTATTTAGGAAATGATTTACTAAATAGCCCGAAAGGGCTATATCATTCCAGAAACAGTTTTAAGGACGACAATTTTGACACCGTTCAGTAATTATTCCGATATAGCATTATTCTGTTGATTCTGCTATAATATCCTAAATGTAAAGAACAACAAACAGATAAGAGGTTTAACTATGGAGAAATTGGGACTTAATGAAATAAGAGAACGGTTCTTAAAATTTTTTGAGAATAAAGGTCATTTGCGTTTGCCAAGCTTTTCGCTGGTACCGCATAATGATCCCAGCATATTGCTTATTAATGCAGGAATGACGCCGTTAAAACCGTATTTTACAGGGCAGGAAAAGCCGCCCAGAAATAGAATAACTACGTGTCAAAAGTGCATTAGAACTCCTGATATTGATAATGTGGGTAAAACTGCAAGGCATGGCACTTTCTTTGAAATGCTGGGGAACTTCTCCTTTGGAGATTATTTTAAGAAGGAAGCCATTCCTTGGGCATTGGAGTTTTTAACTGAAGATATGAAGATACCGGCTGAAAAGCTGTATGTAACTGTTTATGAAGATGATGACGAGGCCTATGAGATATGGAATAGGGATGTAGGTATTCCTGCTGAGCGCATTTCAAGGCTTGGCAAGGAGGATAATTTCTGGGAGCACGGGACAGGCCCCTGTGGACCTTGTTCAGAGATTCACTTTGACAGGG
This sequence comes from uncultured Oscillospiraceae bacterium, assembly GCA_964587755.1. Classification (GTDB taxonomy): domain Bacteria; phylum Bacillota; class Clostridia; order Acetivibrionales; family DTU013; genus CAZPMC01. The sequence continues at coordinate 4,440 of CAZPMC010000011.1, forward strand.
GAGCTGATAAAGGCTGCGGCAAGCCTGATTGCAAGGTGGGCTGTGACTGTGACAGGTATATAGAGGTATGGAATCTTGTCTTTACCCAGTTTAATAAACAAGAGGATGGCTCGTACACGAAGCTTGAGAAAAAGAATATAGATACAGGTATGGGCTTAGAGCGTCTTGCTTGTGTTATGCAGCAGGTTAATAATCTATTTGAAGTTGACACTGTCAGAAATATATTGAATTATGTTTGTGAGAAGGCTGGTAAAAAATACGGAGAAAACCAGGAGACTGATGTCTCAATAAGGGTTATAACAGACCACATAAGAAGTACCACCATGATGATTTCAGACGGCATAATTCCGTCAAACGAGGGAAGAGGATATGTTCTTCGCAGGCTTTTGAGAAGAGCTGCCCGCCATGGAAAGCTGATTGGGATAGACGAGGCTTTCTTATTTGATGTTGCAAAGGTTGTCATAAATGAGTCGTCTGATGCATACCCGGAATTGTCTGAAAAAGCAGATTATATTATTAGGGTCATAAAAATAGAGGAAGAACGCTTTGCCGATACCATTGAGCAAGGACTTTTGATTCTCAACGAGTTTATTGAGGAAATAAAAGTTAAAAACGAAAAGGTGCTTCCGGGCAGTATGGTTTTTAAGCTTCACGACACATATGGCTTCCCGCTGGATTTAACCCGGGAAATTGCGGGTGAAAGGGGACTTGGTATCGACGAAGAGGGCTTTAAATCGGAGATGGCCGAGCAGAAGAAAAAAGCCCGTGAAGCTCTAAAAAGCAAGGAGGCCTCAGCTTGGGGCCAAAGTATTGCTGAGGGTATTGACAAGAGCCTAAAGACAGAGTTTACCGGCTATGATTGCTTTGAAAATGAAGCTGAAATTTTATATATTATTTCCGGCGGCAGGCAGACAGATAGTGTTATGCAAGGTGATGAGGTCACGATAATACTCGATAAGACTCCCTTTTATGCTGAAAGCGGCGGACAGGTTGCCGATACAGGCTATATAAAAACAGACAACGGAGTTGTGAGGGTTACTGATTGTACAAAGACTCTTGAGGGTCTGTACATGCACAGGGGCCTTGTTGAAGAGGGAATTATCGAGAAGGGCGCAAAAGCTCAAGGTTCTATTGATATTAACAGAAGAATGGCAATTACCAGAAATCATACCACAACACATCTGATTCATAAGGCTTTAAAAAATGTACTTGGGGACCATGTAACTCAAGCTGGTTCCTTAGTTGACGAGGATAGACTTAGATTTGACTTTCACCATTTTTCTGCCATGACTCAGGATGAGCTTGACAGAGTGGAAAAGGAGGTCAATGAGAAGATTCTTGGGGATTTGAAGGTGTCCGTCAGTGAAATGACAATTGACGAAGCAAAGAGCATAGGTGCTGTAGCATTATTTGGAGAAAAATATGGCGATACTGTAAGGGTAGTGCGCTCAGGTGATTACAGCATTGAGCTTTGCGGAGGAACACATTTAAATTCGACTGCACAAGCAGGACTGGTAAAAATAATAAGTGAGGGCGGTGTAGCCGCAGGCGTGAGAAGAATTGAGGCGCTGACAGGATTAAAGGCTATTGAGTATTTTAACGAAAAAGAAAAAATGTTAAAGGATATATCTTCTGCCTTAAAATCTACACCTCATGACAGTTTACGCAAGGTTGAGACCATAAACTCAGAGCTTAAGGCAGCTTTAAAGGAAATAGAGCAGCTTAAGGGGAAATTGGTCTCAAGCTCCTTTGATGAAGTTTTAAACACCGCTGTTACAGTCAACGGAATAAAGGTTGTTACAGCCCGGTTCGATGCCCTTGATATGGAAGGGCTTCGAAATGCATGTGAAACTCTTCGAAATAAGATAAATTCCGGAATAGTTATTCTGGCCTCGGCTCTTGACGGCAAGGTAAGCTTTGTAGCAATGGCGACAAAGGATGCTGTTGGAAGAGGTGCTCACTGCGGGAACATTGTCAGAGAGGCTGCAAAGGCTGCCGGAGGCGGAGGCGGAGGCCGTCCGGATATGGCACAGGCCGGAGGCAAGGATATTACAAAGATTGACGAGGCTCTAAAATCTGCCCTTGAGGCTGTCGAATCACAGGTGAAATAGTGATACAAGGAGGAGAGCTTAATGGACAATTGTATTTTTTGTAAAATAGTCAAAGGAGATATTCCGTCCACAAAAGTGTATGAGGATGAAAAGGTGCTAGCGTTTAGAGATATTAACCCTGTGGCACCGGTTCATATCATTATTATACCAAAGCTGCATATTGCAAATGTAAACGAGCTTACCCAGGAGAATGCTGAGATTATGGGGGATATACACCTTGCTGCTAAGAAAATCGCAGAGAAGCTGGGGATAGCAAAGGAAGGATATCGTCTGATAAACAATTGTGGTGAAAATGCTGGACAGACGGTCTTTCATTTACATTATCACTTAATTGGCGGATTAAAGCTGGGTGCATCTATTATATAGCTGTCTTAAAAAGAGCTAAGGCTCTATTGACTTTATTTTGAAGGATAATATATAATATAGTGTGTGCTACAAATAGCTTAATTCCCAATAAAATATGCAGCAATATACATTGTTTATTCTTGGCACAATTGCTACCATCGGAGGGAGGGATATACATGTCTGAAGTTAGAGTAAAAGAGAATGAATCTCTCGATAGCGCTCTTAAGAGATTTAAACGCCAGTGCGCAAAATCGGGTGTTCTCGCTGAGGTTAGAAAAAGAGAGCATTACGAGAAGCCTAGCGTAAGGAGAAAGAAGAAGTCTGAAGCCGCTAGAAAGAGAAAGTTTAAATAATACCGCAGTAATCTCGGTTTATTAAGTCGCTTTATAGGGGAGGCTGGACAGATGTCCCTCAAGGAACGGTTGCTTGAAGATTTAAAAAATGCTATGAAGGACAAGGATGTTGTTAAAAAGAATGCTGTTCAATTGACAAGAGCTGCGGTACTTCAATTTGAAAAGGATAATAAGATTACTCTTGATGATGATGGTGTTTTAGATATAATAGCAAAAGAAGTAAAGAAAAGAAGGGATGTTCTCCCCGAATACGAAAAGAGCGGGAGAGATGATCTGATAAACGATTTGAAAGCCGAGATAGATGTTTTATTGCAGTATCTCCCGCCGCAGTTGACTGAGGAAGAGCTTGAAGTTATAGTAAGGCAGGCAGTTACAGACGTCAACGCCACTTCGATGAAGGATATTGGCAAGATTATGAAGGCGGTTTTACCAAAGGTAAAAGGCAGAGCCGACGGAAAAATGATTAACGAAATCGTTAAAAAAATCTTTTGATAAATTGGCGTTATGGAAAAGCTCGATGTAAATCGGGCTTTTTTCATATTAGTTCTTTCATATTAGTTCTTATTGGGAAGGATGTATTATACAGTGGGGGAAAAGGTTTGGAAGTTACGTAATGTCGACGAGAATGCAGTAAATAAATTAGCTCAAAGTGCAGGAATATCAAAACTACTGGCTAAGGTTTTCGTAAGCAGGGATATTATTGACAGTGAATATGTTAAGGATTTTCTTGAGCCTGATATTGATAAGCTACACAATCCTTTTTTGATGGACGGTATGGAATGTGCAGTTGATAGAATACTCAGTTCCATAGCATCCGGAGAGGGAATCCTTATTTTTGGGGATTATGATGTTGACGGGGTGGCAAGCACATCTATATTGTATAATTACCTAACAGGATTAGGAGCTAAGGTGCGTTATTTCGTGCCGGAGCGTATGAGCGAAGGGTACGGTCTCACAATGCCGGCGGTTGAAAGGCTTAAAAGTCTGGCGGATAAGTGGAGAGCATGTGGGGGATTTGACTTGAAACTGATAATTACTGTTGATTGCGGTATTACATCAATAGAAGAAACAGAGTACATTCAAGCTCATGGAATTGATATAATCGTAACCGATCATCATGAATGCAAGGAGATATTGCCTAAAGTCTATTCAGTACTAAATCCTCACAAGCCGGGATGCTCATATCCCTTTAAGGATTTGTCCGGAGCAGGGGTGACGTTGAAG
>CAZPMC010000011.1:8482-9357 GCA_964587755.1 uncultured Oscillospiraceae bacterium
GCTGGTGCATGCACTTGGAATTAAAGCAGGAAAAGCAAATGCTTACCGGTCTTATTTGGATTTGGCTGCATTGGCAACTGTTGCAGATGTGGTACCACTACTCGGTGAGAATAGGATTATTGTAAAAAATGGTATCAGAGCTATGGAGAAAACCGATAATATCGGACTTGGGGCACTTATAAGGGTGTCCGGCTTTAACGGCAAAAGATTGTCTGCAATGAATCTGGCCTTTGGAATTGCACCAAGGATAAATGCAGCAGGCAGAATGGGGGATGCCGAAAGGGGTATCAGACTGTTTACTGAGAGAAGCCTTGCTGCTTCCGAGGCGTTGGCAAGGGAGCTGGATAATGAAAACAGGACAAGACAGGAAACGGAAAATAAGATGGTCGAAGAAGCTTTTGTATATGCAAAGGAGCAAGTTGATGAATTTAGGCATAAGGTGCTTGTTGTAAGCGGCTGCGGCTGGCATCTGGGGATTATCGGTATTGTGGCGTCAAAATTGCTGCAAGCGTATAATAGACCATGCATTGTAATATCTGTCGAAGATGGAATTGGTAAGGGCTCTGGGAGAAGCCTGGAATGTTTCAATATTTTTAAGGCGCTGGATCACTGCAGTCATCTGTTAAGTAGATTTGGAGGCCACGAAATGGCTGCTGGACTTTCAATAGAGGCTGATAAAATAAATGAATTCAGGATTTTAATAAATCAATATGCAGATAAAGTGCTGAAGGATGAAGATTTATTGCCCACAATAAAGATAGACGCTATTTTAGAAAGGGATGATATTACAAAAAAGAATGTAATGGAGCTTGAGAAGCTTGAACCCTTTGGGGCGGGAAACCCGGCGCCTGTTTTCGGTTATAACGGGCCTAGCT
>CAZPMC010000011.1:9367-53847 GCA_964587755.1 uncultured Oscillospiraceae bacterium
AAAAATATAAGAACACTTAGTGATGGTAAGCATTTAAAGCTCAACTTATGGGATGAGGGGCTCAATGTTGATGCAATTGGCTTTAACATGGGGCAGACTGCCAATAAATTGTCAATTGGTGATACTGTCAGCGTAGCTTCATCGCTTAATATCAACAAATGGAACGGAATTGAAAATATACAGCTTGTTCTTAGTGATATTAGGCATTATTGATAGCAGATATCGACGAAAAACATTGTTTTTGGTCAAATCAATGAATATAATAGATATGTTAACTAAACCTGCGGGAGGATTTTGCGAGATGGATTTAAAAAATAAGTTAAGACATGTTATGGGTTTTCCGAAAGAGGGGATAGATTTTATTGACATTACAACAGTTCTTCAGGATGGGGATGCACTTGCCTTTGCCGTTGAGGAGCTTAAAAGGCAGGCACTAGAGGCAGGAGAATTTGATTTGATTGTAGGTCCTGAATCACGAGGCTTTATATTCGGAGTGCCATTGGCTTACTCTATGAAAAAAGGCTTTGTACCGGTAAGGAAAAAGGGAAAGCTGCCATATAAAACAATTGGAGTAGAATATCAGCTGGAATACGGCACAGATGTGATGGAGATTCATGAGGACTCTGTAAAGCCCGGTCAAAAAGTACTTATTGTAGATGATTTACTGGCGACAGGCGGAACCATTGAAGCCGCCGTAAAGCTTGTTGAAAAGCTTGGCGGAATAGTTGTAGGTCTTGTGTTTTTTATTGAATTGGAAGAATTGAAGGGCAGAGAAAGGCTTTTGGGATACGATGTCAGATCTATCGTAAAATTTTAACCGTCTTTCCATATCAGAGGTTCGGAGGCAGTTTATGGACAGCCGCTATAACAAGCTTAAAAGTAAAATAAAAGCATATAATCCCGGCTGTGAGTTTGAATTGCTCGATAAGGCTTATAAGATTGCCAAGAGCGCCCACGAAGGGCAGAAAAGGGAATCGGGTGAGGAATATATAAGTCACCCACTTGAGGTTGCCCATATTTTGGCTGATCTGGAGCTTGATTGCACGACTATTATTGCGGGACTTTTGCATGATACAGTTGAAGACACAAACTGTACCTTTGATGAGATAAGGGGGCAAATTGGGGAGGAAATTGCCAGCCTTGTTGATGGTGTTACAAAGCTTGATAAAATACCGTACACAACAAAAGAGGAGCAGCAGGCCGAGAATTTAAGAAAAATGTTTTTGGCAATGGCCAAGGACATAAGAGTGATACTTATTAAACTGGCTGACCGCTTGCATAATATGCATACTCTTAAGTATATGCCATTGGACAAACAAATCGAGAAGGCACGGGAGACTTTAGAGATTTACGCGCCCCTTGCTCATCGGTTAGGTATATCAAAAGTGAAGTGGGAGCTTGAGGATATTTGTCTGCGCTACCTTCATCCTGACGAGTATTACGATTTGGTTGAAAAAATAGCAACCAAAAGGCGTGAACGGGAAGATTTTATTGCCCAGATAAAAGATGAAATTAACAAGAGAACCGCACAGCTAGGAATCGAAGCGCAAATTACAGGAAGACCAAAGCACTTTTACAGTATTTATCGTAAAATGCAAAGGCAAAAAAAGTCTCTGGAACAGATTTATGATCTGTTTGCAATAAGAGTAATTGTCAGTTCAGTTAAGGATTGCTATGCTGTTCTCGGGCTTGTGCATGACCTTTATAAGCCAATGCCCGGAAGGTTTAAAGACTATATTGCAATGCCCAAGCCCAATATGTATCAATCCCTCCATACAACCCTCATTGGGCACGGAGGACAGCCTTTTGAGGTTCAAATAAGGACTTGGGATATGCACAGGGTTGCAGAGATAGGTATTGCGGCTCATTGGAAATATAAGGAGGGAACATCGGGAGAGAGCAGCCTTGATAACAAGCTTGTGTGGCTTAGGCAAATGCTTGAGTGGCAGAAGGAAGCCAGGGATGCCAACGAATTTGTTGAAACGGTCAAGGTTGATTTGTTTGCAGATGAGGTATTTGTGTTTACACCAAAAGGTGATGTAGTAAACCTGCCTGTAGGCTCAAATCCTATAGATTTTGCATATGCAATTCATAGCGCCATAGGAAATAAAATGATGGGGGCAAGGGTCAACGGGGAAATTGTAAAGCTTACTACATCTTTAAAAAACGGTGACATTGTCGAGATACTTACCTCCTCCAATGTTCACGGTCCAAGCCGTGACTGGCTTAAGATAGTAAAAAGCTCACAGGCGAGAAATAAAATTAAGCAGTGGTTTAAGAAGGAAAACAGGGAAGAGAATATATTACGGGGTAAAGAAATTGTTGAAAGAGAATTAAAAAAGCAGGGCTTGACATTTAATCAACTGTTTAAAAATGAGTGGGTTGAGCCTATGCTCAAGAAGTACAATTTCAATTCCCTGGAAGATGCATTTTCGGCTATAGGTTATGGAGGTATCGGTGCCAGCAAGGTCATAACCAAGTTGAAGGAAGAGTATAAGAAAACACTTAAGCCTGAAGAGCTAGGAGAGCTTGAAAAGGAACTGCTTTCAAAGCAGGAGAAGGAAAAGAAAAGGAAATCCCAGCCTGAGAATGGTATAATAGTCAAAGGCATCGAAAACTGTCTTGTAAGACTTTCAAGATGCTGCAATCCTGTACCAGGTGATGACATTATCGGGTACATAACAAGAGGCAGGGGGGTATCAGTTCATCGAAAGGACTGTACCAACGTTATTAATAACCAGAATGAGAAAGAGCGTCTAATAGAAGTAGAGTGGGTTACCTCTAGCAATGTATCTTATAAGGCAGAAATAACCGTTATGGCAAATGACAGAACTGCCCTTCTTATGGAACTGACAAATACCATAGGTGAAGCAAATATACCATTAAAGGCAATTAATGCAAGAACAACCCATGATCAAATAGCATTAATTAACTTGACACTTGAAATTATTGATACGGAGCAGTTGGACAAAATTATTAAGAAGCTAAAGAAAATAGATAGTGTTTTTGATGTGAAGAGAAATAAGCAATAGCAGGTTCTAAGGACTATAATAATCGTAATGAATTTGAGGTGTTCTGATGTTTTTACAAGTGGTTGAAGGCGGGCTGCTTTCTTCAAAATCTTATATTATTGCAGATTCTGATGAAGCAGCTATAATTGATGCAGGAGTTCATTATAAGAATATTGTGGGAATACTTGAAGAGAGGAAGCTGTCCTTAAAGTATATTATATTGACCCATGCCCATGTTGACCATACATTTTATATGAATGATCTTAATACGGCGACAGGAGCAAGTGTGGTTATACATGCTGAGGATGCTCCGATTTTAGCCGATGCCAGGCTTAGCGGGACTGAAATGTTTGGTGTTGATAAAAAGATGAATAAGGCTGATATTTTGGTAAAGGATGGTGACAGCCTGTATATTGGGCAAACAGAGCTTAAGTTCATTCATACACCGGGGCATACTCCGGGCAGTATGTGTATAATTGTACAGGATAGTCTGTTTTCAGGGGACACACTGTTTAGACAAAGCGTCGGCAGAACTGACTTAGGAGCAGGGGATACCAAAAGCCTCGAGCTATCCTTAAAAAAGCTTATGGAGCTGCCTGACAGTCTTATAGTATATCCCGGACACGGACAGTCAACAGATATTGGTTTTGAACGGGATAACAATCCTTATCTGCCTAGATATTGACAATAGGCGGCAAGGTAATTAAAATAAAGGTATTTTAAGCAGGCTGACAAAATTTAGGATTGCAATTAATTTGGAGTTTGAATGGAGGATATTATGTTAACTCAGGCGCCTAAGGGCACACGGGATATACTTCCGGATGAGATTCACAAATGGCAGTATTTAGAAAGAGAGTTTGCTCAAATTTGCAGCAAATTCGGATATAGTGAGATAAGAATCCCTGTTTTTGAGCACACTGAACTCTTTCAAAGAGGAGTGGGAGACAGTACGGATATTGTCCAAAAGGAAATGTATACCTTTAACGATAAGAGTGGCAGAAGTCTTACCTTAAGACCTGAGGGAACTGCCGGGGTCGTGAGAAGCTACATTGAAAGAGGAATGGCTTCGCTTCCCCAGCCTGTTAAGCTGTTTTATAATATTACTGCATACAGGTATGAAAATGTTCAGAGAGGCAGATATAGGGAGTTTAATCAGTTTGGTGTTGAGGCTTTCGGGTCATCTGAGCCGCAGATGGATGTTGAGGTTATAAGTATTCTCTATATGTTTTTTGAAAAGCTTGGTTTGAGTAAAACAGGACTTAATATTAATAGTATTGGATGTCCTGCGTGCAGAAAAGAATACAACAATAAGCTCAGAGATTATTTCAGACCACATTTATCCGGGCTTTGTGACAATTGTAAAAACAGGTTTGAGAAAAACCCTTTAAGATTGATTGACTGCAAGGAGGAAAGATGTAAGAGGATTTCGGCAGGTGCACCTACATTGCTCGATAACATTTGCGATGATTGTGGGGCACACTTCGAAGGCCTTAAGGCAGGACTTGACAACCTGGGTATCCAGTATAATGTTGACCCGGGAATAGTAAGAGGGCTTGATTATTATACAAAGACGGTTTTTGAGTTTGTGTCGGAAAATGTGGGAACCCAAGGCACCATATGCGGCGGCGGGAGGTATGACGGACTGGTGGAGCTATGCGGGGGCAGTCATACTCCGGGCATAGGCTTTGCATTAGGTGTAGAGAGGCTTATGATGGAGCTTGATAGCCGGGGAATTATGATTGAAAAACCAAGACCTCTTGATATATATATTGCCACTATGGGAGAAGCTGCTTCAAGGTTTTCTCAGGAGTTGGTCTATAAGCTTAGACAAAATAATGTGGGTGCAGAAACCGACCTTATGAAAAGAAGCCTGAGGTCACAAATGAAATATGCCGACAAAAAGAGATTTTTGTATACAGTGGTTTTGGGCGATAATGAAATTGAAAGCGGAAAGACAGTATTAAAAGATATGAGAACAGGCGAGCAAAAGGATGTGAGCCTTGATTCAATAGTTGACAGACTAAAAAATCAATGCAAATAGGGTTAGTTAAGGAGTGCTGATATGGCAGAGACAATTAAAGGATTAAAAAGAACTCACAGATGTACTGAATTAAGTGCTCAAGATATAGGTAGAACTGTAACCGTTATGGGTTGGACGCAACGGCACAGAAATCTGGGCGGCTTGATATTTGTTGATTTACGGGACAGAAGCGGTATTTTGCAGGTAGTTTTCAACGAAACCGAAGGAGACAGGGAACTATTTGAAAAAGCTGCCGCAATAAGACATGAGGATGTATTGGCAGTTGTGGGTAAAGTGGCAAGGAGAGCGACTGAGGCATTGAATCCAAGGATGAAAACAGGAGAAATTGAGATAATTGCTACGGAGCTCAGGATACTAAGCAGATCCGACAATCTTCCCGTTCAAATTGAAGAAAATTCAGATGTCAACGAAGCAACAAGACTTAAATATAGATTCCTTGACCTGAGAAGACCTGATATGCAGGCAAATCTTATGTTGCGCCATAGAGTGGCAAAGATAACAAGAGATTATTTTGATGAAAATGGATTTGTGGAAATTGAGACTCCCATGCTCATAAAAAGTTCGCCCGAGGGAGCAAGAGACTATCTGGTGCCCAGCAGAGTGCACCCAGGGAAGTTCTATGCATTACCCCAGTCACCACAGCTTTTTAAGCAGCTTTTAATGGTGGCAGGCTACGACAGGTACATGCAGATAACCAAATGCTTCAGGGATGAAGATTTAAGAGCTGACAGGCAGCCTGAATTCACTCAGATAGACCTGGAGATGTCCTTTGTAGACGTGGAGGATGTACTGGCTGTTAATGAGGGCTTTATTAAGAGAGTATTCAAGGAAGCATTAGACGTTGATGTAGAAACACCCTTTATGAGGCTTACGTATCAGGAAGCCATGGAAAGATTCGGTTCAGATAAGCCTGACCTGCGTTTTGGGCTGGAATTGATTAATGTTTCTGACATTGTGGCTGACTGCGGTTTTAAGGTATTTGCAGACACAATCAAAAGCGGGGGAAGCGTCAGAGCAATAAATGCCACCGGTTGCGGTGCTAAATTCAGCAGAAGAGATATTGACAGCCTCACTGATGTTGTTAAGACATACAGGGCAAAAGGGCTTGCTTGGATTGCAGTAGAGGAAAATGACGTCCGTTCCCCAATCTCAAAATTCTTAGCTGACCATGAGATAAAATCATTACTTCAGCGGACCGCGGCGAAGCCTGGCGATTTGATTTGCTTTGTGGCAGATAAGAACGAAGTAGTTTATGATTCTTTAGGAGCTCTCAGGCTTGAGATTGCAAAAAGACTTAATTTAATGGATAAGAGCGTTTATAAATTCCTTTGGGTGACTGAATTCCCTCTACTTGAATTTGATGAGGAAGAGAATCGCTGGATTGCGAAGCATCATCCCTTTACCTCTCCTATGGATGAGGATATTGAATATTTGGACAGTGACCCGGGAAGAGTACGTGCAAAGGCTTATGATATTGTACTGAACGGTACAGAGCTTGGCGGCGGAAGTATCAGAATACACATGAATCAGCTTCAGTCAAAGATATTCAAGCTTCTCGGATTTACCGAGGAGGAGACCTGGGCAAAGTTTGGATACCTTCTGGAGGCGTTTAAATATGGGGTACCTCCTCATGGTGGATTAGCTTATGGCTTTGACAGAATGATTATGCTAATGGCCGGATTAAATAATATAAGGGATGTTATTGCATTTCCAAAGGTACAAAACGCTTCGGATCTGATGACAAATGCACCTGATGTTGTTGATGAAAAGCAACTAAAAGAGCTGCATATTAATGTAGAGAAATAAGATGAGCAGAAAAGGGGGTAAGGGATACGGGTAACCATATTAAGCCTAAGGAGATTATTGACTGGGCTGTTCATATTATCATTGCTGTTGTAATCGCCGTTCTTATTGTCACTTTTGTAGGACAAAGGACAATTGTACACGAGATTTCCATGGAGCCTACTTTATCGGAAGGTGACAATCTAATAGTAGAAAAGCTTGGATTTAGATTTGGATTGCTTAAAAAGGGCGATATTATCATATTTAAGTCTCCTTTTGATAAAAGGGAGCTGATAAAAAGACTTGTTGCAGTTGAGGGTGATACTGTAGAGCTAAAAGACGGCCGAGTATATGTTAACGATGAGCTTTTTTTAATAGGAGAGGCTGAGAATGAACCATATACACCGCCGGCAGTAAACCCGCAGGACAACAAAATTACTGTTCCGGAAGGCTATGTTTATGTTTTAGGTGACAACCGGCCCTACAGCCAGGACAGTACCGAGTTTGGCCCTATTGAAAGGAATAGGATTACAGGAAGAGCAATTTTCAGATTTTATCCGTTTAATAAAATCGGAAAGATTGACTGAGGAGGGTGAGATAGAACAGGCGCTGTTTAAATTTCGTGCTAATAAAAAGAAACCATGAAAAATTTATTTCATTTGGGTCTTGATATTGGATCTACAACGGTTAAGCTAGTACTGCTTGATCAAGACAATAGAATAATATACAGCAAATATCAAAGACATTTTTCAGATATCCGAAGTACGATATTTGGGTTAATGGATGAAATATGCGGGTTGTATGATAAAGATGATTTAACTGTTACTGTTACCGGCTCAGGGGGTATTTTGGTAGCACAGTTGCTCAGCCTCCCCTTTGAACAGGAGGTAGTAGCTGCTACCAGTGCAATTCAAAGCCTCATCCCACAAACAGATGTTGCTATTGAGTTGGGCGGGGAGGATGCAAAAATAACGTTCTTTTCCGGAGGCGTAGAGCAAAGAATGAATGGCACTTGTGCAGGCGGTACAGGTGCTTTTATAGACCAAATGGCTTCAATACTTCAAACAGATGCACAAGGCTTGAACAAGCTTGCACAGGGCTATAAGGTTATTTATCCTATAGCTGCCAGGTGTGGTGTTTTTGCCAAATCAGATATCCAGCCCCTATTGAATGAAGGCGCTTTAAAAGAGGATATCGCAGCATCTGTTTTCCAATCTGTTGTAAATCAAACCATAAGCGGTCTGGCATGCGGCAGGCAGATAAAAGGAAATGTCGCATTCCTGGGGGGACCTTTATATTTTTTATCAGAGCTTCGAAACAGGTTTATAGAGACGCTTACGCTTTCTGAGGAGCAGGTTATATTTCCTGAACATTCCCAGTTGTTTGTTGCAATTGGCGCGGCTATGTCGTCAAAGCAAAGGGAGGTATTGAGTTTTAGAGAGCTTAGAGAAAGGCTTTCTTTGATTAACACAACCTTTGTTCAGGAGGTGGAGAGATTAAAGCCCCTTTTTAAGGACAAGCTTGAGCTTCAGGAGTTTATTTTAAGGCATTCGAGGCATACAGCCGTTCGCAAACCACTTTCAAGTCACAAGGGAGCATGCTTCCTTGGAATTGATGCAGGCTCTACCACTACTAAACTGGCACTGACAGATAAAAAAGGCACATTATTATACTATTATTACGGAAGCAATATGGGTAATCCCCTTAAATCAGTCATAAAGGAATTGAGAAAGCTTTATTCGGTGATGCCCAAGGGGGCTTACATAGCCTGCTCTACAGTTACAGGATACGGGGAAGGTCTTATTAAGGCAGCACTCCGGGTGGATTTTGGAGAGGTTGAGACTATAGCACACTATACGGCAGCCGAACGCTTTTTACCCGGTGTTGAGTTTATATTAGATATTGGCGGGCAGGATATGAAATGCCTGCAGGTTAAAAACGGGGTAATTGAGAGCATTATGCTTAACGAAGCCTGTTCATCAGGATGTGGCTCTTTCATAGAAACCTTTGCCAGCTCACTTAATATGGGAGTCGAAGAATTTGCAAAAGAGGCTCTAATGGCTCAAAACCCTGTTGATCTGGGTTCCAGGTGCACTGTTTTCATTAATTCACGGGTAAAACAGGCACAAAAGGAAGGGGCAACTGTGGGGGACATTTCTTCCGGATTGTCATATTCCGTAATAAAAAATGCATTGCAGAAGGTTATTAGAATAAGAGATCCAAAATCCCTGGGCAAAAAAATTATTGTTCAAGGCGGTACATTTTATAATAACGCAGTGCTCAGAAGCTTTGAAATTATTTCGGGTAGAAATGCGGTAAGACCTGATATAGCTGGCATCATGGGAGCATATGGAGCAGCGCTGATTTCCTGTGAGAGAAGTGAGGAAGAAAAGCAAAGCACGATAATGGGACCTTTCGAGTTAAACGAATTCCAAGCCGAGGTTAATTTAGAGAGGTGTAAAATTTGCAGTAATAATTGCTTGCTTACAATAAACAGCTTTAATGACGGAAGAACTTTTGTATCTGGAAACCGTTGTGAAAGAGGTGCGGGTGGGAAAACAAAGAAGAGGGATATTCCAAACCTATATGATTATAAATATAAGCTTCTTATGTCATACAAATCTCTTGATGAAAAAGATGCTGTCCGAGGCACAATTGGAATCCCAAGAGTGCTTAACATGTACGAAAACTATCCCTTTTGGCACACTTTTTTCACGGAGCTGAAATTTAGAGTAGTATTGTCACCGCGTTCCTCCAGGAAGATATACGATATGGGAATAGAAACAATGCCCTCAGAGTCCGTATGCTATCCGGCAAAGTTAGCTCATGGACATATAATGAGCTTAACAAAAAGCGGCATAAAGAACATTTTTTATCCGTGCATTCCTCATGAGATTAAGGAGGATGAAAATGCTGACAATAATTACAACTGCCCTATCGTGACTTCTTATTCTGAGGTCATACTGGCAAACATGGAGGACATAGAGAAAAATAATATAAATTTTATGAATCCTTTTCTTCCTTATAATAATACAAGAAGACTTACACAAAGACTTTTTGAGGAGCTGTCAGGTTTTGGTATAACCAAGCAGGAAGTTAAGAAGGCAGTAAAGAAAGCGCGGTCGGAGGATTACAGGTTTAAAGCTTTGGTTAGGAAACAGGGCGAGAAGGTACTGGAGTATTTGGATAAAACCGGCGGCAAAGGTATAGTATTAGCCGGAAGACCTTACCATATCGACCCTGAAATAAACCATGGGATACCTAATTTGATTACCGAATTTGGAATGGTAGTCCTTACAGAGGACTCTATATCACATCTTGGTACGTCCGCAAGGCCTTTAAGAGTGGTAGATCAGTGGATGTACCATACAAGACTTTATTCTGCGGCAAATCTGGTAACAAAAAAAGATAATTTGGAGCTTGTTCAACTTAATTCATTCGGTTGCGGACTGGATGCGGTTACAACAGATCAGGTTCAGGAAATACTGCAAACTGCCGGCAAAACATACACTGTATTGAAAATTGATGAGATTAATAACCTGGGAGCTGCACGAATAAGACTGCGGTCACTAAAGGCTGCTATTGATGAAAGGGAAGCACAGGGCTACAGTGCTAAAGGCAAGCAGTTCAGACAACACAAGGTGCTCTTTACTAAGGAGATGAAAAAAAGACATACTATTCTTGCACCTCAAATGTCACCCATACATTTTCAATTTGTTCAGGTTGCATTCACAGAGGGAGGGTATAACCTTGAGGTGCTGCCTTCGGTTGACAGGGCTGCTGTCGACGAAGGATTGAAGTATGTAAATAACGATGCCTGCTATCCCTCGATACTGACGACGGGACAGCTGGTGGAGGCATTGAAATCAGGCAGATATGATCCAGAGAACACATCTGTTATCATTTCGCAGACTGGTGGAGGCTGCAGAGCTACTAATTATATCGGATTTATCAGAAAGGCTCTTAAAGATGCAGGCTTTGGACATGTACCGGTTCTGTCTCTAAATGCATTGGGAATCGAGAAAAATCCGGGCTTTAAAATAACGGCAAGCCTATTAAACAGATGTATTATAGCCATAGTTTTCGGTGACCTGTTGATGCGTATGCTCTATAAGGTAAGGCCTTACGAAAAGGTTAAGGGTTCTGCAAATCGTCTATATAAAAAATGGGTTGAAAAATGCAAGCAAGCTGTCAAAAGTGGTAAACATACTGAGTTCAGACGTAATATAAGACAGATGGTTGAGGATTTTGACAATTTAGAAATCAACCCTACCGTTAAGCCCCGGGTCGGCCTTGTTGGTGAAATATTAGTGAAGTTTCATCCCACTGCAAATAATAATGTGGTGGATGTGGTCGAAAGAGAAGGTTGCGAAGCGGTAATGCCTGATTTAATGGACTTTTTCCTGTATTGCTGCTATGGAGCGAACTTCACGTACAAGTATCTGGATGGCAAATTAATTAATAAAATCCTTCTAAATACAGCTATTGCTGCAATTGAGTATTATCGCATATATATGAAGAAAGTTTTGGCTGCAAGTAAAAGATTCAGCCCCCCGTCAAATATTTATAAATTAGCTAAGAAGGCGTCAAAGGTGCTGTCTTTGGGGAACCAGACAGGTGAGGGGTGGTTTTTGACAGCCGAGATGATAGAACTGATAGAGGATGGAGCTTCCAATATTGTTTGTATGCAGCCCTTTGCGTGCCTGCCTAACCACATAACGGGCAAGGGAATGATTAAGGCGCTTAAAAAGGTATACCCTCAAGCCAATATAGTGGCTGTTGATTATGACCCTGGAGCAAGTGAAGTAAATCAGCTAAACAGAATTAAGCTGATGCTTGCGACTGCATTTCGGAATATGGAAAAGGATGAGAAAGAATTAAAAGTATCAGGTGTGTGATAAAAACGTAAAAAATCCCGGTTTATTTCCCGGGATTTTTAAATTCACGCATATATTTTCTGCGACCTTTTTTCTTTTTTGATGCCGCCATCTTTGCATCGTACTTTTTAATGGACCTACTGAGTGCAAATGCTAAAACTCCACAAGCTGCCAGGAGACCTAATATAAAATAGACTTGTATTGGCATTGTATTTTCCCCTCTTGAATTATTTGTCATTTAAAGGTTTATGACTTAAAACCAATTATATTATATAAGTATTTGCTATAGCAAGAATTATATTGCCTCAGGAATATTTATCAGGTTTCCATCCTGCTTCGAAGAGTCTATGCAGGAAATCTAGGGGGGCGTCTTCCTTGATGTTTTTTAAACCTGATTGTCATAATATATCCCGATATAAGAATATTATTGAATAAGTGTTTCATTATACAATACAAAAGGCGGGCGGGGGAAAAATGGACGTTGCTATTAAGATACTTACTGTAATATTGCTTTCACTTATAGCTATTACTATAGGTGTTGAAGCAGGAAATATACTGTACAGACTGGATACAAACATTGTTGAAAATGTTGATGCGGAAAATTTTAAGGGAACAATTAATTATTCACTTCCCATAATAGAAACAGTTTACAATAGCGGTAAGGTAAGTGTTTCTCTTTCCGGGGAAGTGAAAAATCTTTTTTCAAAAGTTTTTGACTTTGATTTAGCATCACCTATTTCGATTTTGAATGTTCAATCCCCGTTGTTTAAGAGCTATTACAATAAAGATTACACCCTGAAGTTTTCTTTAGATGAGACAGGTGATAAGCCGGGAGATGATAAGGATAAAAATGATGTAACACAAACAGGTGAGGATGAAAATAATGATGCAAAGGACGGTAAAACAAACGATACAGATGAAAATCAAATGAAGGAGCAGATACCCGAGAGCGAATCCGATATTCTACTGGAGCCGGTCAGCAGTATCGCCTATGAAGAGGATGCAGAGGAGGATGACGGGGACAGTGAGATAGTTGAGCTGGATAAGATAGCAATAAGAAATTTTACAAAGCATAAGATTGACATTGCAAAGCTACTGAGTGAACCTATTGATTTCAATTTCAGTAAGAAAGGTCCTAAGGTTCTTATTTATCACACTCATACCAGTGAAAGCTATGTTTTGAAAAAGGAGGATATAGGGAAAAAAGATGTCCCAAGCTTCAATTCCAATCCTAAATATAATGTTGTAAGGGTAGGTGAGGAATTGGCTGAACATTTAAGAAAATATGGAATTGAGACTTTGCATAATGCAACGGTTCATGATAAAAACCGTTCGGCTGCTTATGGTGTTTCTATCAAAACACTGGAGAGCTATTTGAAGAGTTACCCCTCAATAAAGGTGTATATAGACATTCACAGAGATGCCGCAAAGAATGGCAAGTATAGACCTGTTACAAAAATTAACGGTAAAAATGCGGCACAAATAATGTTTGTAGTGGGCACAAATGATCAACTGCCAAATGATCACTGGAAGGAAAATTTAAAATTTGTTCTAAAGGTTCAGCAAAAGCTTAATGAGAAATATCCAGGTCTTGCAAGGCCAGTGTGGATTGTTGGAAAACGTTATAATCAGCATATATCAAATCAAGCAGTTCTAATAGAGGTTGGGGGAGACGGGAATCTTTTGAGCGAGAGCATAGAGAGTATGAAGTATCTGGCGCAAGCCCTTAGTGAGGTTATTAATGAAAAAAAATAATCTACTATACTTTTTGTTATCATAAAAGGTTTTCCGGGCAATAATAAGGAATGTGAGGATGTTGCCATGGAGGACAGATTTTTGAGCAGGGTAGAGAAATTTAGGAAAAAGAGGAGCTATAGGCGAAGATATATATTAGCAGTCATGCTGCTTTTTTTTATTCTAATAACCGGGATATGGGCTGTTGACAGCTCAACTAATTATTTAATGTCCGGACAGTACGGCATTGAACTCATTAATGTGGAAAGCAACCCGACTTATATTAAGATCACCTTTATGAATAAGAAGCTTTATATAAATACAAGGTACATTAACAGAGACTTGGAAAGACTCAAAAGCAGGCTTGCCACTCTGATTAGTCATATAGACGACTGATGGGTCCCCTTATAACCAGGTTTAAATCTTTATTTTATTTGGCACAGATGTTATAATATGTACTGCATTTGTAAAAATGGAGTATTAGGTAAACTAACAGTATGAGGGGAAGGCATTAATGTCAAATAACAGACAAGAATATATTCGTAATTTTTGTATAATAGCACATATCGACCACGGTAAATCAACTCTTGCAGACCGTTTAATTCAAATGACAGGTGTTCTCACAACCCGTGAGATGCAACAGCAGGTCTTGGACAACATGGACATTGAAAGGGAGAGAGGTATAACCATTAAAGCCCAAGCTGTCAGAATGGTTTACAAAGCAAAGGACGGGCAGGAGTATATATTAAATTTAATTGATACTCCGGGTCATGTTGACTTTAACTATGAAGTGTCAAGAAGTTTAGCGGCATGTGAGGGCGCCATTCTTGTTGTTGATGCCGCTCAAGGCATAGAGGCGCAAACACTTGCTAATGTGTACTTGGCATTGGAGCACAATCTTGAGTTGATGCCCGTTATCAATAAAATCGACTTACCCAGCGCTCAGCCCGATGTAGTTAAGAAAGAAATTGAAGATGTAATAGGACTTGATACCTCTGATGCCCCTGAGATTTCAGCAAAAAACGGAGTAAACATTGAGGAAGTGCTGGAGCAAATTGTTAAGCATATTCCTGCACCGAAAGGTGATGAAAATGCACCTCTTAAAGCGCTTATATTTGATTCATTTTACGATAACTACAGAGGTGTAATAGTGCACGTCAGAATTAAAGAGGGAACTGTCAAGGCGGGCGATATCATCAGGATGATGTATACAAAGAAGGAGTTTACTGTAGTTGAGACCGGCTATTTCAGACCGGGTCAATACATTCCTTGTGAGATGCTTAGGGCGGGTGATGTAGGCTATATTTCCGCCAGCATTAAGAATGTCAGGGACACCAGAGTAGGTGACACAGTAACACTGGCGCAAAGACCAGCAGAAGAGCCGTTGCCTGGATATAAAAAGGTACAGCCAATGGTATTTTGCGGAATTTATCCTGCGGACGGTGCAAAATACGTTGACCTTAGAGAAGCATTAGAAAAGCTCCAGCTAAATGACGCTTCACTTTTATTTGAACCTGAGACTTCTGTTGCTTTGGGATTTGGATTCAGATGTGGTTTTCTGGGGCTTTTGCATATGGAGATAATTCAGGAACGGCTGGAAAGAGAATATGATTTAGATCTGGTGACTACAGCTCCAAGCGTAATTTATAAAATAAAAACTACCGATGGCAAAGTCCATAATATTGATAATCCCACAAATATGCCTCCGGTGACAGCTATTGAGTCAATGGAGGAGCCTATTGTCAAGGCAACCATTATGACGCCTGTTGAATATGTTGGCAGTATAATGGAGCTATCCCAGGAGAGGAGAGGCACATACAAGGATATGTCTTATATGGATGAAAGCAGAGTAATTTTGACCTATGAGCTGCCTCTTAATGAAATCATATATGACTTTTTCGATGCCCTTAAATCCAGAACTAAGGGTTATGCATCATTTGATTACGAGCTGATAGGGTACTCGAAAGCAGATCTGGTCAAGCTTGATATTTTACTAAATGGAGAATTAGTTGATGCATTGTCGTTTATAGTACATAAGGACAAGGCTTACGCCAGAGGACGAAGGATTGCCGAGAAGCTCAAAGAGTCAATACCGAGGCAGCAGTTTGAAATACCTATACAAGCGTGTATCGGAGGTAAAATTATCGCCAGGGAAACAGTCAGCGCATACCGTAAAGACGTTTTAGCCAAGTGCTACGGCGGTGATATAACGAGAAAGAAGAAGCTTTTAGAAAAACAAAAAGAAGGTAAGAAGAGAATGAGACAGGTTGGTTCCGTAGAAGTGCCTCAGGAAGCGTTTATGAGCGTATTGAAGCTGGATTAGGAGTGTGTATGGAAAGCATAGGTGTATACATTCACATACCGTTTTGCAAATCAAAATGCTTTTATTGCGATTTTAATTCTTATTCCGGCAAGGATTACCTTGCCAGACCTTATTTTGAATCGCTCTTTTCTGAAATGACAAGAAAAGCTGAAGAGCTAGGAGAATATACTGTTAAGTCAATTTTTATCGGCGGGGGTACGCCATCTTTTGTTAATCCTAAGTACATAAGCCAGCTACTGGAGATTTGTTCAAAATATTTCAGGCTTGATTCCGAAGCAGAGATAAGCATGGAGAGCAATCCCGGAACATTGACTTATGATAAGCTTAAAACATATAAACAGGCTGGTATTAATAGATTGAGCATCGGACTTCAAGCATGGCAGGATGATCTACTATTGGAATTGGGCAGAATTCACCGAAAGCAGCAGTATGTTGAAAATCTTGAAGCTTCGTATAAAGTGGGATTTAGAAATATTAATACCGATTTGATTTTTGGGCTGCCAAATCAAAGTTTTGAGGATTGGGCCGAGACCCTTGAGATGGTTACATCAGTTGGTGAGAACCAGGGACTGACCCATTTATCATGTTATAGCCTGCAAATTGAAGAGGGGACTGTTTTTGGGGAGCGCTATGGCAAAGGTTCCCTCAAACCTTTGGATGATGAGCTGGACAGGCTCATGTACGGCTACACTATTAACACCCTGAAGCAGAAAAACTACCATCATTATGAAATATCGAATTTTGCAAAGAGAGGCTATGAGTGCAAGCATAATTTTATTTATTGGAAGGCTCAGGAATATGCTGGATTCGGTGCAGGAGCCCACTCATACCTTAATAATATCAGAAGCAGCAATCCTGATGGAATCGAGGAATACATAGAAGCTGTAAGAACGGGGAATCTTTTTAAGCAGGCGGAAAGCCAATTTATCGATAAAAGTGAGGCTATGTCGGAGTTTATGATTTTGGGATTAAGACTTATTGGCGGCATTTCTTCAAAGGAGTTTGAAAGCAGGTTCTCACAAAGCCTTCAATCGGTATTTGGCGAGACAATAGACCACCTTGTAAAAGAGGGGTTATTAGAGAGGGTGCCGGGTAAAATAACTGCAAAGGATGATGCCTCGTATGAAATTGTTAAACTGACACATGCGGGGCTTGATCTTGGCAATAAAGTATTTGTTGAATTTCTAAATATATCTTGACAAAAAAAAGTACAGGTGGTATTTTTATTATAGATTAGCACTCGATAAAGTAGAGTGCTAACAAACAAAAAATGGGGTGCATAAAATGATAATGGATGATAGGAAGAGAAGAATACTTCAAGCCATCATCGATGATTACATTGATTCAGCTGAACCCATTGGCTCAAGAACAATTGCGAGGAAACACGAACTGGGACTGAGTTCTGCCACCATACGAAATGAGATGGCGGACCTTGAGGACATGGGTTATTTGGTACAGCCGCATACCTCCGCCGGACGTGTACCGTCGGATAAAGGCTATAGATTATATGTTGATGAATTGATGAGGGTACGTGAATTAAATAAAGAAGAAATAGAAAGTATCAGGCTTGAAATGGAAACGCGGATAAACGAGCTGAGCCAGCTTATAAGGCAGGCATCGGCTGTTTTGTCCCGCTTTACAAAATATATATCGGTGGCTGTGACACCACCGTTGAAAACAACTATTTTGAAGGCGATACAAATTGTTCCCATTGAAACAGGGAAAGCTATGGTCATTGTTGTTACAAATTCAGGTACTGTGCGCAATTCACTGGTTATGTTACCTGAAAACGTCAGTGACGATATGATGATTGTTATTTCCAACATTCTTAACAGCAAGCTTAAAGGAGTTGTGTTAGAAAAGATAAGCGCTGATTTGGCTGATGATTTAGAGATTGAGCTTGGATTATCTAAGGAGATTACAGTACCCATACTTGAAGGAGCCAGATGTTGTTTTAACCAAGATGAGAGCAAAGAGGTATTTATAGAGGGTACGACAAATATATTTAACCATCCCGAATTCAGAGATATTGTTAAGGCAAGGGACTTCATGAGTATACTCGATAAGAAGGCCAGCCTTAGTAAGCTTTTGTGCAACTATGCTGAACAAGAGGGAATAAGGGTCAGAATTGGAAATGAAAATGATATGTCCGGTATTAAAGAATATAGTCTTGTAACTGCCACGTATAATTTGGCAGATATTGTTGTCGGCTCCATTGGAATTATCGGGCCCACTCGAATGGAATATCCCAAAGTGATTTCATCAATGAGATATATTAAAAAAATAATGGATAAGGAAGTGAGTAATCTGCTCGGCTTAGATGCCGAGAAAGAAAAATAACATCAAAGGATAAGGAGTATAAAATGGGTGAAGAATTAAATAAAAAGCGAAAGGAAAAGGATGCAGTTGAGAATGAATGCAGTAAGGAAGTAGAATCAGCTAAAGAAGTCGGTCCTGACAACTGCGTTGAGAGCGATGAGCAGGATAATCTAAAGTCCGAGCTGGATAAAATCAAATGTGAGCTGGAGTGTAAGACAAAAGAGTGTGCAGAATATTTTGATAAGCTTCAAAGAACAGCTGCTGAGTATGATAATTTTAAGAAAAGAACCCAAAAAGAGAAGGAAGCGTTGTATATAGATGCGGTAAGTGATGTAGTATCTGCTTTTTTACCGGTCATAGACAATGTGGAGAGAGCGCTTAAGGCAATACCGGATGACCAAGCATCAAAAAATTTGAAGGATGGAGTGGAAATGGTATTTAAGCAGCTAAAAGAGACCTTCTCAAATATTGGTGTTGAAGAAATAAAAGCACTTAATGAACCTTTTGACCCCAGGCTGCACAATGCTGTAATGCATATCGAGGACGAAGCATACGGCTCAAATACAATAATTGAGGAGTTCCAAAAGGGTTACATTTACAAAGATAAAGTGATTAGATATAGTGTGGTTAAGGTTGCAAATTAGAATACTTATTTATTAATAGAGTGAATTGGAGGTTAATTATGGCAAAAGTAATAGGTATAGATTTAGGTACAACGAATTCTTGCGTAGCAGTTATGGAAGGCGGAGAACCGGTGGTTATTGCCAATCCTGAAGGCAGCAGGACTACATCTTCAGTGGTTGCATTTTCAAAGACTGGTGAAAGACTTGTGGGGCAGGTAGCAAAAAGGCAGGCAATTACTAATCCTGAAAGAACAGTTATGTCTATTAAAAGAGACATGGGTTCCGATAGGAAGGTAAAAATAGATGAAAAAAGCTATACACCTCAAGAAATTTCTGCAATGATTCTGCAAAAGCTTAAGTCAGATGCAGAGGCATATCTTGGCGAGACCGTTACCCAAGCGGTTATTACAGTCCCGGCATATTTCAGTGATGCTCAAAGGCAGGCTACTAAAGATGCCGGTAAGATAGCCGGTCTTGAAGTCTTAAGAATTATCAACGAGCCTACTGCAGCAGCCCTGGCATATGGACTTGACAAAGAACATGATCAGAAGATTATGGTTTATGACTTAGGCGGAGGTACATTTGACGTTTCCATTTTGGAGATAGGAGACGGGGTTTTTGAAGTATTGGCGACCAACGGAAACAACAAGCTTGGTGGCGATGACTTTGACCAAAGAATAATTGACTATCTTGCAGATACGTTTAAAAGGGAAAACGGCATTGATCTGAGAAATGATAAAATGGCAATGCAGCGTCTGAAGGAAGCAGCAGAGAAGGCTAAAATTGAGCTGTCCGGTGTTGCAACCACCAATATAAATCTTCCATTTATAACAGCAGACGCATCAGGCCCTAAGCATCTTGATATGACTTTAACAAAGGCGAAGTTTGACGAGCTGACGGCTGACCTTGTTGAAAAGACAATGGGGCCGACACGACAGGCTATGGGAGATGCAGGACTGACACCTGATAAAATAGACAAGATTCTACTGGTGGGTGGTTCAACGAGAATTCCTGCAGTTCAAGAGGCTGTTAAGAAATACCTGGGTAAGGAGCCCTTCAAGGGAATCAATCCAGATGAGTGTGTAGCTATCGGTGCTGCTATTCAAGCGGGTGTGCTGACAGGTGAAGTCACAGGACTTTTACTTCTTGACGTTACACCTCTTTCTCTTGGAATCGAAACATTAGGCGGCGTCTTTACAAAGCTGATTGAGAGAAACACAACTATTCCCACAAAGAAGAGCCAGATATTCTCAACAGCAGCAGACGGACAGACCAGTGTTGAAATTCATGTTTTGCAGGGCGAAAGAGAAATGGCGGCTTACAACAAAACTCTTGGACGCTTCCAGCTGACCAATATTCCGCCGGCGCCTAGAGGAGTGCCTCAAATCGAGGTTACCTTTGATATAGATGCCAATGGTATAGTTCATGTTTCGGCAAAGGATCTTGGCACGGGAAATGAACAGAATATAACAATCACCGCTTCTACAAATCTGTCCGAGGAAGATATTGATAAGGCAGTTAAGGAAGCTGAAAAATTTGCCGCTGAGGATAAAAAGCGTAAGGAAGAGATAGAGATAAGGAACAATGCCGACTCAATGGTTTACCAATCCGAGAAGACATTGAAGGAGCTTGGTGATAAGCTTGACGCTTCCGATAAGTCAAAGATAGAGGAAGAGATAAACAATGTGAAGGAAGCTCTTAAGGGAACCGACACTGAGAAAATAAAGGCAGCTACCGAAGCTTTGACCCAATCATTCTATGATATTTCCTCAAAGATTTATCAGCAGAATCCTGGTGCAGCAGGCGGACCAAATACAGGAGCAGGCTTTGACGGCGCAAACGCCCAAGGTGCAGGTCAAGAACAGGATAATGTCTATGATGCCGACTATAAGGTAGTAGATGAAGATAAGGATGACAAATAGGCAATCAGCAATTGGCTGATTGCCATACTCTGTATGTAATGATAAAATAAGCCGAGGCTTTTACAAAGCTTTGGCTTATTGTATGAATAGATGGGAGATGTTTACGATTGCCGCAGAGCAAGAGAGACTATTATGATATATTAGGGGTCGGAAAAAGTGCTTCCGATACGGAAATAAAAAAGGCGTATAGAAAGCTGGCAAAAAAGTATCATCCTGACGTAAACCAGGGGGATTCTGAAGCTGAAGCAAAATTTAAAGAAGTAAATGAAGCTTATGAGATATTAAGCGACTCACAAAAGAGAGCTCGCTATGATCAGTTTGGTCATGCAGGTGTTGATCCTAATGGGTTTGGCAGTGCCGGAGCAGGCTTTGGTGATTTTGATTTTGGTGGTATCGGGGATATTTTCGAAACCTTTTTCGGAGGCTCAGGGTTCGGGCGCAGTTCAAGAAGCCGTACAGGACCTCAGAGGGGCGCCGATTTAAAATACGCCATAACCATATTATTCGAAGAAGCTGCTTTTGGAGTTGAACGGGAGATTGTCATAGGCAGGAATGAATCCTGTGACACTTGTAAAGGAACAGGTGCAAAGAAGGGGACTGCTACTGAAAAATGTACTCACTGCAATGGGACCGGGCAGATTCAATATAGACAGAGTTCACCCTTTGGACAGTTTATAACCTCAAAAACGTGTGATGCATGTCGCGGGGAAGGCAAAATCATTACCGAACCATGTATCACATGCAAAGGTAGGGGCAAAGTAAGAAAAAATGTGAAAATAATGCTAAAGATCCCTGCAGGTATAGATGATGGGCAGACTATATCACTTAGGGGTGAGGGTGACCACGGTTCTAGGGGAGGACCGCCAGGTGATTTGTTTGTTACTATAAATGTTAAGCCTCACTCTATTTTCAAAAGACAGGACAATGATGTGGTTTGTGAAATACCGATAACATTCGTACAGGCAGCCCTTGGTGCAGAGCTTGAGGTGCCGACTTTAGACGGCAAAGTCAAGTACAATTTGCCTGAAGGCACTCAAACAGGCTCGATTTTCAGACTAAAGGGAAAAGGTATCCCATACCTTAGGGGAAATGGAAGAGGAGATCAGTATGTCAAGGTTGAAATAGATGTACCAAATAAATTAAATGACAGGCAGAAGGCTTTGCTTAAGGAATTTGCCGACATAAGCGGAGACGAAGTATATGAACGCCGGAAAAATTTCTTTGACAAAATGAAAGATGCTTTGGGCATGTAGGGGGAAGGCTTTATGGAGTGGACTGAAATATGTATAAAAACAACACAAGAGGCAGTTGACGCCATATCTGAAATGCTTTCCTCAATAGGCTCAGGCGGCGTAGTCATAGAAGACCCCTATGAAATCAGGAGGCAAATTGAGAGCCCCGATTCCCTGGATTATGCGGATCAGGATTTTATGGATTCTCTGGGAACTGACGTTATTATAAAAGCTTATTTTAATGATGAATACAACCATGAAGAATTGTCTGCACTCATCATTGAAAAGCTAAAATTTATTTCCCAATTTCTCAATGTGGGCAAAGGCTATGTTGGTTTCACAAAAGTAGATGACCAGGACTGGTCAGTCGCATGGAAGAAATACTACAAGCCCTTCAATATTACAAATAGTATTGTAATAAAGCCAAGCTGGGAAGAATATGAAAGCAAGGACGGAGAAATTGTAATACAGATGGATCCGGGCATGGCTTTCGGCACAGGCACCCATGAAACAACGAGGCTGTGTTCCCAGCTTCTTGAGAAATATGTTAAAAAGGGCGACAGAGTCATTGACGTAGGATGTGGAACGGGAATTTTATCAATAATAGCAGTCAAGCTGGGTGCAAGCTCAAGCGTAGCTGTTGACATTGATGAGGTGGCAGTAAGAGTAGCAAAAGAAAACTGTATTGTTAACAATGTCTCTGACAGAATATCCGTTCAAAAGGGTGTGCTGCATGCTCTTAAGAAGGAGCTTTATGATATAGTGGTTGCAAATATTATTGCAGATGTTATTATCGGCATATCCCCTGATGTGACATCCTATTTGAAGCCTGGGGGAATACTTTTGACATCGGGTATCATAAAAGAAAGAAAAGATGATGTAATAAACGCATACAAACAATTAAAATTTGAATTGATAAGCATTTTAGAAATGGGTGAATGGGTGGCGATTGCATTTAAATGTCCAGATACTTTGTAAGCATTGATTCCATTGATGTTGAAAATAACAGTATAACCATAACCGGTGAGGATGTTAAGCATATAAGAAATGTTTTAAGAAATAAGCCCGGAGATATGATAAAGGTCTCTGACGGTGAAAAATATGATTATGATGTCAAAATTGAGACATTAGACAGAGAGGCTGTTTACACAAAAATAGTGTACAGATACGAGAACAAGACAGAGCCGCCTGTTAATATAACTCTATTTCAAGGGTTACCCAAGGCTGACAAGATGGAATATTTAATCCAAAAGTGTGTAGAACTTGGGGTAAAAAGAATTGTGCCTGTTATGACAGCCAGGACAGTAGTAAAGCTTACTGACCCCAAAGATGCAAAGACTAAGACAATACGCTGGAACCGTATTGCGCAAGAGGCCGCAAAGCAATGTGACAGAGGCTTTATACCAGTGGTAACGGAGCCTGTGAGGTTTGCTGAAGCACTTGAGCTGGCTTGTGATTGTAAGCTTAAGCTATTACCTTATGAGGAGGAGACAAAGGGGAGCTTAAGAGATAATATCAGAGCATTCCGCAAGCACTTTTGTGATAAGGGGCGGAAGCTGTCAATAGCGTTGTTCATCGGTCCGGAAGGAGGATTTGCAGCGGACGAGGTAGAAAAGGCTAAAAGTAAAGGTTTTAATTTAGTAACCCTTGGACCAAGGATTCTTAGGACTGAAACAGCAGGTATTGTGGTTATGTCCATTATCATGTATGAATTGGGAGATATGCCCTAGAGCATAAAAAAGCAAAAATTGTCTTTCAAATGGAAGCATTTATGTTATAATACCTATTGAAAATTAAGATACATAAACATTACGAGGTTAATAATGATTAAGAGCATGACAGGTTTCGGACACGGAGAATATTCACAAGACGACAGGGAGTTTACAGTTGAGATAAAGACAGTTAATCACAGGTACTCTGATGTCTTTATAAAAATGCCGAGGCAGATATGCTTTCTGGAGGACAGGGTTAGGGCAATGGTCTCAAAGGCTATTTCCAGAGGTAAGATAGACGTATATATCACTTACTACAACTACTGTGAAGGCTCCAGATTAGTTTCATATGATGAGTCCCTTGCCAAGGCTTACATTTCTGCGGTTGAAGCCTTGAGAGATACCTTTGGTTTAAAGGATGATATTTGTGTATCACTTATATCAAAGTACCCTGATGTTTTAAAGGTTGAGCAGCCTGAAGAGGATGGGGAAGTTTTATGGGAGGCACTTAAGATAGCTGTTGAAAATGCACTTGCTTCTTTGGTTGAAATGAGGCAAAATGAAGGTGAAGAATTAAAGAAAGTTCTTCTTGAGAGAGTAGAGTACATTGAGGAGCTTATTGGAGG
Source organism: uncultured Oscillospiraceae bacterium (assembly GCA_964587755.1). Lineage (GTDB taxonomy): Bacteria > Bacillota > Clostridia > Acetivibrionales > DTU013 > CAZPMC01. Next base: position 33,570 of record CAZPMC010000011.1, read on the forward strand.
AATTTCCAGGCGTGCGCCTGAAGTACCAAAGGAGTATAAGCTAAAGCTGGAAGCCCGTATAAAAGATTTGATTGATCAGCAGACTATAGATGAAAACCGGCTTTTGACCGAGGTTGCGATTTTTGCTGATCGCGCAAGCATTGATGAGGAGCTGGTAAGGTTAACAAGTCACATGGGTCAGATGCGTGATATACTCGGATCGGATCAGCCTGTTGGGCGAAAGCTGGACTTCCTGGTTCAGGAAATGAACAGAGAGATTAATACAATAGGCTCAAAGGCCAATGATTTGGATATAACAAAAGCAGTCTTAGAAATTAAAAGTGAAATTGAAAAGATTAGAGAACAAATTCAGAATATTGAATGAGTCTTAAGGGGGATTCCCCCAAAAAATAAGGAGGATAGTTTATGAAGCTCATAAACATTGGTTTTGGGAATATTGTCTCAGCTAACAGGCTTATTGCAATTGTAAGTCCTGAGTCGGCACCGATAAAGAGAATAATACAGGAAGCAAGAGAAAGAGGAATGTTGATTGATGCCACTTATGGCAGAAGAACAAGGGCTGTTATCATTACAGACAGTGATCATGTTATTTTATCCGCTGTTCAACCTGAGACAGTTGCACACAGGCTAAATGCCAAGGATGCAGATGTGGATGATACTGACAGCGATATTGAAGAAGAATAAAGATTGATATTTCGGGAGGTTTTTATATTGATGATATTTCCGGCGATAAGTTCATTGCTGAAAAAAGTTGACAGCAGGTATACTCTTGTTGTAGTCACAGCAAAGAGGGCAAGACAGCTGTCGGAGGGGGCAAACAAGTTGACCGACTGTACATCAGATAAAGCGGTTACAGTTGCATTGAATGAAATAAATGAAGATAAGATTACTTACATTCGTACAAGGAACGGAATAAAATAATATATTTGGTAAAATAAGAAGGTTGGGGGTTCAAGGCGTTTTAACCTTGACCTTGTTTTTTTAGAGGTGATATTATGCTGTTGAAAGGGAAATCGGTTGTTGTAGGCGTTTGCGGCGGTATAGCGGCATATAAGGTTGTTGATATGGTTAGCAGGCTTAAAAAGCTTGGTGCTGAGATTGATGTTATTATGACTGCCAACGCTCAAAAGTTTGTGACAGAGCTTACTTTTAGATCATTAACCCACAGACCGGTTGTAACTGATATGTTTGAGAAGCCTGGTCAATGGGATGTGAGGCATATATCATTAGCCGTAAAGGCTGATCTGTTTGTTATAGCTCCGGCAACAGCAAATATAATCGGAAAATTGGCTTCCGGTATTGCAGACGATATGCTGAGCACTACTGTTATGGCGACTAAAGCACCGGTGCTGATAGTTCCTGCTATGAATTATAATATGTACGCTAACCCTATAGTCCAGCAAAATATTGAAAAGCTCAAGAGCTTAGGGTACTTATTTATGGAGCCTGACACAGGGGTTATGGCTGAAGGGACTTCAGGGAAGGGACGATTGCCTGAGCCCTCCACAATTGTAAATGAAGTGTCGGGGATACTAAAGCCTGTCAGAGATATGGAGGGCTTTAGGATGCTGGTTACAGCAGGACCAACAAGAGAACCGATAGACCCTGTTAGATATATTTCAAACAATTCTTCGGGCAAGATGGGCTATGCAGTTGCTAAAGCGGCTGCACGGCGCGGTGCTGAAGTACTGCTTATATCAGGACCTGTATCACTAGAGAAGCCTGAGGGAGCGGAAATTATCAATGTGATAACAGCCCAGCAAATGTACGAAGAGGTAATGAAAAATTATCAAGACTTTGATTGTATTGTAATGGTAGCTGCAGTGGCTGATTATAGACCCCGGCATGTATCGGAATTAAAGATTAAGAAAGATTCATCCTTCGATACTATTGAACTGGAGAAAACTATCGATATTTTAAATGAACTTGGTAAAATAAAAGGCAATAGAATTTTAGCAGGCTTTTGTGCAGAAACGGACAATTTAATGGAGAACGCAATGAGTAAGGTCCGGCAAAAGAAACTGGACCTGATAATTGCTAATGATGTTACTGTTGAGGGTGCTGGGTTTGGAACCGATACAAATATAATTAAAATAATAAGGAAGGACGGCTCCGTTACTGACCTGCCGCTAATGAGCAAATTATCAGCAGCTTATAAGATAATTGATGAAATATCCGCATTAAGATTATAAATGCAATAAATTAAATTTTAATAGATTATTGGAGGCTTTAGCAAATGCAAAATGAAAAGTCAATGGAGAGGATTGTAGCTCTATCTAAGAACAGAGGCTTCGTATTTCCGGGCTCAGAAATATACGGAGGTCTTGCTAATTCTTGGGACTACGGACCTTTAGGAGTTGAGCTGAAAAATAATGTTAAAAAAGCATGGTGGAAAAAGTTTATCCAGGAGAGCCCGCTTAATGTCGGTCTTGATTGCGCCATACTCATGAACCCGCAGGTTTGGGTTGCATCAGGACATGTGGGAGGCTTCAGCGACCCGCTTATTGATTGCAAGAACTGTAAATCAAGGCATAGAGCCGATAAGCTAATAGAAGACTGGAATGCTGAAAACGGTATTAAACAGCCTGTCGACGGCTGGGAACACGAGAAGTTAACGGAATACATAAAGGAAAAGGGAGTAAAATGCCCTAATTGTGAATCTTCAAACTTTACAGATATTAGAAAATTTAACCTGATGTTTAAAACATTCCAAGGAGTTACAGAGGATTCAAAGGCTGAGATATATTTAAGGCCGGAAACTGCTCAGGGGATCTTCGTTAACTTTAAAAATGTTCAAAGAAGTACAAGAAAAAAGATACCCTTCGGGATAGGGCAGATAGGTAAAGCCTTTAGAAATGAAATCACGCCCGGAAACTTCACATTCAGAACCCGTGAGTTTGAGCAGATGGAGCTTGAGTTCTTTTGCGAGCCGGGTACGGATCTTGAGTGGTTTAAATACTGGAAGGATTTTTGCTACAATTGGCTGTTAGACTTAGGGCTCAAAGAGGAAAACCTTAGGTTTAGAGATCACGGGAAGGAAGAGCTATCCTTCTACAGCAAGGCTACAACGGATATTGAGTTCAAATTCCCCTTCGGCTGGGGTGAGCTATGGGGGATTGCAGACAGAACTGACTATGACTTGAAAAAGCACATGGAGCATGCTAAGGAAGACCTTTCATACTTTGATCCTGTTAAAAACACCAAATACATTCCGTATTGTGTAGAACCGTCCCTCGGTGCAGACAGGGTCACACTTGCCTTTTTGTGTGAGGCGTATGATGAGGAGGAGATAGCTGAAGGTGATATAAGAACAGTTCTACGTTTCCATCCTGCAATTGCTCCTATAAAAATCGGTGTTTTGCCATTGTCCAAAAAGCTGGGGGATGAAACCTTTAAGGTATATGAGAAGTTAAACAAAAAGTATCTGTGTGAGTATGATGATACGGGGAGCATAGGAAAACGCTACAGAAGGCAGGATGAGATAGGAACACCATACTGTGTAACATTTGATTTTGATTCTTTAGAGGATTCATCTGTGACCATAAGGGATAGGGACACAATGACTCAGGAAAGGATAAAGATAGAGGAGCTGGATAATTACTTTAAAGGAAAATTCGATTTTTAGTTGGGGCTTAAGTGCTGTAATATCTTTGCTCGCTCTCAAGCGGGCGCGGGGTAGCTATATAAGAGCAGACAATCTTCATGCACCGAAGTAATGTCGGAAACAGGCTGTAAGAAATAAGGCTTACTGAAAAGCGGGAGCCGCATTTCAGCTTCGACATTATTTCACAGCCTGTAATCGCTTCATTACAGGGTGCATGAGGCTGTCCGCTCTTTTCAGCTATTAGCACCCGCATTTGAACTTCGCAAAGGATAAACAGCCTGCAACCGTTACTTCGCAGATGTTGGCCTTGCAGCCGTGCTGACCCATTACTTCGTATGCATGGTCTGTATACGAGCTTTACAGCGTTGGGGTCTTGACCGGCATCGACATTTTATGATTAAGAAATTGATTTGTGAAAAAAATTAGGGAAAAATAGATAATAGTATTAACATTGTAGGATTATGTGATAAAATATCTAAGTAGCTATTTTTAAAACAAATCAATAGGAGAAACACTATGAAGAAGAAAATTGTTATTGTTGGTGCCGGTTATGCTGGAATTTTAACGGCTAAAAAACTTGCAAAAAGGTTCAAGAAAAAAGAAGATGTTTCTATAACAATCATCGATAAAAATCCCTTTCATACGATGCTTACAGAGCTACATGAAATTGCAGCAGGGCGCGTAGAGGAGGATTCCATCAGAATTAGCCTGAAAAGGATTTTTGCAGGCAGAAATGTTGATGTTAAGCTTGATCTCGTAGAGAATATTGATTTTGAAAAAAAACTTGTGACAGGCAAGCAAGAAACTTACTCCTATGATTATCTTGTGCTTGCTGCTGGCTCAAAACCTACTTACTTCGGAGTAGAAGGTGCTGAAGAATTTGCTTTTAAACTATGGTCTTATGAAGATTCGATCATCCTCAAAGAACGGTTTCATACTATGTTCAGAAAGGCTGCATGTGAGCCTGATATTGAAGAGAAAAAAAGGCTTCTTACATTTCACATAGTAGGAGCAGGCTTTACAGGAGTTGAAATGGCTGGTGAGCTGGCAGAGTATGTTCCGGTTTTGTGTGATGAATATGAAATTGAAAGAGAACTTGTAAAAATAAATATTATTGATGTTCTGACCCGTACTGTACCGGCCTTACCCGAGAAGCTTTCGGCAAAGGTTGAAAAGCGTCTTAATAAAATGGGCGTTAACGTTATGCTTAATACAAGTGTTACATCTATAGGAGAGGACTTTATCGAAACGAAGAGTAATGAAAAAGTGACCAGGGCAAGTACAGGTACTGTCATTTGGGCTGCGGGTATCGAGGCTGCCGACATCACAAGCAAGGCTGCTACGACACTACAGTCAGCTGGAAGAGGACGAATTAAGCTTGATTCCTATTTGAGAACTCTTGATGAAAAAAGCGTTTACGTAGTCGGCGATAATATGTTTTATATCCCCGAGGGTGAGAAAAGACCCGTTCCAATGGTTGTTGAGAATTGTGAACACAGTGCGGCCACTGCTGCCCACAATATAATCTGTGCCATCACAGGCCAGGGGGATATGAAGGAGTATAAGCCTTCCTTCCATGGGATTATGGTCAGCATTGGAGGCCGTTACGGAGTGGCCCATGTTGGGACCCCTAAAAGGATGATTAGTCTTGCCTCCTTCTTTGCTATGTTTGTTAAACATTTTATTAACATAGTATATTTTGTCCAGATTTTAGGCTGGAATAAGGTTTTCAGTTACCTTAAGCATGAGTTCTTTACTATAAGACATTGCAGAAGCTTTGTGGGAGGACATTTTTCCAACAGGACGCCAAGCTTTTTGCTTGTTCCTCTCAGATTGTGGCTTGGAGCTGTATGGGTGTTTGAAGGTGTCCTGAAGATTATTGAAGGGTGGTTTAAAACACCAAAGCTTGAAGGGTTCTTTAAAGGGGCAAATAGCTGGTATGATTCCATATTAAATGGAACTGATGCCACAGGCGGCGCCACAGGTGCGGTTTCTGACGCGGTTAGCGGTGCCACGGGTGCGGTTGCTGATGCTGTTAGCAGTGCTACAGGTGCGATTGCCGATGCTGTCAGCGGAGCAACAGCTGTAACTGATGCTGTTACTGGGGCTACTGGCGCTGCGGAAGCTGCAGCATCTGTTGGGACTACAATTTTTGACTTTAACTTTTTAGGATTGTTCAGGGCTATTTTTGTAAGTGGTAAGGATTTGGCCAGCTCTACACTTAGTGACTATGCTTTCAAGCTTGATGTCCCATTAGTAAACTGGTTCATAGACAAATTAATCATACCAAGCGATACTGTACAGTTGATTATGCAGATTGTAATTGTTCTTGCCGAAATTCTTATTGGTTTGGCACTGATAGGGGGGCTCTTTACAACGCCCGCATCAGCAGCTTCACTTGTACTGCAAGCAATGTTTGTGACTACAACGGGCTTGTATCTTGGTACCTTCTGGATGATTTTTGCTGCAATAGCACTCTTAATAGCTTCTGGAAGAGTGTTTGGATTGGATTATTATGTGATGCCGTATCTTAAGGAAAAATGGAAGAGAGTAAAATGGGTTAGAAAGTGGTATTTATATAATGACTAACATTGACACAAGAGTTGAAGAAGATATCGAATATCTTTCACCTGAAAATGCTGTTTCTATGATGATGGATGAAGTGGACAGATGCCTGTCCGCTTCTCCACTGGTTGTCCGCGAATACACTAAGCATTTGGCGGCATCACAGGGTAAAGCAATCCGTGGGATTTCACTTATAACTTGCGCACAAAATAAAGACAACTTGGTTCATCCCAATGCTGTCAAGTTTGCTGCAGCCATTGAGATTTTGCATTTGGCGACGTTAGTGCATGACGATGTGATAGACGATGCAGACATTAGACGGGGGATGCCAACCCTTCAGCGAAAATACGGCAAGAAAGCTGCCGTTATTTGCGGCGATTATCTTCTTTGTGTCGCTTTGAAGATTGCTACAGATATTCCAAACAGAGAGGATTATCTTTCTTTGAATATGGCAGATTATGTTGCCCGGTTATGCTTTGGTGAGCTAAGACAGCATATTAATAGTGGCAATCTTAATCTTTCTGCTTATATGTATCTGAAAATAATATCAGGCAAAACTGCTGCGTTATTTGAAGCTTCTTTTTTTGCAGGCGCAATTCTTTCTATAGGCAACTCAAAGGAGGCAATTAAATATAAACGCTTGGGGAAATATTTGGGTATGATATTCCAACTGGTAGATGACTGCCTTGATTTTGAAGCAACAGAGCAGAAAGCAAAAAAGCCGGTCCAGTCTGATTTTGAAAACAATGTTATTACTATGCCTATAATTCATGCCCTCAAAAATGAAGCCGGGCTTAAAGAAAAGGCTGAAAGTAAAAATGTATCGAAAAACGATATAATAAATGCGGTTATAAAATCAGGCAGCTTAATATACACAAGAAGTATTGCTAAAAGGTACTATAATAAATTTCTTGCGCTTTTAGACGACATTGATATCACAGAAGAGAAGAAGAGTGCAATAACAGTTATATTGAATAAAGCATTCCGCACATTTTAAGATGAAGGTGGCTAATGTGATAAAAAGATTTTTATCCTATGTGGAGATAACAACAAAGATTACAAGCGTTTTTGCTTTTTTTTCTACAATCGCATTCATTTTATATAGAGGACATAAGATAGAATGGCTCCCAACGTCAGTATTTTTTTGCTCAATGTTTATCTTTGATTTAGCTACCACAGCAATTAACAATTATATTGACACAAAAACTAATGACCAGATTTTGCAGTTTGAAAGAAGAAAAGCTTTTATTATCATTTTACTGCTTCTTGTCATAAGCTCCTTTCTAGGAATATACCTGGTGTATTTAACTGATATAGTGGTGCTTTTACTGGGAGGACTATGCTTTCTTTGCGGCATATTTTATACATTCGGGCCAGTTCCCATATCAAGACAGCCCCTGGGTGAAATATTATCAGGCATATTTTACGGCTTTTTTATTCCACTAATACTGATGTATATAAATATGCCTCATGGTTCTTTGCTGACATTTACCTTAGAACTTAAAACAATCAGCCTGGAGCTTAAGGTGGTGCCGGTTATCTCTCTCATTCTTTTTTCTATCGCTCCTGTTTGTACGACAGCAAATATCATGCTTGCAAATAACATCTGTGATGTTGAGAAGGATATAGCCGTAAAGCGCTATACCTTACCGTATTACCTTGGGATAAAATCATCATTATATTTGTTTGCAGGGCTGTATTATTTAACATACTTGGCTGTAATAACCATGGTAATCTTTAAAATACTTTCTCCTGTATGTCTTTTGTTTCTTTTTACAATATTTGTTGTGCAAAAAAACATTAGCATATTTCAAAAAGAGCAGAGGAAGGACAAAACGTTTATTTCGTCGATTAAGAATTATATTATTATTATGGGTACTTACACCGCTTTGATTTTTATTGGTGTGCTTGTAAGCTGGCTGGTGGGGATAGTATGAAATTTTTCAAAAGAACAGATTTGATAATAATATTTGTGATTATCCTATTCAGTATATTGTTTTGGCTTATATACACTGGGGCTTTTTCAGATACTCAGGTAAAGGCTGAAATATACTATAATTCTGAGCTTATGGAGACAATTGCTTTGACGCCGGGGCAAGAGAGATTTTTTTCATTACCTCAAAAAAAGAATGTTGTTTTTCGAATTGATAAAGAGGGTAATATAGAGTTTAATAAATCAGATTGCCCTGATCAGATATGCGTAAAAACAGGGAAGCTTCATATTGCTGGACAGAGTGCCGCATGCTTACCAAACGGGCTTGTTTTGAAAATAGTACCTCTTAATGGAAGAAGAGACAACGATTTGGATATAATAGTAGGAAGATGAAGGGTAGACAATGGAACATACGAACATTGAAAAAACAAATAGTCAAGGCTCAGGAAAAACAAGACAGCTTGTACTTACTGCATTGCTGTTTGCCATTGCTTTGGTTCTTTCTATTATTGAGGGATTTCTTCCGCCCGTACCTATTCCGGTACCCGGTGTTAAATTCGGACTTTCTAATATTGCTGTAATGTATGCTTTGTTTTTTTTGTCAAAAAGCCAGGCTTATACTATTGCAGTTTTAAAAGCAGTGTTTATATTTGTTACAAGAGGAATTATTGCTGGGGCTTTAAGCTTTTGTGGTGGAATACTTTCGATTACGGTAATGGCATTGTTGATATTATTGTTTAAAAAAAGAGTTACCTATTTAATATTAAGCATAGCAGGAGCTGTTGCCCATAATACGGGACAGTTTATTGCAGTGACATTAATTTACACGGGTGTGAATTTATGGGCATATCTCCCGGTGTTGCTTATTTCGGGATTGCTGGCAGGTACAGTAACTGCAATGCTTTTGAAGTTTATTTTACCAGCTTTCAAAAAACTGGGTTAAAATAAAGAATTAAATTTTTTGATGGAGGAATTTATATGAAAAAAGGAATCGCATTAATTGTATGTTTGACTATGTTATTGGTTGTACTAGCAGGATGCGGCAAAGGTGGAAGCAAAGAAGGAGAGGGTGTTAAAACCGGTCTTGCAGTAATTACTTCCATTGGAAAATCAGCAGATGCCGGAGAAAAGGAAGGGCTGGCTCAAGTTGATTCTACAGTTGTTGCAGTAACAGTTGATAAAGACGGAAAGATAGATAACTGCAGGATAGATGCTGTTCAAACGAAGATTAATTTTACTACAGAGGGGAAGATAACAACACCACTGGATACTGTTGTAAAATCTAAGCAGGAGCTTGGAACTGAATACGGCATGCATAAAAACTCAGGAATAAAGAAGGAATGGAATGAGCAGGCTGATGCTTTTGCAGCGTATGTTATCGGAAAAACAGTTGAAGAGATAAAGGGTATAGCCCTCGCAGAAGGTGTTCCTACAGAAAAGGAACTGACATCATCTGTAACAATGCGTGTTACCGACTATATTGCAGCTATTGAAAAGGCAGCTGCCAATGCACAGGACTTAGGAGCACAGGTCGGCGACAAGCTGGGACTCGGTATATATACTACTATCGCAAAGTCTACTGATGCAGGTGAGAAGGAAGGCCTTGCACAAGCGTATTCTTCATACACTGCAACTACTTTTGATGCAGATGGTAAGATAACAAGCTGTATTATTGATTCCTCACAGACAAATGTAAACTTTGCTGCAGACGGTAAGATAACAACCGACAAGTCAAAGGTATTTGAGACTAAGAATGAGCTTGGGCCCAAGTATGGTATGGCTAAACAGTCGGGAATAAATAAGGAATGGAATGAACAAGCAGCTTCGCTTGCAGAATATGCAGTTGGAAAGACCGCTTCCGAAGTTAAGGGCATCTCCCTCAATGAAGAAGGTGTCCCTACTGATAAGGAACTGTCTTCATCTGTTACAATTCATATAAATGATTATATTACTATAATTGAAAAAGCATCTGCAAATGCAAAATAGTTGTATGGAAAAAATAATTTAGTTATGATATGCTTACCAATGTGAGGGGTTGTAATACTACCCCTCACCATGTTTTTTTGAATTAATTTATGGTGTCAATAGGGGAAACATTTTGTTTAAAAAAATCTTTTTAATTTTTATTTCAATAACATTAGCGCTCAATACATCAGCTTGTGGAAAGAAAAAAGTATCACGATACGAAGCTGAGTTTTTGTTGCTTTTCAATACTGTATCAAAGATTGTTGCATACACTGACGACAGACAGGAATTTGAAAAGCAGGCTCAGTTTATATATGAGCGCTTAAAAGAGTATCATGAGCTATATGATATTTATAAAGATTATGACGGAATTAATAATATTAAGACAATAAACGACAATGCTGGCATTGCACCTGTTAAGGTGGATAAAAGAATTATTGATCTAATCGAATATTCAAAGGAATGGTATGAAAAGACTGGAGGAAAAATAAATATTGCCTTTGGCGCTGTTTTAAAAATATGGAATCAGTATCGTACTCAAGGAAATGAAAACCCCGAAACGGCTCAGTTGCCTCCAATGGAAGAACTGGAGAAAGCCTCGAAGCACACAGATATTGATAATATCATAATAGATAAAGAAGCTTCAACGGTATATCTTAGTGACCCCGAAATGAGTCTCGATGTTGGGGCTATTGCCAAGGGATATGCCGTGGAAAAGGTCTGCATGGAAGCAATGGAAATAGGTTTTACATCGCTTCTTGTGAGTGTCGGAGGGAATGTACGTGCAATAGGAAGTAAAAACGACAGGGGCGATCCTTGGACTGTTGGTGTTCAAAATCCCCAAGGTGGAGCCGGTAGTGAGGATATTCAGACTGTTAATATAATAGACTGTTCACTTGTAACAAGTGGGAACTATGAGAGATATTACACTGTAGATGGGAAGAAATACCATCATATCATTGACCCGGTCACATTGCTTCCGTCAGAATATTTCACAGCAATCTCGATAATATGCAAGGATTCTGGAATGGCAGATGCTCTATCAACTTCTGTTTACAATATGCCCTTCGAACAAGGGCTTACATTTATTGAGGGCTTGCCTCAAACATCGGCTATGTGGGTATTTAATGACGGTGAAATAAGATATAGCAGTTATTTTAAAGAGTATATAAAAAAGAAGTAATAAATTTTATAATCTCTGGGCATTCCTATTTATTGAGAAGTACAAGTTTTTTTGTTAAACTTAGTGAAATCTGATTAAATTATGGTATAATGGTAAAGGTTATTCGGCTGCTCATTCCGGGAGCTGCTTGGGAACCGCTTAAATCTGTTATTACATATAAAATGGAGGTATAGAATGGTAAAGTATGTTTATTTATTCAGTGAAGGAAATGCCTCAATGAGAAATTTGTTAGGCGGCAAAGGTGCCAACCTTGCCGAAATGACAAGTCTCGGGCTTCCTGTTCCAAGAGGATTTACAGTAACAACTGAAGCTTGTACCCAGTATTACAAAGATGGTCAGACTATTTCAAAGGAGATAGAGGAGCAGATTCTTTCGGCACTTAGACAGACTGAAGAAATTGTCGGAAAGAAATTCGGCGATCCTTCAAATCCTTTTTTGGTATCTGTTCGTTCAGGCGCAAGAGCATCTATGCCCGGCATGATGGATACTATCTTAAATCTCGGACTTAATGACACTGTTGTCGAAGGACTTGCAAAGCTTACATCAAATCCAAGATTTGCATATGATAGCTACAGAAGATTCATTCAAATGTTCAGTGATGTTGTTTTTGAAATTGAAAAATCTAAGTTCGATAAGATTCTTGACGAAGTAAAGCATGAAAACAATGCAAAGGCAGATACAGATCTTACGGCTGACAATCTGAAAGAGATTGTTAAGAGATATATGGAGCTCTTTAAAGAAGAGAAGGGTTACGATTTCCCTCAAGAGCCGAAGGATCAGTTGATGGAAGCAATAAAGGCTGTTTTTCGTTCATGGGAAAACCCAAGAGCTGTTGTCTATAGAAGACTTAACGATATTCCAGGCGATTGGGGTACAGCAGTAAACATTCAGGAAATGGTTTATGGTAACATGGGTGATGATTCAGGTACCGGTGTTGCATTTACAAGAAATCCTTCAACTGGTGAAAAGAAGCTCTATGGAGAGTTTTTGATGAATGCTCAGGGCGAGGACGTTGTTGCAGGAATAAGAACTCCCGAGCCCATTGACAAAATGAAGGAAATTAACCCTGATGCTTATAGCCAGTTTGTTAAATTTGCAGACATACTTGAAAGACACTACAAAGATATGCAGGACATGGAATTTACCATTGAAAAGGGTAAGCTTTTCATGCTCCAGACTAGAAACGGCAAAAGGACTGCAGCTGCTGCTCTCAAAATAGCTGTTGATCTGGTTGAAGAGGGAATGGTAACAAAAGAAGAGGCTATATTGAAGGTTGATCCTAAGCAATTGGACGCTCTTCTCCATCCAAATTTTGACCAAAAGGCACTTAAGGCTGCAGCAGTTATAGCTAAGGGTCTTCCGGCTTCACCCGGCGCTGCTACAGGTAAGATATACTTCAGAGCTGAAGATGCTGCCGAAGCTTATAACAACGGAGAGAAAAATGTTATTCTTGTGAGACTTGAGACTTCCCCTGAGGATATTGAAGGTATGCATGTTTCACAGGGCATATTGACAGGCCGGGGCGGTATGACGTCTCATGCTGCTGTTGTTGCTCGTGGTATGGGTACTTGCTGTGTAGCTGGCTGTAGTGAGATTAGAATAAATGAAGAAGAAAAATATTTTATTGACAAAAGTGGAAAGAAATATGTTGAAGGCGATTGGATTTCTCTTGATGGTTCAACAGGTAATGTTTATGGAGAAAAGCTTCCTACAGTCGCTCCAGAAATGACAGGGAATTTTGCGAAATTTATGGAATGGGCTGATGAAATAAGACAGCTTAAGGTCAGAGCAAATGCGGACTCGCCTAAAGATGCTACACAGGCTCTGGAGTTCGGAGCAGAGGGTATTGGGCTTTGCCGTACTGAGCATATGTTCTTTGAGTCTGATAGAATTTTTGCATTCAGGCAGATGATCGTTGCCGGCAATGTAGAGCAAAGAAAGAAAGCTCTTGCAAAAATACTTCCTGTACAAAGAGCGGACTTTGAAGGCTTATTTGAAGCAATGAAGGGCCGTCCTGTTACAATAAGGCTTCTGGATCCACCACTGCATGAATTCCTTCCTCAGGAAGAAAATGATATTGTTTCCTTGGCAAAGGAATTGGATATAAGTGCAGATGAGCTTAAGGCAATAATTAAGAATCTCCATGAGCTCAATCCAATGATGGGACACAGGGGCTGCAGGCTTGCGGTTTCTTACCCTGAAATAGCTGAAATGCAGACAAGAGCTATCATTGAAGCTGCAATCAACGTAAACAAGAAGGGAATGAATGTAATTCCTGAAATTATGATACCCCTGGTTTGCGAAATAAAGGAATTGAAGTATGTTAAGGATGTTATTGTTAAAACAGCCGATTCTATCATAGCTGAATCAGGTGTAAACCTTGAATACAGCGTTGGCACAATGATAGAGATTCCTAGGGCAACTCTTCTTGCTGATGAGATTGCAACTGAGGCAGAGTTCTTCTCCTTTGGTACTAATGACCTGACTCAAATGACTTATGGCTTGAGCCGTGACGATGCAGGAAGAATTCTTGAAGATTATTATGAAGCAAAGATATTTGAAGCTGACCCGACGGCAAGGCTTGATCAGAAGGGTGTAGGCAAGCTGATGAGAATGGCAGTTGAGCTTGGCAAACAGGCAAGACCTGACATTAAGCTGGGTATTTGCGGCGAGCACGGCGGAGATCCATCCTCTGTTGAATTCTGTCACAACATCGGATTGAACTATGTATCTTGTTCACCTTTCCGTGTGCCTATAGCAAGACTTGCAGCAGCTCAAGCCCAGATAAATAACCCTAGAAAATAATAAAGGCAGTAAAATAAAGTATTGATGCTTCCAGTGGATGACCGTAAAAAGTTGTCCACTGGTTTTATTTATGCCTGAACAGGCCGGTCAGTACGGCTGCGGAATACTGCCTTTCCCCTGAAACGGTCAGGAAGATAGTATACAAATAATATTCCTGTAAGCTTAACAGGCATAGTTTTAAATTAGGAATTATCAAAGGCATGGGTAATGGGGGTCTATCGCTAGACTAAAGGGTTCTGCACAGATAATAGATTTTAAGATTATTGAGAAGACATAGCAAGGGGTTTATGATAATATGAAATTATTGAAGAATTAAAGAAATCGCAACAATAGCAAAAAATATAATAGTATTCTATATGCAATTGAAATACCAAAATGGTGGTGAAATAAAATAAAAAGCGTTCAAAACAAAACCTGGTCATTGACAGCCATAAAGAGGAAATTAATAAAAGCGTTCCATAATAATAACAGTGTTTTAGATGAGTGTGCGAGTATTAACACTCGAAGGATTTATTATTTATCAATTATTGCTATCCCATTACGTGTTATCAATATTTTTCTTTTTGTTTTCACGAAATCCTATGAGACTCAAGTATTGAAGACGTGGAATATTGGAATTACTGCATGTCACTTAATATTGCTAATTTTTATGATGGGGGTTTTTTTAACAACCCGTAAACTGAAAAATAGAATGAAACCAAATACAACCATGATCGTATTACAATACATTGTTATGGTTGTTATTATGGCATCCGGGATTGCCTTAGTCACCCTTGATCAATTGATAACAACTAATATCACGCCTTTTTTATTAATTTGCATTATCAGCGGGACTGTTTTTTTAGTCAGACCATTAATTTCATTTATAATATATGCTGTATCGTATATGGCGTATTATTATTTAATAGCATTAACCATAATCAATCAGCAGGTGCTGCTTTCTAATAGAGTCAATGGAATTACTGCAGTTGGAATTGGTTTTTTGCTTAGCTTCATGCTATGGCAATATAATTACACCAATATAATTCAAAAGAAGCGCATCGAAACCCAACAAAAACAATTAGAACAAATGGCATATTATGATCCACTTACTGAATTACCTAACCGGCGATTTTTAGAGAAATTGATTAAACGGGAGTTTTCTTCAATGCAACGTCATGGTCATGAAACGGTTATTATTATTTCAGATATTGATAATTTTAAAGACATTAATGATACATATGGTCATCCTGTAGGTGACAGTATACTTAGGCAAATGGCCGACCTTTTAAAAAACAGCGTTAGACATTCAGATACTGTATCCAGGTTTGGCGGAGAGGAATTTATTATCCTTATGCCCAAAACCTCAGTAGAAGAAGATTATGTCTTTGCCGAAAGAATAAGAAAATTAGTTATGGAAAAAATATTTACAGTGGGGACAGTTTCATTACAAATTACTTCCAGCTTTGGTGTAGCCTCAATTCGTGATATTAATACCCAGACTCTAGATGATTATTATTTCCTTGCAGATAAAGCACTCTATTTAGCTAAACAAAGTGGTAAAAATAGAGTTGAAATAGTTAGATGGAATGAGTAATAAAAACGATACAATGCATGAAAACTGAAACAAGGAGGGACGGTTCTTTCTGCTTTTTCGAAAAAAAAGCAAAAAGAACCGTCTTTTTGCTTCGCCCCATACCACTTGATTCAACCAAAGATTCATGCCTTGCATACCCGGCAAATAAAATGACAAACTAAAGGTATGGGAGGCGGTGGCATAATGAAACCAAAAAAGATTTATTATGAGGAGGAGACTCTAAATTATGTACTTGGAAAAAAACTTTTCGAAAAATATAATTCGGTTGAATGGATTAAAATTGAAAATCATAACAACATCCCGGAACTACGGTGTAACCCAAACAGCGAGTTTACCAGATTGAAACAGTATCTTGTTCTGGGAGTCAGAAAAACACATAAATATGTACCCAATTCCAAGGTTTCAGATTTTCTAGTTCCATATACGTCTTCAGGCTGCAGTGCCATGTGTCTTTATTGTTATTTGGTCTGTAATTTTAATAAATGCTCATACCTTCGTCTGTTTGTCAATAGGGAGCAAATGCTATCAAAGCTCATCAAGACATCGAATCAAAGCGGTACGGATTTGACTTTTGAAATAGGCAGCAATAGCGATTTAATTCTTGAGAACACTATTACCGAAAATCTTGAATGGACAATAGAGAAATTCGGCGGCAATGAAAAGGGGTATATAACCCTTCCAACCAAATTTGAGATGGTAGAACCATTATTAACCTTGCATCATAAAGGACGAACCATAATAAGAATGAGCTTAAATCCGCAGGAGATTATTAATAAAGTGGAATTTGGCACATCATCTCTTACAAAAAGAATAAATGCTTTAAATAATTTAAAAGAGGCTGGATATAAAATAGGAATACTAATCGCTCCGGTTGTTCTGGTGGAAAACTGGGAGGCTTTATATATTCAATTATTTCAAATTCTCTCAGAAAAACTGTCTCAGAAGGTTAAGGATGAAGCTTTTTTTGAAGTTATATTTATGACCTACAGTTATATACATAGGATGATAAATGCAGAAGCTTTCCCAAATGCCATTGATTTATATGATAAAAATATAATGACAGGCAGAGGACGGGGGAAATACACCTACAAGCAAAGTGTCAGGGATGAGGGTGAAGCGCTTATAAGAGGCGAAATAACCCGGTATTTTCCTAAAAATAGAATTCTTTATGTTGTATAGTCTAAAGAGGGATGTGGTTTTGTTATGCTAAAATCCTCAGTAATATTATCAAGAAATGCGGTACGGAAATGGCTCCTAATTGGAATCCCTGTTCTTTTTGGCTTTGGTTTCTTAATGCACTATATCTATAAATTGTCAGGCAATTCTCCGATTGTAGGGATATTCGCGCCAGTCAATGAAAGTGTGTGGGAGCATTTAAAATTGTCTTTTTGGCCAATAATTATCTGGTGGGTTTTAGGCTACATTATTATTGACAGAAAACATAATGTATCTGTAGGCAAGTGGATAACATCCTGTACGGTTGCACAGTTGGTATGCCCTTTAGTGATTCTGTGTTTTTACTATGCTTATACAGGAGCTTTTGGGATTGAATCCATGATACTTGATATTTTTTCACTTCTGCTTGGGCTTGCCGCAGCTCATGGCTTAGCATATCACATATACAAATATTCAAGACCTGGACGGTACTGTATGTATATTTCAATTACAGTATTGATTCTGCTGGCAGTCTTATTCACAGTCTTTACCTTTAAACCTCCCCATATTCCCCTGTTCAAGAATCCGTCTGCCGGAAAATAGTATTGGCAGGTAGGGTCTTGGTGACTCGGGGACATTTCTTCGTATTCGGGACATTTCTATGTAACATTCAGTATATCAATTACGTTATTATTTATGTATGCTAACAACCGGCCGGAAAGAAGGTGCGAAAATTTTGATAACTGATGATGAACTTAAGAAGGCTAAGGAAGGAGATTTAAAAGCAATAGAAAAGATATGTATTGCCACATGGAAGCCACTTTACCGTCATATTTATTATAAAGTTCAAAACCGGGAGGAGGCAGAGGATATAATACAAGAAACATATGTTAAAACGTTAAAATACATACAAAAAAACAAAAGCCTGATGGAAAATTTACTGGGTTTTATGAAGACGGTATCCTTAAATGTTATACGGGATTTGTGGCGTAAAAAGAAACGCAGGGGTGTACCAGTTAATTTTCCTGACATTAATCCGAATCAGACGACTGGCATAGATCAGCAAAATGATATAACACAGCGACTACTGTTGGAAGGTGCATTAGCAAAGTTAAGCCAGGATCAGCGAACCATTCTAAATTTACGAATTATTAGAGGTTATTCGGTAGCTGAAACTTCAAAACTGATGGGAAAAAGTGAAGGAGCTGTGCGGACAGCACAACACAGGGCTTTACAAGCTTTAGCAAAGATTTTGGATGAGAAATACAAAAAATAGTTTTTTAGTGAGGAGGGAAAATATTGAGCAAATATAGTATTGAAGAAAGAGTCTCCAATTATATAGATGCAATAAATAATGAACAGGAGCCACAAACAATGGACACTGGTGATGACCGGGAATTAGATAAATTACTGGATGTGGTCCGCCTGGTCCGGACTTTAAGAGAACCAGTATTGCCAGAAGAGGGGTTTCCCAAAAGAGTAGCTCAGGCTGTAGCTGAAAAAATTTGGAAAGAAAAAAAGCCCAGTTTTAAACGGATTTTATCACCTATAAAAATAGTTGCAGCATGTTTAATAATAATAGCTTTAATCAGCTCATTGGGCTTGTTTAGCCAGGATGTAGTTTATGCCATGGAGAAGGCGGTGTCCAAATTGTCAAATTATCATGGCGTTATAGAAATGCGTACAAAGAATGCAATGGGTGAAGAATGGCTAGTGCGGCGGGTTGAACTATGGTCTGAGGGTGATAGCTATCTTGTAAAGCAAGATGATGGAACTTTGATTATAAACAACGGTGAGAAAAAGTGGCAGATTAGCCATAAAGAAAAGCAAGTAGCTTTATTGCCGATACTGCCAGATCCGACCTTCAGCAATTTTGACTTGCGGGATGAGGCAAAACGGGCAAAACAATATCCTCACACCGTTGTTGGAAAAGAACAAATTGCAGGCCGCCAGGCAACAAAACTTGAGATCTCTCCACCGGGAGGAATGAAATATTATTTATGGGTCGATTCTGAAACCAACTTACCGGTTCAATTGCAGACAGCTATGCAAAATGCTTTACAGACCACATATACTTTTGTGAGTTTTGAACCCAATGTTGAGATTCAATCACAGATATTCTCTTACCAAGTCCCTGAAGGATATCAAATAGTAGAAAACAATCCTGGTCAACTGGTGGCAACCATTGAAGAAGCCTTCGTCATCGCCGGATTTATGCCCTTACTCCCAGAACAAGCACCGGATCGGATTTTAGCTTTTCAAGATAGAATAATTTTAGATTACACAGACACGACCGTAATGGAAACCCTGGCTAAAGGGGATTTTAAATTGGCTGCCGGCGCTACGCTTGGCTCTACAGGTATTGGTCCCCTTGAGATATATAATGAGTGGTTGCGGTGGAGACAAAATGGTATCGATATTCAGGTGGAAGGTGAGCAAAGAAAAGAGCTAGCCAGTCAGATTGCAGTTGAAATTAGTTTCCCCGATACAGGTCAAGACCTAAGTAGCATGGCTCAGGTTACTGTACCTGTTGACATAAAGATTGTTGAGGCTGATCAAAAACAAGTAGATAGTGGAAGTAGTCCGTGGCAGCTTGATCCTATGCAGGTAGCACTTACTTTCGTTAATCTAAAAGTAACACCTGAAGGGATTCAAGGCGAGCCCGAAATACCCATGTCATCCTTTAACCTTACGGTAAACAATTCCGAGGAAGCAATTTTGGAGGTAGCAGATGGTCCCATAAAGCGAGTCTACCTTAAGAGATTAGTTCGTGTGGATGAAACAGGAATTTGGTCAGTGGTAGGATATGACCCCCGATAAGCCGGTATGAGGAAATATAAAGTGACAAAGGCGTACCAATAGTACGCTTTTGTCACTTTATCCTAAAGGTCAGTTAGTTTGGTTTTTTTGTTATGACATATCAAGTGAGCGTGCAAGACGATCCACATGCATCGTTTTTACTGCTTCATTATAGTTTTCACCTTCGATAATCGATGATGAAATATGAGCATTTTCCATAATCATTTCCATTATCTGATTTTTAATCTGATCTGTCGGTTCATCAAGACCAAAGAAAGCCTTGATTTCCAAAAGCTTTGCTTCTGATTCCAAGTCGTTGATGTCATAACCTTTGGACTTCCCAGGGGCATTTAATAAAAACTGGCCCATAAAATTGTATTCATCTTCAGTTATGTCAAGTACGGATAATAACAATTCTGATGTTTTCATAAAAATACCTCCGCTTAAACAAATTTTGAAACTGAGGGCTGAAAGACTTGAATTGCGGGCAATTATGTATTAACATTCGTACAATTTATTTTATTATAACATATAAAAAAGGTTTTGTAAGCTAATAATTGATAATTTCCTATTGCATTATTCCGATATCCTGTGCTATAATAACCTCTGTTGATGCGTTGCGGGATTGTGTAAGGGTAGCACTACTGACTCTGGATCAGTCTGTGAGGGTTCGAATCCTTCTCCCGCAGCCAA
>CAZPMC010000012.1:0-3735 GCA_964587755.1 uncultured Oscillospiraceae bacterium
ATGACAATACGGGTGAAGAAGGGGCTTATGCAGCATCAAAAGCGCTCCGCGCCTACTACCCTGCGGACGACAGGGCAGAGATGGCCCTGCAGGCAATGGCCAAGTGCGATTTGAAGACCCGTGCAATGCGCGGTATCCAGCCCACATGGTTCCACTATTCCGTACCTGTGTTCAGAGGCGGCGAAGGCTGGTGGAACTTCCAGTATACCGCATCTCTGGCAGGATATATAATGGATGACTGGCTCCGTTACCAGAATGACGGAAGGACCCCGGAACAGAAAGCAATTGCGCAGCAGAGAAACTATGCCGCCAAGATTTCAAATTTCAACGCCGTCAATATGGGTCAGATTTCGGCACAGTCCATAGGAAGCACATCCTGGAGATTCAACGCTCATAAGGGCGGCACCGGAACAAAGGACGTTTATGACGGCGGCTTGCGCGTTATGAACAACGGCTGGCAGGACTTCTCAGGTGAATCCGAGGAAGGCCTCTACGGGTCGCTTCTGAGCATAAGCGCCGATATTATAAACGACCCCGTATTCGGTCTGTTCGGCTACGGCGCATCAGTCGCAGAAGCAGGCGACAGTTATAACATTACGCCCAAAGACGGCTTCGGCAGAAGAATAAACCTTATAGACGAAAGAATTTATCTCTTCTCTGAAAGCGATAAAATTGAAAATTCGATAATTAAGAAAGACGGTACATCATTTGCTTTACAGCTTGCAAACCCTGCCGGGAAAGCGCATGTCGGAAAGATTAAATTCGACGGGGCAGGAATGGCAGACGGTTATTATACAATCAAAGTAAACGGCATTGATGCGGGACAGTTTGTCGTACAGAACAACCGTGGCGTCGCAATGGTTCCGTTAAGCGCTGCCGGTACAGCCGCAGTTTTAATTGAAAAAGCAGAGTCGGGAACAAACCAGGCGCCGGTTGTCATGTCAGAGGTGGTTACAGAAAATCCTCAGGCGAGAGTTGCTTTCCTGCTGAACGGAATTGTTTCAGACGACGGCGCTCCGAACAGCGAACTGATATATCAGTGGGAAGTTGTCAGTACGCCTGAAGGAGCCGTATTGAGCTTTACAAATCCCAATTCAACAATGACCAAGGCTTACGGCACATTGGGAGGAAGCTATACAGTGAGATTTACTGCGAACGACGGCGAACAGAGCGCCTCCTATGATCTTACATTTGAGTTGGCAGCGCCTCCCGAAAAGCAACCCCCTGAAATTGTTAATGCAACTGCCGTTCAGGATAAATATAATGACAGCATTGTCATACTTTCCGGCGAAGCGGCTAAAGACCCGATTTACAGCGGTCCATATGACCCTGAGATGAGTTATTTATGGGAAGTTGAGGAGAAGCCGGCTGAATCGGGTGAAGTAACGATAATCAGAGCGGATAAAGAAACAGCTTATGCCCGCGTAAGCAAGGAAGGCACTTATGTGTTCACCTTTAAGGCAATTGACGGAGATAAGATCTCCAGCAAGGATGTTTCAATTGACATCTCGGAAGACACTACAGATTCATACCGGGCTGTCAGCGTGATAACACAAAAGGGTGTAGAACCGACGCTTCCCGCACAGGTTGATATCCTGACTGAAAACGGGTATGAACCTGCCGCGGTCGAATGGAATGAAATCGACCCGGCTAAATACAGTGAAAAAGGAAATTTCACGGTTACAGGACAAATAGCCGGCAGCGAATCAAGTGCACATGCTATTGTATATGTGGTTGACGGTGCGGTAGAAAATACGGCGCTGCTTGCCACTCCGTCCGCAATTATCAACACACCGCAGGATTTGGGCGGAGTCGCGACTTTGAACGACGGCTACGAGCCTGCAAGATCAAATGACACAAGCCATGGAGCTTGGCATAACTGGCTTGGAGACCAGGGTGGTCCTGCCTGGGTAATGTATGAATGGAACCAGCCTATATTGATGGAGGCTATGGATGTATATGTTTTCAGAGACGGCGGCGGAAATTTCCAGCCTAAGAATATGACGCTCACCCTTCGTGACGCCGAAGGCAACTGGTATACACCGAGAGCAATAAACGGGCTTGGAAATACATTAAACCAATATAACCGGACGACATTCGAACCTGCATATATCACAGGCATTCGCATAGATATGAAGCCTGTCACTCTCGGGTGCGGCATCATCGAATGGAAGGTATACGGATATACAGGCTCGGTGGATAAGACCGAACTGAGAAGGTTTTACAACTACGCGTCAGGATTGAATGCCTCGAAATTCGAAGGCGGTCTTGATCCGATAGCCGGTTCGCTGGCAAATGCCAATAATGTTATCAATAATCTTGACGCAACAGTGGAAGATGTCAATGCTGCGATTCAAATGCTGATAAACGACCTGAAGCTGCTTAGGCCTTTAAACGGTAATTATGGCTACATGGCTTCTGTTACGGCAAGCTATACTTCTTCATGGGAGAAACTTGCCGCGGTCAATGACGGCAGCACAAGCTATCATTGGGGCACATGGGGCCGAAACAGCTCAGAGGAATGGGTACAGTACGACTGGCTGTTCGGAGTGGACATTGGAAATACCAATTTGGTAGTCTGGACCGACAACGGAGGTATAAAAGTACCTACAAAGATAGTATATCAATATATCCCATACGGAAGTGAGACCAATGAATGGATTACTGCGGCAACTATTACCCAGGGAATCGTTGCAGGAACGACAGCGGCACAGGGTAATAACAGGTACGTTTTTGATGAACTGCCTACGATTAAATCTCTCCGCGTGACACTTACAAAACCGCAGAAAAATTCTGAAGGCGTCGGCTTATGGGAATGGGAAGTATATGGTCTGGGAGACGCAAGCCAATATGATGCAATTGTTGATCAAGTTCCTGAAAACAACGATTACGGCAAGTATACTGCTGAAAGCTGGGCGTTGTTTGAGCAGGCAATTGCGGAATGCAACCTCGGTCTGACAGCAAGACACGGCCAGGCAGCACTTGATGCCGAAGTGGCCAAGATTCAGGCAGCTCTTGGCCTGTTGGAGGAAAGGCCGCTTGACGGAGTGTATCTTGAAGAACTTGTTCAAATAGCTTCCTCTAAATCAAGCTCTGATTATACATCGGTAAGCTGGAATAATCTGGCGGGTCAACTGGTTTTAGCCCAGGCTGTGTTAGAAGATAGCGAAGCTTCCTCTTCAGAAATAGCCGATGCTGCACAAGCATTGCTGTCAGCTTTGGAAGGGCTTATGGAAATTGCCAGAAACACAGGCCCGTATGAGGAAATTGTAGGATTAGTGCCGCAGAACAATAATTACCTCATTTACACCACTTCAAGCTGGCAGGAGTTTTCAGCAGCCATAGCCGGATGCAGCCTTGATTTGACTGCGGACGACGGCCAGGAAGCTCTTGACGAAGAAGTAATCAAAATTCAGGCGGCTCTTAACAAGTTAGAGGTGTCACTCTATAACAAATATGATTTAGATGGAGTTATAAAATTTGCTTATTCTAAATCACGCTCGAAATATACAACAACCAGCTGGAAAAGAATGAAGGAGTCGCTGGGATACGCAGAGGCTGTATTTGGCGACACCGGCGCTTCATCGACAGATGTGATAAATGCAGTAGAAGCTTTAAACATCGCTTTAGAAAAGCTTGAGAAAATACCCCCTGTGATTCCTGCAGAGCCGGGACCAACAGACCCAGGACAACCGGCAGAACCGGGACAACCGGCAGAACCGGGACAACCGGCAG
>CAZPMC010000012.1:3835-52321 GCA_964587755.1 uncultured Oscillospiraceae bacterium
AGCCGGGACAACCGGCAGAGCCGGGACAACCGGCAGAGCCGGGACAACCGGCAGAGCCGGGACAACCGGCAGAACCCGAGACGCCAGATGCAGAACCGGTACCGGTATTTGACGACGTTCCAAGAGATGCATGGTACGCCAAAGGTGTGGAATTTATCGCTTCAAGAGGAATAACAAACGGGACAGGCCAGAGAACCTTTAACCCGGAAGGCAAGTTAAACAGGGCTGATTGCATTGTAATGATAATACGAGCACATGAAATAAAGATTGATGAGAACCCGACGGACAATTTCTCGGATGCAGGAAACACTTATTACACTAATTACCTGGCTACGGCTAAACGCCTTGGACTGACTCAAGGCATCGGCAATAACAAGTTTGCTCCGACCCGTGAGATAACCCGTCAGGAAATGTTCGTGCTTCTCTACAATACTTTGAAGTCACTTGACAGGCTGCCTCCAATCAAGGGCGACGCAAAACTGGAGAACTTCAGCGATAAAGACAGTCTTGCGAACTGGGCGGTTGAAGCGATAAGCTATCTGGTTCAGGCCGGAGTCATAAAGGGTTCAAACGGAGCTATTAATCCGAATGCTCAGGCTACAAGAGCTGAGATGGCACAGCTTCTGTACAGTCTTCTTAAAAAATAAAAAATAACACAGTCAATATGTCTAAAAGGGGAGCGATACTTGACAAGTCCTCCCCTTTTGCATTTCAAGCGTATATCGGATATCCGCGCTATGCGCCAATCTGACGCAATAAATTCATAAAATAGTAAATAATGAAAGGGTAAGAAACAAAAGCGCTATTAAGGAAGACACCGGGCATATGTCATCAGCTTTGATTTATGCCTTGCCATCCCGTATCCTGACCGATGACTCCAAGCATATACCGGTATACAGGAGGACGGACTGAAAGCGATAAAGGTTAGAATGGGAAAATAGTTATTGACATTCATTAGTTAGCTGTGGTAAACTTTAAATATGGTTAGCTGCAGCTAACTATTTTTTCACACATGAGTTAGCGGAAGCTAACCATAGCTAGCATAAGCTAACTTAGATCTGCGGAGGGAGTGAAGAGCATGCCTTTGACTATGGCGAGAACAGGAGAAACCAACTGGGAACATTCTTCGGCGGAGGCGGATTTACTGTTCTGACACTTGTGGCTGTACTGCTTTTAGGAATTCTTCTATGGCTGCTTTTGCGAAGGAATCCTTATGAGAAGGAGCCTGTGAAATGCATAAGAAAGGGGGCTGTGTGTGATGCTTGATTATTTATCAGTTAATTTACCCACAATAATCGTCGCCGTTATCGTTTTTGCAGCATTTGGAGGTGCTGTGGCAAAGATTATCCATGACAAAAAGAATCACAAAAGCTCTTGCGGCAGCGGCTGCTGCAATTGCCCAAGTGCAGGGATATGTCATGACAGGACTAAATAGGCTATGCTAAATAATAAAAAAGGGGAATGGTCAAAGCCATTCCCCCAGTTTATATAAGTTGGGCAGGACTAATTCAAATCCTTAGCCCAATATCTTTCTGGCGATGTATACAAGGTCTTCAATGCCTATCTTGCCGTCACCATTAAAGTCCATGGCTTGAGCAACATCCCAGTTTTCGTCTTCGGAGGTAGTACCGTAGTGGAAGGCTACCATGGCAAGATCGCCGATATCAATTCTGTTGTTATTATTTGTATCCCCAACTTCATAAATGCGTTTCTTGGCTTTGAATACATTTACAGCATCGTTTAAGGCTGTCACAGCATTGTCAACCTCTTCTTGTGTCGGGTCAGGTGCGTCATAAACTGCTTCGGCTGCCTGAATAGCTGCAAGAAGTATAGCCTTTGAGCCTTCAGGATATTGGCCTGCCTTGTCGCCTTCGGTAGCACCGTCGTATACATCCTGTGCATCATTGATGGCTTGTAAGAGAGCAGTCTTATCTGCTGCAGCGTGACCGATGTTTATCTGCTTGCTGCTAAGCTCCAGATCTATTTCTGATCCGTCTTTTTTACCAACTGCCGCTGCTGACAGGGAAATAACAGAATCAGTATTTTCCACACCATCTTTTACATTGAAGGAAACAAGAAGCAGAGGAATATTTTCTCCTGTAACACCGTCGGTAGTGGCTGTGAGTATGCGTACGCTGCCGGCTGTGGGGTTGTGTATCTTGACTACGGTAACCCAGTCATTGGCACCAGAAGCCTCTACAAATTCAAATACAGCAGGGTCATAGCTAATGGTAATATCCTGTGCATATACTGTCTCTTCTATATTGACAAGATCAATACCCAATGTTAAGGTCTCTTCCGGTTTTATATCAGATGGGCCAGTAATGGCTGTCTGGTACGGTTGTGATGCTGGTGCGGCGGAGAAGACCTCCCACTCCCATAAGCCGACACCTTCACTATTGGGGACTGGCTTTGTCAGGGTAACGCGAATTGCTCTTATTATAGGAAGCTCACCGAAATCATATGGATTATCTGCTTCTTCCGAGTTTGCGGATGCAACGATACCTTCGGTAATGGTTCCTATAGTTATCCTATCATCTGTCTGACTGTCGTAGGGGATATATGAATACACTATCTTCGTCGGTGTTTTTATACCTCCCCCGTCATTCCAGACTTTCAGATTTGTACTGCTGATTTGGGCTCCTTGCGGCCATTCGTACTGCACCCATTCCTCTGAGCTGGAACGGCCCCATGTGCCCCAATGATAGCTGGTGTCACCGTCATTGACTGCAGTGAGTCTCTCCCAACTAGAGGTATAGCTGGCCGTGACAACAGCTGCAAATGCCATATTATCATTAAGGGGCTTAAGAAGCCTAAGATCTGCAATAAGCCTTTGTATTGCCTGTGAAACGTCTTCCTCTGTAGCTGTTATGTCTGACAATACAGAAGAAGCGCCTGCCAAAGCATCAGCAATCGGTGCAAGGCCGTCTGTGAAGTTTGAAGCCTTTAATGAACTTGCATAGTTGTAAAGTTTCGTGAGCCCCGATTTGTCAACGGCATCTGAATATCCGTATACCTTCCATTCAATAATACCGCAGCCGAGAGTAACAGGAAGCATATCAATACGCATGCCTGTAATATATGCGGGTTCGAAGTCGGTGCGGTTGTAACGGTTTAATTCGTTTCCAAGCCCGCTTACGGCTCTGGGGGTATACCAGTCGCCATTTTCATCACGAAGGGTCAGAACCATGTCTTTGGGTCTGAAATTACCGCTGCCGTCTCTGAAGACATATACATCCATAGCATATGCAAGCACCGGTTCGTCCCAGGTGTACCTGACCCATGCGGGGCCGCCCTGGACACCATGCCAGTTGTGCCATACACCGTGGCTTGTGTCGCTTGAGCTCCCGGGGTCATTGCCGTCGTTCATGGTTGTTACGCCGCCCAGATCCGACGGTGTGTTTATGATTGCGGTAGGAGTGGCATTCAGGGCAACGTTTATAGGTTCTTTACCAACAACATAAACCTTAACAATTGCCTTCGACTCACTGTCTGTGATATTGCCCTGGACTGTGAATTCACCAACATTAGCATATCTTTCCGGGTCGATAGCATCCCACGCAATACCTGCCGGTACATATCCTGTATCGGTGAGAATGTCTATCTCTTCAGGCAGTACAGGTGGTGTACCCTTTTGTGTTATAACGCTGATTGCACGGTACGAGCCGTCAGGATCGGAAGCAATGTCAATGGATACGTCCATGCTTGCGACCTTGTCTTCGTCAGACGCAGTGAAGGTAAACACATAGGTGCCTGCTTTGCTTATGCGGGCGTAGGCAGTTTCTTTGTCACTATGGACAATGGCAACAGTCTCTACACCATCAGGCATTTGTTTGACTGTCCATGAGTAGGTTAACTCAGAATCGTCTGCAGAACCGTATACCGGGTCAGGTTCTGCTGAGCCGGATAATACGATAATACCGTCATTTGAAGGATCTTGGACAGCAGTTAATTCGCCGATAACAGGGGGCTGCTTCTCCGGCGGGTCTGCCAGCTCAAAAACGAGATCGTAAAAACCGCTTAATTCACCGTCATTGGCAGTAAGCCTGACTGTGTATGAGCCGCCTTTTGTACCTACTGCTTTGGTGGTGGTAGAATTGGGATTTGTAAAGCTCAAAGAGCCACCTTCAGGTACTGAGACAACCTGCCATTGGTAGGTTATGGAGCCATCAGGTGCACCGTCATCGGTCACCATCCCTGTTATCATAAATGGAATTAATGCCTGTGGGCTTTGTGTCACAACCTCTGCATTGACAGCAGGAGCCAGGTTCTCACCTGTATCCGCCTTTTCGATGGTTAATACGGCTGCTGCAACGCTACCCATATGGAACATGGCGACACCTTTATGGTTCTGTACATAGAACTGACCGGCATCTGTACCATTCAGCTTGATTGAATAGTAGCCGTCCTCCATTCCTGCCCCGTCAAAGTGAATCTTTGAGGCATGATCCTTTCCTGTAGGATTTGAAAGCTGAAGGGTAAATGCTTTACCGTCCTTTTGAATCTGTGCGCTTTCGATTTTATCATTTTCGCAGACCAGATAGATCTGTTCATTGATAAGATTGATACGACGGCCAAAACCATCCCTGGGTGTGATTTGGTAGCTGTCCCCTTCTTCGCCGACTAAAGCTCCGTAACCGAAAAGCCCAAATACAGGATCGTTTATGATATCGGAGCTGATGCGCAGCAGGGATCCGTAGAAGCCTTCTTCCGACTCGCCGGAAAAGTCCTGCCAGCCGTTGTTCATAACACGAAGACCGCCGTCATTAACATTTTTGGTACCGCAGCCTCCCTTATGGGCATTGTATCTCCATACGCTAGAGCCTATAGACTGTTCAGAAATCTGGCCCATATTGATGGCGTTGAAGTTTGAAATCTTGGCAGCGTAGTTTCGCTGCTGTGCAATAGCTGTCTGCTCTGGAGTCCTTCCATCATCCTGATAGCGGAGCCAGTCGTCCATAATGGATCCGGCTAAAGAAGTGGTATACTGGAAATTCCACCAGCCTTCACCGCCTCTGAATACAGGTACAGAATAGAAGAACCAGACAGGCTGGATGCCGCGCATGGCACGGGTCTTTAAATCACACTTAGCCATGGCTTGCAGTGCCTGAGCCGCCCGGCTGTCATCAGGGTAATAGGTGCGGAGGGCTTTGGCTGCTGCGTAGGCTCCTTCTTCTCCGGTATTGTCATACTCGAATTCTGAGCCATATGGATATGTGGCGTTGGCCATATTTCTACCTTTTGTTCTGGCAAACTTGTTCTTCAGATTTTCATACTCAGTCATCATTCCCTCTTCCTTGAGGGCTTCTATCATATCCGGAATCTGCTGTTCGCCATAGAAACCGGTAGTTCCGCTGGAGACACGGTTGTAGTATATGCCATAGGCTTTTTCCAGATAGTATTGGGGTGATTCACGGTATTCTAAAAGATTCGGGTACGCTTTTTGCACACGGTACATATTGAAATAAGCAGTAGCAACCATTTGTTCCGAGAAGGTCCGGACATAGGGGCTTGTTGAACTGGTGTAAATGCCTGAATCCCTCAGCCAGTTTGCAACCCTGTAGGTGCTCTGTGTATTCTTCATATAGTTGTTCCACATGAAGTCAATCAAATAAATTTCCATTGAGCGGATTTCATCCGGGTCTGGATCAAGATAATTCTTCATTGCCATGAAATTAATATTATCGTGGCTCCAGTCATCTCCCCAGTGGTTTCGCACCGTATCCAACCCCGTGGTCAGATACCAGTCGCGGTAGATGCCGAAGGTCTCGCTCTCAGGATCTTTGTCCTGGGTATGTTCAACCATAAATTCGGAATGAGCTCTGACCGTTTCATCAAGCTCCGCCAGGACGTTGAATTCGGCCTGGGTGAATTTATCTACCATCTCACCGCCGACATTCAGTTTATAATTAACACGGACGCTGTTGTTGCCGAGGGTGTCAAAGGAGAGTGCATAGATATGGTGCTCTTCACCGTCGACTATCTTGGTCTCCAAAAACTCTACCTTTCGTTCATATCCGGGATTTGCGCCCTGAAGCCCACGGCCGCCACGGGTGTTGTTTACCATGGCTTCTCTTGTCTGGCCGGGTCTTATCACCGGGATATGTTCTTCGTCGAAGGGGTCGTTTTCGTAAACAGATTGGATCTCTACCGAATCTACGGTGATTTTGCTGCTGTCGTAGTGCAGATCCAGCAGCACAGGCATATTCAGTGCTGTTTGGAAGCCCGGCAGTGCCACCATGTCAATCATTCCTGATTTGTACAGGATGGAGCGAAGGTTTTTCTCACGCTCTTCCATAGATTTTGATGAGTTGTTCGGGTGGGAGGCGTCAGTTCCGGGGGTATTGTCACCTGCACGTACCGCCCAGAATTTGAACTGGTATGTTTTTTCTTCTGAGGGGCCTAATACGAGGCTGGTGGCGTCAGTGAAATAACTGCGACCGGTTTTCCGTATATCCTTTGAGTGGACATATAGGACATTAAGCCCCGGGAACCATCCGCCCTGGTCAGCCTGCCAGTTTGCGTAAAGGTTGCCCCTGCGAAGCTCACCTTGATCATTCAGCCAATAATCCACATATTCGATTCGGGCACC
The DNA here is from genome assembly GCA_964587755.1 of uncultured Oscillospiraceae bacterium. Taxonomy (GTDB): domain Bacteria; phylum Bacillota; class Clostridia; order Acetivibrionales; family DTU013; genus CAZPMC01. Next base: position 10,428 of record CAZPMC010000012.1, read on the forward strand.
GCTCTCAGGCACCGGGGTGAACAGGATGAAGTTTCCTTCGCCGCTGGTGCGGATGGCATAGGTAAATCCGCTGTCGGCCCCGGCGAAGTTGTGCACGGTAAGACGGTTGTTATAGGTATCACTTACGTTTTGGTATTTGTTGTTCCAGGGCATGGGCAATCCGATATCACCGAATTCGATATACTTGTCGCTTTTATTTTTTACTGTTATTTCCCAAAGCATTGAACCGTCATCGGTGTCCATATTAAATACGGACTTAACATCAAACCCTTTCATTACCCGCGAGTCTGTAGAGGTGAGATCCTGTCCGATAAAATCAATCTCAACCCTTTTGCCGTCCGGTGAAGCTGTTTTAGTGATATACGGGTTTTCGGGATTGATATTTGAATATGTAGTCGATCCACCTGCTGCCAGAGTTTTGTTTGTGTCTACTTCCTCAAACCCTGTCCTATCATCAGAGAATTCATCGGAGTCACCGACACGGTATGAAAAAATCATTTCGCCCATCCATTGGTGTTGAACGCCGTTCTGGGGCGATGTGTTGTTGGGCAGGACAAAATTGATGGCTGCGTTATTCCGGTTCAGCGGGTTGTTCTGGATAATCAGCTCTTCAATTTGTCCTAAATCACCGATTTTGGCATGTAGGCTGTCATTTGAGATAGCAGCCGCTGCAGCGGCTACAGAGGATGCCGGGATAATCTTTACGGGCAGTATCTCAAAAAGCAGCAGCAAGCAGACAATCAGTGACAGTAGCTTTTTTACGTTGGTTTTCATTACAAATCCTTCCCTCCTATCAAGATAATTATTAATATAAGTGCCTATTTATTATATACAGTAATTACCATAATATCAATATTAAGTATATTATTGCCTGCGGGAATGGGAAAAGGATTTGTAGCTTATTGCCAGGATGGATCGAAAAAGCGCTCCCACCAGTTGGCGGGGGCGCTGAAGTACGGGGGAAAAGCAAGAGGGACAAAGCAGGGGACGTTTCTTTTTGCTTTATTCCACAAGTAAAACAATGTTAATTTTGCCTGTAGGGTCTGAGGCTGTGTCATTGTAAAGACAAACCTTTTGGTAAGTCTGTGCTGTATCTATTGCCGAGAGCGTTTTTGCAGTGATGGTGCCGGAGACGCTTCTGTGATACACACTTATGTCTTTGCTGAAATAGTAAACCTTGTCATTTAGCTTTATCCTCCTACCGTCAACAGCCTGTACCTTTGTGGCTGTAACTGTGGGCGATTTGCTCTGTAAAATTGAATCGATGCCGGTGCTGTTCATTCTAAAGCGGAAGACGGTGCCTTGGGCTAATTCAGTATTGTGCTGGCTATAGTAGTATTCCTTTCCGTCGATAAGTATGGTGTAGAGCCATGAATACCCTGTTGGGGAGGGGACAACGCTTTCCGACTTGACGATGCCTGTTTTAAACCGTCTGTTTAAAATGTCGTTTGTGAATATGACGTTTATATCATCAAAAGCCCCTGATTTATTGGTGTACCATATTTTACCGCTTGGTACGGTGCCGCCGGGAAGGTCGGTCCATTTTAGAAGCTGGGCTGTGACTTCGTTATTGGTGTCATTGAAAATAATGTCGAATATTTTGACATTGTCTGTAACATAAGAGTCCCCTAAGAGCCGCTCTTCTTTGTTTATATATGTTTCGCCCGGGAAATTATAGGGGATTTGAGAAAGCGCGATAGTGTCCTCATCATCGGTAAACCGGTATGTTACCAGCTTACCTTTGTACTGCTGGGCGTTTGAGGTAACATTGAAGGTGGCAGTCATTCCATCGGCGAATAAAAGCTTTGCAGTGTAAAGAATTTTTCTTGAGCCGCTAAGCTCCGTAGTATAGGAATGGGCAGTGTCTAAAACTACGGCATAGCCTGAGTTGTCCTGGGTGCCGAAGCCCTCAATATTTACTATTTTGCCGTCATAACCCAGATAGACAACAATATTGTTTCCCGCAGACAGGTCTATGTTTAAAGGGTTTATTTTACTAAGCTCAATATCCCTGCTAATATCATAAGTGACATTGTCTATTGAAAGGCTTGAAGGGGAGAGCCTGCTTGGGGTAACTGCCGTTATTTTTCCTCCCACCTTATTGTCAAAAACAGCTATGTATTTGTTCCCGCCCCATATATCAGTAACCTGATATACCACATCTTTTTTCTCTATCTGAGTTATGTCAATAAACTCACTGTCCTTTATTATCTGAGGATCCCCGTAAAAGCTTATGGAGCCGAGTCTCTTTGAGGCGGCAAAAAAGCTGTCCGCAATTTCAGGTGTACTGTAAACGGGGTCAAATATTGTACCGAAGGAATATGTGCTTTTATCCTCCTTGTAGTTTAAGACAATGGAGGAGCTTCTTTGCAAAAGAGAGGATGCGGCGGAAAAGTCAATTCTCTGGCCATTATAATAATATGGGATGCTGGCAGGCAGAAGCATGGTTTTTACTGCACCGTTATCTATGTAGCCTACTTTGCCGTCTGCTGCATAGGAGACAGAGATTTTCAAGGGAGTTGACGAAGCTATGGCTCTTTGGATTTTACCGTTATTTATTACAAGGTAATTCTCTGTTCCCAGTTCTATGCCAAGCCTGTCCGGATTTGTATAGATACCTTTGTCAGTAAGTACCTGCCCTTCATCAAGGTAGCTGACCGTTGAGGAATCACCTAATACTAATGCCTTTGTGTAGTAGCCTGTGGAGTCAAGGAAGCTTATGGCCTGTCCGCTCAGGCTTTTAACGTTGGTTGTCAGAAGTTTATCCAGCATCATAACTGCAGCCCAGCGGGGCACGTTATCATTGCTGTTGAGAGTTATTCCCTCCGACAGCTTCAATTTTTTTGCCATAGATATGTAATTGTAAGGCCAACTGCCGCTTAAATCCATTTCTGTGTAGCCTAAAGCTCTGACAAGAATGGTGCATATCTGTCCGTATGTAATGGCGCGGGCAGGATAGAATTTACCGTCCGACCAGCCTGTAATATAGCCTTCTTCAACTGCGGCATTGATAAAGCCTGATGACCAAGCATTTGCCGGAACGTCGGGGAAGCCTGCAGGTCCTTGCATGGTAGCCGCACTGCTCTCAAGGCCTGCCGCAACGATAATCATTTTTGCAAACTGTTCTCTTGTAAGGGAGCTGTCTGGTTTGAAGCTTTTGGCAGGTGCTATGATGCCAAAGGATGTCAGCCGTTCCAGTGCATTGGTATATACTGCATTTTCAGGGACATCTGTAAAAACAGCAGATGGATCGGATGGGGCAAATGAAGCAGATGCAGTGTATGTAGGGGATATAGCAGCGGAAGCGGATGCACCAGATGCAGCAAGAGCGGCTGAATTTATTGATAAAACGGAAATCAGGATAATAGTTGTCACTAAGACGCTTATATACTTCAAAAGCTTTTTCTTCATAGAAAAACCTCCAATCATTAATAAAGTGCTGTCCATATCATTATACTATGAAAAGCGCGAGATAGGAGTAGAATTACTTTAGTAAATTTGATAAAATGTCCGGTTTTTTATAATGTTTTTATGTATTTTGGAACAAAAAAATAAATAATTCGTCTTTCATAAATTGAGGTCTGTTTGAATAAGGTCTGCTTGAAAACCCACTGAGAATATAAGGGAATGTTTTTTAATGTGAAGAATGATATAATATATAAAACGATATAACAAAAAAACCATGTATTGGGTTTCAAATAGAGAATTGTAAGGGGAGAGTGTTTTGTGAGTAAGACTGTATTGATTGTTGACGACGAGAAAAACATCGTGGATATCTTGAAGTACAATCTCAAAAAAGAAGGCTTTGATACATTGGAAGCGTACGACGGTGAGCAGGCGGTGGAAATTGCCTTAAAGGAAGCACCTGATCTGATACTGTTGGATGTTATGCTGCCTAAGATGGACGGGTTTGCTGTATGCAGGAAGCTAAGACAGCAAATTACAACCCCAATCCTTATGCTAACAGCAAAGGAGGAGGAGGTTGACAAGGTGCTTGGGCTTGAGCTGGGTGCAGACGATTATATTACCAAGCCCTTCAGCCAAAGGGAGCTGATGGCAAGGGTAAAGGCAAACATTCGAAGACTCGAAAGGGAAGAGAACGGGTCTGTCAGCGGGAACATCATCAAATGCGGCGATGTAGTAATAAATGTAGACAGATATGAGGTAAAAAGAGGTGATGAGGTCATTGAACTCACACTTAGGGAATTTGAGCTGGTGAAGTTTCTCGCTACATATCAGGGACAGATTTTTACAAGGGAGAATCTTTTGGAGAAAGTTTGGGGATATGAGTATTTTGGTGATGTGAGAACAGTTGATGTCACCATAAGAAGGGTGAGGGAGAAGCTGGAGAGGGATCCCTCCAATTGCGAATACATTATGACCAAGCGGGGAGTCGGATATTATTTTAACAAGCAGCCATAAGGCGTTTTAAGGAGTATATATGTTCCCAAAAAGTTTACAGTGGCGGCTGGTCAGTTTTTTCTGCATAGTGGCGTTTTGCCTGATTATTCCCATAGGCCTTTACTTAAGCGACAGGATAGAGAACAAATACTATGACAGCTTTGCGGAAAGGCTTGATAAGGGCTTTAATTACTGGAATATCAAGGGAGACGACCCGTCGGCACAGGAATTGATAGATGAGCTGAAGGACAGCGAAAGTATTTTTCAGGTAAGCCAGCTGGAGAACAGAAGCTATACCATTACGGACAAAAACGGTGAAATACTGGAGACAAATGACGAGGAGTTTTTGGACAATCCCGCCGGGGCTTTAGGGGCGCTTTTATCATCGGACAACTTTGTCAGGGCAATGACCGGTGAAAGTGAGAACAAAAGGATTCTTGAGAACTATGGTGGCAGAAGCTTCTTTGACTATGCCCGGCCTGTAGGCAGGCATATTTTGTATTTCAGGTATTACAAGGACGACTGGGCGGATATAACAAGTTATTTTAACAATGTCATAATTATAAGTGCCATAGTCGCACTGGCAGTTGCATTTATAGCAGGCTATCTTCTTTCAAAGACTATTACCGTACCCCTGGGCAAGCTGATGAATAAAGCCAGAAGCATTGCCGCTGGCGATTTTGGACAGGTGCTGGAGGTCAAATCCGATGATGAGATCGGCAAGCTTACAGAGACCTTCAACTACATGGCAGTCAGCCTTAAGAACACGCTGGCTGAGATTTCCAGTGAAAAAAGCAAGATGGAAACTATTCTTAACTACATGACCGACGGTGTAATAGCCTTCGATCTTGACGGGGAGATTATTCATACAAACCCCGCTTCTGCACGGCTTTTAGGCGTTGACGGGCAGATTGAAAATTTCCAGGATTATTGCACTATATACGGCTTCAAGTACTGTCTGGAGGATGTAATCTACCTCCAGTCCAAGAACACAACTGAAACTACTATTGATACAGGTGAGAGGACTATTAAGGTCTACTTTGCTGTTTTCACCGATGAGGAGAAGCAGCCTGAGGGTATTATCGCCGTACTTCAGGATATTACGGAGCAGGATAGGCTTGAGAAGATGCGTAAGGAGTTTGTGGCAAATGTTTCCCATGAGCTCAGAACGCCTCTGACGTCTATTAAAAGCTATTCGGAGACACTTTTGGACGGTGCTCTTGAAGACAAGGAGATGGCGGAGAGATTCCTTAGTGTAATTAATTCTGAGGCTGACAGAATGACTTGGCTTGTTAGGGATTTGCTCCAGCTTTCACAGTTTGACAACCAGCAGATGAACTGGAAGTTTGAGAAGGTATCACTGCCGAAGCTTGTTAAGAGCATTGTGGACAGAATGGAGATGGAGGCCAAGGCAAGAGATCAAATATTGGAATTTGCGGTACGGGGAGAAGTGCCTGATATTGAAGCAGACTTCGGGAGGATGGAGCAGGTCATTTTCAATTTGCTAGGCAACGGTATAAAGTATACTCCGATAGGCGGAAAAGTGTCGATTTATGTCGGAAAAATTTATAGAGATGTTTACTTTAAGGTGGTTGATACGGGAATAGGAATACCTGAGTGTGATATAGATAGAATTTTCGAAAGGTTTTACAGAGTGGACAAGGCACGCTCAAGAGAAATGGGAGGAACCGGACTGGGGCTTGCCATCGCAAAGGAAATAATAGAAGCACACGGCGGCACAATAAGCATATCAAGCAAGCTGGGTGAAGGCACCGAGGTAATGGTTCGCATGCCTGTAAAGCAGCAAAAACAAATGCTTGACTGATACATGTCATTATTATTTAAATGGCATGTAACAGTTCTGTAATATTTATTTCGTATAATGTAATTACTAAAATTATGCTATATTGGTTAGTGCTACATTGGTCGTGAATTTAAGGAGCTTAAAGCGATGAGAAAAAAATTTGCCGCTATTTTAATAATATTTATTATATTTTCCGTGTCGTCCATAACGGCTTTTGCCGAACAGACAGACTTTGATATTATTTTTGAGAAAGTTCTTAACGACCCTGAGATTGTCGAGAATGGTCAGATTATTGTCGATATCACCAGCCCTGAAAAAATCGAAGAAAGCACATATTCCAAGGATCAGCCATTGTCAGGTACTACTAAGTACAATGACGTTGTTGTCACTATCGCAAGGTACAATGAAGAGACAAAAACTTATGAGAGAATTTATAATGTCGACGGCAACAGCTCCTGGAAGATGGGTGATAATCGACTCTTTACGACAACATTCAGATTAAATAACGGAAAAAATAAGATTAAGGTTCTGGCTTACAGGATTTCACAAATGGGCGAGGCGAAGGCGGAAAATATTCAAGTAAGCGCCTTTGAGATTACCCTTTTGAAAGAGGAGATACTCCAATCAATCAAAAGAGCAGCAAGCGATTTTGTTGATAGCATAGGTAGTCTCTTTAAGAAGTAGTTTAGCCGGGTGGAGACTTAGATGAGCCGGAATAGGTTAGAAAAGTTTAAGTCAATGTTAATAGCGGTGCTTATCACCGCAGGTATTGTACAGGTAGGAATCCTATGGGAATATCAAAGCCAGGGGACTCCTACTAGTTTTATTATGAGACTGTTTGGGGAAAAGAACGTAATAAGCGATACTGTTGCCAGACAAAAGCTGTTTGTCCCCGACAGGATGATTTTATCAAACGGAAAGAGAGACCATTGGGTAATCGACACAGATACCGGTTTTTATGAAGACCTTTGGGAGGAAGCAAAGCAGGGGCTTAAACAGATTGCAACCGGTAATTATGTATTGAATGCTACTAATGAGGATTGGGGAAATGTTGTTGAGAACAGGGGATTTATTGTTGAATTCGGATATGTGATTAGCCCCGATCTTATGAGATGGTTTCTTGGTTTAAGAGATAAGCACCAGGAGCTGCCTGAGGTGTATAAGCTGATGGTGAAGCCTGATATTGTCAATGAAAATCTCAGCACCTTCTATTTGTGTACTCCGAGTGGTACAGTCTACGTGTCTGGTTCTGTTGTATATGAAAGAGAAAGAACCATGGACAGCATTTTCTCATATATGGACGAGAACAGTTCTCAAAAATACCGGAATTATTATACTTTCAGGGGAAGTAAAATCGACAAATCAACAGGTGCGCAGCCTGATGTACTCCATGTAATATCGTCACCCAGTTATTGGCCATACTATGCCTACAGCAGCAAGCCTCCCGCTAAAGCAATGAGGAAGGAAGATCTGGCGGATGTTTTCCTTGGGAATGATAAGGACAGATATAATAAAAGCATGAATGCGGAAGGTACAGTCCAGTTTAATTACGGCTCAAATGTTTACAGATATTATAAGGATGGTTATATGACATACCAGTACCTGGGAAGCGCCGATGCTTCGGGCAAATCCGGGGTGGGTGAAGCGCTTTTTACGGCTTATCAGTTTATTGCCGATATAAGTGAGCTGATGACAGCGGATGTGGATATCAGGCTGACAAATGTTAAACAGCTCCGGCAAGGAGTTTATTCCTTTGGCTTTGACTACAGGCTTAAGGAGCTGCCGGTCAGAGTGCAGCTTGCTGTCAGGGATGGCGAGGAGGAGCTTTTACATGCTATAGAAATCCAGGCTGACGGCAATAGAGTGCTTAAATGCAACTGGTTCATGAGGGATTTGATCCGGGATGCAAGAGGATACTACAATGACAGGTTCTGGGATCTGGATTTGGTGCGGCTTACGGGGCTTGAACATGAGCAGATGAATATACAGGATATGCACCCGGGCTATTTTATCAGCTCCACTGAGGAGCAGACGGTTACACCGCAGTTTTTAATAGATATGAAGGACGGCTCATTTTTTGCATTAGAAATGCCGGCAAGAGAAGGAGATTAGCAGATGGATCTGGCAAAAGCAAAAAATATAGTTATAGGTTTGCTTGTGGCATTTAATATATTTATGCTTTTTATTAACGCACCTCATTTTAGCGCCGGAAAGGTTTCCAAGGAGACAATTGAAAATACTGAGATTATTCTCAAGAGCAGAGGGGTTACTCTTGAGACGGATATACCTACTGCATCAAAGAAAGCTCGCAGGCTTGTTTACGGAATTGAAAAGCTTGACAGAAGGCAGGTTTTGAACAAGTTTTTTGGAGAAGACTACACGGTGTCCGGGGATCTAGGTGAGGCTTTAGGAATTGATACCCGGTATGAATACGATGACATGGTTTTAAGATTCACAGGCGGCGGAGCTTTTGTGTTTACCGATAAAAGCCCTGACGATAGAGTAGAGACGGATGGAACGGGCAATGTCAAGTCTGATGCCGCCAGAAAGGCAGCCAGGGGATTTTTAAAGGAGCACGGCCTATTGAGCAGTAAGTATGTAGTGGATGAGCTACACAGGGAGCCTGACGGAGGAATAAGTGTTATCTTCATAGAAAAGTATGATGATTTCCTAGTTTTCGACAATTTTTGCGTTGTTACGGTTTCAGCAGCAGGCATAAAAAGGGCTGAATATTCTTGGATTCAGGTAAAGGGCTTTTCCGAGGATATCCCCGGTGAGACGACGAATGCATATCAGGCGCTGCTTGCCCATTACAAGGATGTATGCGATGATGTAATAACAGATATAGATATTGGGTATAAGTATTATATGTACGATGCTATGGAGGGGATGGAGACTTTGGAGCTTGTGCCTGTATGGAGAATTAAGCTTAAGGAAGAGAGTACGCCTAAGTACCTTAGCATTCACAGCAGTGAGCCTGAGGGATAAGAAAGCATCTATATTCTGGATATAGTACTTTTCCCAAAACAATGGTATAATAAAAAAGATAAGTTCCATTATAATTGCCTTAATGTTACAAAGGATAAGAAGGCAGGTGCACAGGTTGGAGAAAATTGTTATTAATGGAGGCAGGGCGCTGCATGGTGATGTGTATATAAGCGGCGCGAAAAATGCTGCGGTTGCAGTTGTGCCGGCAGCTTTGCTTATAGATGGGGTTTGCCGGATTGAAAACTTACCGGATATAAAGGACATCAGGGTCTTGGAGGAAACGCTGGGACAGCTCGGTGCCAAAATTACTTATGAGGACAAAAATACTATTCTCATAGATTCCACAAATATAAATTCTTATATAGCACCCTATGATATGATAAAAAGCATGAGGGCTTCATATTATTTATTGGGAGCACTTCTTAGCCGGTTTGGAAAAGCGGAGGTGGCTCTTCCCGGTGGCTGTGATTTTGGGTATAGACCCATAGACCAGCACATTAAGGGCTTTGAAGCACTGGGTGCGAATGTATCTATTGAGCATGGACTGGTTAAGGTAAGTGCAGAAAAGCTTGTTGGAAGCCAAATCTATTTGGACGTTGTCAGCGTCGGCGCAACGATTAATCTTATGCTTGCGGCTGTAAGAGCAGAGGGCACCACTACCATTGAAAATGCTGCTAAGGAGCCGCATATTGTTGATGTTGCCAGCTTTTTGAATGCTGCAGGGGCAAATATTAAAGGCGCCGGTACTGATGTCATCAGGGTAAAGGGCGTGGAGAAGCTAAATAGCGGCTTCGCTCATACTATTATTCCCGACATGGTTGAGGCAGGCACTTTTATGATTGCAGCGGCAGCAACAAAAGGGGATGTTACCGTCAGGAATATTATCCCCACCCATATGGAGTCTTTGACCGCCAAGCTTACCGAGATAGGTGCAAATGTTATTGAAGGGGACGACTGGATAAGGGTTAACGGGGTTACGAAGCTTCAGAAGGCTAACGTCAAGACCTTGCCATATCCGGGATTTGCCACGGATATGCATCCGCCGATAACGGTACTGCTTTGTATGGCTGAAGGTACCAGCATGATAACCGAGGGGATATGGCCTTTGCGTTTTCAGTATGCTGACGAGCTCAAGCGTATGGGTGCGAAGATACGTGTCGACAGCGGTGTTGCAGTTGTGGAGGGTCCATGCAGGCTGACAGGCGCCCAGGTAAATGCCATAGATTTACGGGCTGGCGCGGCAATTGTTATAGCGGGGCTTGCAGCAGAAGGAACTACCGAAGTGCGAAATATCAAATATATAGACAGGGGTTATGAGGATTTTGTGGGAAAGCTTAGGCGCTTAGGAGCAGATATACATAGAGTGGAGCTGACATGATAAAGTTTTGCAGTTTATATAGCGGAAGCAGTGGCAATTCAATATTTGTTGCATCGGGGGAAACAAAGCTTCTTACCGACGCAGGCTTAAGCGGAAGGAAAATAATTAATGCGCTCAATTCCATAGGAGAAGATCCTTCGCAGCTAAGTGCCATTTTGGTTTCACATGAGCACAGCGATCATATAAAGGGGGCAGGTGTTTTATCCCGTAAATTTAACCTGCCCATATATGCAAGTGAAGGCACATGGCAGGCAATGGAGGGGTTGATCGGAGTTGTTGACGAGTGTAATAAGATACGTTTTTCGTCATACGAGCCTTTTATGATTGGGGATATACGGGTGACGCCTTTTCTGATACCCCATGATGCGGCTGAGCCGGTGGGCTTTAGCTTCGAGGCATCGGGCAAAAAGGCTACTATAGCTACTGATATAGGATGCATAAACACAGATTTGCTGAGCTACTTTGAGGACAGTGACCTGCTTTTGCTGGAGTCAAACCATGATGCGCAGATGCTAAAGGTAGGACCTTACCCGTGGTATTTGAAGCAGCGTATAGCAAGCAGCCACGGTCATCTGTCAAATGAGGCTGCCGGGGAGGTAATTGCCTACATGGCGCAGAAGGGAACCAAATGCTTTTTATTGGGCCATCTAAGCCAGGAGAACAATTTCCCCGAGCTTGCATATCAGACGGTTTGTAATGCACTGGGAGAGAAATGTCTGGAGGTAGGCACTGATGTGACGGTGGAGGTTGCCCTTCGCGATAAGGTGGGTAAAGTGATTGAGATATAAAAAAGTGAGGAGCAATTAAAATTGATTGAGTTTTTTCAGAATTTTTTAGTATCGGGTAACGTTGATAAAGGTGTATCCTTATATCTGGCGTATTCTATGGCAATTGTCTGCATAATTCTGGTCTTTTTGATTGTTGACCTGCTTTCTAAAAGAGTCTTTCTAAAATTGGTACACATATATGTAAGAAAAAGCAAGAGCAACTGGGATGACATATTGTTGAAAAACAATGTGTTTGAGCAGCTTGCCCGTATTCCTGCCATAATAGTTATTTACGCCGCAGGGTCGCTGTTTCCTGCATATCAGAGCTGGATTCAAAGGATAGCCTTTTGTTTTATTATCTTTTTAATAATAAAGGCTGTAAGCAGGCTCCTTGATTCCGCAAATGATATATATACCCAGTATGAAATTTCGAAAGAGAGACCAATAAAGGGGTATTTGCAGGGAATTAAAATATTCCTCATTATAATGGCAGGGATAATAATTTTAAGTATACTTATCGACCGTTCGCCGTGGATATTATTAAGCGGACTTGGAGCAGCTACCGCAGTTCTGCTGCTGATATTCCAAAACTCTATTCTGGGATTGGTTGCAAGTATCCAGCTATCCGCCAATAATATGGTGAAGATAGGTGACTGGATTGAGATGCCGTCTCACGGGGCAGACGGGGATGTGATTGACATATCACTGCATACTGTTAAGGTTCAAAACTGGGATAAAACCATAGTGACTATCCCGACTCATGCACTGATAAGCGAGTCCTTTAAGAACTGGAAGGGCATGAGAGAGGCCGGGGGTCGCAGGATAAAAAGGTCTGTGTTCATTGATATGACATCAGTCAAATTCTGTGATGATGAAATGCTTAAGAGATTTAAGAGGATACAGTTTCTTTCAGATTATATTGATGAGCGGTCGGAGGAAATAGAGCTTTACAACAAAGAACATAATATAAATACAAATTCCATTGTAAACGGAAGGCGAATGACTAATATAGGCTGTTTCAGGGTTTATTTGCTAAACTATCTGAAGAATCACCCGAAAATAAATAAGGGAATGACTATTATGGTCAGACAACTGCAGCCGACAGATAAAGGTATTCCCATAGAGATATACGCATTTACCAATGTAACTGGTTGGGCTGATTATGAGGGGATTCAATCCGATATATTTGATCACATAATGGCGATTGTCAGGGAGTTTGAGCTGGCTTTCTTCCAAAACATCACAGGCAACGATTTAAGACGGCTGGGTGAAGCGGGTATTAATAATGAGAGCAGACCAAGCTAGGGGATCAAGCTAAGTCAGGAGAGCGGGCAATGAAGATTACTATCATAGCGGTTGGCAAACTTAAAGAGAGATATCTAAAGGAGGGCGTCGGGGAATATTCCAAACGCCTTTCGCGTTTTTGTGACCTAAACATAGTGGAGGTCGCCGACGAGCAGGCTCCCGAAACCCTAAGCCCCTCGCAGGAGGAACAAATAAAGCAAAAAGAGGGCACCCGCATCCTCAAAAAAGCAGGGGACAAAGCAGGAGGCAAAGCGGGAGGCAAAGCAGGAGGGACGGTCCTTTTTGCTTTAGATGTGAAGGGAAAGCGGTATACCTCAGAGGGTTTCGCCGATTTGCTTAACAATTGCTTTCTCAGCGGAAAGTCAAACATTAATTTTGTAATCGGTGGCTCCCTGGGCTTTTCAGAAGGGGTCCTTGATAAGGCTGATTATAGAATATCTCTTTCAGACATGACCTTCCCACACCAGTTGACAAGGCTTATTTTGCTTGAGCAGCTTTTCAGGGTGTTTAAGATAATTAATGGAGAGACGTATCATAAATAGCATCAAACTTTTCCATTATTACTCAAACTTTTGATAGGCTTTACAAAATTGGACAATTTCTAATCAAATATAAGCAAGATGTAGCAGTTAATTCTAATTATCAGATAGAAAAAGTCGTCTGGGATACAATGCTTGAAAAAAAGAATTCCTTAATGATATAATTGAGCAGAGGTAACCTATCACTTAATGAAAAGGATTTAAAATGTGATATAATTATATAGAAAATACATAAGAAGAGAGCAGTTGATAAAGTGGCTGAGTTTAAGTGGCTCTTGGGACATCTTAAAAAATATAGGGGTATGTTTATTACGGCTATGATTCTCGTAGCTGTTTTAAATTTGCTCAATATGGTTAATCCCTATGTACATGGCCTTATAGTGGACAAGGCTATAAAAGGCGGTCAGACAGAGATATTGCTTAAGCTGGTGTTGATTATTGTAAGCGCTACAGTAATAAGATCAATACTGCGGTATTCATATCTCTATTTATTTGAGCATGTTTCCCAGGGTGTTGCTTACGATGTAAGAGAGCATATCTTCAAAAAGCTGGGCGAGCTGGATTTCGAATTTTTTGACAAAACTAAAACAGGGGACATAATGGCAAGGATGACTGGGGATATGGAGGTTGTACGGCACTTCACCGCATTTACCCTCTATTCTATATTCCTCAATTTAATTACATTTATTACTGTAGTAATAATTCTTTTTTCGACTAATGCCATCATTACGCTGGCGCTGCTGGCAATTACCCCGGTTATAGCAATATTGGCTTATCGCATGGCTAAAACTGTCAAGCCTGTGTTTTCAGCAATAAGAGAGCAGTTTTCAAGACTGAATTCCACCGTTCAGGAGAATATCAGCGGAAATAGAGTTGTTAAGGCTTTTGCACAGGAAGATTACGAAATATACAAATTCTCAAGAGAGAATATGGGGTATAGGGATAGAAACATTGATGCTTCAAGGGTTTGGGAGAAATACCTTCCGGTGCTGGACTCACTTGCAGGAATATTATCGTTAATTGTTATACTGGTCGGCGGGATAATGGTAATGAGTGAGGAGATTACACTTGGCCAGCTTGTCACGTTTAACGGCTATATTTGGGCTTTAAATCATCCTTTGAGAATGGCGGGATGGCTGATTAATGACGTTCAGAGATTTGTGGCGGCAGCCGAGAAGATAAAGCTCCTTCTTGGAAGAGAGCCTAAAATACAGAGCAGCGATATGGCTGACCCAAAGAAAAAACTAAAAGGGCGGGTAGAGTTCAGGAATGTAAGCTTCAGCTACGGGGGCGAGCCTGTTCTTGAGGACATAAGCTTTAGTGCCTATCCCGGTCAGACGATTGCCATTATGGGCGAGACTGGCTCGGGAAAATCTACGCTGGTTAGTCTTATATCCAGGTTTTACGATTGTACAAAGGGTCAGGTGCTAATTGATGGTATTGATATAAAGGATTATGATATTACGGCTCTCAGAGAGAGCATAGCAGTTGCGATGCAGGATATATTCCTGTTCTCTGACACCATTGAGGGAAATATTGCATACGGAATGCCAGAGGCTTCTTTGGAAAGGGTCAAATGGGCGGCTGAAATGGCTCAGGCGACTGAGTTTATTGAGCCCTTAAGTGAGGGCTATGATACAATAATCGGCGAGCGGGGTGTTGGTCTCTCAGGCGGCCAGAAGCAGAGAATTGCACTGGCAAGAGCCATTATAAAGAATTCGTCAATTATTATTTTTGATGATACAACTTCAAGTGTTGATATAGAGACTGAGCATTCTATACATCAGTCCCTAAAGGAGTTTTACGAGGATAAGACTGCCTTTGTCATTGCCCATAGAATTTCTTCTGTTAAAAATGCTGATCTTATACTGTTTCTCCATGAAGGAAAAATTGTGGAAAGAGGTACCCATCAGGAGCTGCTGGATTTGAAAGGCCGCTACTATGAAGTGTTTATAAACCAGTATGGAGATTATTTAATGGGGAAGGAGGGCGAAAATGGCCAGGAATAAATTTGATGTTGATGAAGAACTGATAACGAAATTTGACGCGAGCCAGCTAAAAAGACTACTTGGCTATTTGAAGCCCTATACCGGGCAGGCTTTTATAACAGTCCTGCTTATGCTGACTGCAAGTCTCTTGGCGCTTTTAGGACCATATATCGTCAAGGTGGCAATGGATACAATGATACCAAACGGCGATATTCTGGGACTTGCCATGCTTTCGCTGGTTTATTTGGGGACATTGGCAATTAATACGGTTTGTATGAAATACAGAATAAGAACCATGTCGACTATTGGACAGAGTATTATCTACAACATCAGAAAGGATATATTTGTCCACATACAAAAGCTGCCCTTTTCATACTATGACAGCAGGCCACACGGAAAGATACTTGTTCGGGTGGTCAACTATGTGAATTCCCTGAGTGACCTTCTTTCCAATGGAATTATAAACCTTATCACCGATGTGTTTACACTGGTGGCTATCGTTGGATTTATGCTGTTTTTAAATGTCAGACTGGCATTGATTTGCCTGATGGGGCTGCCTTTGCTCATAGCTGTGACAATGCTTATAAAAAATGCCCAGAGAAAGCGGTGGCAGCGGGTCAGCAGGAAACAGGCAAATATGAATGCATATATACATGAGAGCATTAACGGTATAAAGGTAACTCAGTCCTTTGCAAGAGAAAAGGAGAATTTGCAGTTATTTTTAGGACAGAGCAATGAATACAGGACTTCCTGGATGGCTGCAATCAGAGTGCACTTTTTGATGTGGCCCTTTATTGATATTATTTCATCGGTCAGTATAGCAGCAGTTATTTTGGTCGGGGTAGACATGATTAGCAAGGGGACAGCTACGGTTGGTATAATTGTTGCATTTATAAACTATATCAGGCGCTTTTGGGAGCCTGTCAGCAATTTAGGCAATTTTTACAATTCAATTATAAATGCAGTGGCCTATTTGGAGAGAATTTTTGAAACAATAGATGAGGACCCAATTGTAGACGACCTTCCAGGTGCGGTTGAAATGCCTCAGATAAAGGGAGCGGTTGAATTTAAAGATGTCTTATTCTCTTATGATGAAGGCGAGGTAGTTTTAAATAATGTCAGCTTCAAGGTGGAGCCGGGGGAAACAATTGCATTGGTGGGGCCTACGGGAGCAGGAAAATCAACGGTTGTGAACTTAATAAGCAGGTTTTACGATGTTGATTCGGGAAGCGTTGCGATTGACGGAATAGATGTAAGGGATGCGACACTCAAATCCCTGAGAAAGCAAATGGGCATCATGCTTCAGGACACATTTATCTTTTCGGGAACTATTATGGACAATATTAAATACAGCAGGCTTGATGCAACGGATGAAGAGGTCATGGCCGCTGCCAAAGCGGTAAGAGCTCATGAATTTATCTGTTCAATGCCCAAAGGCTACTGTACTGAGGTAAATGAGAGAGGTTCCAGGCTGTCTGTCGGGCAAAGACAGCTTATATCTTTTGCCAGGGCATTATTAGCTGACCCTGCAATACTCATTTTAGATGAGGCTACCTCAAGTATTGATACAAAAACAGAGATGGCGCTGCAGGAAGGTCTTCAGAGATTGCTTACGGGCCGTACGTCGTTTATTATTGCTCACAGGCTCTCAACTATTAAAAGGGCTGACAGAATCATGTACATAGAGGACGGTAAGATTGTTGAGACTGGCTCTCACGACGAACTAATGGCGAAAAACGGAGCATACAAAAAGCTGTACATGTCCCAGTACAGCCTTCTGGAAGCATAAGCGCATTTGCCATGAGTTTCAGTTTCAGGACAGCTTCGGAAACACAAAGGAAAGACCCTTGGAGATAATTTCAAAGCAAGCTCTATCGGTAAGTAGGAGCTCACCGTCAATATTCATAGGAACAGGCTTGTCCACAATGATTTCTACCTTTTTACCGGAATAGAAGTGAACTTCCTTTAAGGTGCCGTGAAGACCCTTCATAAACCTGGGAAAGAGATTAAGTATTTTCAATCTTGATGTCTTATCCACATGGCATACCTCTAAAAGCCCGTCATCGGCTTTAGCTTTGGGCAGAGCCAGCATGCCGCCTCCATAAAATCTTCCATTGCCAACAGCTACAAGAAGCGATTTGGCGGAGGACATAGTCGTACCGTCTACTTTAATTTCCATGTGATGGTTTTTACATGCAATAACAGCGGCTAATATTCCAAGCACATAGGCAAACTCACCCGAAATAAAGGGAAGCTTCTTGAAGTGGCGGGTCTGATACACTACCTCTGCGTCGAAGCCGAGGGATGAGATATTAATACAATAGCTATTATTGACTTTCATGTAATCAATAGATTCTTCCGTTCCTTTGATAGTTGCTTCAGTAATATTCTCAGGAATATCGGGGCCGACGATGCTTCTTATGAAATCATTACCCGAACCGCAGGGGATAGCAGCCAGACTGTTTTTGCTGCCGGCCATTCCGTTTAGAACTTCGTTTAAAGTACCGTCACCACCTACTGAATATATTCTCAACGGTACTGCATCATTATAGGCTGCTGCAATTTCTGTAGCATGACCAGGATGATCAGTAGTCACTATTTCATATTCAAACCCGTTACTCTCACAGATTCTCTTAATATCTGGTATTTGCTCCGTTGTTTTGCCCTTGCCTGCCGCAGGGTTAACTATAAATAAGTGCTTCATGGTTTCTCCGCCTTTGTATAGATTTTATTTTAATTATAGCAATATTAGTTTCAAAATTAAACTACATAATGTCCTCTGGTTTTAATACCGCCGATACCTTTAAGGCCTGATTGTGTCAACTTAGCAACCTGGGCAGGCGATACATAAACCCTTGAGTCGGTAAGAGCTATTCTGTCGCCTACTTTTGCCGGGTCCAATGCGTGAATGAGTATTCTTCCCGGAGAGCTTGCAAAGTTAGCGCCGGCTTCCATTATACCTTCGTAGTAGGACTGGCAGGCTCCTGCAAATATGCACAGCTTATTGAAGTCCGGTTCGTGTTTACGGGCTTCCCTTGTTGACTGTATGAAATACCGGGAGTGCCTGTAGCTGTCGGGGTTGTTTATGGAGACGGCGTTTTTCTTAATACCGTCATGGCCTGTGACAATTAAAATATCTGCCTTTGTTGCGGCTAAAAGCTGTCTGATACGTCCCGGCTGCTCGCTCTCTGGTATTACTCTTCCAAAGGCCTTTATTTTTGCATCGGCATAATATTTTTGGCACATTTCCATAAAGCTTTGGCTTGAGTCAACGTGAAGTATTGTACCTGCTTTTCCTCTTGCTTTTCCAAATAGATTAAATAGCGGTGTACTGCGGGACATATGGTGAACACCGGATATGGAGAGGGCTTTGTTTGTTTCTCTTAAGGCTTGGGCAGGATCCTTGGGTACCAGGTCATCTTCATATGAGTCTGCAACTATACGTACTGTGAGCCCTTTTAAAATATACGACCTTACCCCGTTGCTTCTGCGGACTATGCCGGTTATTTCGAAGTTTATATCGCCGCCGTAAGATTTTCTGGTGACAATGTCACCTACTTTTAAGATTGCCATAAAACCATCCCTTCAAATCATGTAAATTGATATTACATAATATGAAGGGATGTAACTTTTGTGAAAGTACTTATTTTAGGTGTGAAAGGATTATCTCGGCTGTTTGCTTGGGTGTAATATTTGTGGTGTCAATAATAAGATCAAAGTTTTGGGGTTTTGAACAATCAACACCGTATTTTGTGATATACCTTAGATTTTCACTTTGTTTGCGCTCAATAAGTGCGGTTTTTGCCTCTTCAAGGTTTTCGTATGATTCCACAGCACCCCTGTTGTCCTTCAAAACTCTTTTGGCTGCAGCTTCAGGATTCACTGACAGGTAAACCTTAAATGAGTCGGGGACGAAGTGCCATGCCATTCTTGAGTCTAATATCATGTTTTCCCGGCGTTTTCCTATCAAGGTCAGTTCAGTATCAATTTCCTCGTCGATTTCCGGATGAGTCTCCATATAAATATTAAATTCATGAATACTCATATTGTACTTTTGGGCAAGGGAGCGCTGTATCTGACCTATCGAATATAGCTTAAAATTAAGAGTTTGGCTAAGATACCGGCATACGGTGGATTTCCCGCTGCCCAAATCTCCTGTAACGGATATTTTGATAATCTTGTCCGTTTGCTCCATTAAAATTCTCCTTTGATTAAATCCTTTGTGCTTATTAAAAAGATTATAACAATATAATGTGTTGTTTTCCACTTATTAAACGATTTTTAGCTGGGCTGTCTTTATGGGAAGGCCGTTTTTGATTGACTTAATAGCTTTGGGGGGATAATATTATATATATAATACCATTTTAGGAGGGTTCGTATTTAATGAGAAAGCGGTTTGGCAGACAAGGCATTAGGAATTTAATGCTTTATGTGACTCTTTTAAATGGTATTGTATTTATATTTTCTTATATTGATCCTAAGGGGTTATTCTTAACGAAGCTTATGCTGGTGCCTTCCCTTGTTTTAAAGGGTGAGATCTGGAGGCTTATTACATTCTTGTTTATTCCTCCGACTACTTCTCCCATGTGGGTTTTATTTACACTATACTTTTATTATATGATAGGAACTACATTAGAAAATGAGTGGGGCTCTTATAAATTTACCATTTACTATATTGTAGGAGCTCTAGGAACCATTGCGGCAGCGTTTTTAACAGGCAGTATTTTTACAGGTGCGTATTTAAACCTGTCGCTGATATTTGCGTTTGCATATCTGTATCCCAACTTTCAACTGCTGATATTTTTCTTTATACCGGTTAAAATCAAGTACTTAGCGATTTTTTACGCCGTGACCCTTGTAATGTCATTCTGGGGAGCACCGGTTATTGGACTGATTACGGTAGGCAGCTCTGTGCTAAACTTCATACTGTTTTTCGGAAAGGATATAATCCTCGGGTTAAAGACAGGAAGGAAGTCATATTATAATCGGAGGAGCTTTGAGGCAAAGATTCCAAAGGATATAATAATGCATAGATGCAGTATTTGCGGCAGAACTGAGAGGGATGATAAAAGCCTTGAGTTCAGATACTGTGTAGACTGCGACGGGGATTATGAGTACTGCATGGAGCATTTGTACACCCATGAGCACATAGAGAGCCGTGATAATACCGGCAGCAGTGACGGCACAAACATATAGTCCTGTGTTTAAGTCACAGATTATATCAGTTTTTAGTTATATAAATTCTGCTGGCTTTTCTTTTATTAAACCAAATTCATAGAGAATAGCTTTTACTATGCGTTCGGAAGCATGTCCATCACCATAAGGATTGACGGCCTTTGCCATTTTGGAGTATTCCTTTTCGTCCTCAAGCAGCACCGATGCCATAGCTTTTATTTCATTACGGTTCACACCGGCAAGCTTGACTGTGCCGGCAGCCACAGCCTCCGGCCTTTCGGTTTCCTTTCTCAGCACCAGAACAGGCTTGCCCAGAGCGGGCGCTTCCTCCTGAAGACCGCCTGAATCTGTCATTATCATGTATGACCTGTCCATAAGATTGTGCATATCCTGTGTGTCGAGAGGATCTATAAGATGAACGCGGGGATTTGAGCCAAGGATTCTTCCGGCTGTTTCCCTGACGAGTGGATTTAAATGGACTGCGTAAATGATAGCGACATCTTCATATTGGTTTGCAATATCACTTAACGCAAGGCATATCTGCTCAAGGGGCTCCCCAAGATTTTCACGCCTGTGGGCTGTAACCGCAATTATCCTTTTGCCCCTGGTGTCTATTCTTCTTAATTCATCGGACTGAAATTCATAGTCCTCTAAAACAGTGGTCTTCAAAGCGTCAATTACGGTGTTTCCCGTAACATATATTTTATCCTCCCGGACGCCTTCATTAAGCAGGTTTGTTTTATTTGCCGCCGTCGGCGAAAAATGAAGATCAGCCAATGCGCCTGTCAGCTTGCGGTTCATTTCCTCAGGGAATGGGGAATATTTATCAAAGGTTCGAAGACCTGCTTCCACGTGCCCGACAGGTATTTGCCGATAAAAGGCTGCAAGGGCCGATACAAAGCAGGTGGAGGTATCACCGTGGACCAGCACCAGATCGGGTTTGTCATTGCCAAATATGGAAGAAAGCCCTTCCAGGGCTCTGGCGGTAATTTGCTCCAGGGTTTGCCTGTCCTGCATGATATTTAGGTCATGGTCAGGCTTTATATTAAATATGTCAAGCACCTGGTCAAGCATTTGGCGGTGCTGTGCGGTCACGGTTACAATTGTTTCGATTTCAGGGTATTTTTTAAGCTCCTTTACGAGAGGAGCCATTTTAACAGCGTCAGGTCTTGTTCCGAATATAGGCATTACTCTAAGTTTTTTCATTTTTATACTCCGTTTTCGGTTTTTTATCAATAAGAGGCTTATCAGCAGTACCAGCCTTTTCATCTGAAGAAGATAAATTGCCTGGGTTGCTTATATCGCTCATGTATCTTGCCCCGCCGACAATGAAAATAGATATTGCTATTAAAAGTACGATGGCGCTTAAAGCACCCCTGTCGGCAAGTACTATGGCGCAAAGCCCCAAAGCTCCACTGGCAGTGTACATTATGACAACAGATTGTCTCTGGCTTAAGCCCATATCAATCAACCGATGGTGCAAATGTCCCCGGTCAGCCTCTGCAATAGGTTTTCCGGTCAGTATCCTTCTAACGATGGCAAACAGCGTGTCAAATAACGGAAGCCCCAGCACAAGCAAAGGAATTGCTATAGATATAGCCGCGTATGACTTTAATGTACCCTGGATGGATATGATACCCAGGGTAAAGCCGAGAAAGGCAGAGCCGGTCTCACCCATAAATACCTTTGCAGGGTTGAAGTTGAAGGGGAGAAAGCCCAGTGTGGAGCCTGCCAGTGCTGCAGTTGTAACGGCTGTATAGACGGCTGTAGCAGGGTCCAAATCTCCTCTTAGCATTGAAACAATGAACAATGAGAGAGAGGATATAGATGCAACACCTGCAGCCAATCCATCGAGTCCATCCAAAAAGTTTATGGCATTTGTAATGCCTACTATCCAAAAAATAGTCAGAGGGTATGAAATAAAGGGGCTGAGCTCAATATATGGTGAAGAGCCAAATGGATTTGACAGTATGGTTATCCTTGAGCCGGAAATCAGCACAACAGAAATAGCGGCGGCAAGCTGAAAAGCCAGCTTGTGCCGGGCTTTTAGAGTGTAAATATCGTCAAGTACGCCAAGGAGCGTTATAATGGCGATGCCTGTAAGTAAGCCCAAAAGCTTCCTGTCGGCGACTAAGAGGTTCGTTGTTGTGATTAAATCAAAGCCCAGGGAAACAATAAATCCAATAATCATGGCAAGCCCGCCCATAAGAGGTATGGGTCTGGTATGCATTCTTCTATCATCCTTTGGGATGTCAACAGCCCCAATCTTGTACGCCAGCTTTATAATAACCGGTGTCGCTGAAAAGGCCACTATGAAAGCGAGTCCAAATGTAATCAGATACTCGTATATATTAGACAAAACAACTACACCTTTCCGATCTTAATCAAATTTAACCACTCTAATACCAGCTTCCTTAAGCAAGTCCATTGAAAGTTCATCCGGGTATTCTCCGGAGAAAACAATCTTTTTAATGCCTGCATTGATTATCATTTTAGCACATAAAATGCACGGCTGGTTTGTGACATATAGAGTGCCGTCTTTTACGCTTGTTCCCGAATAGGCAGCCTGAACAATAGCATTTTGTTCAGCATGCATTCCCCTGCAAAGCTCATGGCGCTGTCCTGAGGGAATGTTCATCTGTTCTCTGAGGCATCCTACCTGCGAGCAATGACTGCAGCCTGTCGGGGCGCCGTTATAGCCGGTTGACAGTATGCGCTTGTCCTTGACAATCAACGCACCTACCTGTCGTCTTAAACATGTAGATCTGGTTTTAATTAATTCTACAATCTGCATGAAATATTCATCCCATGACGGTCTCATAGTACACCCCCAAGAAACAGAATTCTTATTTCAGACGATAAACCCATCTATTTTGTTCCAAAAAGTCTGTCGCCGGCATCGCCGAGACCCGGTACAATATAGCCATGGTCGTTTAGTGTCTCATCGACAGCAGCACAATATATGGAAACATCCGGATGGTCTTTGTTTATTCTTTCGATTCCAGCCGTTGCCGCAATCAGGCACATAAGCTTTATGTTTGTAACGCCTCTGTCCTTAATAAATTGAATTGCTGCCGATGCGGAGCCTCCTGTGGCAAGCATGGGATCAAGTACGACTATCTCCCTGTCAGCAGCATCAACCGGCAGCTTACAATAATATTCTACCGGCTCGAGGGTGTCGGGGTCGCGGTAAAGACCGATATGTCCTACCTTTGCCATTGGAAGAAGGCTGAGCATTCCGTCAACCATTCCAAGGCCTGCCCTTAGAATGGGCACTATCCCCAATTTTTTGCCTGAGAGCACCTTAGTTTTTGCTAAGGCGACAGGCGTCTCTATTTCAACTTCTTTTAACTGCATATCTCTTGTTACTTCATAGCCCATCAATATGGAAATCTCATTTACCAGTTCACGAAATTCTTTTGTAGTAGTGTTTTTATCCCTTAAAAGTGACACCTTGTGCTGAATTAAGGGATGATTAAAAACAAAAACATTTTTCATTTAGGCACCTCCGGTTAATTTATTTTACAGAATATTTCTCTTCTATAGCAGCAAACTTGTCCACTCTTCTTTTATGCCGGCCGCCTAAAAATGATGAGCTAAGCCATGCGTCTACGATCTCCATTGCAGAGCCGATACCTGTAACCCGTGC
Organism: uncultured Oscillospiraceae bacterium; assembly: GCA_964587755.1. Taxonomy (GTDB): domain Bacteria; phylum Bacillota; class Clostridia; order Acetivibrionales; family DTU013; genus CAZPMC01. The sequence continues at coordinate 34,422 of CAZPMC010000012.1, forward strand.
ACCTAAAGCCAGAATATTGGCATCATTGTGCTCACGGCTCATCCTTGCCATATAGCTGTCCGTACATAAAGCCGCTATCGCACCCGGGACTTTGTTGGCAGAGATTGAAATGCCTATCCCCGTACCGCATATAATGATTCCCTTTTCATGGGTCTTCTTAGCGACTGCCTCTGCTACCATAAGACCGTAATCATTGTAATCGACAGATGCTTTGGGATCGTGTGTGCCCAAGTCTTCATAGGCTAGTCCCTTAGCCTCCAAATGCTTGATTATTTCAGACTTTAGTTCGTATCCAGCATGATCACTTGCTATTGCTATCATAGTATTATCCTCCGATTAAATATTTTATAATAATGGTATAGCAAAGTCAAAGAACTAGTAAACTTTTTTCAGCTTTTTTATAAGAGCCTCTACAGCCTCTGCAATTTCAAAGGCGCAGTCCTTATAGGTTTCCAAGGGGAATGCGTAAGGGTCGGCTATATCGTCGTTCGCGGGGGAGCCGAAGGCATACTCCTTGAGTGTAAACACCTTTTTATATGAGTGTGGCAATTTTGACATAATATAGTCCTTGTGACGCCTTTCCATAGTCAAAACCAAAAAGGCATCGTTTACATCCGACCTGGTCAGATTGTGGGATTTGTGACCTGATATGTCAATGTCGAAAATATCTTTCATGGCAACAACCGACTCTTTTGTAGCGCTTCCACCGTCTAAGGCAAAGGTTCCGGCTGATGTTGCCTCAAATCCGGACAAGGAAGGCTCATTTTTTATAAAATCATTAAATAAAGCCTCTGCCATGGGGCTTCTACAAATATTTCCGGTGCATACAAATACAATTTTCTTCATAGTCTCTCCCTATACTTTAATTATATTTCCGCCGGAAGCCTTAATCATACGGTTCATTACGGCATTGCCTATGCCTTTTTCTTCCGGCGCTTCAGCAAGAATAACATCCACCGCTTTTTCATCAAATTCCCTCAAACAGCGGAACAGATTTGTCGCCAAGGTCTCCGGATGCTTTCTGCTTCCGAGAGATAAAACCTTGCAGGAGGTGTAAAGCTCTGCCTCGTAAAGACCTGCGGACTCTTCAGTAATAAGCAATCCTACAGACGTATCTTCCCTGATGTATAGAGCTGCTCTCCTGCTGATTTCTGCCGCCGCATTTTCGGGTGAGCCCTGAATGAGCAGTAAAGTAGCCTCCGGTGAGTAATGACGGTATTTCATACCGGGTGAACGGGGTATAAGATTGTCGGGGGTATAAACAGAGGCTGCCACAGGATCTGTACCCACTGATGGTAAAAGCTTGGAAAGCTGTTCTATTGTGACTCCTCCGGGTCTTAATATCATAGGAGGTCGGGAGGTTATATCCAGGACGGTTGATTCGACTCCCACATTTGTGCTGCCGCCATCTATAATAATGTCGACCTTTCCTGACAGGTCTTCAATAACATGCTTTGCCATAGTAGGGCTGGGTTTGCCTGAGCTGTTTGCGCTTGGGGCAGCCACAGGAACACCTGCCTTTTTAATCAGGGCTAACGCAATGGGATTTGACGGCATCCTTACTGCGACGGTGTCAAGACCTGCAGTTATTATGGGGGGAATGTTGTCCGATTTTGGCATGATAAGAGTAAGAGGACCCGGCCAAAAGGAATCCATCAACGCAAGTGCAGATGATGGAGCCTCACTTACTATGGAATCAAGTACGTTTCTGTCTGCGATATGAACTATAAGAGGATTATCTGAAGGACGGCCCTTGGCTTTATAAATCCTGTCTACCGCATCAGAATCCAATGCATTTGCTCCAAGCCCGTATACTGTTTCTGTCGGAAATGCTACCAGTCCTCCTGACTTTAATACGTAAGCTGCGTCGTCTAACTGCTTGTCCCAGTCCGGAACGGTTATGTCTATCTTTATAATCTCTGTTTTCAATAAATGTCTCTCCCTCTAATGCATGAATTCAATGATGCAAATTTTCAGTTATACAATGATACTATTATACCACATAAAATGCCAAACACATTACCTAAGGATGACAATCTCCCCAAATACAGCCTTTTTGATTCAGGTACCAGCTCCCCGTACACTATGTATAGCATTGCACCTGCTGCAAAGCCCAGACAGGCTGCGGTAAGCAGGTTTGACATTTTTCCCAGGGCTGCGCCTAAAAATGCACCCAATCCCATTGGAACACCTGAGAGAAGGGTGTATGAAAAGGCACGAATTTTTGACATTCCTCCGGCACGCATTGGCAGGGCCATAGCTATACCTTCAGGAATGTCGTGAATGATTATGGCGGCAGTTATTGTAATTCCAAGGCTGGTTGATGCTTCAAAGCCTGAACCAACAGCAAAGCCTTCGGGAAAGTTGTGAAGAGCCATGGCAATTGCCATTAGCACACCGACTCTTAAAAGGCCGGAATTTTTGCCTTGGCTAAGCCTGCGGGTTTTTTTCAAAACACTTTCAGCCAGAACTACTACAAGAATGCCCGATAACACCCCGAAAAGGGTGTAGAAAGCGCCCCCGATAGAAAAAGCCTGGGGAAGGAGCTCAAAACAGACTACTGACGTCATCAGGCCTGCTGAAAACTCCAAAATAGTGCTCAGAATTCGATTGCCTGCCGTTGAAATGAAAAAGACAGACAGCCCCCCTATACCAGTCCCTATGAGACCGGAACAAAGTCCCACAAATGCTGCCTTCATCAGGTGAACCATAATTGCTCCTTTGAATTATCAAGGTCAATGTACTGGTTCTATTCTATTCAGGGGCGGTGGATAATATTAATTGTCATCAATTGAACCATTGCCTAGCTTCTCTGATTGGTCCGCTGTGATAAGGGCATCGATAATTTCGTCCAGGTCACCGTCAAGAATGTCTAATATTTTATACAATGTAAGTCCGATTCTGTGATCTGACACTCTTCCCTGAGGGAAATTGTAGGTGCGGATTCTCTCGCTTCTGTCACCGGTACCTACTTGTGTTTTCCTGGCCTGAGCAATTTCCGAGGTCTGCTGCTCCTGAGCCTGTTCATATAGCCTTGAGCGAAGTATTTTCATTGCCTTGTCTTTATTTTTATGCTGTGAACGCTGGTCCTGACAGGTTACCACAATACCTGAGGGTATATGTGTTATTCTGATGGCGGAGTCTGTTTTGTTAACGTGCTGGCCGCCGGCACCTGAAGCGCGGTATGTGTCTATTTGCAGGTCGTTGGGATTGATGTAAATGTCCACATCATCAATTTCCGGGAGAACTGCTACAGTAACCGTAGAGGTATGAATCCTGCCGCTTGATTCGGTGGTGGGGACACGTTGAACCCTGTGCACACCGCTTTCGTATTTGAGCCTGCTGTATGCGCCGCGGGCTTCTATGGAGAAAATAACCTCCTTTATACCGCCTATCTCGGTCTCGTTTATGTCAAGAATCTCGGATTTCCAATTGTGACGTTCTGCATATCTGGTATACATTCTGAACAGGTCTGCCGCAAATAAAGCGGCTTCATCGCCGCCTGCGCCGCCTCTTATCTCAACTATAACATTCCGGTTGTCATTAGGGTCCTTTGGTGTTAAAAGTACCTTCAGGTCAGCTTCAATTTGTTCCAGCTTTTCTCGTGCCTCATCAAACTCAAGCTGAACCAGCTCTCTGAATTCCTTATCTAACTCACCGTCTAACAGCTCTCTGGCCTCGGCGATCTCTGATTTTACTTTCTTGTATTCTCTGTATTTTTCCACAAGCTCTTGAAGCTCTGAAAACTCCTTCATAAGCTTGCGGTATTCATCTTGAGCAGAAATAATCTCAGGGTCGCTGAGCTTTTGATTTATCTCGTCAAATTTATTTTCTATTGCTTCCAGCTTGTCGAACATAATAAAACACCTCAGTCAAAAAATATAGGTGTTTTATTATAGCATAAATTGTTGATTTATTCTATTTAGATATGGTTTTACCGAAGGTTTCCGTAAGCATTATGGATGTATTTAAAGCGTTTTTTACTTTTGTTGTCCCGAACAGAACTCCGCTTACGCCGCATTCCTGTTTTAGAAAATCGGCTGCTTCCTGCATACCGTTAGAAAGAGAGCCGCATGCGAAGGCCATAAAGGCAATGACAGGTTTTTTAGCTGCCCGGACAGCTTTTTGTGATTCTTTCAGATCAAACCACGACCAGCTTTTATTTATAGGAGCAAAATAGCCTTCAACATCTAAATTTATTCTATCCGCTTCCGGCAGTACAGTTGATGTATAATGGCAAATCAATAAAGGTATTTTACCGCGGGAGCGTACAATTTCAGCCATCCGCACAATAATATCGGCGCGTTTCAATGTAAACAGCCAATCGGCATCTGTACCGCCGATTAATACAAAGGTGCTCTCATTCAATTCATCCAGCCTTTTATTAAAAACATCTTCATCCAGATAAATAGAGGCAATTTCAGAATCACTAAGAGCAGCAGCATCAGGGTCATAGCCAAAGACCATGCATGTTTTTTCTCTTAAATCGTCGCGGATTTTTGATGCTATTTCTGGCTCAACAAAGCTGGGAACGCTTACTATAGTCTTTAGAATCCTGCTTCTTTGAAACTGCAGGTGCTTGCCGTCCAGCATGGTGCCCTGCAGGTAAGTAGGATTGGCATATCCTACGATTTCCTCGTCAACGCTTTCGCGAAGGCGCACAAAAATATCCTGTACGTTAGCAAATGAATAATCAAAAGCCCTGCAGCCACCTTCGTAAGCACTGCGCATGACACTGAGGCAGTAATCGGGATCCGTTAGATTCCAAAAGCTGCGCGGGTCATATAAACCGCGGAATATATCAGAAAACGGATCACCACCCATAATTGCAGGTGAAAGCTCTTTCATATTAATCCCCCTTAATGTAACAATATCAGATGTCAAAAAATAGATATCGGTGAACCGCAGCAGACGGGCTCACCGACACAAATAAATAAGTACAATGATTAAATATTAATAAAATTATGCCGCGTCTGTTTTTTCCTCAGGTAACTCTTTCCAGTAAAGGCCTCTTGCCTGTACACGGCCGATTAACAAGCCTACTGCTATCGGTGTCAAAATCAGGTTTACAGGGATGTTGCTTACGTTAACAGCAAGGAACATGGGCCAGAACTTATTAATATTCATAATTTCCTGCCATCCTGCGATGCATGCAGCGCAAATTACTGCAGAAGCAGCTGACCAAAGACCAACGGGTATCTTCTTTCTGGGGTTGAGAACCAATAATCCCGGAAGGAAGCCCATTATGAAGTTTCCGACAAAGCCGCCGACACCGCCTATACCAAACCATCCTGAAAGAACGTCAGAGATAAATGTGTTGCCGATTGCTGCTGCAATACCGCCTACCCAAGGTCCAAACAGAATACCCCAAGCGCATGCTATGAAAGCTGCGGGGCGGAAAGTGACTGTACCAATCGCGACACCCATTGTTGCAAAGCTTCCGACACCATATAGTACAGCTCCCACAATGATTAACGCGATTTTGACAACGTTGTTTTTTGACCTCATTCTAACACAACCTTTCATTTTTTAAATTATCATAAGATGTACTCAGAAAGAGCCATCAAATGAACTAATATGGACGCATTAAATGTACAGGTCGAATCCACCGAGGCGGACCTTCTGACCCCATATAGCAAATAAAACCAATGCTATGCAAAGCACAATCAACAAAACATCTCCAACCCGGAAAGGATATCTGGTATAATAAGTCCGCTTGCGGGTATAACCGAATGCCCGCAGTTGCATTGCGGATGCAATGTTCTGAGATTTACCCAATGAAGAATCTATAAGTGGTATAAACAATGGAACGAAGTTTTTCAGCCGTTGTACAAAGTTGCCCTTATCCAACTGAAATGCTCGTGTCAGAAAAGCTTCCTTTATTGCATTGTAGTTGCTTAAAAACTCAGGTAAGAATTTGAAGGAGGTGGTGAGCATAAACGGAACGGTAAAGGAAATACCGAACTTTTGCAAAACCATTCCCAAGGCATTGGCAAAATCCACTGTCTCCGTTACCATTACAAAGTACAGACAGCCTGTTATGGCAACTGCGATTCTAAGACCTTGTGCAATTGCGAAAAATATACCATCAAGTGTTATGTAAATAAATGAAAAGTCTATGAGCACAATTTCTCCCTTAGGGTAGAAAAAGGGCCATATAATTATTATGAAAGACAACATAACGGGGTAAGTTTTTAACATGGTCTTGTAAAAGATATCATTCAGGTTTGCCGGCAGCGCCAATAACCACACTACAGCAAGAGTAATTAATGATACATAAGGATTTATAGTAATGATTGGTATTGCAATCATACAAGCGCAGAAGAATGCCTTGCTTAGAGGACTTAAGCTATGAATCGCAGACTTACGCTTTGCAGCTTCCATCATGGTCAATACTGTCATTCTTAATTTCCTCCTTTTTGAATAGCTTCACATATACAGTCGGCAATATGTGAAATTTCATAGTTGTCGGGCTTTATTTCAGGGAATTCGGACAATAATCTGTAAACTTGAGGCGGTTTGATATACGCAGACTTGAGGATTTCTGTTTCGCGGAATACCTCCTCTGTGGTGCCATCAAGTATTTTTTCTCCATGGCGTAATACAACAACGCGTTTTGCGTAAAGAGAGACAAGATTCATATTATGAGTAGTCATAATAATGGTACGGCCATTTTCGTTTAATTTTTTGACCAGCTCCATCACTCTTATACACTCACGCCAATCCAGACCAGTTGTAGGTTCGTCAATTATAAGAACTCTCGGGTCCATAGAAAGGATTGAGGCTATCGCCAGACTTTGCATCTGGCCCCGGCCCAGCATAAATGGCATTGTTTTACGCCATTGGGTCAGACCTACTTCATTAAGGGCTCTAGTAACCAGCTCTTCAACGATTACGTCATCCCACCCGAGATTTCTGGGGCCGAATGCCAATTCATCCTCTACCGTATCGGAAAAGATTTGATGTGAAGGATTCTGGAAGACATAACCAACGTAATGAGCCATATCGGAAACCAGTTGGTTTTTTATATGCTCGCCGCCTACGATTACACTGCCCTTGGTGGGTTTATGTAAGCCGTTCATATTTTTTATAAGGGTAGTTTTGCCAGATCCGTTTTGACCGATTATTGCAACAAATTCGCCATTTTTTATTGTAAGGTCGATATTTTTGAGGGCGACTTGCTCCATGGGCTGGTATATGTACCAAAGTCCTCTGATATCAACAACATTTTCGCAATCACAATTAAACGACATAGTATCCTCCCTATTTCCTGCTCTTAGCAAGTAATTCACGTAATAGCTCTACTGCTTCATCAACATTGATAGGTATTTTCTCAACCTCGATGCCGCGCTTCGACAGCTCGATGAATAATTGTGTGACCTCGGGCGGATATATCTGAAGCTTATCGAGCATCTCAACATTTGTGAGAACCTCCTGAGTTTTGCCCTGAGCAAGCATCTTACCTTCTTCAAGCACAATTATCCGGTCTGAAAAGCGTGAGACTTCCTCCATATTGTGCTCGATGAAGATAATGGTTTTACCTAAATCATTGAGCTCCTTGGCAACAGTTATGATTTCTTCTGCACCGAGAGGGTCGATTTCTGAGACAGCTTCATCAAGGATAAGAATATCAGGGTTCATTGCAAGCACAGTTGCAAGCACAACACGTTGGCGCTGACCGCCTGAAAGGTAGAAGGGATGCCGGTTCCGGTAATCCTCTAAATGTACAAGCCGTAGCGCTTTTTCGAGCCTATCCTTTATCTCCTTACGTTCGACTCCGAGATTTTCGAGAGGGAAGACAATTTCCTTTTCGACATTTGTCATAAGAATTTGGCTTTCTGCATCTTGATGTACGTAGCCGATGATACTGGCAAGATGTTCGATTGAATACTCTCCGATAGGTTTGCCAAGTACTTCGATTGAACCGGAGCTTTCGCCATTGTACAGGTGTGGAATTAAGCCTACGAGACTTCGGCAAATGGTTGTTTTGCCTGAACCGGTAGGTCCTATAATGGCTAAAAACTCTCCTTTGTTTACATGAAAGCTAACGTCATCAACCGCTTTTGTTTTAGCATTTCTGTAGGTAAAGCTATAGTTTGAAACTTTGATAAGTGATTCCATTGACGATTCACCTTTTGCTAATTTATTCGGAAAACCGGTTGCGGTTATAAATTTAGCATCATATTGTTGAAGATGTTACAAAAACCATATCATGTATTTAGTAAATTGTCAACAAATTAACACAAACTAAGGCTCCAAAATATAAGCATATTACACAAACGTTTTTAAAACATAACTAATATATATTCTTTTTATGGAGAATAATGCAAAATGAACTGCGGCAAAATGCTCATTTGCTGCAGCTCATTTATTGGGGAACATACCAGATTATGGGTATTTTATGGTATTATTTAATGACTTCTATGAAGCTGTTTGTTGTTTCTGCAATTATGTTAACTTTGTGAGAAGCTGTGGTGTAATTTTGGGTTTCTGCATCAACCTGCTTGGCATGACCTTCCACTCTAGGTATACTACGGTATAAAATATTAGGTATAAGTAGGTTTATGTCTGCGTTGGAGGTGCGGGCAGAAATTTTATAGCCCATATCTTCACTGTCGTTCATGTTTACCTTTATATCAGAATTTTTTGTTTTAAGGTTCAGATTTGTCTCGGTTGTGTTTTCCTTTGGATGAATGTTTTCAAGCATTATTTTACCATTGAAGGTATCGGCGGTTAGCTTTTCCACCTTAAGATTTTTCATCTCAATCATAGCATTTGATGTGAATGTGTTTACGTCAGAGCCTATGAGATAGTTAGCTGTAATCTTCGCATTTCTAGTGGCGGCAGTGAGCTTTCCGCTTGTCACACCGGTCAGCTCTATTGCACCGTTTTTGGTGTTTGCAATAAACTCATTTGAGAGAGTATCTTCAACTGAGATTTTGCTGTTTTTTGTCTCCAAAAAGATTTTATTGAGCTTGACAGCTGGTATATATATGTCATAGGAAACGCTGAGATTGTATGCGTCGGGCTTTGCAAGCCTAACGGTAATCTCGTTATTTTCATTAGTGAAAACAAGCGCTTCATCGGAATCGGACTGTGGAGTGCGGATTTTAGCCTTTATAAGAATTTTGTCCTCCTGATATTTTTTAATATTAATCTGACCGTTGGTAGCTTGAACATTTAGGCTTGAGCCTGCAATGGCAGGGGCGTCAAAAGTTTTTTCCACCAGCACACAGCTTCCGAATATATTGAAGGCGCCTGTTTCAACAAAGCTTCCGACAAAGTCAACTACCTTGTCAACGACACCATATGTGACGGAGGCAACATCTTTGCCTATTTTTTCGGCTTTTGCACTTATGTCGTCAACCATCTTATCGAAGTTTTTTTGGTTGATGTTTTTTGAGATATCACGCCTCCATTCATTTATTCTTTCCCTGAGTCTGGCTACCTCATCATAATAGCTGTGCTGAGGTCCCTGGCGGTACTGATTGTGTTGTCTTCCGGCACTGGCTGAACCGCCACCTGGTGGTGTGTTTGGGCGGGAATAGGAGCTTCCGGTCCCTGACCCTTGTGATTTGCCTGATTCGAGTGCCTCAAGAAGCCTTGCGGCCTCGTCGCTGTTGATTCTGCCTTCCTGAAGCATTTTAAGTATCATCATTTTTTCTTCGCTTAATGACATTTTTCTAACCTCCTAATATAGTTGTTACTTGAGCAGTTCCAACGCTTCTTCAACTGAAATACTGCCCGATTCCAATTGATTTAGTATGTCCTTTGTGTATTCTGATATTTCAAAATCAAGAATGCTGTTTTCTGTGTTTGAATAGCCTAAGGCGGAAGCTGCGTCCTCCAGTTTGTTTTTAACGGTGGGATATGAAACGCCCAGTTCTTTTTCAACTTCTTTTATATTGCCTCTGCACTTAATAAAAATCTCAATAAAGTTTTTTTGCTCCTGGGTCAAACTGCAGAATTTGCATAGGCTGAAGTGGCCTTCGATTTTGGTGCCGCATTGGTTGCAGCATATCGCAGTCACTTCCGTAGTATCTCCGCATACGGGGCACTTGCCAAGCACTTCACTTATCATATGCACACTCCTTAATATTCTTAAATTTATTAAAGGAAAAATCAATATAATTAATATTGACATTAATTAAATTAATTATTCTAACATACATACTAATACTATTACATAAAAATGTCAACAGAAAAAATAAAAAAATTAATAAAATTAACCGCTGGGTTAATTTTATTAATTTTATATTTAAATTTCTCAATTTAGTTTAGACTCTGAATAATGTTACAACTCACGCCGGCCTTCAAGTGCCTTTGAAAGAGTAACCTCGTCTATGTATTCCAAATCGCCTCCAACAGGTATGCCGTGGGCTATACGGGTAGTTTTGATGCCAATGGGTTTGAGCAGCTTTGATATGTACATAGCTGTGGCTTCGCCTTCAACGTCGGGGTTAGTGGCGAGAATGACCTCCCGGATATTACCGTCTCTGATTCTCGTCAGAAGCTCTTTTATCCTTATATCCTCTGGCCCGATACCCTCCATAGGCGAAATAACGCCCTGAAGCACATGGTAGAGACCCTTAAACTCCCGTATTTTTTCCATGGCAACAACATCTCTGGGGTCTTCGACTACGCATATTACTCCATGGTCACGGGTGGTGCTACTGCAGATGGAGCAAGGGTCTGTTTGGGTGAGGTTGCTGCAAATGGAGCAATAATGGGTCTTTAGCTTGGCATCAAGAATGGCATTGGCCAAGCCTTCGGCTCTTTCCACCGGAAGATTCAGTATATGGAAAGCAAGCCTCTGGGCTGTCTTGTGACCAATGCCCGGAAGCTTTTCGAATTCTTCAATTAATTTTGCTACAGGCGGAGCATAAAAGTAGCTCATATCAGAACATACCACCTAGTCCGCCCATACCGCCGGTGAGCTTGGACATTTCGCTGCTTACCATATCATCAGCCATCCTCAGGGCTTCGTTCACTGCTGCAAGAACCAAATCCTGAAGCATCTCTACATCATCCGGATCAACCACATCAGGATTAATTGTGATTTCTTTTATTTCCTTTTTACCGGTAGCAATTACCTTGACTGCGCCACCACCTGCAGTGGCTTCAACTTCTTTATCCTGCAGTTCCGACTGCATTTTTTCCATTTCCCTCTGCATCTTTTGCGCCTGCTTCATGAGGTTATTTATATTACCGCCGCCAAAACCACCTGGGAAACCGCCTCTTGCCATTTTAAATCCTCCTGATTTATTAGTAATTCTACTACATTATACTTTAAACATGCAGATTCATACAAGGGCAAAGAAAAAAGATTGCATAACTTAAGATTGATTGGAAATTATAAAAAATATGGGTTTGAGACGAATTAATGGGAGGTGAGCCGGCTTGTTAAGAAACAATAAAAAAATAAACAAAGGACAAACAATGCTTTATGAAGAAAAGCCGGAGCTCGAAGGAATAGACCTTACCTCCGAAAATATTTTTGCACAAATCGGCGAAAGCAGCGATATTATCTTCCGGGAGCTTTTAGTCAATGGAGTAGAAGGACTTCCTGTTACTTTAGTATTTGTGGAAGGTATGATTGATAGCAAAGCTGTGGATGATGATATACTAAAGCCCCTTTTGCAAGAGGAGCCTCTTAGCCGGTCAAAAAGTGAAGAGGAAATAATAAACAAAATCGAAAGAGGTGTGATATATCACAACCGGGTAAAGATTAGATGTCAGATAGATGAATGCATCGAGGATATTCTTGCCGGGTCTTGTGCGCTTATTTTTAATGGGGTTAAAAAGGCTGTTATCTTTAATATTGAGGGTTACGAGAAAAGAGCTATTACCGAGCCGACAGGAGAAAATGTTATAAAAGGAGCAAAGGATGCATTTGTAGAAACTCTCCGGGTAAATACGACCTTGGTAAGAAGGAAAATTAAAACCCAGAATTTGCGGATAATCGAGACTAAGGTTGGGGTTCAAACACTAACAAAGGTAGCAGTTATATATATCGAGGGGCTGACAAATAAAAAAATCGTAAATGAGCTTATTAAGCGCCTCAATAATATAGACGTTGACGGTGCTGTCAAAGCAGGAATGATTGAGCAATATATTATAGATGACAGGTGGTCTATGTATCCCCAGATAATGATAACTGAAAGATCGGATAAGCTCTGCCAGAACCTTTTGGACGGAAGGGCAGGAGTTATCATAGATGGAATTCCTTCCGCATATATTGTGCCGGCTGCCTTCAGTATGTTTTTACAGGCGCCGGAGGACGATTCAACTAATTATGTTATGGCTACCGTAATAAGATTGATCCGCTATGGTGCTTATTTGGGGTCTTTGCTTATTCCGGGCTTTTATATTGCAATAACTTCCTTTCATCAGGAGATGATTCCCACAGAGCTTGCCATATCAATAATTAAAAGCAAGATTGGGGTACCATTCCCTACGTTTTTTGAGGTGGTTTTTATGTTAGTCGCCTTTGAGCTTCTGATAGAAGCGGGGCTTAGGTTACCTCAAACCATAGGACAGGCAATTTCCATTGTGGGGGCGGTAGTTGTGGGACAAGCCGCTGTTTCTGCAAAGCTTTTATCTCCTGCTGTTATAGTTGTGGTTGCATTAACCGGGATAGCCGGATTTACCATGCCCAATCAGGACTTTTCAAACGGGGTAAGAATATGGCGTTTTATACTGGTCATTTTAGCTGCAATTTGCGGTCTTTTCGGAGTAGCAGTAGGAATGCTGGTTATGGCATATTCCCTGGCAAAGATGGAGAGCTTTGGAGTACCGTATCTTGCTCCGTTTGTGAGTATGGATGGACAGGAAATGCTGACAAATACTTTTATTCGCGTTCCGATGTTTATGCAGAAAAAAAGACCTATAGAATTAAAAACTACGAACAAAAAGCGTCAAAGGTAGGAAAGTGTGTGAAAAGGATAATTATAACAGCGGTAATAATGCTGATAGTACTGACAGGCTGTGAGCAAAAGCGTTTATTGCCGCCGCGCACAGAAATAAGCGAGCTCAACCTGGTAAGAGTTATTGCTGCTGATAAGGGTGAGGATGATAATATACTGGTTACTATAACCAGCAAAAAAGAAGGAGAGTCCGGGGGGATGACAGGTGGTGATAGCGGACAGGCAAGCGCCGTGCAGGTGATTGTATTATCAGCAGAGGGTCAAACGGTAGAATCAGCGATGAGACATCTTCAAACCTTTATTAATAAAAAGGTTTTCTGGGGTCATTGTTCATTTTATCTTATTGGTGAGGAGGCAGCCAGACAGGATATAGTAAAATACATGGATTTTTTCTCCAGAGATCATGCTTTACGCTTGGACTCAAATGTGTATATTACCAAGGGGAAGGCAAGTGAATTTTTAGAGAAGAGCAATATGCCCGGCTTTTTTATTGCGGATTTTTTCAAAAGTCTTGTAAAAGATGTCTCTTTGGTTTCCTTTTCGGATAGTATGGAGATATCAGATATTATTAATAGCCTTGATGAAAACAGAACCTTTGGAGTTGCTGTGCCGGTACTTACCCTAACAGAAGAGATCGTAAGGGCAAAGGGAATGGAAGATACCTTAGAAAAGCATATAAGGCAAGAAGGATATGCTATTATAAAGGATTTTAAACTGGTAGAGTTTATTGACCCGCCTTATTCCAGAGGTTACAACGCTATTAATAATAAGCTTATTCAGGGTTTTATCAATATTACAGATCAGTCGGGTACGAATGTAGGAATGGAAATATTGAAATCAGCTACAAAGATCAAACCGATAGTGGAGAAGGGTCAATTGAAGGAAGTCAGGATAGTGAACCACTTAGAGACGAATATTGATGAGGTTCACTCAAAATTAGATATTTTTCAGCCGGATAGCATTGCATTTTTGGAGCAGCAGCAGGCAGAGGTGATTAAGGCGGAAATGGAGGAATGTATCCGGGTTGCAAAGCAAACGAACGCAGATTTTTTAGGCGTTGGGAAGGCGATTCATCTGAAGCACCCAGTAATATGGGATAGGATTAAAGAGCAGTGGAATGAAATTTTTCCGGAGCTTGATATAAAAGTGGAGGTTGAGTCACACGTAAACAGGACCTATGATATCCGGGAACCGACAGGATATAAGGGCGGTGAATAGAGCTGTTCAGTATATTTGTAATTATTGCAGCTATTGTGCTCTCAATATTTGATATAAAAGAGCTTAAGGGAAAGGGCCAGATAAAAGTAATTTGGATTTATGCTGTCTTCATGGCGATTGCGATCGGTTTAAGCGTGTGGTATTCAATAGATCATCATCAGACCAGTATTTTAGAAATTCTTTTTAATGTTATAGGTGAAGGGAAAATATATGAAGGCTGACAGGGAAAAAATATCTACATACCAGTTAATGCTATTGTTCATTATGAGCACATTATCTCCTGCAATAAGACTTTTTCCGGAGTTCACCGCGAGAGGAGCTAAACAAGCAGCATGGCTCATCCCTGCAGTTTCTGCTATAGGCTTGATTGTTTTGGTGCTTATCGTGCAATCCTTTTTTATTAAGTCGAAAAATATGAATTTATCAGATATATATATGAAGGTGTTGGGAAAGATACCCGGTCGAATTGTTATAATTATATACTTATTGTATACAATTTTCTTAGCCGGGGTATATGTCAGGTATTATGCTGAACGTATCACATCATCGATACTACCGGAAACTTCGTTAGACTTTTTTATATTTGTTATGATGTGTTTGGTTTTTTATGTATTGAGAGGCGGCTTGGTGCCCTTTGCACGACTAAATGAATTTTTATATTATATCTTTATTGTTATTTTCGTAGTAACAGGAATTTTGACTCTGACTATTGTGGAGATTAAAAATCTTCTTCCGATTAGCTATCTTGATATTTTACCTGTAGTAAAATTTACCTACGGGATTTTATCCATATGGCTCTATTTTCTTTTAGCGTTTTTCTTTGCAGACAAGGTTAATGATAAGGAAAATATAAAAAAGCTGGGGATGAAGGCGGTAATAGTTGTTGTAGCAATCAGCACATGGATTATCATTTCAACGGTAGGTGTACTTGGAAGCTCTCTAACAGCTCGTACGGCACTGCCATATTTTGTATCATTTAAGCAGATTTCTGTGCTTGACACATTGGAGCGGCTGGAGTCAATTGCGCTTTCGATGTGGGTGGCAGCCGATTTTATTCTTATTACTTTTTTGAGTTATATAGTGCTTTGCATATTTAAATCTCTGTTTCGCCTATCGGGCGCAAAGTCATTGTCAAGTCCTCTTGTATTGATAATATATTTTATCTCAAAGGCTGTTGCACGAAACCGTTTTGAGATGGAGGAAGCTACCAACGTTTTATTTATTCCAATGAACCTGATTCTTGGGTATGGGATACCTATTATTGTATTTATTGTGGGGAAAATAAGAGGTATGGTTGGTGGCTCATCTAAAGGCAAGAAACCATCGGTATAACCACTCGTCAATGATTTCTAACGGAAGCCCAGTCCTCTTTTGTATAACTTACTCGTCAATGATTTCTAACGGAAGCCCAGTTCTCTTTGCAATACTGCGTGCCTTATCAAGAAGCGGGTCACTTTCTTTTGGTGTGACATTACCGGCTGAGGATATGATGCTTTCATCATCTAAACACTTTATATTCATTTCACGTCCTGTTATTCTTAATGCAGCTTCTTTGATTATCTCAAGGTGCTCGGGCTTTGAGACCTGAGACCTTAAAAATGCTTCTCCGGGGGCGAAGACAAGCCCAATGGTGCCGGGGTCTATGGATATAGCTTTTGCGTTTAGCAATAGAGAATGAATTGTCCTTCTGCCAATGCTTTTTAAATGATTCATGATTTTTGGCCATTTCTCAAAAACGGGGTATTCCGGTGCAGGTTTTCCGGGGACAGAGCCACCGGGAACAAAGCCTCCGGGAACAGGACTTCCAGGAACAGAATTTCCTGGAGCAGAACCATCAAACGTAGAACTTCCAGTCACCGAGCCACCATGTGGAGAACTTCCAGACACCGAGTCGCCGTGTGGAGAACTTCCAGACACCGAGCCACTATGTGCAGAGCCTCCAGACACCGAGCCTCCATGTGCAGAACTTCCGGTCGTCGAGCCACCAGGCACAGAACTACCGAGAGCAGATTCCCCAGGCACAGAGCCACTAAGTGAAGAGCCTCCGGATATAGAACACCCAAGCTCAGAACCGCCTGGCACGGTACCTTCCGGCGATTGGCCGGGGTGTACAGAGAAAACGGAAGCGGAAGAAGCACTAACTGCATCAAGCTTTTTTTCCAGTGCGGACACTCTATCAGGCAGATTTCTGTCGGTTGTGAGAATCCCTTTACACAGCTTTATTAGTGTTACTTCTAATAGGATTCTTGGATTGGAGGCCCATTTCAAGCTTGTTTCCAGTGTAGACAGTTCCATGATATAGTTTGTAATGCTGTCGGTTGATATACGCTTTGCCTGTATCTTCATGCTTTTTAAGACATCGGCAGGCGCATCGATCAGCTCTTCACAATGACCCTCTGTGACATTGCAAATGAGCAGGTTTCTAAAGTAAAGTACAACATCGGATACGAAATGGGCAATGTCACGACCGTCAGCAATCAGGCGGCTGACATTATCAAGCGCTCCCGTGATATTTTTATCAAGCAGCGTATCAACAAAATTAATCATAAAGGTATCATTAACTATACCTGCCACAGACAACACATCGTCATAGATTATCTGGGATCTACCTAAGGAGATACACTGATCCAACAAGCTTATGGCATCCCTCATGGCGCCGTCAGACATGCGTGCTATTAGCTTGGCAGCGTCCTGAGCAAGTGAGACGCCGCAGGCACTGGCGATTTTTACAATCTGCTTTGCAATGCCGTCTTGAGATATGCGCCTGAAATCAAATCTTTGACAGCGCGATAAAATAGTAGCAGGAAGCTTATTGGGCTCAGTAGTAGCCAGTATAAATATTACATGCTCCGGGGGCTCCTCCAGGGTTTTTAAAAGGGCATTGAAGGCACCGGTGGAGAGCATATGAACCTCATCTATTATATAAACCTTACGCTTTGCTTTCGTTGGGGAATAAATGACCTCGTCCCTAATTTGGCGGACGTTATCAACGCTGTTATTTGAGGCTGCGTCAATCTCTAAAACATCTGCGCAGCTTCCGGACAGTATTTCAAGGCACATTTCACATTCATTGCAGGGTTCGCCGTCCTTTTGATGGGGACAGTTAACAGCTCTTGAGAGAATATGAGCCATTGTTGTTTTGCCGGTTCCTCTAGTCCCACAGAAAAGATAGGCGTGAGCAATTCTGTTTGTGGCAACGCTGTAGCGCAGTGTATTGACAACATGCTCCTGCTCCACAACATCCCTAAAAGCCGTTGGCCGCCATTCTCTGTATAAAGCTATATAAGACATCGTGCATTCACCCCTTATGACCGAAATTAAGACTGATTAAAACCAAGAATTTTCATATAAGCTATCAAATAATTATATCATGGATTGCAAAGAAATCGCAGGAAATATGTGGAACGGGAATGATTTGGGCAAAAAGGCAATTAAAACGGTAATAAAAAGACACTTCCGAAATGTGATGCCAGAAGTGTCTTGAGCATTTTATTTGATTGGCCGTACACCGGTTGTCGACTAACTTCCATAAGCGTAACCAATGTAGTTAACTCAAACCAGGCTGCCTCGCGGCACACGCATGTAACTGCTTACCGTTGCTTTCTTCCGAACCTGGCGGGGTTCACAGGCATACGTTGCGCAAGACCCGATTATCATCATCACTTGCAAAGGTCAGACCCTACAAAAGTAAAGCCTCGAACAGGAATTCAACCCTGCTATAGCGGATTGCAGGTACAGGGCACCGCTACCTCCCCG
>CAZPMC010000013.1:0-3873 GCA_964587755.1 uncultured Oscillospiraceae bacterium
TTCTTCCGTATAATTAGTATTGAGCATAGGTTGTATCTCCTTTTAAATGGTGTGTCGTAACTTCATTTTACTTGAGAGTTCAACTCTATGCTCTTATTTTATACAAAAATGTCGAAGAGCTAAAGTGATCTTTAGCCACCCCAACATTTATTATAGAACCGTGGTTTTTGTATTATCCGCCTGCTATCGGGAAAACATATATCAGAAGTATTTGAAAGTAATTTTAAAAATTTCGGCAAATTGAGGTGGACTGTGAGCTGTTTGGTGCAAATAAAAGGTTTAAGATTTTAAATAAAAAGCTTAATGAAATTTCGATTCTTTTGGAAAAGACGAAATTTAAGGATTATGTTTATTTTTTAGAACACCCTGTAAAAATGCTGCTGCCTAATTTTTTAGGCGGACTGGCAAGAGGCTTTGGAATCGCAGTAGGTTTTTCCCTGCTAGGCGCCATTATTGTTTATATTTTGAAAGAGCTAGTAAAATATAATGTGCCGATAATAAGTGATTTTATAAATGAAATAGTTGACATTATTGAAAATCTTCAAAACTCCAGGAGGTAGCAAGGTGGATAAAATTAAAAGCAATCACTTTAGGAAACTGCTTGAAAAGAAGCTTGAGGAGTCTTCTGCAACACTTAATTCCATGAGGGATAATTATGAGGCAGATCAAAATAAATTTTCACCGTCTGAGCTGTCAAACTATGATAATCACCCGGCGGAGATGGCCTCAGAGCTTTATCAGACAGAAATGAACTCAGCCCTTAGGGTACATGAACAAAGCATCATGTCGGATATTAAAGAAGCCCTAAAGAGGATTGATGACGGGACATACGGTATCTGCAGGGATTGCGGAGAGGAAATATCCGCGGAGCGTCTTAGTGTGAAGCCGGAGGCAAGGTTTTGTATCAGGTGTGAGAAGGAAGCAGAAAAGCAATCTGAAAAGAAGCCTTTTGTAAGGGCTATTGAAGAAGAGGTTATGGGCGCGCCCTTTGGCCGCAAATATTTAAACAAGCAAGAGGATGATGAGCATGAGGGAATGGACCAGCTTAATGATCTGATGAAACACGGTTCATCGGACGGGCCTCAGGACCTGGGCGGATACCATGATTACCAGGAGTTTTATACAAATAAGGTTGATAATCAGGGTATAGTCGATGATATGGACAAGGTATCAAACCAGCAGTACAAAAAACAAGTGCCCGATTAAACTTTATCATGTAAAAAAGCGTCCTGATGGGCGCTTTTTAAAAAGACTTCGGATTCATTCAAAACGACTTTCGGGGGCTTTCTCAAATAGCTTTATAACTCAAGTGCATAGCACCAAGAAAGGTGCCTGTTTCCTATTTGCTTTTTATGTCAGCAAAGGGGCTGACATCGGCAAAGTCCTTTTTGGTCATCATGCATTCAGGTTTTTGAATAAATATTGGCTTTTGGGCTAATTTATCCTGTACAATCCTAAGAGCTTCACCGAACCGCTGGAAATGTACTATTTCACGGGCTCTAAGGAAACGTAAGGGGTCAATAACATCAGGGTCGTCGGCTAAGTTGATGAGGTTTTCGTATGTTGCTCTTGCTTTTTGCTCAGCAGCTAAATCCTCAGTAAGGTCTGCAATGGGATCTCCCTTTGATTGTATATAAGCGGCGGTGAAGGGTACACCTGATGCACTGACAGGATATACCGCATGATCATGATCTGAATAGTAAGCCCCAAGACCTGCTGCTTCAAGTTCCTTGGCGGGCACACCTCTGCAAAGCTGATATACGATGGTGCCTACCATTTCTAGGTGTGCTAGCTCTTCTGTGCCTATATCGTTCAAGGTTGCCTTGGCAACTTCCGTAGGCATACTGAAGCGTTGGCTGAGGTATCTGAGGGATGCAGCCAATTCACCATCGGGGCCGCCGTATTGTGTGATAATGAATTTGGCCATTTTTGGGTTACAGGTCTTTATTTTTACTGGGTATTGAAGCTTTTTTTCGTAAACCCACATATAATTTACTCCTCCTTTTTAAAAATTAACGTGCTTGAACATCAGTAATAGCTACTCCCAAGGCCACGGGCTGTTAATCCAGGGCCAAGGGTATGAGTTGGCACTGTTTGCTGTTAACGGTCCATACATACGCTCATAGTTGGCCTTAACAAAATTGAGCCTTTGAACTGTATTTACGAAGAGCATCAAAGCTCTGCCATCACATGGGTGGGTATTAAGATACAGTTGTAATTCCAATGCCATGAATTCCAAAGCCATCAATTCTTTTTTTAAATTTTCCTGTGCTTCGTGCATACAAACACCTCCTATCGAAGCTTCTAGAGTTAACTATTATCACTGATCAAACACATATTCAGGATCTGTACCATAGGGCCTGTCAAGCTCGGGAAAAATGGTGCCTTGTTTATGGCCTATTTCTGGCTGGTATAAGCAGCACAGGATTTGAAAAGGTACATAGGAATGTGCTAATCTTGCACATATGATGGGCTGGGGACAATAGTATTGCATTTTACATCTGTCGATGAATTCTGTAGTGTCTTTAAGCTTTGCGAAATCTTCGTGTGCCATATTGTCGCTTATTTCAGCCTTTTTTTTATCGAATTCCATTAAATTCCCTCCAGTTAAACAAATCTTTTTAATATAATATTCATGTTTACATAAAAATGTTCTATAATTGAGTTTGACAATGGCTTTAAATTGGTAAACTATTAATAAGTAAATTGCTTAGGAGGACATTAATATGCAAAGCAAAATAAGATTTATTACAAGAACTGCCCTGTTGCTGGCTATAGCAATTTCATTTCAGATTATCGGGAAGTTTATACCATACAACAACTTTATTGTAGGTCCCATTGTTAATGCTGTGCTGATTGTGGCTACGGCACTTTCAGGAATTTGGAGCGGTACTGCCATAGCTGTAATTGCACCGCTTGTTTCCGCATTTACAAATAAAGCCCCGATTGCTCCTTTGATAATAGGATTTTCGCCTTTCATTATACTGGGTAATTTTGTTATAGTACTGGCATTTCATCTATTAAGAAAAAAAAGCAGGATTTTAGGTGTTGTAGTAGGAGCAGTTATTAAATTTGCAGTTTTATACACGGCTATTTCGATATTTACATCTGTCGTCCAAATGAAGCCTCAGGTTGCAGCTACCCTGACAAACCTCTTCAGCTGGCCTCAGTTGATAACAGCTTTGGTGGGAGGCGCCATTGCGCTGGCGGTCCTGGCGACTATGGGAAAAAGAATTGAATTGGATTAAAATAAATTTATCATTTACTTTCAGGGAACAATATGTTAAAATGCTTTAGTGCAATGATTTAACCATTTGCTCAGTTACTGGACACTCCGACCAGCTACTTAGCTAATGGCGTTAATATGAAAAGGAGGAAATATTTATGGACAAGGTACTGAAAACACAGATTATTGAGAAGTATAAGCTGCATGAATCAGACACAGGCTCACCAGAAGTACAGGTTGCTATCCTTACCGAGAGGATAAATCACCTCAATGAGCATTTAAAAATCCACAAAAAGGATCATCATTCAAGAAGAGGTCTTCTTAAGATGGTAGGACAAAGAAGAGGTCTTCTTAACTATCTGATGGATAAGGATATCGAAAGGTATCGTACGTTAATTCAAAAGCTCAATTTGAGAAAATAACAGTGAGCGGGATTTCCCGCTCATTATTTTTACATACTGGTGTAATAATAACAAAGTAATAATATACTGCAGTCGAATGAACTAATGCAGCAAACAGAGAACAGAGACTAGAATTCATATCGTTAAAGAATGCCGAGATATGGTTTCTAGTGTCCGTTTTCTGTAGTCTGCAAGCAATTCATACTGCAGGATTACAGAAGGAGGCATTTTATGTCAAATAAGTTT
>CAZPMC010000013.1:3883-51314 GCA_964587755.1 uncultured Oscillospiraceae bacterium
CAGAGACCTGACCATCGAAACAGGAAAGCTGGCACAGCTGGCAAATGGTTCAGCCCTTGTCAGATACGGGGATACTGTAGTGTTATCAACAGCTACAGCGTCGACTACACCAAGAGAAGGTATAGACTTTTTCCCACTGAGCGTCGACTACGAGGAGAAGCTTTACTCTGTAGGGAAAATACCCGGCGGATTTATTAAAAGGGAAGGCAGGCCTTCCGAGAAGGCAATCCTGACGTCAAGGGTTATTGACAGGCAGATTCGTCCATTATTTCCAAAAGACTTAAGAAATGATGTATCGGTTGTCAACACGGTACTGTCGGTAGATCAGGACAATTCACCTGAATTTGCTTCAATGATTGGCAGTTCCATTGCTCTTTCTATTTCTGATATTCCGTTTAACGGTCCGGTAGCGGGTGTTGTACTGGGATTGATAGATGGAGAGGTTATAATAAACCCTGACACAGAGCAAAGAGAAAAAAGCGATATGTATGTTACATTGGCGGCCACAATGGATAAGATTGCAATGATTGAGGCTGGTGCTAATGAAGTGCCGGATGATGTCATGTTAGATGCTATTATTAAAGGCCATGAAGAGATTAAAAAGATCATTGAATTCATAAATGAAATCGTTGCCGATGTTGGCAAACCAAAATTCGAGTACACTTCTGCTGAGGTTCCTCATGAGATTTTTGATTCAGTTAAAGAGTTGATCTATGAAGATATGCGCAAAGCTGTACTTGCTACTGATAAGACTGTAAGGGAAACTAAGGTGGCCGAGCTTACTGAGCATGTTCAAAATCAGCTGGTGGAAAGATTTCCTGAAAGCGCAGTAGCCATTAATGATGCAATTTATCAAATAGAAAAAATGGTCATTAGAGAATACATTCTTGAAGAGGGTAAGAGGGTTGATGGAAGAAGGCTTGATGAAATCAGGCAATTGTCGGCTGAGGTTTCAATTCTACCCAGAACCCATGGCTCAGGCTTATTCCAAAGAGGTCAGACACAGGTGCTTACTGTTGCGACACTTGGAGGTATAGGTGAAATTCAAAAGCTTGATGGAGTTGACTTGGAAGAGTCAAAAAGATATATGCACCACTACAACTTCCCGGGCTACAGTGTAGGAGAGGCTAAGCCCTCAAGAGGTCCCGGCAGAAGAGAAATCGGCCATGGTGCCCTTGCTGAGAGATCACTTTTACCTGTAATCCCTAGTGAAGAAGAATTTCCTTATGCAATAAGGCTTGTATCAGAGGTTTTAATGTCCAACGGCTCTACCTCTCAAGGCAGCGTATGCGGCAGTACATTAGCATTAATGGATGCAGGTGTACCAATTAAAGCGCCTGTTGCGGGTATCTCTGCAGGTCTTGTAACAGATGATGAGAACCCTGACAGATTTGTCACGTTTATAGATATTCAAGGAATAGAAGACTTCTTTGGAGATATGGACTTTAAAGTCGCAGGTACAAAAAAGGGTATAACATCTATTCAAATGGATATTAAAGTAGACGGCTTAAGCTATGAAATTATAAAGCAGGCCTTTGAGCTTACCAGAAAAGGACGCTTCCAGATAATAGATGATGTTATCCTGCCTGCTATCGCAAAACCAAGGGAAAAACTTTCTCAATACGCACCCAAGATGTACACCCTGAATATAGATCCTGATAAAATTAGGGATGTTATAGGGCCAGGGGGGAAAGTAATAAATAAGATTATTGCAGATACAGGAGTTAAGATTGATATAGAAGAGGATGGAAGGGTATTTGTTGCAACACCCGATGAAGCTGCAGGTGAAAGGGCAATTAGTATTATTGAAGCAATTACTAAGGATGTCCAGCCAGGCCAGATATTTTTGGGTAAGGTAACAAGACTTATGAATTTTGGAGCATTTGTTGAGTTTGCACCTGGTAAAGAAGGTCTTGTTCACATTTCAAAGCTTGACAATAAGAGAGTAGAAAAGGTTGAAGATATCTGCCAGGTAGGAGATGAAATGCTTGTTAAGGTTCTGGAGATCGATAAACAAGGTCGCATAAACCTTTCAAGGAAGGATGCCTTGCCTGTGGCTGCACAGAACAAGTAATAAAGTCAGTGAAATAATACAAAATTAACGGGACGGTTAGAAGCAGGAGAAAGCACCTCGTTAACCGTCCCTTTAAGTAGTCATATAAATAGTCATCAAGTTCAACTTCGGAGGTTTTATGCATAAAAAAATAAAACTAAAAAACGGAGTCAGTGTTGTTTATGAAAAGATACCGTATGTAAAATCTGTTTCGTTGGGAATTTGGGTAAGAACCGGTTCCAGAAATGAGAGCATGGGGAACAATGGATTATCACATCTTATTGAACATATGCTTTTTAAGGGGACCGAGCGCAGAACCGCTGCAGATATTTCGCAAACAATTGACAGTATAGGAGGTCAGTTAAACGCTTTTACAGGAAAAGAATGTACTTGCTTTTACACAAAAACCCTTGATGAACATATTGAGATTGCTTTGGAATTACTCAGCGACATGTTTTTTAACTCAAAATATGAGAAAAATGATATATCTGTTGAAAAGAAGGTTATTATTGAAGAAATCGGAATGTATGAAGATTCGCCAGAGGATCATGTCCACGACTTATTATCCGAAACTGTTTGGAAAGGTAGCTCTATTGGCTATCCAATTCTTGGTACAAAAAAATCCTTAAGAAAAATTAACAGAGATATGATCTTAGACTACAGAAGGAAAAGGTATACACCGGGCAACACTGTTATTGCGGTTGCAGGCAATTTTGATGAGAAGAGGCTCATGGAATTGCTGGAGCGTTATTTTGGGTTATGGTGCTCTACAACTGATGAGTCCTATGAATTCCCTGAAGCTGAATTTAAACCGAATATAACCATAAAGCCCAAGAAAACAGAGCAAGCCCATATATGCATCGGATTTGAAGGCATTCCTAACGGCGATGATATTCTCTACCCCTTACTTGTAGTAAACAACATTTTGGGGGGAGGCATGAGCTCAAGGCTTTTCCAAAACATCAGAGAGAAGAGGGGACTTGCATATTCAATTTACTCATATCCCACCACTTATAATAATGCTGGCCTTTTTACAATTTATGCAGGTATGAAACCAAGCTTGTTAGTTGAAGTAACAAAGCTTATATACGATGAGGTAATGCTGTTAATAAACAAGGGGATTGGTATTGACGAGCTAAATAAGTCCAAGGAACAGCTAAAGGGAAATTATATTCTGGGTCTTGAAAGCACCAGCAGCCGGATGAGCAGTATTGGTAAATCTGAGCTGCTTCTCGGATACACCAATTCTCAAGAGAAAATACTTAAGAAAATTCAGGCCATAACAATAGACGACATCAATGAAGTAACCAAAAGAGTATTTAATATGGAGAGGGTAGGAGTATCGGTAGTAGGAAACATAAAATCCGACATTAGCCTCCAGGCTCTTTTACCTATGTGACTTTCAAGAAAGTGGTTAGTAAAACAAATATGAGTATAAAGGCTATAAAACCATAAATAAGGTTTTATAGCCTTTATTTATACAAGCACTTGTTGCCCTCACTAAACATAAAATAAATCAACAGGAGGGTAGTGAGATGAGTTTACGAAAATATACTATTATTGGTGGGGATCTAAGAAATTTAAAATTAGCAGAGTCAATTTATGATGATGGCAATCAAGTAAATATATATGGCTTCAGTCAATCAGATTTTGAAACGAAGCTTGTTGAGAATAGGGATTTAGAAGCAGCTATTGATGATTCTGAAATTGTCATTGGACCCTTACCCTGTTCAAATGATGGTGAGACTTTGAATACTCCGTTTCATAATGAAAAAATACATATGAATGAAATTTTCAAGATCATGAAGAAAAACCAACTGTTTGTTGCAGGGTTAATAAACGAAAAGATATTAAATATGGCCAAGGCCTATAATGTATATGCTATTGATATATGGAAGCGCGAAGAAATTGTTGTTTTAAATGCAATTCCTACAGCTGAGGGTGCCATTCAAATTGCAATGGAGGAGCTTCCTATAACAATAAATGGAAGTAAGGTTATGGTTTTAGGTTATGGAAGAGTTGGCAAGGTGTTATCAAGAATGCTTTCAGCCCTGGGAGCCGATGTGTACGTAGAAGCACGCAAATATTCGGATATTGCATGGATAAAGGCCAATGGATTAAAACCTGTGTATATAAATGAATTCAAAAAACATCTTGGTGAAATGGTTGTTGTTTTTAATACCATACCAAGTAAAATTCTCGACTCTTCAGCTCTTGAATGTATCGGACCCAACTGTCTCATTATAGACTTGGCATCAAAGCCCGGAGGCGTTGATTTTGAAAGAGCAAAGGAGCTGGGGTTGAAAGTGATTTGGGCATTGTCTTTGCCAGGGAAGGTGGCACCAGTTACTGCTGCTAACTTCATGAAGCAAACGATATACAATATTATTGAGGAGTTGGGGGTGTAATAATGCCATTAAAAGATATTAAAGTCGGCTTTGCATTTACCGGCTCGTTTTGCACTTTTTCAAAAGTATTTCCCGAGCTTGAGAAAATAGCTGCACAAGGAGCAGAGATTATACCGATTATATCTGAAGTGGTTGATAAGACAGATACCAGATTTGGGACATCAAAGTATTGGAAATTAAAATTAGAGGAGTTATCTTCTCATAATATTATAAAGACCATTGCTGAGGCGGAGCCTATCGGACCTCAGGCGCTGCTTGATATTCTTGTTGTTGCCCCCTGTACTGGAAACACACTTGGAAAGCTGGCAAACGGAATAACCGACACATCAGTCACCATGGCATGCAAAGCTCATTTGAGGAATGGCCGCCCGCTTGTACTTGCAATTGCCACAAATGACGGATTAGGAGCAAACGCAAAGAACATAGGGATGCTTTTAAACTCAAAGGGAATCTATTTTGTACCCTTTAATCAGGATGATCCCGTTAAAAAAAGCAAATCTGTAGTTGCGGATTTTCAGCTTCTGATTCCTGCTATTGAAAATGCGTTGGAAGGCAAACAGCTACAGCCTGTTTTGTGTTAAAGAATAAGCATGATATATCTAGATAATGCGGCCACTTCATTTCCAAAACCAAGCTGTGTTTCGGAAGAAATGGACAGGTGCATGCGTGAATACTGTGCAAATCCGGGCAGGGGTGCCCATGGGTTATCGGCGAAAGCGGGAATGGCTGTAATTAAAGCCAGAAATACAATATGCGGGTTGTTTAATATGGCTGATCCCATGAGGTTGTGCTTTACCAAGAATGCAACAGAGGCTTTAAATATTGCAATAAAAGGAATGGCAACGCCTGGCTGTCACATTATAACTACAGTAATGGAGCATAACTCAGTGATGCGCCCCCTAAAGACTCTCGAAAGGGATTTGGGTGTTGAGCTTTCAATTGTTGCCGGCAACAGCCTTGGGGAAATTGATCCTTATGATATTAAGAAGGAATTAAAAAGTAATACAAGTCTTATTGTCTCGACACTATCTTCAAATGTTAATGGAATTATTATGCCTATAGAGGAAATCGGTTACATTGCCCGTGAGGCCGGTGTTGTTTTCCTGGTTGATGCATCTCAAGGTGCAGGGTCTCTTTCTGTAGATGTGGAAAAGCAAAATATAGATATGCTGGCTATACCGGGGCATAAAGGTCTTTTGGGGCCACAGGGAACAGGCTGCCTTTATGTAAGAAGCGGTATCCGGCTTAAGCCACTTATGGAGGGTGGAACAGGTAGTAATTCAGAGTATTTGCTTCAACCCGAACAGATGCCTGATTTGCTTGAAAGCGGTACACTAAACACCCCAGGCATTGTTGGTTTGGGGTGTGGTGCAGGGTTTGTAGCTGAAAAAGGTGCAGATGAAATCAATAAGTATAAGTATAAGCTTACAAAGCTTTTGATAGAAGGACTCGACGATATAGGCAATGTAATTCACTATAGTGTTAATGACATAAAAAGAAATTCAGGGATTGCAGCGATTAATTTGGGTGATATGGATTCGACGGAATTAAGCTATATTTTGGATTCTGAGTACGGCATTTGTACCAGGGCAGGGCTGCATTGCTCACCTGGTGCACACAGAACACTTGGGACATCAAACAGGGGCATTGTCCGTTTTAGTGCAGGATGTTTTAATACAGTTTCAGAAATACTCTATACCATAAAGGCAGTCGAAAATATCTCGGCAAAAATGAAATCTTAATTTCAGACATTATTAATTGAATGAGCGTATATATTAAATGATATGAAAACATTTGATGTTTTCAATAAAATGCATTATGCTTAAATTGGGTTTAAATAAAATGTATGAGGTGGTTTGTATGAAAGATATAATAAAAACCGTGATTACAATAGCAGTGCTGATTGTGCTTGTATCGGCGGTATTAAAGCTGGTGGGCTTTGCACTGTCAATAATTCTGCCGGTTGCTATTCTAGCTTTTGTGGCGTATATTATTTACATTCTTATAACAGGCAAAAGGTCGTAAAAAGTACGTAATATATTAATTATACTTTACAACTCCGGGATTATTGTGCTATAATTCAAAATGCGCTGTCGGGGTGTAGCTCAGTTTGGCTAGAGTGCTTGCTTGGGGTGCAAGAGGTCGCCTGTTCAAGTCAGGTCACTCCGACCATTGAAAATGGCGGGTTTCAGAATTTCTGAATCCCGCTGTTTTTTTAAAACTTACCAAATATGAACCAAATATTTTATTTTGCGATTCATTCCTTTTGGAAACTAATAGCTTTAGCCTTACTTTTTCTAGGTGCCAAAATTCCTTTATTGTCTGGAATAGTGAATTAAGTTTTGAATACATTTTGAGTGTGGTACTGATTAATGTTACATTTATCAGGGTCAGTTGAAATGCATGGGAGGTTTACATGAAAAAGTTCATCTTAGGATTCGTCACTGGCGCAGTTTTATTTAGCTTTATATCAGTTTTTGTTGCAGAAAGGATTACTGATACAAAGAGTACAGATGATTTGATTAAAGTTGTTCGGGTAATCGATGGAGATACATTTGAAATAGACGGCGGACAAAAGGTGCGAATGATAGGAATTGATACACCCGAAAGCGTCCATCCCGATGCGGAAAGGAATACCGAGTTTGGGGAAATAGCTTCGAATTATTCAAAGAAGCTGCTGGAAGGGAAAATGGTAAGGCTTGAAAAGGATGTATCTGAAACAGACAGGTATGGACGGTTGCTTAGGTATGTATACCTGGAGGATAGTACATTTGTTAACGAGTTGCTTGTAAAGGAAGGCTATGCAAAGGCTTCTACTTATCCACCGGATGTAAAGCATGCTGATCTGTTTGTAGAAGCTGAAAGATATGCCAGACAGAACAATAAGGGACTATGGGCATATGCCGAAGAAGCAGCGTCTGAGCCTGTTCACAATACCACAGAAGAGTATTTATTTGTTGGAAGTGTCAGAGGAAGTAAATACCATATGCCAACATGCAGATACGCAAGTGAGATACAGAAAGAGGATTTGCTCATGTTCAAAGATAGTAAAGATGCCGAAGCAGCAGGATATGAGCCGTGTAAGGTTTGTAAGCCTTAGAAAAATGCAGGCACGGTTATCATTAACCGTGCCTGCTGCTATATGTGGAGTCAGTACTAAAGTCTATATCAAAATCGGTAATAGCTAAAAGGATTTACAGCTTCTCGATAAACCGCTGCAATATTGCGGCGCACTCGCAACGTTTAGTCATGCCGCGCGGGTCAAGGACGCCATTGCCTTTTCCCTGCAGCAAACCTTCAGCAACTGCCCATTTCACATACTCGAGAGCCCAGCTTGTGGGGCTGTCGGCAAACCCGGCAAGGTTGTCTCTTGCGCTTACATCGTAGTTTTTGTATGCTGCGTAGGCATAAAGTATCTTTGCCATCTGTTCCCGGGTGATGAAGTCCTCAGGCCCGAATTTATCTTTGGAGATTTCATATAGGCAACATCTTTAAGAAAACAGGACTTGCCAACAGGCTGGAGCTGATAGCAGATTACAAGCTAAGTGACAAGATCATCTGACATGATTATTTTTTAAAGAGGTTTCCCATCATAATTATTATGTTTGTTTCTTACATATATAGTATTCAGATACTCTCCTTGGGAAGAGGCTACAATCAATAGTCCACCTATGCCAATAAGTAAATTACCTATCACATCCAATTCATCGCTGTTTAATGAAGCGATTGCAAAGAAGCTGACCAAAACAGCAAACAAGGTTAAGCCTTTAGGTGTAAATGAACTCAGAATTTTCACAAAAACCACCCTCTCTGCTTATATTTTACTTAGTTGAAGATATAAATGTGAATACTATTATAGGCTCGAATAATTAGGAAGGATAATGGGGACCATAATATGGCATTTAGTTTCTGGATTGAAATCATTATTGAGGAGAATATTTGATTTGGCAAACATAAAGGACGCTATTCGAAAACTGATATTTTTTACAGAACCAAATAAAGCAGAGCGTTTCATATTGAAGGAGACACCTGGCGAGAAATCTAAGGGGCAGAAAAAGCAAAAGGCTTCAAACGACAGAATATTCCAAAAAGAGCTGGAAACCAAGGAAGCAGAAGAAGCAAAGGAGCCTGATCCATCTGATAAAATAGATAAGAACATCAAAAAAAATCTCGAGAGGATGAAGGAGGTTTATAGTATACCGCTAAACAGCGATATCATCCTTCGGGAATTTGATATAAAATATAACGGAAAGCGAGTTTATTATATTTTTTGATGGAATGGTAAATGGTGAAACGATAAACGACTCCATTTTGAAGCCCCTTATGGTTTCATCCATGATGGAAATTAGTGATAGTTCAGAAAGTCTTGAAGGTTACATTGCAAGACAATTATTACCTCATTGTCAGGTAAAAACCGTGAAAGGTTACTCGAAAATTATAGATGCCATTAATTTCGGAGGCTGTGGTGTATTTGCTGATGGCTTAAATGTAGGATTTTCGGCAGACGTTAAAGGATGGGATCATCGAGGAGTTGAAAGGCCTAACAATGAAATAGTAATCAGAGGTCCCCAGGAAGCGTTTAATGAGCTTCTAAGAACAAACACGGCACAGATACGTAAAAGACTTAAAGATGAAAAATTGATTGCTGAGGACGTCTTAATTGGGAAAATAAGCAAGACACCTTGCTCTATACTTTATATTAAGGATATTACAAATGAAAAGCTGGTGGCAGAGGTCAGACGCAGAATAAGGAATATACATGTGGATTATATGCTTGATTCGGGTATACTGGAGCAGTTGATCGAGGACAGCACAATTTTCCCCTCGCCGCAGATAATTTCGACCGAAAGACCTGACTATGTTTGCGAATTATTAACTAACGGCAGGGTCGCTATTTTAGTTAACGGTTCGCCAAACGTGTTGGTAGTGCCTGCCACAGTATTCGAGCTGATGCACTCGGCAGAGGATACATATTCCAGATATCCTTATGTGAATCTTATAAGGGGTATAAGGATGATAGCACTATTCTTTGCACTTTTGCTGCCGGCATTGTATTTGGCTATTACAAGCTATCATCATGAAATGATTCCAACAGATTTATTAATAGCAATAGAAGCTTCAAGAGAAAAGGTACCATTCCCGACAATAGTCGAAATACTGCTAATGGAAATGTCATTTGAGCTTATCAGAGAAGCCGGAATCAGGGTTCCTGGACCTATCGGACCAACACTTGGAATCATAGGTGCCCTTATTCTGGGACAAGCAGCGGTAGCCGCAAACATTGTAAGCCCTATTTTAATAATAATAGTGGCAGTTACAGGTATCGGCTCCTTTGCAATTCCCAGCTACTCTCTTGGCTATACTATCAGAATAATGAGGTTTATATTTATTTTTTTAAGCGCAATGGCTGGCTTTTTAGGCATAACTGTCGGACTCTTTATTATAGGGGTTTGGTCAACAAGTCTTAAATCCTTTGGCGTGCCTTTCACAGCTCCTTTTGGTCCAAAAACATCAGATGACATACGAAATACAATATTCAGGGCACCGGAATGGAAGGATGAATACAGGCCTGATTATCTTAACCCTAAAAAAGTAAAGAAGCAGGCTAAATACAGTATGGCCTGGAAGACAAAAAGTAAGAGAAGGTAATGGGGTGAATTTACAAATGCCATCAAATAACAAGGTGACTTTTGGCAAATGGGAAGCTGTTTCTTTGATATTAAATATGATGTGTACTAAAATCTTTCTTTTTTTTCCAAGGATGACAGTTGAAGTTGCAGGGACAGCAGGGTGGATAATGACTTTGTACAATTGTGCGCTGGCATTTATTATGTTAACTATTCTTATTGTGCTTTATAAAAAATTTGAAGGTAAAGATATTTTGGATATTGCACAAATTGCAGGAGGAAGACCGTTAAAAATACTAACAGGCATTGTAATAGCATTTTATTCATATATTTACGGAGCAGAGGTTTTAAGGCAATTTTCTGAGGATATGAAGGTTGTCTCACTTCCCATAACACCTCTAAGCTTTATAATGATTTTGTTTTTAAGTGGGGTAATAGCCGGCTGTTTCTTCGGAATTGAAGCAATTATCAGATA
Organism: uncultured Oscillospiraceae bacterium; assembly: GCA_964587755.1. Classification (GTDB taxonomy): domain Bacteria; phylum Bacillota; class Clostridia; order Acetivibrionales; family DTU013; genus CAZPMC01. Next base: position 14,447 of record CAZPMC010000013.1, read on the forward strand.
TCAATCAATAGTTGTACCTGTTATTGCTACAGGATATATTATAATACTTGCATCTATTATTCCTAAAATTGACATAACTAATATTACCCCTATTTTTGGAACCGGGCTTAATGACATTTTTGTCAGAGGGTTTTCCAGAGTATCTATCTTTTCAGAAATAGCCATTCTTTTCCTCATATCGCCGTATCTTGGAGGCTATAAAAATGTGCGGAGTATTGGGTATACGGCTATTGGGCTAAGCTCCGCATTTTTTACATTAGGCTCTTTAATATATATATTGGTATTCCCTTATCCACAGAGCCTGGAGTCGTTTTTACCTATTTATCAAATGTCCAGGCTTATTGATTTGGGCAGATTTTTCAGAAGAATTGAACCGGTTTTTGTCTTTATTTGGGCAATGGCAGCACTTGCAAACATTACTTCACTGTTTTATTTTACAGTGTATACATTTTCCAAGACCTTTGATATTAAGTACTTACGCCCATTAATTTTGCCCTTTGCTGTCATCATTCTTTCTATTACATTTATCCCGTCGGATATACATTCAGTTATCGAAATTACCAGAAATGTTTTTTCGAGAATTGCGTGGATTATGACTTTTGCATTCACAGGATTAATTTTACTTATTGCTCATTTTAGAAAAAGTAAAAATGAGGAGGGGAAAAGTAAGTGAAGCGGACAATAACTTTTAAAAACATAGCTGTTTTATCCTTAATTTTTTTCCTCTTTCTTTTTATTACCGGCTGCTATGATCAACGTGAAATTGATGATCTGGCGTACCCGCTTGCAATGGGACTTGATGTAGGCGAAACAGATGTACTAAGAATGTCGCTTCAACTGGCAGCTCCTTTAAAAATAGGCGGGGGAGGCGGTGAAGGAGGAGATAGCGGGAATCAAGGTGAGAGCTCAACAGTAATAACTATAGACACCCCTTCAATATATTCAGGCTTAAACTTAATAAATAATGTAGTAAGTAAAGAAATCAATATGTCACATACCAAAGTGCTGGTTATATCCAAAAAGTTAGCTGAGAGTGGCATTATACAATATATGCGTGCTATAAACAGAGGCAGAGAATTTCGACCTGATATATTTGTGATAGTTTCAAATGGACCCGCACATGAGTATTTAAAAAATGTAATGCCAATTCTGGAGAGTAATCCTGCAAAGTATTATGAATTGTTGCTTGGAAAGGATTTTTCACTATACTATCCCACAGTTAAAATTAGTGAGTTTTATAGTAAAATAGTATGTGATTATATTGAGCCTGTCGCTGTTTTCTCTGATATTGGCAAATATGAGTCAACAGATGATTTACCTAAGCTCGAAGATCAGACGAGCTCTTCATTTCTAGAATTCGAAGCAAACCTTAAAGCCGGTGATATACCAATTATCTCCGGCAAAAAAGAGAATGAAGTAATGGGAATGGCAGTATTTAGAAATGCAAAAATGGTTGGCTTAGCAAGCGGGGTTGATGCATCCGCTTATAAAATGTTAACCGGTGACTACAACTATTCATTTTGGACTATACCAGATCCACAAGCAGATGGGTCGTTTATTATGATGAATGTCACAGAAAGAAGCAAGCCAAAGGTAAAAGTAGATATTGATGGTGAAAATGTATTAATAAAAGTTTCTTTGGATTATGAGGGAGATATTGTTTCTATTCAAAGTGGGTGCGATTATGAAGAACACCCTGAGATTATAGAGGAAGCTACAGAAAGGCAGGTAAAAGAAAACATCATTAAATTTTTAAAAAAGACAACCGATGAGTATGATTCTGATATTTGCGGCTTCGGAAGATATGTTAAGAGGAAGTTTCTTACTTTGGACAGCTGGAAGAGCTTTAATTGGGCTGAAAAGTATAAGAATACCATATTTGATATTGAGGTGGACTTTAATATAAGGCGTACCGGACTTATGGTCAGGTCAACCCGTCAATGATTTGTAAAAAATATACCGCAATTAAAATTTGGGAGAATGATGAATGTCAAACGGAACTAAAATTCTTGTCATAATAATTGTTATAGTGGTATCGGTCAGAGCTATGAGCTATGGAATATGGAATTGGAGAAGCAATAATAAATTAGGTGCCGTAGCAGTATTTTTAATAAGCTTGCTAACAATAGCATTGCCTATATATATGACCTTTTTTAAAGAGTAATTGTTCAATAGGTCAAGTAATGATATTATATGAGTAAATATATCGGGGGCAAGAGGCGTCCTGAATTGGGGGAATTACTATAAAACGTATCTTATTAATACTCATAGCAGTTTTAATCTTATTGGCTGTCTCATCGTGCAAACAATCACAAAATATCGATACTGGGGCTGTTGAAGATTCATTGCTGCAGAATACAACACAACCTGAGAATACACAGCAGGATACTACCAAAGGAAATGTTACAGATGATGTACCCGATATAAACCAGCCGGTTGATACAGTAGTTGAAGATACGGGTAGTAATTTTGATAACGATGCAAATGAACAGCTTTTACAAAGTGCCAGCGTTGATATTGACGCAGACGGTGTAAACGAGGTAATCGAGGTGGTGGGGATTGCCTTTGATATGTCGGAATCTGACGGCTATCAAAGCATAGCCGGCCAGCTTAAAATAAAAGATGTAGATACTGATAGAAGAATCCAATTTTGGGAGAAGAGTGACGGCTCAATGGAGCTTTTATCCGGCATGCAGTTTGAAGATCTTGACGACGATGGGGCAAAGGATGTATTTATTACTATCCCTGATAGTGGAGCTGCCTTTTCCTTTTCGAATTATTTTATTTACAGCTATAAAAAGGATTTAAGCTTTACGTTAACTAGTGACAGGAGACTTGCAGAATTTATAAGCGAGTTTAGCTTTAAAAATGACGGAAACAAAATATTATCTATAATGAACAGTAAATATGACTTCAGTGCAAATCTGCAGATAGAGCTAGATGTAGAAAAGGATGAGGAAGAGGACTACATGAATGATTACGAGCGGCAGGCATGGATTGAACCGGTGTCCATTGATATTAGTGAAAACTCACGGATTTCACTGGTAAGGGATGATAAAGGCAGACCGCAGATAAAGGTTCCGCTACCTATTTTCGGCCTGGCTACCATTAACATGATAGGCGAGATAGACCTTTATTATTCTATAGATGATACCTTTAAGCCGGTGTTGAGACGGTTTGAGATAATAGATTTTGATGGATTGGATCGAAAAACAGTCGGTGTCTATACTTTTGATTAGCTTTTTATTAACTTTTTATGTTGCTTTGGCAATCTTTATGTAGTATTATTTTATCTGGTGATGACATGTTTATATTCAGTAAAAGACGCAGTAGTGTAGGAATAAATAATGCACCGTATTTGCAGATTGAGATATGTAGATGGGGTAAAAAGAGGCGGAGCAAAAAGAAAGCCTTCAGAGTTCTGTCTTTATTCAGCAAAAAGATAAAATAGGAGGGTTACATAATATGAAGAAGATAAATACTAAAGGAGCCCCTGCAGCAATTGGACCATATTCCCAAGCAATAATAACCAACGGACTTTTGTTTACATCGGGTCAGATACCGCTAGATCCTGTGACAAACGAAATTGTGGGAAGCACTATTGAAGAACAGACTGAGCAGGTACTGAAGAATTTAGGTGAAGTGCTTAAGGAAGCCGGAACTTCATTTGATGATGTAGTAAAAACAACTTGTTTTTTAGCTGATATGGGCGATTTTGCCGCCTTCAACAATATATATTCAAAATACTTTAAAGCAATACCCCTTCCTGCACGTTCCTGTGTAGCAGTTAAGACATTGCCCAAAAATGTGTTGGTTGAGATTGAAGCAATTGCAGAAGTCGGGGAATAAGCGCGGGAACGCAGAGGTTTGAGAATAGTCGCGGTGTAAAAAATTAACCGGCGGTGGTTTTCTGCCGGTTATTTTAGTTGTCTGCTAAATAGTTCTGCCCATGATTATTTCATCAAAATATGTCCCGTCTTTAAGTTTGCAAGCGTTTTTTATGGTGCCCCAGACTTCAAAGCCGTACTTTTGGTACAATGACATGGCCTTGGTATTTTCAGAAAATACTCCGAGCTCCAACTGCTCATAGCCCATTTCCTTTGCTTTCACCAGGACTTCTTGCATGAGGGCGTTGCCGATTCCCTTATTCCAATACTTTTCTTTTATTGCCATACCGAAAGTTGCCCTGTGCTTTACTTTGATACGGTTTCTTACACAGTAAATCCCGGCATTGCCCGAAAGCTCACCGTCAACAAATGCAGCAATCATAATATTCTCCTTGCTACTTAGGCAGCTTTTGAGGAATTCTTTTTCTTCCTCCGGTGATATATTAACTTCTTCAGGATATCGCATCAGAAAAGGTGTCTCGCTTGCGGTAATTTTCAGGTATTCAATCATAGCCTCCGCATCCTGCTCGTTTGGGCTCCTTAAAACACAGCTTGTTCCGTCTTTCAGAACAATTTTTTTCTCTTTAAACTCCATAACCGGGCACTCTCCATAAAAGTGATATATGGAGCATAATAACATAAAAATGTGAATTGGTCATCTGGAAACCGGCACTATGATAAAAAAAGTACCAAAGCCCGAAAGCCTTGATACTTTTGGCAGGGGAGACAGGCTTCGAACCCGCAACCAACGGTTTTGGAGACCGCTACTCTACCAATTGAGCTACTCCCCTATGCACATAAAATAATCACGTGAAAATGATATTCAAATGACTAATACATTCTACAACATGAAATCGGTTAATGTCAATGGTTAAGTATAATTTTATTATGGATTTATCTAATGTTTATGGTATTATAGTAAGAAGAAATTTAAGACATGTATTAGGAATGGAGAAAAATTATGGGTATCAAAATTGGTTACATCGGTGTGGGTAACATTGGAACCCCCCTTGTCAAAGGTCTGATAAAGTCTGGTACTGTAAAGCCTGAGGATGTTTACATTTATGATGTAGACAGCTTTAGGGTAGAGGAGCTGGTAAAAGAAACAGGAGTTACACCTTGTGAAGACAATATTCAATTAGTCAAGGAATGTGACTATATAGTTTTAGCAATAAAACCTGTTTTTGTCAGACAAGTCCTGGAGGAAATAAAAGATGTATTTACAAAGGACAAGGTGCTGGTTTCAGTTGTCGTTGGCATTACTACCAACACGATAAAGTCAATACTTTACGACGGCGCAAAGGTTATAAGGGCAATACCCAATCTGCCTGTCATGGTAGGTGAAGGAATGACGCTTATTTATTTCTCAAAAAATATAACCAAAGAGGACAGAAGAATTGCCAAAAGCTTGTTCGAATGCTGTGGAAAGGTTGATGAGCTTGATGAGATGCTAATGAGTGAGGTAACATCACTTACCAGCAGCAGCCCTGCCTATGTCTTTTTACTGATTGAAGCTATGGGAGATGGTGCTGTACAGCAGGGGCTGCCAAGAAGAATTGCTTACAAGCTTGCGGCGCAAGCGGTATTGGGTTCTGCAAAAATGGTCCTGGAAACAAAACTTCACCCTGCAGAGCTAAAGGATCAGGTTTGTTCGCCAGCAGGAACTACTATTGAAGCTGTGTATGCTCTCGAAAAGAATGGCTTTAGACACCTTGTAATGGAAGCAATGGCGGAATGTACGAAAAAGGCCCTTGAGATAGCACGGGATTGTTAAGGAAGGTTTTTGATATGAGTAAAAGGATGAAAAAGGTACTTGCTTATACGGATGGTGCCTGTTCAGGCAATCCCGGAATAGGGGGTTGGGGAGCGATTCTTATATTCGAAGGTATCGAGAAGGAGCTATCCGGATTTGAAGCCTATACCACAAATAACAGGATGGAGCTTAAGGCGGCAGTTGAAGCACTGTCGGCCCTAAAGTACCCATGTGAGGTTGACCTGTTCAGTGACAGCTCATATTTGGTAAATGCCTTTAAAGAAAACTGGATTGATAACTGGAAAAGAAACGGCTGGCGCAACAGCAGTAAGGACGATGTGAAGAATAGGGATTTATGGGAACGGCTGGACTATCTGGCTGGTATTCATAATGTCAATTGGATAAAAGTCAAAGGCCACAGTGATAATGAATACAATAACCGCTGCGACAAGCTTGCAACAGGTGAAATTAAGAAAAACCGCAACGCTTTAAAAGACGAAACAACACTTAAGGAGCTATAATGAATGAAGTATGAAGAAAAAACGGTATCAGAAAAACATATTTATTCGGGAAATATAATTGATGTAGAGCTTTATACAGTCACGCTGCCTGACGGAAGGCAGGCTACCAGAGATATTGTAAAGCATCCTGGAGCCTCAGCTGTAATTGCTCTAAATGAAAATGATGAACTATACATGGTCCGCCAATACAGAAAGCCAATAGAGGCAGTATCCCTTGAGATACCGGCAGGAAAGCTAGATGAAGGGGAGGACCCCATAATATGCGCTGAAAGAGAGCTTAAGGAAGAGACAGGACTCACGGCAAAAAGCATAAAACATTTGATTAGCATTCACAGCACTCCGGGGTTTTCGGATGAGATTCTCCACCTATATGTCGCCACTGGGCTTTCTGAGGGTGAGAGCTGTTCTGACGAGGATGAATTCATTGATTCAGAAAAGTACCATGTATCAGAGCTTCTTCAGATGGTTATGAGAGGCGAAATAACCGATGCAAAAAGTATAATTGGTATTATGCTTGCCGATAAAATCATTGATAAAAAGATCAACATAAATTATAAATAGCAGCGCGAAATTAAGTAGTTTCAAGGTTACAACATTATCTGTATTTAATGATGTTGTAATTTTTTTTTGCTCAAAGACATAAGCTTTATTAAGCAATGTACAAGGGGGCACAATTTTGCTTAAAAAGCTGCGTAATAAAACCAGAGAGCATATTTCAAAGAACCACAAGGCATATCTTTTTTTGTTAATGGCCTTCATAATAGGAGTTTCAGCAGGTGCTTTTACAGTTAACGGATTAAGTACGGTACAAAGAGATGAGCTGACAAATTATTTTCATGGTTTTCTTCAATTGCTTGACAATCAAAATGTTGAAAGTGTTGAATTATTTTCTATTGCAATTAAGGATAATTTAAAAATCATTGCACTCCTGTGGGCACTGGGAGTCACAATTATTGGCATACCCTTTATATTTATAATTTTGCTGGTCAAGGGGTTTATAACAGGCTTTAGTGTCGGATTTTTAATAAGTGCTCTCAGTGGCAGAGGATTACTTTTTGCTGTTTTATCCCTGCTTCCAAAGGAAATAATTATCGTTCCATGCCTAATTGCAATAGGAGTCAACGGAATCAAATTTTCCCTGACCATTTTAAGAAGAAAAACAGGCAATGAGACAGGCAAAGAAAGCTTTAAAGCGTCTTTTGCCTCTTATTGCCTTATTACGGCATTTTATACATGTATAATACTTGCGGGTATTTTGGCTGATTCATATATAACACCGGTAATTGTCAGGATTATTGCACCGATTGTTGGATTTTAATTTTCAAAAAATGAAATATCAAGTATAATTACATTTAAATGGTATATAATATTTACATAAACAATATATTTTTATAATATATTGAAGAGTTTTAATAAATATTCATTCAAGGTAATAATTAGAATAAAAATAAGAAGGGGTATTTCTTATGGAGATATTGGTTCAAAAGTTTGTAAATTTTCTTGAAAGGGATAAGCGCTTATCACTAAACACCTTACAGTCATACCGCCGGGATGTTGAGCAATATCTGACTTATTTGAGAGGCATTAACCTTCATAACATAGCAAACTCAAATAAGACTACAGTTATTGCATACTTACTATATCTGCAAAAGATGGGGAGGGCAACATCGACCATATCTAGAAACCTGGCATCAATAAGATCCTTCTATCAATATTTAGCCAAAAATAGAATAATCGATAATGATCCTACTTCGGATTTGGAATCCCCAAAGGTTGAAAAAAAGATCCCTGAGATACTTTCTACCGAGGAGGTTGAGCTTTTATTGGATCAGCCCCAGTGTGTCGATCTGAAAGGATACAGAGATAAGGCAATGCTTGAGCTTCTTTATGCTACAGGTATAAGAGTGACTGAGCTGATACAGTTGAATATACAAGATGTCAACATTGAAATGTCTTTTGTCAACTGTAACAAAGGTTCACGGGAGCGTGTGATACCGATCGGGTCCATTGCTTTAGCAGCCGTTAAGGAATATTTAGAAAAATCGAGGCCGCTGCTTATTCAAAGAAATGATGAAGAGGCTCTGTTCGTAAACGTGAACGGAGGAAGGCTCACAAGACAAGGATTTTGGAAAATAATAAAGCAATATAAGAATCAGGCTAAAATAAACAAGGATATAACTCCACATACACTCAGACACTCATTTGCGGCACATCTATTGGAAAACGGTGCAGATCTTAGGTCTATTCAAGAGATGCTGGGACATTCGGATATATCATCTACACAGATATATGCACAAATTGCCAAAAAAAAATTAATGGAGGTATATCAAAAGACTCATCCAAGAGCCTAAAATAAAAATAAAAATAGCATAATAAACATATAAACCGCATATGATGCGGTTTTTTTACGAAATCCTTGTTTAAAGGCCAGACTGATATGGTACAATTTACTAAAGGAGAATACCATGAAAAGAATAATATTAATAGTACTTGACTCTGTCGGAATCGGTGAGCTACCGGATGCAGCCAAATACGGAGATGAAGGCAGTAACACACTTGGAAATATTGCAAAGGCCATTGAGGGCTTTACATTACCAAACCTTGAGAAGCTGGGGTTAGGTTGTATAGACGGGACTACAGGATATCGGGCAGAACCCGATCCAATCGGCTCTTTTGGTAAAATGGCTGAGCGCTCTTATGGTAAAGACACTACTACAGGTCACTGGGAGCTTGCCGGTATTACAATAGACAAGCCATTTCCGGTATATCCTGACGGATTTCCCGAGGAATTAGTGAAAAGCTTTGAACAGGCTATAGGGACAAAAATACTGGGTAATTATCCTGCTTCAGGAACGGAAATCATAAAGACATTAGGTCAACAGCATATTGCTACAGGGTATCCCATTTTGTATACTTCTGCAGACAGTGTTCTTCAATTAGCAGCTCATGAAGACATTATACCACTTGAGAGACTATATGAGATATGTGAAATTGCAAGGAACATTATGACAGGCGAGCATGCGGTAGGAAGGGTGATTGCCCGTCCATTTATCGGAAAAGAAGGTTCATTCACACGTACAGCCAACCGCAGGGATTTTTCATTAAAGCCTGTCAAAAAAACTATACTGGATTATTTAAAGGAAAAGGGTCTGGAAGTAAAGGCTGTCGGCAAGATTGAGGATATTTTTGCAGGAGCGGGAATAACTGAAGCCGTTCACACAAATGGTAATATGGACGGAATCGAAAAGACACTGGGCTTTATAGGACAAAGATTTGAAGGCCTTATTTTCACCAATCTTGTGGAATTTGACATGACCTTCGGCCATAGAAACGATGTAGAGGGCTATGCAAAAGCACTAAGCCAGTTTGATAAAATGCTTCCGGATATGCTTGACGCACTTTATGAGGATGATATGCTTGTTTTAACTGCCGACCATGGCTGTGACCCTACTACCGACAGTACGGATCATTCAAGGGAGTATGTACCGCTGCTTGTTTATGGAAAGATGCTGAAAAAAGGTGTAAACCTGGGAGTTAGAAAGACATTCTCCGATATTGCTCAAACTATTTCAGAAGTATTCGATTGCGGCGGGGATTTTAATGCAGAAAGCTTTTATAAGGACTTGAAGCAATCCTGAATATAAATGGGTAGTTCACAGAATATACTGACTTTTTGCGGCATAATCTAACTATATGGGAAGGAAAATGTTAGCAAGGGGTGTTAGAAATGTTGAAAAGGACAGTTATTCTGTGTCTTGTTATTGTTTTCATTTTTTCGTCTTTGCAGTTTTTAACCGTTAGTGCATCCTCTGATGATTATACAGGATATGACGCTGAAGCAGTTATAAAAATAATGAACAATACTTCTTTATCCGATTTGAAGTCGAAGGGGGCAGTTTTGATGGATTTTAATTCTGCTGCCGTACTTCAGGAAAAGAATTGTCATGACAAGCTGCCACTGGCCAGTGTGACGAAAATTATGTCAATGCTTTTGATAATGGAGGCAATAGAAACAGAGAGGATCGGATATGATACCCAAGTTACCGTAAGTGAGCATGCAAGCAATACGAAGGGTACAAGTGTCTGGGTTGAAACCGGCGAAAAATATACAGTGGAAGAGCTGCTCAAAGCAGTTGCAATCCGTTCAGCAAATGATGCAACAGTTTGTCTTGCTGAAGCCATTGCAGGAAGTGAAGAAGCATTTGTGGAAATGATGAACGAAAAGGCTTCTGAGTTAGGATTAAAGAACACTAAATTTCTTGATTGTACCGGACTAACCGATGTAGGTCACTTTAGCAGTGCATATGATGTTGCCCTTATGTCAAGAGCTATTTTAAGAGATTATCCTGAGATTACAAAATACACAACAGTCTGGCAGGGGAAATTCCGGGAAAATAAACCTGGGAAGAGTATAATCGACCTTGATAATACAAATAAGCTTGTAAGGTATTATGAAGGTACCGTAGGTCTAAAGACAGGTTTTACACAAATGGCAGGGCACTGCTTATCTGCTTCTGCTATAAGAAACGGTCAACAGTTCATAGCTGTTGTATTGGGAGCACCTGATTCCAACACAAGGTTTGCTGAGTGCAGAAAGCTATTAGACTATGGATTTGCAAATTTTGAAACCACAAAGGTAAACAGCATCGGTGAGAGTGTGCGGGAGGTGACGGTGAAAAAAGGACTGAGTCCCTATGTGATGGCTATTTATAAAGAAGATGTGAAGCTGCTTTTAAAGAAGGGGAGAAAGGGTGAAATTCAGCGGGTTGCAAGATTTGTAGAGGATTTGACAGCCCCTGTTGCCGCTGGTCAAAAGGTCGGAGAAATAACCTATATGATAAATGACGAAGAGGTTGGAAAGACAGAGCTTGTTGCCTCAAATAATGTTCCAAAGGCTTCCTTTATCAGGATATTTTGCACAATGGTATTAGAATGGTTTGGTTTGGGAAGAGTTCCTAAATAAATGCAATGTGTGTTATAATAAAAAACGGGTGAAATACTAATGATTGACAATATACTGGTTTACTTATATGCAATACCTGCAATACTGATATCACTGAGTTTTCATGAGCTGTCTCATGCTTATATTTCATATAAAAACGGCGATCCTACCGCGAAAAATCTCGGGAGGGTATCTTTGAACCCATTTAGGCATCTTGATCCCTTAGGGACATTGATGCTTATTATTTCGATGCGCAGCGGCTTTGGCTTTGGCTGGGCAAAGCCAGTTCCAATAAACCCGGCATACTATAAAAATAAAAAGAGAGGAACGGTTTTAGTAAGTCTTGCAGGGCCGATGTCAAATTTTCTGCTTGCGTTTATTTTTTCATTTCCCATGGCATACATTGCACTAAAGAGCGGATTTGGCGTGAGGGAAATCTATGACAGCAGTATTGGGATTTTTGGAAGGGGACTTTCTGCTCAGGCAATAATCTTTAACATAAGCAGGTTCTTATATATGATTAATATAGGGCTTGGAGTGTTTAACCTATTGCCCATACCGCCACTGGACGGCTCAAAGATACTTTCTGCGGTACTTCCGCAGAATTTGTATTTCCGGCTTATGGGATACGAAAGGTATATAGGCTTGATATTTCTTGCTGTTATGCTTTTAAGGCCTGGGATACTTTCAACGATTCTGCTGCCGTTGCGTAAAGTTGTGGAATTTATTATTTTGAATTTGGGATTGCCCATATTAAACATAATACTTTAAACAGGCCATATAATGCGTATTTAGTTGACAGGGGCTGTTACAATAATTACAATTAATTAAATAAAGGTTTAAACTCAAAAGTCAGGAGAGTGAAATACAAATGGAAAAGGGTATAATGCTCAGCGGTATGAGGCCAACAGGAGCGTTACATTTGGGAAATTATTTTGGAGCACTTGAAAACTGGGTTCAGCTTCAAAAAGAATATAACTGCTATTTTTTTATTGCAGATTGGCATGCACTTACAACAGCATATGAGGATACAAGCGATATAAAGGAAAATATCGACAATATGGTTATTGACTGGCTTAGTGCCGGACTTGACCCCGAAATGTGCACAATATTCCTCCAATCCTCTGTTAAGGAGCATGCTGAGCTTCACTTGCTCTTTTCTATGTGCACGCCTCTTTCATGGTTGTATAGATGTCCCACATATAAGGATCAGCTTTCCCAGCTGAAGGAGAAGAATATTGCTACTTACGGCTTTTTGGGATATCCCTGTCTTCAGGCTGCCGATATATTAATATACAAAGCTAATGCTGTTCCGGTGGGAGAGGATCAGGTACCACATGTAGAGCTGACAAGAGAAATAGCCAGACGCTTCAATTACTTGTTTGAAGAAGTTTTCCCTGAACCGGAATCAAGACTTACAAAGGCGAAGGTGCTGCCAGGTACAGACGGCAGAAAGATGAGCAAAAGCTACAACAATACAATAGCCCTCTCAGATGATCCTGAGACAGTTCGCAAAAAGGTTATGTCCATGGTTACAGACCCTGCCAGGATAAAGAAGGACGATCCCGGGCATCCGGAAATATGTGCTGTATTTGCCTTCCATAAGGTATTTAATGAGGAAGGTGTTGCTGAAACTGAATCACTGTGCAAATCAGGTGGGATAGGTTGTGTACAGTGCAAGAAAAACCTGGCTGCTAAAATGGCCGAGACCTTGACACCGATATATGAAAGGCGACAGGACTTATTGAGCAAACCTGACTACATCAGAGAAGTTGTTGAAAACGGTAACGAACGTGCAAGAAAAAGGGCTGCCGCTACTATGATTGACGTAAGAAAAGCTATGAAAATAGATTGGTAGGACTGGCATGACAGAAAAAACAAAAGGTATTGGAACGGAAAGTGCGCTTACTAATGCCTGTAAGATAAAAATTGAAAATTTTGAAGGACCATTTGATCTGCTTTTTCATTTAATTGAGAAGAATCAGTTCAGCATATATGATATTCCCATAAATATTATAACAGATCAATATATGGAATATTTATTTGAAATGCAGGAGCTTGATCTTGAAGTAACTAGCGAGTTTCTTGTTATGGCTGCAACCCTTTTGCATATAAAATCCAGAATGCTGCTGCCTACAAGGAAGGAGGAGCCCGAGCAGGAGGCTGATCCAAGGGAAGAGCTTGTAATAAGGCTTTTAGAGTACAAGAAATATAAAGAATTCGCCAAACGCTTAAAGAAAAGGGAGATGGAATGGTCAAAGGTTTATTTCAAGCTTCCTGAGATTATACAATACGTTAAAAGAGACGAGGTATTAGAGCTTATACCAGGCGAATTAAAAAGAATATACACTGAGCTTCTGGAAAGGAATATTAAAAAGATTAATCCCAATGTTAGCGGGATAAACAGGATTATACAGCACGAAAAAGTTTCAATGAAGAGTAAAATGCGCGAAATTATACGTGCTTTATTGACTAAAAGCCGTGTAAGGTTTTCGGAGCTGTTTTCATTCAAGCAAAAATCTGTTACAGATGTTATAACCGGATTTTTGGCTTCCCTTGAGCTGGCAAAGAGGGAGAAAATCACGCTGGAGCAAAAAAGGCAGTTTGATGAGATATATATAAATAAAGCAAAATCGCCCGTCGGAACACAGATGTTTGAGCAGGGGAGCATTGACAATATGGCGTAAGTGAGGCTTTTAAAATGGAAATTAAGGAAATTGAAGCAATAATAGAAGGTGTGCTTTTTGCATCAGGGGATCCGGTCTCCCTTGTGAAGCTGGCTGAAATTTTAGGGCTGGATAAAAAAACAACCCGACTTATTCTAAGTAATATGTCGGTTTCTCTACAAAGCTCAAAAAGAGGGATAATGCTTCGTGAAATGGAAGGCAGCTATCAGCTTTGTACAAGAGCGGAGCATGATGAATATATTCAAAAGCTTGTGGAACCCAGACAAAGACAAGCACTGTCTCAAGCAGCTTTTGAAACACTGTCCATAATCGCTTATAACCAGCCTGTTACAAGGGCAAGAATTGAGATGATAAGAGGTGTTAATTCTGATAGCGCCATAGCAAGGCTTTTGGAGCGGAATTTAATTAAGGAGGCAGGAAGGCTTGATACACCCGGAAAGCCGATAATTTACGAGACAACAGAGGAGTTTTTAAGAAGCTTTGGCTTCAAATCCATTAAAGATTTACCCATTATCGAAATGGACCAGATGACAGCACTCGAAGAGAATGCACCTGATGAAATAGAATGAAATATTTATAATTGGAAAAAATAACTTGTATGCGATATATAGTTATTTTTTTTATTGGATTTATTGTATATGCAGTACTTTTTTTGCTCGATTCAAAGCTAGCAATTAAATATTCCCGAAATAAACACCATGAAGGCATTGTTATTTCCTTCTATTTCGGCAAGGGCAGATTAAGGTTCGACCACAATGTAGTTCTTGCAGATAATGATAAACGGCAGATAAAATTTTTTGACTATATAAAGGACAATCTAACCATCTTTAAAAGAATCGCAGATTATCTAAAGAGGAAAAAATCAAAGGTTGAATTGGAAATAAAGATATTACTAGGAACAGGGGATGCAGCCCTGACCGGCATATTGTGTGGCTTGCTATGGGCTGTTGCCGCCAATATTTTATCTTACCTTGCCCAATATCTAAAAGTAACTTCAGAAGAAATAACAATAGCTCCAGACTTTGAGAAAAGTGTATTTGAAGCTGATATAAACTGCATATTTCAAACCAAACTAGCTCATATTATAGTCGTATTGATAAAAATATATTACACAAGATGGTTGATAAAAATGGAAGCAAAAAAATCGATAGGTGGTGAAGTAAGTGGTTGAAAGGCATCCAATTGAGGGATTAATGACAACAGCCATGAACAGTATCAGGGAGATGGTTGATGTCAATACGATTGTAGGCGATGCAGTCCAATCGCCTGACGGCTCTGTCATTATTCCGATATCTAGGGTTTCATTTGGGTTTGCAGCTGGTGGCGGAGAATATTGCTCTTTTGCTTTAGGGGAGAATGAAAACGGAAATCAGAGCATGGACGATGGCGAGAATATGAGCAAGCCCCAAAAGTACCCATTTGCAGGCGGCAGCGGTGCAGGAGTCAGCATTAATCCTGTGGCTTTTATGGTCGTAGGAAATGGTACGGTAAAGCTTTTGCCTGTAAATGTTAATTCCACTGTGGACAAAGTTCTTGATTTAGTTCCTGAGCTGATTCATAAGCTGGAGGAGCTTGTAAAAAAGAAAACACTGGCTAAAAAAGAAACAATAAAGGAGGAAATAAAGGAAGAGGAGATCGAGGATTATTAATTAAGGGAACGGTACTAACCGTTCCGCTTAATTAACTTTTTCCCAGAGTACTTTATGGTAACTTTTATTTGCACATGATATATTTATATATGTATTGCTATAAATGTAGACGGGGGAAAGAATAGAAATGGCTGAAATAAGGCTTCATAAATATATGGCGGAGGCTGGTGTTGCTTCTAGGCGGAAATGTGAAGAGCTCATTGCCATGGGACGTGTAGAGGTGGACGGTAAAAAGGTTACAATACCGGGCATGAAAATTACCGGCAAAGAAAGAATTAAGGTTGATGGGCATGTAGTTAAGAAAGACCAGAAAAAAGTATATATAATGCTTAATAAACCGGTGGGATACATTTCTTCCGCTAAGGATCAGTTTTCAAGAAAAACTGTACTTGACTTGACGGAAGGTGTTAGGGAGAGAATATACCCTGTCGGAAGATTGGATTATGATACCTCCGGTTTAATTATTCTCACTAATGATGGCGATATGACAAATATGCTGACACACCCGAAGCACGAAATACATAAGGTGTATCGGGCGGTAATCTCCGGCCACTTGAAGGATGAGGATATTGAAAAATTAAAGAAGGGAGTTGTTATTGATGATTATAAGACTGCTCCTGCAAGGATTAATTCTGTTGAAAAACTAAGAACAAATTCTATCGTTGAGATTTCAATACATGAGGGTAAGAACAGACAGGTCAGAAAAATGTTTGATTCACTTGGATATGCGGTATTAATGTTAAAGAGGATAGCAATCGGTCCGATTGTGCTGGGTGATTTGGAGGAAGGGAAATGGAGGTATTTTAGAAAACAAGAAATTGAAGCATTAAGAAAATTAGAAGCTGATTATAAACGGGGAACTAATAGTTATTGACCTAAATTAATTGCAATGGTAGACTGAATATAATTAAAGGGGAGTAGCTTAAAGTTATAAAGCCAACAGCCGGCGGGGAGCCTGGTTTTATACTCCGAAGTGGTAGCAAGACCTTTAACATGTTCCAGTAAAACTGAAGCAGGTTAAAGGCCTTTTTATGATAGTATGGTAAGCAAGTATTATTTAAGGATTGCATAAAGAAGAATGTTATCGTATAATTTTGATATAATTATAACCAGGTAATAGAACTATGTAATATATATGTTTTAAATTATAATTCAGATGGCGAGGTGGAAACTCATGGGGACAAAGGATAGGATTAACGACCTCTTTATTCGAAAACAAAAAGTCGAAGAAGGGGGAGGTGTTGAAAAGGTAGCAAAGCAACATGCGTCTGGTAAACTTACTGCACGTGAGAGGCTGGATAAATTATTTGACAGCGGTTCTTTTGTTGAGATTGATGCATTTGTTGAAACAAGGGCAATTGATTTTGACATGCAAAAGAAAAAAGTACCAGGCGACGGAGTAGTTACAGGTTATGGAACTATAGACGGGAGACTGGTTTTTGTATCATCCCAGGATTTCACTGTTATTGGGGGTTCTCTTGGCGAAGCCCATGCAAAAAAGATAACAAAGGTTATGGACATGGCTATGAAGATGGGAGCGCCGTTTATTAGCATAAATGATTCAGGCGGAGCCAGGATTGAAGAAGGAATTGATGCATTAAGCGGTTATGGGGATATCTTCTTCAGAAACACTCTTGCTTCAGGAGTTATTCCCCAGATATCAGTAATAATGGGCCCTTGTGCAGGAGGTGCAGTTTATTCCCCGGCAATAACCGACTTTGTGTTTATGGTTGAAAAGACCAGCTACATGTTTATAACCGGACCGCAGGTTATCAAATCAGTAACAGGTGAGGACGTAACATTTGAAACATTAGGGGGGGCAGATGTACATAATTCTCAAAGCGGTGTTGCACATTTTAAGAGCAGCAGCGAAGAAGAATGTCTTAATGACATCAGAAGGCTAATTAGCTTCCTTCCGGATAATAATCTTACAGATCCCCAGGTGCTTTCTGACATTGATGATATAAACAGAATTGATGCGAGCCTGGCAGACATTATTTCCGGTAATTCAAATAAGCCATACAATATTATGGATATTATAAATACAGTTGTCGATAACGGTGACTTTTTCGAAGTGCAGAAACATTTTGCGAAAAACATAGTAGTTGGTTTCGCAAGGCTTAACGGCAAAACAGTTGGCGTTGTTGCAAATCAACCAAATGTGATGGCAGGAGTCCTTGATGTAAATTCTGCCGATAAAGGTGCGAGATTTATTCGCTTTTGCGATTCATTTAATATCCCTATTGTTTCTTTTACAGATACAGCAGGGTATCTGCCCGGAACAGGACAGGAATATAGCGGCGTGATTCGTCACGGAGCAAAACTATTATATGCTTTTTCTGAAGCAACAGTTCCAAAGGTTAATGTTATTGTAAGGAAAGCCTATGGAGGCGCTTATATTGCAATGAACAGCAAGCATTTAGGAGCAGATGTTGTCTTTGCTTGGCCAACTGCCGAGATTGCTGTTATGGGACCTGAGGGTGCAGCAAATATTATTTTCCGCAAGGAGATTGCAGCTTCAGAGGATCCTGTATCGAAAAGAGAGCAAAGAATAGAGGAGTATAGAAATAAGTTTTCCAATCCTTATATTGCAGCAGCCAGAGGGTATGTAGATGATGTCATCGATCCTGCGACTACGCGCCCCAGACTGATTAATGCTCTTGAAATGCTGGCAGGCAAGAGGGAAAACAGACCGGCGAAAAAGCATGGAAACATACCACTGTAATAAGGAGGCATAGCCATGGAAGCTAATTCAATCAATAATATAAGCGATGAAATACTTGCAGTGATAGCTGCTGCAATTGCATCAATGGAAACGAGGCCTGGTTACAAATTGGTGGTTAGATCCATGAGACATACTTCCCAATCATCACCGGTTTGGAATAGGGCAGGCAGGCTTGAGAGAATAAGCAAGAATCTTAATGCATAGGGAGGAAAAAATTATGAAAAAGTTTCTAATAAAAGTAAATGGGAATCAATATGAGGTTGAGGTTGACGAAGTACTGTCTAATAGTGGGGCTCCAGCTGTAAGTATGCCCGTTGCAGCACCGGCAGCTCCCGCAGCACCTGTTGCACCTGCAGCACCTGCGCCGGCAGCAACTGCACCAACAGCACCAACGGGTTCAGTGGGAGCAACAAAAGTAACAGCGCCTATGCCCGGGACAATACTCAAAGTTGCCGTAAGTGTCGGGGAGAGTGTAAAAAAGGGACAGGTTCTGGTGGTACTTGAAGCAATGAAAATGGAGAACGAAATTGTTGCCGCTGATGATGGAGTTGTTGCATCTGTCAACGTTACAAGAGGAACGTCCGTCAATACCGGTGACTTGCTGGTATCCTTGAATTAAGGAGGATTTAAGTATTATGAGGAAAGTAAAAATAACTGAAACAGTACTAAGAGATGCACATCAATCATTAATAGCCACAAGGATGAGTACAGATGATATATTACCCATCGTTGAGAAGCTGGATAATATAGGTTATAACGCACTTGAATGCTGGGGCGGGGCTACATTTGATTCATGCCTCAGGTTTATGAATGAGGATCCGTGGGTAAGGCTTAGGAAGATTAAAGATAAAGCCAAAAAAACACCTTTGCAGATGCTTTTGAGAGGGCAAAATTTGCTGGGCTACAAGCATTATGCTGATGATGTGGTAGAATATTTTGTTCAGAAGTCCATCGCAAACGGCATAGACATTATCAGAATATTCGATGCCCTCAATGATACAAGAAATATAGAAGCCTCAATCAGAGCATGTAAAAAGGAAGGCGGTCATGCTCAGGGAACAGTTAGCTATACAATAAGTCCTGTACATAACCTGGAGTTGTTTGTAAAAGACTGCCGACAGCTTGTTGAAATGGGTGCCGACAGTATTTGTATAAAGGATATGGCTGGACTGCTTCTTCCCTATTCGGCTTATGAGCTGGTAAAGGCTTTGAGGGAGTACATCAAGGTTCCTATTGAGATTCATACACATTACACCAGCGGCGTTGCGTCTATGACTTATTTAAAGGCAATTGAAGCAGGTGCTGATATTGTTGACTGTGCAATATCACCGATGGCCATGGGAACATCTCAGCCTCCTACAGAACCGCTGGTAGCAACCTTGAAGGATACAGAATATGATACTGGACTGGATCTGGGCAAATTGAGCGAGATTGCTGAGTATTTCAGACCTATTAAAGAAAAATATGTTCAGTCGGGACTCCTTGACGTTAAAGTTATGGGCGTTGATGTCAATACATTAATATATCAGGTACCCGGAGGTATGCTGTCCAATTTGGTTTCACAGCTTAAACAGGCAGGCCAATCTGATAAATTAGAAGATGTGTTGAAGGAAGTACCAAAGGTAAGAGAAGACTTTGGATATCCCCCGCTTGTAACACCTTCAAGCCAGATTGTCGGAACACAAGCTGTTATGAATGTTATAACTGGTGAAAGATACAAGATGGTTCCGAAGGAATCAAAAGCCTTAGTTAAGGGAGAGTACGGAAAGACTCCTGCTCCGATTTTCGATGAAATTAAGAAAAAAATTCTCGGTGACGAGGAACAGATTACTATAAGACCTGCTGACCTTATAGAACCTGAGCTGGAAAACATCAGGAAGCAGATCGGACAATATATTGAACAAGAGGAAGATATTTTGTCCTATGCATTATTCCCGCAGGTTGCAGAGAATTTCTTTAAATACCGCCAGGCAGAGAAATATAAGATTGACAGCACCTTAGTGGATTACGAAGATAAAACCCACCCGATTTAAAAGTTGAGAGCAGACAATCTTCATGCACCAGAGTAATGTCGGAAACAGCCTGTAATCGCTCCATTACACGGTGCCTGAAGCTGTCTGCTCCCAACTTAATTTGATTGCTGATTCTGAGCTTCGCAAAAATCAACAGCAGCAGTAACCAT
Organism: uncultured Oscillospiraceae bacterium; assembly: GCA_964587755.1. Classification (GTDB taxonomy): domain Bacteria; phylum Bacillota; class Clostridia; order Acetivibrionales; family DTU013; genus CAZPMC01. Next base: position 34,793 of record CAZPMC010000013.1, read on the forward strand.
GTTAGCAATTTGCATGAAGAAATACGTTATTCTCTCTATTGCTTACATATCTTAGAACCTTTATTTCGCTTCCTTTTAGTATTTGTCTCCCGCATTTTAGGCAGGTATAAGCAGATGAAGTTATACAGCCGTATGAAACCTCTGGCTTATTATTTTCGATTTTCTGCCAGCTTTGCCATCCGACCTTACAAACCTTTATTCTGCTTTCAAAGTCGGAATAAACCCATCTAAGAAGCTTGTGGAAATGGAAGGGGTAACGGGTGTATTTTATGTATTGCCATGGCAGACCAAGGCTTTGTGCATAAAGCTCATAGTTCTTTTCTACAACGTCCTGTACCCTGCCTGTTATTTGCGTGCAGTACCATGAGTAGCCATTTTGCTCAAGCCACTGTTTCAGCTTTTCAAACATATAACCTCGGCAAACCTCAATAGTTTCGTTTTTGGAAGGAGCAAAGCTTTTTATTGCCCTGATGCATATTCTTAATGCTTCATCCAAATAATACTTTTTCGCAAAATTCTCCTTGCTGTACAATTCAATGGGTATAATATCAAAATAATAGTCATTTGTTTCCGGTTTATATATACCAATACATGTTCCGCCCACAAAGCTGCCGCTTCCGGCATCGTCAATCTGAAGCATTATACCTCCAAAAACAGATAATCATATAACGATAGGATTTGACAAATCCCTATCTATAATACATTAAACCAAAATGCATCAACTTGATTTTTATCCTGCAAAAATGTATCATAATAATATAAAGAATTACAGTTTATCAGGGTTTGATGGTGTTTTAGCAGTGTTCTCAAATAAGCTTTGGAGGTCGTTATGAAAAGCAGGAAACAAGATCTTTTAGATATGATCCACGAAAAAAGACCGAAAATGAGTAAAGGGCAAAAGCGTATTGCAGATTTCATAACCAGCCATTACGATAAGGCTGCATTTATGACTGCTGCTAAGCTTGGGGAGTCTGTGGGGGTAAGTGAATCGACTGTGGTAAGATTCGCGATGGTGCTTGGTTTTGATGGCTATCCAACTCTGCAGAAGGTACTGCAGGAGCTTATAAAGAGAAAACTAACCGCCGCTCAGAGGATTGAGGTTTCTTCAAGCAGAATTACTGAAGGCAATGTTTTAAAAAGCGTATTGCAGTCCGATATGGAAAAAATTAAACAGACGATGGAAACCATTGATAAAGACGGCTTTGATGAAGCAGTAGAATGTTTGCTTAACGCAAAGAACATATACATTTTGGGAGTTAGGAGTTCAGCCCCTCTTGCAAGTTTCCTAGGCTTTTATTTCAATTTAATTTTTGATAATGTAAAACTTATAAATACTTCAAGCGTAAGCGAAATGTTTGAACAGATTTTAAGAGCTTCTGAGGCAGATGCGGTGATTGGAATAAGTTATCCAAGGTATTCAAAGAGGACTACAAAAGCAATGCAATTTGTTAAGAGTCAGGGAGCAAAAGTAATTGCAATAACCGACAGCATGGAATCCCCGCTGGCATCTACCGCAGACCACTGCCTGATTGCCCGTAGTGATATGGCTTCCTTTGCTGATTCCCTTGTTGCTCCCTTAAGCGTTATAAATGCTTTAATCGTTGCTATTGGAAACAGGAGAAAAGAAGTTGTATACAATACACTTCAAAAGCTAGAAACTATTTGGGATGAATATCAGGTTTATGAGAAGAACGACAATATTGAGCATCACAAGAAGGTGGATTATTGAAAGACAGAGTAATTGTAATAGGGGCTGGAGCAGCAGGCCTTATGGCCGCCGGCAAAGCCGCACAGCAAGGTAAAGAGGTGCTTTTGCTGGAAAAAAATGACCGTATCGGCAAGAAGCTGCTTATATCTGGTAAGGGCAGATGCAATATAACGAATAATACAGATATTGACGGGCTTATCCAAAACATTCCCGGTAACGGGAATTTTCTATACTCCTCATTTTATACCTTTTCCAACGAGGATTTGATGGAAATGATGAGAAGTGAAGGCCTTGAAATAAAAGTGGAAAGGGGCGGAAGGGTATTTCCCGCCTCGGATAAGGCACTTGATGTAGTAAAAATGCTTCAGCGATTTGTACAGAAAAACGGAGCAAAGATTTTTTTAAAAACAGCAGTGGAATGTATAGAAGCAAGTAATGGGAAGGTTGAGGGAGTAAAGCTTAAGGACGGCAGAAGAATTAAGGCTTCTTCCATAGTCCTAGCCACAGGCGGCATGTCATACCCGGGGACTGGCTCTACAGGAGACGGCTATGTTATGGCCCAAAGACTTGGTCATACAATTACACCCCTTAAACCATCCCTGGTACCGCTAATAGCTTCTGAGAGCTGGGTTAAAGAGCTTCAAGGACTGTCCCTCAGAAATATTTCAATAACCGTAGTTGATAAAAAGGGGAAAATAATATACGACGATTTCGGAGAAATGCTTTTTACTCATTTCGGAGTTTCCGGACCTCTAGTATTGAGCTTAAGCAGGCACATACTTAACTATGATTATAAAAATGTAAAGCTCTTAATTGATTTAAAGCCGGCTCTGAGTGAAGCTGTATTAGATGAAAGAATCCAGAGAGATTTCGGAAAGTTTTCCAGAAAGCAGTTTAAGAACAGCCTGGATGAGCTTTTGCCCCAAAAGATGATTCCGGTAATCATTAAGCTTTCTCAGATACTCCCGGAGAAGCATGTTAACCAGATTACCAAGCCTGAAAGGACTGCCTTGGTGAAATTACTTAAGGCTCTTCCTATTGAAATAAAAGGCGCAAGGCCCATAAGTGAAGCAATTGTAACTGCAGGAGGAGTTTGTACGGATGAAATAAACCCTTCTACAATGGAATCAAAGAAAGTAAAGGGATTGTATTTAGCTGGGGAGGTTATTGATGTGGATGGGTACACAGGTGGGTTTAACTTGACAATTGCATTTTCTACTGGCTACACTGCGGGAATGAACTGCTAAAGGCTTAACTTCAATGGTATTATTTGCTTACTAAAAGTTTATAATAGATAACATGAAAGAAGGATTGTTTAGAGAAAGGCTTGTAAAAAAGGCTGTAAAAGAAAAGCTTAAGAATATTTTTGAGAAATTTGATTATTTTTTAATCAATGCTTTTATAGCGGCCTTTATTTTTCTTATTATTACACAGATTGTAAATCTACGGTTTCATGCTATGCAGTCTGATACCGATAATTCCTTTTATGAAGGAGAACCTCTTATGGAAGAGGTTTATCTTTATACACCATGCAAAATGGAGCTTAAACTCATAAACATTGATAGCTGTCCTGAGCTTAAGGTTCTTGTAAATGGCGATGAATATGCCCGGTTCAACAATAAAACAGTTCTTTTGGATTTAAAGGATGGGGATATTGTGGAGCTGGACGCCAGCGAAATACTGGTTATTGCAGATGTCCAGATAAGCGGGGTCAGTGAAAACAAGAAAGAGCATCTTGGTAAAAACTTTGTCGTATCAGATGGAATCACACTCATAGCAAAGATGTAGAAATATCTGTGAAACAAGTATATTGTACATTTTAACTAATTCTTATATAATATAGAATATGTTTTTGAGGGGATAATGTAATGGATAAAAATTACGAAGAATTCGGAAGCAGAGATATAGTTTCGGCTGCTGTGCGTATATCACTAACAAAGGACAGAGCTGAGGAGAAAAAACTTCAGGCTGAGTTCCAAAAACACGGCATATATACAGCTGCAGTCGATTATGGAGGAGAATTTATAAACTCTATTATGAAAATAATCGAGAGAGCTGTTGTTTCTTCTAAGCGTGAAGGTGTGATAGGCGATAGCCATCCCGAAGAGGGTGCTGTAGCCGGAGCGACACGAGAGGCCTTAGCTCAGATTATGCCGAAAGCTTTAGGACTTAATGTAGGCGGTAAAATCGGAATAGCCCGGTACAAGGAGCACGTCAGCGTTTCGATTTTTTTCGGGATTGGTCTTTTGCACCTCAATGAAATTGCGATAGGTGTTGGTCACAGAGTTGTCTAGGAGAACGTTACTATGGTAAGAGCAATCAGAGGCGCTATAACAGTAGATTCAAATGACCGGCAGGATATTTTGAATGCAACTGATGAGCTGCTTCGGGCACTAATAAAAGAAAATAGCATTGTAAAGGAAGACATAATCAGTATTATATTTTCTGTTACATCGGATCTCAACGCGGTATTTCCTGCTGTGGCAGCAAGGCAAATGGGCCTTACGGACATAGCGATGATGTGTACCCATGAGGTAGATGTTCCGGGGAGCTTGAGACGGTGTATCAGGGTTATGATGCATTTTAATACTGAAAAGTCTAATGCTGAGCTAAAATATATTTATTTAAAAGATGCAAAAAAATTAAGACCGGATCTTTTTAAACAAGACGTCTAGACTGGGGGACAGCACTTGGCTAAGATTAACATATCAATTGACGGGCCTGCGGGGGCCGGTAAAAGTACAGTCGCAAAGCATATTTCCAAGATTTTAGGAATTATTTATTTGGATACTGGTGCTATGTATAGAGCAGTAGCGCTAAAGGCTATCACATCCGGAATTGCGACAAACGATACAGAAGCTATTGAAGCGTTAATTAAGGATATAGATATAAAGGTTGACTGTAACGGCGATGAGCAAAGGATATTTTTAGACGGGAAGGATGTTACCCATCTTATTCGTACAACCGAGGTTTCTATTGGAGCCTCCGATGTTTCGGCAATACCTGCAGTCAGAATTAAGCTTGTTGAGCTCCAACGAGAAATTGCCAAATCAAATGATGTTGTTATGGACGGGCGGGATATAGGAACCTATGTACTTCCGGATGCCAACTACAAATTTTATCTTACCGCATCTCTTGAAGTCAGGGCAAAACGCAGGTATAATGAGCTTTTGGAAAAAGGTGCAGTTGAGACCCAATATGAAGATGTTCTCAAAGATATTTCATATAGGGATCAAAACGACAGTTCCAGAGCTTTTGCACCTTTAGCAAAGGCAAAGGATGCAGTGGAAATAGATACAACCGACTTGAGCCTTACGCAGGTTATAGGAACAATACTGTCTTTTATAAAAAAGTAAAATGATTAAATTATTTTCGATATGAATGGTGTAATGTATGAGAAGCTTTCTGAAAATTTTGACAAATATAATATTTAAGCTGTTTTTCAGAGTAGATGTAATAAACATTGACAAAGTTCCTTCGGAAGGAGGAGCTATTATTTGTGCCAATCATAACAGCATGCTTGACATGTTTTTTTTAGGCTTTAAGCTTAAAAGATGGGTACATTGGATGGCTAAGGAGGAGCTTTTTAGAAACCCTATTTTGTCATTTGTTTTTACAAAGCTAGGAGCTTTTCCTGTTAAAAGAGGGAGTGGGGATACAGGTCCTATAAAGCAGTCCTATAAGCTTCTTGAAGAGGGTAAGCTCTTGGGAATATTTCCACATGGGACAAGAATTGCCCATTCGAAGGTTGAGGAAAAGAAAGTAAAGCCCGGCGCTGTAATGATTGCAATGCATTCAGGAGTACCGATAGTGCCTGTTTGTATACAAGGCAGCTATAAGATCTTCAGCAAAATGAATGTCATTTACGGTGACCCGTTTACAATCGAGGCACAAAAGGGTAAAAAGTATACAAGAGAAGAACTAAAGGAGTATAGCAGACAAATAATTAAAAAAATATATTCACTTGCGGAGGGAGTTTAATGACAATATTATTGGCAAGGACAGCCGGGTTTTGTTTTGGCGTTAACAATGCGATAAATATAGTATATAATTTATTGGAAGACGGCTCCAAAGACATTGCTACATTAGGCCCCATAATACATAATGAACAGATGATTGATGAGTTGAGACAAAAGGGTGTAAAAATCATATCTGATGTTTCCCAAATTCCTGAAAATTCGAAAATAATTATCAGGGCTCATGGTGTTACTCCCGATATATATAAGGACTTAGAACATCGAAATATTGAATTAGTTGATTCAACCTGTCCTTATGTGAAGAAAATACACAATTTGGTCAGTCTAATGTATAGTGATGGGTACACTATTGTAGTAGCAGGTGATAAAAAGCATCCAGAGGTTATAGGAATAAACGGATGGTGTGAAAATACCGCATATATAGCCAATGAGCCCGAAGACGTGGAAGATTTTCCCCAGATTGACGGACCATGCTGTTTGGTAGCACAGACTACAATTACTAAAGAAAAGTTTGAAAAAATATATACTAAATTAAAAGAAAAGTGTAAAATCATAAAAAAGTTTGATACAATATGTAATGCTACTATCACAAGACAGACTGAAGCTGAGGAAATAGCCCGCAAGTCTGATGTAATGCTGGTGGTGGGAAGCAAGAAAAGCTCAAACACCCAAAAGCTGTTTGACATTTGTAAAAAACATTGTGAGAATACTTATTACATCGAGACGTACGGTGATTTGCCGCCGATAAATATAAAAGAAGTAAAAACGCTGGGTATTACAGCCGGAGCATCTACACCGGAACGCATAATCAAGGAGGTTATTGAAAAAATGGATGAATTAAATAAACAGGAGAATGAGTTGAGTTTTCAGGAAGCATTTGAGAGTTCCCTGATAACCCTCAGAAGTGGCGAAACTGTAAAGGGCAGAATCATCGGCTTCAATAATGCTGAGATTTTTGTCGACCTTGGCTACAAATCAGACGGTATTATTCCTATTGGAGAGTATACAGATGACCCTGATTTTAAGCCTGAGGAAAATGTAAAAATCGGAGAGGAAATCGATGTTTTTGTCGTAAGAGTCAATGACGGCGAAGGAAATGTTATGCTTTCGAAGAAAAAGGTTGATTCTGCCAAAAGCATGGAGCTAATTAAAGAGGCCTTTGAAAACAAGACAACTCTTACGGGGAAAGTAATTGAAACTACAAATGGCGGTATTGTTGCGAATGTAAAAGGAGTCAGAGTATTCATACCTGCCTCTCAAATTGCTGAGAGATATGTTAAGGATACGGCAGAATATCTTAAGCAACCGGTTTCTATAAGAATTATAGAGTTTAATCCTGCTAGAAGAAAGATCATCGGCTCACAAAGAATAGTACTCGCTGAGCAGAGGGAGCAGGCTGAAAACGCTTTCTGGTCCGAGATTGAAGTAGGAAAGAAATACAAAGGTACAGTTAAAAATCTTATGGACTTTGGTGCATTCGTAGACATAGGCGGTATTGATGGTTTGGTTCATGTGTCAGAAATCTCCTGGTCTAAAATAAAGCATCCATCCGATGTATTGAAGGTTGGGCAAGAGGTTGAGGTTACCGTTTTGGAATATGATAGGGAGAAAAAGCGTATTTCATTGGGGCTCAGGCGTGAAGAGGACAACCCGTGGGTTAAGGCTGCCGAGAAGTACAAGGTAGGAGAAAATGTGACCGGAAAAGTTGTAAGATTAGTACCCTTCGGTGCATTTATTGAACTTGAGGAGGGTCTTGACGGTCTTGTTCATATTTCACAAATATCCAATGTAAGGATTGCCAAGCCCGGAGATGTTCTTAAGATTGGACAGGTAGTTGAAGCCAAGATAGTGGAAGTAGATACTGAAGCTAAAAAGATTAGCTTAAGTATAAAGGAAGTAAATCCGATTGATCCGGAAAATTATCAGCCTGCAGAAAAAAAGGTTGAAAGTACTGAGAGTTCTGAGCCGGCTCAGGAGGCTGAGGAAACAATACCTTCAGAACACAAAGAAGAGCTCACAAACACAATTGCAGATGCAATTAACGACAAACAGCAATGACAATAGGTTTATAAAAGAATTTTTATACAGTGATATAAGGAGGCACTTCTTAGCATGTAGGTATATCCGGTGCTCGAGAAATGGCTCCTTATATTATACTATTAGGGGTGAGGGGTGAATTCAGAATGAATTATGAGGGGTTTAAGGCGGAAATCTATAATTTGTCCGGAATTAACCTTAGCTTATATAAAGAAAAGCAAATGAAAAGAAGAATCGATTCTTTAATTGACAGAAACGGTTATTCAAAATATGACGTATATCTTATTGCACTTAAAAAAAATGAAAAATTATTTAATGAATTTATAAATCATTTGACGATAAATGTATCTGAGTTTTATAGAAATCCCGACCAGTGGGAGGTCTTAAAGAAATCAATATACCCACATCTACTCGAATTATCAAGGGTGCCCAAGATATGGAGCACGGCGTGCTCAACAGGAGATGAACCCTATACCCTTGTAATGACCTTAAATGAATTTCTTCCGCTAAATGAGATAAAAATAATTGCAACGGATATAGATAAAGAGGCATTAAGAAAAGCTAAGGAAGGCAATTACACTGAGAAAAGCCTTGAAAAGCTGCCCAAAAATTACATTGAAAAGTATTTCGATAAAAATGGTCCGATATACACCATAAAGGATGAGGTTAAAAGCAGAGTCGAATTTAGTCGGTTAAATATGTTAAAGGACAGATACCCTGCTGATTGTGACTTAATTGTGTGTAGAAATGTGCTCATTTACTTTACAGACGAAGCAAAAGCACAGATTTATACTAATTTTAACAAGTCACTTAAAAAAGACGGAATTTTATTTGTAGGAAGCACAGAGCAAATATTAATACCAGCCAAATACGGACTGAGTTCAATAAAAACTTTCTTCTACAAGAAGGATGTGGATATGGAAAATGGCTGATTCTATAAGAAAGCTTATATTTCTTGTAGATATGAATGCGTTTTTTATAAGCTGTGAAGCTGCCCGCAATCCCCGGCTTAAATCACGTCCCGCTGCCGTGGCAGGTGATCCAGAAAAAAGGGCCGGGATAATTCTTGCCGCAAATTATGAAGCCCGTGCTTTTGGTGTTAGAACAACAATGCTTGTTCATGAGGCAAAAAGACTCTGTCCTGGTATAATCCTTTTACCACCTGATCACAATTTCTATGAAAAAAAGTCAAAAGAAGTTATGGAAATTCTTTCGGGGTTTACTCCAGTTATTCAGCAAAACAGTATAGATGAGGCATGGCTTGATTTAACAGGCTGCGAAGGCCTTTTTGGAGAGCCAAAAAAAATCGCAAGGCATATTATGTGCAAGATAAGCGATGAGCTTGATCTTTGGTGTTCTATAGGTATATCCGAAAACAAATTCCTGGCCAAGATGGCATCTGAGATGAAAAAGCCAAGAGGTATAACCGAGCTGTGGATTAAGGATGTAAAAGAGAAGCTGTGGCCTCTTAGAATACGAAAAATGTACGGAATCGGCTCTCAGACAGAAAAGAGGTTAAATGAGCTTGGAATTGTTACAATTGGGGATCTAGCCAATTTTGATAGCGGGATTCTTTACTCACACTTTGGGAAATATGCACAGGAGCTTTATGATTATGCAAACGGAATTGATATGTCTCCTGTGACACCCGGCAGAAAAAGTGAAACAAAATCTATTAGCCGTTCAACTACTCTCTCAAAAAACATTGTGGATATGGAAAGTGCTCAGGCTGTCCTTTTAAAGCTATCGGAAGAAGTCGGTGAAGAAACAAGAAGGTATGGTTTTTTAGGCAGGACAGTATCTATAGCAATTAGATACGATGATTTTAAAACTATTACGCGGCAAAAATCTGTATCACCAACCTGCCTGACAATGGACATATATAAAACGGCTGCTGGGCTGCTTGATGAAAACTGGGCACTCAGACGCCCTATAAGGCTCCTTGGAGTCGGTATATCAGGCTTTGATGAGGCAGAGCATGAACAGCTATCTTTTTTCGATTTGGATGAAGAGCTGCCCGATGAAAGAAAAAGGGAAGAGAAGCTGGAAAAAACAATAGACATTATAAGGGCAAAATATGGAAGTGATATAGTAAAAAGGGCAAAGCTTTTAGCAGACGATGAGTAATTCCCAAGAAGCAAGGTATTTCCATAGTGGCAGAGAAATACCCAGAGCTATCAGAAAAAGTAGATTAACACATATATAGATGAAATTATCTGCCTCTGTTGATATAATAGTTATATATTAAAGCAAAGGTGAGGTGCTTTCCATAGCAGTAAACATAAATTCTTTGAATTCCCGTAGATTTTCTATTATAGCGTTTTCGTTTTGTTTCGCGTATTTGCTCTCCTTCCTGTTTGAAGGTCAGGTGTTGTATAGCTTGCTGAATCTGCGAGGAACAGATGCCAATCGTTACATACTGGCTGCAATTATCACACATTTTATAGGGCTTTTCACCTGTGGGATGATTGTGAGGTCTCAGGCAGCTGCCAAAAAAATGTTGCTTATCAGTATGGGCTTGTGTCTTTTCGCCACTGTCCCATTCTTTTTTATTCATTCAGCTCTATGGATGGGCGGACTGCTTGTAAGCGGGTACTTTAGCGGCTGCACAGTGGCATCATGGGGATATTTTCTATGGGCTTATACGCCCAAGAACGAGCGCATTAAATCCTGCGCCGACGTTCTGATTTATTCCAACCTGCTGATGATTGCGGTCAACATGGTTGCCATGAACCGGTCACCATTTATAGGACTTGGAGTCTCTATGCTTTGCCTTGTGCTTGGTATGGTCTTCACTTGGATGCTACCGTTGAATAAGGAGAATGAGCAGAGCAAACCATTTAAAAATAAGATGCGTGAAAGTATTAAAAACCCGCTATTATTGCTGTGCCTTTTCGTCTTCATCATCACAATTAATTCCGGACTAATGTATCAGGTCATCAACCCCGCTTTTGAACATCTAACGGGGCTTACGAGTTGGTATTGGGCAGTGCCTTATATCGTGGCGCTTGCCATTATGCGAAACCTACCCATGAAAGCTAAGCGTTCGAGAATTTTGTACATTGGAATGGCAATGATTATGGGAGCGTTCATCAGCTTTATGCTGCTTAAGCGAAGCACATGCGACTATCTGATTGTGGATACGCTGATGCTCGGCGCTTGCGGGATTTTTGATCTATTTTGGTGGAGTATCCTCGGAGAAATGCTGGATTATGGCGATAACCCGGCACAGATTTTTGGAATCGGACTTTCTGCCAATGTATTCGGTGTCCTTTGTGGCGGCGTTTTGGGAATGGTCGTGACATCCATGGGGCTTCTCGGCTCAGAGGTTGCGGTGATTGCCCTTACGGTGGTTTGCGTTACCCTGGTTATGCTGCCGCCCCTTAACCAGCGGCTTGTTCTGCTGTTGAAAAGTCATGCTTATCTTACGGCCTATGATAATATGAGCCGGTCACAGCAAACGGACATTGTCCGCCAAATTAAAACTCTTGACCCGCTGACTGTGAGGGAGCAGGAAGTATTGCAGCTAATCCTATCAGGCAAATCTAACCGAGAAATTGCCGGGACCTTGTTCATCAGCGAGAATACCGTAAAAACACATGTAAGAAATGTTTTTTCAAAATACGATGTTTCAAGTCGAGTGGAGTTAATCAGCACCCTTCTCAAGAACCAAACAGAAGCATAATATAAAACCGCATAAATACTGCGTTTAAAAGGCTACTCACCCAAAAGGGTGAGTGGCCTTTTTCTGCAAAACCATCCTTTAGATCGATGATTTTTTAATCTTCCTTTTTTAAAATTTAATTGGTGAAGGCATGGTGCTGATGAAATTAATCCTCAAGCAACGCAATATATGTGCTTTGTTGTTCGCAGCCAAATTTATCGATGGGGTCTCGACGAGGTGCATGGTGTACGGCTGCACGCCGCTCAAATTGATCGGGAACGGATTTATTTGACCTTTGGCACTGCCGTCCGAACCATGAAAATAGAGTTGCTACACGGCATGACTGAAAAGCAAGCGGTACTTGATGCCGCGCAAAAGCTTTGGTCTGAAACAGGTGTTACGGCAGAAATCATCAATTGGTAACTTATGTAGAACTATAAAAAATTTGGAGGTAACACAATGAGAAATTTGCGTATCAAGCATTTTTTGGTAATTTCAGCGGTTTTAATAATAGGCATAAGCGGTCTGGCTGCATGTTCTTTCTCGCCCGGAGCGAAAAGCACTTCTGTAGAAAACGGTATTATCACTCTTGGTGAAACCATCGTTAGCTTTGGTGACAACGTTTCTGACGGAGAGCCTGCATCTTTGATATCCGTTAAGACCACAGAAGTAGAAGAAGAAAACGGTCTAAATTCCGAGCTCTATGAACTGACACTGTCCAAAGCATACAAACAGCCGCTGACACTTACCCTTCCTGTCCCTGAGGACTACACCGGTGCATCGGAGGAAGTGCTGCTAATTGGCCTTGGGGTCGAGTGCGAATATGAAAGTGGCAGTTATGGGACGGAGTATTTCTATATCCCAGCCGACGTGGTTGATGGGGCTGCCAGTGCCAGCTTCATACCGGCAGAGTTGTTTGAGGCTCCTCTATACATGGGCAACAGTGAGGGTACAGCCAAGCCGAGTAATATGACAACTTCTTTTTCACTGAAGTGCGGACTGTTTTCAAGTGTCTCCTATTTTTCCGATGGCGGGCATTTTAGGCTCTACTACCCCATGAAAGTCAATGGTGCGTTTTTTCATGACATTGTGGGTTCTTCGGGCAGGCAGGATATCCTCAACGACCTTGAGGCAGTATATGAAAAATATAAGACCCTTGGTTATAAGTATAACGAGAGCGATTTTCCAATGAATGTTCAAATCAAGAGTATTGACGATTCAGGTTCTTACCATATGCTATTTAAAGACATAACCCTAAATATCAATAACTTTACCGAAAAATACACTGTAGGCTCTCTTAATCCACTGCTTTGGCATGAGTTTTTCCATTATGTGCAAGGCTGTTATACAGGTATTTTTAACGCTACAAAATGGATTGACGAGGCAACAGCCTCCTACTATGAGGCCAGCGCAAAAGGTGCCACCTTTACCTCTCTCACCTCACAGTATTTTGAAAAGCAATTCAGCAGTGCTCTTCCTGTAAAGGATACTGCTCAGGATGGCTACGCTCGCTCACCATTAATTGCTTTTCTCTCAAAAAAGATGGGTGACGACACCTGGATTAAAGCAACATACGAAAAGGGAGGTACACAGGAGGCACTGATTGAAGCAGTGGGTGACCCATCAAGCTGGGTACATGAGTACTATACTGCCATTGCTTCTGGGAAGATAGGACAGGAGAGTACATATACCCTCCATAAGAATATCAGTACAGGTGTTTTGGGAGAAGATGTGGGTACTACTATGAAATTAAGTATTCCTGACACAGATAAACAGGCAGAGGCTGCCAGTGGAGAAAAGCTTGTTCTTGGCTCGGCATCGGTTACAATGAACGGCCAGGGATCTAGATTAGTAGCTATCACCATTGACAAGGATAAGCTAAAAAATCTACCTGATAAAATCGACCCAAGTGTGGAATGTAAAGGTGCGTCGGTTAATGTGATTTCGGCCGTTGGTAGCAAATCGAAAAACTGTGGAAGCTCATTAACCGGTCTTAAGGACTCAGCTGACAGCAAGACCATATATCTTGTAGTAGTCACCTCAAAAGAACCGGCAGGAGTCTCCAAAAGCTTTGAGGTCAAGGTCAAGCTGGAGGTTAAGAAAATTGATTTCTCAGGAACCTATAAAGGTATTCTGAATGTTACCGAATCAGGTGCAGATATTGATGTAACGACTGTTGTTACCTATGAAAAGGATTTTGGCGACGGCGCTTATTATAAGATTGTTTGCTCTAATGACGAGACGGGAAGCACATATATCAACAACAGCTATTTTGTGCGTTCTTCAGGAGAGGCAAATATTGCAGGAGCAGAGTTTAACTTTTCAGCTGACGGCCAATCATTTTTTGCTACGATGCTGGATTTTAACAATAATGCGTGGGGCACCATCAGCGCAGCAAAATGATAAAGGTAATCTGACAGCCTGATAATTTTGGCAAAAATTCACGATGAAGAAAACCCCGCAGATGAGGACAGCTTTTATGTTGTATCTCTTGCTGGGTCAATCGGCTATTGTGAGGACGGCGAGGATATAGACTGGCTGTTTCTGGCGGATTCATCAGGAAAAGAGGATTTGCCTATAACGTTTGAAACAGTACCCCAAAAAAAATATTGTAGTAATTGTGGTTTTGCTATTGTTCCCGGTGTACGCTTTTGCAGTAAATGCGGAGGTCAATTGTAAGCTGGGGGAACAAAGCTAGGGGGACGGCTTTTACTGCTTTTTAAAAAGCAGAAACAACCGTCCCCCTTACTTTAAAAATTAAAGGGTTTCACGATTACCGTGAAACCCTTGGTGCGGGAAACAGGACTTGAACCTGCACACCCTTGCGAGCTCTAGTACCTGAAACTAGCGCGTCTGCCAATTCCGCCATTCCCGCTCATCAAAATGCAATACTAATTGTACTAGAAATATTATATAATTGCAAGTGGTGAATTTTTATTTTGATGTAAAATATATTTGAAGCAGAATTTCTGCAGCACGGAGGCGGGCACATGAACGAAAAGCTTGAAAGGTTTAAAATTGATATTTTGGGGAAAAGAGTTGCCGTACTTGGGATTGGTATTAGCAATACACCTCTTATTAAATATTTGGCAAAGCTGGGAGTAGCGGTTACAGCATTTGATCAGGCAGATAGATCATCCTTGAGCTCGACCTTAGAAAGTCTTAAAGGTCTTAATGTGGAGTATTGTTTGGGTGAAAACTATCTGGACAGGTTAATAGGGTTCGATATAATCTTTAAGACTCCGAAGGTCCGGTTTGATATACCGCAGCTTCTTAAGGAGGCAGAGGCAGGAGCATTAATTACTTCTGAGATGGAAGTATTCTGCAATCTTTGTCCTGCAAGAATATTTGCTGTCACAGGCAGTGACGGTAAAACAACTACTACGACATTGATTTATGAAATTCTAAAAAACCACGGGTACAAATGCTGGCTGGGAGGGAATATAGGTACCCCGCTTTTGGACAGGATAGATGAAATAGAAGAGAATGACATGGTGGTACTTGAATTGAGCAGCTTTCAGCTTCATACTATGCGAAACAGGATTAATACTGCAGTTGTGACAAACCTCTCGCCAAACCACCTGGATGTTCACAAATCAATGCAAGAATATTCTGATGCAAAAAAGAACATTTTTTTGTACCAAAATAAAAACGATACTGCTGTACTAAACTATGACAATGCAATAACAAAGGGCTTTGCCTCCGAAGTGCCAGGCAGGGTACTTTTATTCAGCAGAACAAATGCTATTGATAACGGAATGATGGTTTCAGACGGTAAAATTATTTATAGAACATCAGGGAAAAAGCTTGGGATAATGGATGTGGATGAAATACTTCTGCCCGGTATTCACAATGTGGAGAACTATCTTGCTGCAGCCTGCGCAACTATCGATTTTGTGACCCCTGAGGATATAAGTGAGGTTGCAAGAAGATTTGCAGGAGTTGAGCATAGAAATGAGTTTGTAAGAGAAGTCAACGGCAGGAAATTCTACAATGATTCAATTGGTTCAAGCCCTTCCAGGACTATTGCCAGTATAAACTCATTCGAAAAAAGGGTCATTTTAATTACAGGCGGGTACGACAAGAATATTCCGTACGATTCGCTGGGTGAGGCTATAATCGAAAGGGCAAAAAGTGTTGTCCTTATGGGGCAAACGGCCCCAAAGATTGAGCAGGCCATAAACAATGCTAAGTCAAAACGCAGTGAGACAGTACATGTACCACTGTTTCATGCGGAAAATATGGATGAGGCGATAAAATATGCCTATAACTGCTCAGAGGAAAATGACATTATAATTTTATCGCCTGCTAGCGCCAGCTTTGATATGTTTAAAAATTTCGAAGAGCGTGGGAATGCTTTTAAAACTGCTGTAAATAAATTATGAAACTTTTTCAATCCATTGTGTAAAGCTTATAATAAATTGGTCGATAAATGCTTTAATTTTCACCATAGGGTCGTGAACCAACATCAAGAGCATTTTTGAGTACTGCCGGGATTGAGCGGTTGTGTTCTGGGGTTATAAACAACATACCAGTCAGAGCCTTTATTTCGTATCGGAATGGCTGGTATTCCTTTGGGTTCTCTTCGTCATAATCCTGGTTATAGATAGGAAGATTACTAATGTCTATTACCTTAAAATCATAGCCCTTAGGTGCATTTGCTTTCATATAATTAGCAATGCTCATGGAAAAGGAGTTTTTGCGCAAACTTCCTATGATTATTCCTACTGTTTTATTCATAATATGATGCCTCCTAAAAATAATTCAATAATGCTTATTATTTGTTTTAAGTTATTGGATTATATACAATTCTTTGAAATAATTACCCAAAAACAGACGGTTCAAAGCATGAGAAAGGAAGAGGGAAGGAAGAAGGACGGTTTTTTTGTTTTATTCCGCGTAGAAATAAATCAAAAAAACCGTCCCTCTTCCTTCGTCCAATTTTACTTTGGTGGAGGGAGATGGATTTGAACCATCGAAGTCACTGACAACAGATTTACAGTCTGCCCCCTTTGGCCACTCGGGAACCCCTCCATGTAAAACCAGTATATAATGTAAGCGATTTTGTTTTGTAAAACTCTTTGGTGGGCCTTCAGGGACTCGAACCCCGGACCAACCGGTTATGAGCCGGTTGCT
>CAZPMC010000014.1:0-50763 GCA_964587755.1 uncultured Oscillospiraceae bacterium
CGAACCCGGGACGCCCTGATTAAGAGTCAGGTGCTCTACCAACTGAGCTAATGGCGCATGGCTTTCAAACACTTACATATTATAATCGCAATCCATCTTGTTTGTCAACATCAACTTATAAGAAAAATTTAATCGGTTTTATTATTTTGGAAAAAGTCCTACTATGTCTATAAAGCGAAAGGATTTATTGAAATGTATGTAGAATAGATAGATGATATACTGTAAGAACTAAAAAAAGTGTGGGTGGACACATTGGAAAGTACCAAGATAGATATTATTAAACTTGATAAGATAATCAAAAAGACTATTGAGGCTATAAACAGCAGTAGATCTGAAATTTATGATATTGCTGAGAATGCACGCAAGGAATGCAAGCGGTTAGATGAAGAATTAAAACAGCTCAAAGATCAGGTTCAGAGTATCATTGTAGAGGTTGAAGCCCTGGAAGCAGGTTTGAAGGCAAGCAAGCGTAAACTTGCCATTATTAATCAGAACTTTGCAAAGCACACACAGGAAGAGCTTAAGCAAGCGTATGACGAAGCTGATTATTATAGGGTTGAGCTTGCCGTCAAAAGAGAGATGGAGAAAAATCTCATAAAGAGAAGAAATGAGCTGGAGGTCCGGATAAAAGATGCATACATTACAATAACAAAGGCAGATAATTTAATTAATCAGGTCGGTGTAGCCCTTGGTTATCTTACAGGCGACCTTCAAAATATAAGCAGCCAACTTGAAGACTTGCGACAGAAGCAGCTACTTGGAATAAAAATTATTAAAGCACAGGAAGAGGAAAGACGGCGTGTTGCAAGGGAAATACATGACGGACCAGCCCAGTTAATGTCAAATGTGGTTTTAAAGGCCGAATTATGTGAACGGATGATAGAAGTTGATCTGGATAAAGCGAAGAAGGAGTTAGCCGAGCTCAAGCAGTTTATCAGAGACAGTCTTCAGGATGTCAGAAAGATTATTTATAACCTGAGGCCCATGTCGTTGGATGATTTAGGGCTTGTGCCTACTTTAAAAAAGTATTTTGAGAATTTTCAAGAAGAAACAGGGATTACTGTATCTTTTCAAACAAGAGGTATTGTAAATGGATTAAAGTCTGTTATATCATTAACACTGTTTAGGCTGGTACAGGAATCTCTTAATAATGTTAAAAAGCATTCAAAAGCAGGTAATGTTTTTATTAACTTTGAGGTTGTCAAGAGCTTTCTCAGACTATATATATTTGACGACGGAATTGGATTTGATACTGAAAAGCTTAAAGAGAAAAGTGATGATATAAGCTCAGGCTTTGGATTTGTAAGCATGCGTGAAAGAATAGAGCTTTTGGATGGAGAGATAGACATTAAATCCGAACCCGGTAAGGGGACTAGGATTAGTATAAAAATACCTTTTGAGCAAAACAAGGGGGATACATATGAAAAACCGGATTAAAATTCTTGTTGCTGATGATCATTCATTGATCAGACAAGGTCTTAAACAAATTCTTGAACTGGAAGATGACTTGGTTGTCGTGGCACAAGCCTCGGACGGAAATGAAGCGGTTAAGCTTGCAAAGCAGCATAGTCCCGATGTTATTTTAATGGACATTAACATGCCGGTGGCAAATGGTTTGCAAGCTATAAAGGAGATTAAGCAGGAGAATTTGAAATGCAAAATTATTGTGTTAACTATTCACGAGGATAAAGAGTACCTGTTTAAGACATTACAAATGGGAGCGGAAGGTTATGTTCTAAAAGATGCCGAGCCGTCTGTTCTTATACAAGCTATCCGCTATGTTTATTCGGGACAAACTTATATTCAGCCTAACATGACAAAGGAACTGGTACAGGAATACAATAGAGTAACAGTGCGTGAAAAGGAAAAGAAACGAATCGATAATCTTACATCCAGGGAACTGGAAGTATTGCAGCTGATTGCAGAGGGAATGATTAATAAAGAAATAGCAAAACAACTTTATATAAGCGAAAAGACCGTGAAAAACCACGTTTCCAATATATTTAAAAAAATTGATGTGTCTGATAGGACACAAGCTGCCATATACGCTTTTAAGCATGACATAAAGAGCTACTAGAGATGGAGGAATTATTATGAGAAACTTTCTTGGGGAAATTTCCAATAAAGTGCTTGTTTATGACGGTTCGAAGGGCTACATGCTGCAAAAGCTGGGACTTAAAGGCGGAGAATGCGGAGAACTTTGGAATATCACGAAACAGCAGACTGTAAAAGAAATTTTCATGTCATATATTGATGCAGGGGCGGATGTTATTCAGACCAATACATTTACAGGCAGCCGTATTCATTTAAGAAAATATTCCTTAGAAGACAAAACATATGATATTAATTACTGGGGAGCTAAGCTTGCTCGAGAAGCAGCGGGGGAAGACAAATTTGTTTGTGCATCTATCGGCCCTGCCGGTGTACTTTTTGAACCGTCAGGGGAGCTGACTTTCAATCAGGCTTATGATTTGTATTGCGAACAAACAAAAGCTGTTATGGATGGAGGAGCCGATGCGATTAACTTCGAAACCTTCACAGATTTGGCTGAATTGCGCGCAGCCTTATTAGCGGCAAAGGATACTACAAATCTTCCTGTGATTTGCTCACTGGCCTTTGAAAATAACGGCCGGACGCTTATGGGGACGGACCCGGTCGTTGCGGCAATTGTACTTAAAGCCTTGGGAGCGGACATGGTAGGAGCAAACTGCTCTTTTGGACCTGAGCATATGCTGGATATTATAAAAGCAATGCATAAGGCAGGAGGCGGGTATATTTGTGTGAAGCCTAATGCGGGTTTACCTCAAATGGTTGACGGGCGCGCAGTGTATAAAGACGAGCCTGCTCATTTCGCAAAACTGGCATCACATTCAGTTCAATATGCAGCCCGGTTAATAGGGGGATGCTGTGGTACAACCCCTGAGTTTATTAAGGAATTAAGGAAAAGACTTGAGGGAATTGAGCCTGTCGCTCCAAATGAGAGGTCAAGGACTGTTATTACCTCAAGCACAAAAAAGGCGGATACAAAAAACCTTAATTGCGAAAACGTAGGTATCCTCGACTTTGAAAAGGATGATTCGCTCCGCGGCATTCTGCAAAGCGGTGACTTCACTGAATTGGATGATATTGCAATTGACATATCTGCTGAGGGAAATGATGCCGTTTATGTTTCCCTTGAAAGTAAAGACGACCAATTATTAGCTAAGGTTATCGACAGGGTTCAATGGTATGTAAAAGCGCCGTTAATTATTGAGACTGAGTCACCTGAAGCTTTGAACCGTGCACTTCGTATTTATAGGGGTGTTGCCGGAGTCGCAATAAAAAAATGCCAAACGGAGACGATGGAAGAAATAAAAGCCGTTGCAGACAAATATGGAAGTGTAGTTTTTATGTTTAACTAAAAATTCATTAAGCAATAAGGTATGCCACCCGGGTGGGTGCGAAATAGGTCCCAGACCCATTGACCTTCACTTGAAAGCCTTGAGAAATATGGGTGCAAAGATTCAGGATGCCCAGGGAGGATTTATTTATTGTGAAGCCGACAAACTGACAGGATGTGATATTCAGCTTGATTATCCCAGTGTAGGTGCGACTGAAAACATTATGCTGGCTTCGGTTTTCGCAGAAGGTGAAACTATTATCAGAAATGCAGCCAAAGAACCTGAGATATTAGATCTGCAAAACTTCTTGCAGGCCATAGGGGTGAGGGTATCAGGGGCAGGAACAAGTGTTATCAGGATTTTTGGCGGTAAACATAAGTTACATAATGCGCAGCATACTATAATAAGCGATCGGATAGTAACAGGTACATATATGGCCGCAGCAGCTATTACAGGCAGTGAATTAGTATTGAAAAATGTTATTCCCGAGCATATATGCTCCATAATTTCACTGCTCCGAGAGTGCGGCTGCCATATAAGTGTTGATGGGAGTACATTGCGAATAGCAAGCCCTTCCAGGCTAAATGCCTTTGATATGGTAAGAACGCTACCCTATCCCGGTTTTCCGACGGATATGCAAGCACAGATTTTAGCAATGTCAACTATTGCAAAAGGTACAAGTATAATAGTAGAGACAGTTTTTGAAAATCGATATAAACATGTAGATGAACTACTGAGAATGGGTGCCAACATAAAGCTTGAGGGACGTATTGCTGTGGTAAAGGGCGTTAAGCGGTTGATTGGAGCAAATGTTACTGCCCGGGATTTGAGAGGAGGAGCAGCACTTGTTCTTGCGGGACTTGCTGCGGAAGGGGAAACTGTTATTTCCGATATTAAGCATATTGACAGAGGATATGATAAAATTGAAGAAAAGCTCCAACAAGTCGGAGCCTCTATTAAAAGGATAGTTTAGTAAGGGAACATTCGGGGGATCTCATGAAAATACGAAGGATAAAAGATGTACAAGTGCCTTTACATAAAAAGAACAAAAGAAAGAGAAAAATAAAAAGAATCCTGCGTTTTATAAATACACTACTGGTTACTGCATTATTTGTAACAACGATTGTCTATACGGCTATGTCACCGTATTTTTACATTAAAAATATTGATGCTTATGCCTCTGAACATTATGATTCAAAAACTTTGACTGCTATATCCGGAATAAGCATCGGTGAAAATGGTTTCAGGCTTTTATTTAAGGAGCCTGGCAAGTTCTTTATGCTACGTATAGGTTCTTCAGAAAGAAGAATAATTGAAAGCTGTCCATATGTCAAAAGTGCCAAGGTAAGGTATATAATTCCTTCTACAGTCAGGATAGAAGTTTCAGAAAGATTACCTGCTGCACTCTTGAGATTAGAAGGGACAAGCTTTATAATTGATAAAGAAGGTTATATGCTTGAATTGAATCCACAGCAAGAGATGGCCAGCATACCTGTTTTTAAAGGGATAGAGCCTGATTCTTACGCTTTGGGGACAAGGATTACAAATGATGAGCAGAAGCTTTTAACAGCATTTAATGTATATGATTATCTAAAGCAAATAGACGAGGGAACTGCCGATAAATTACTACCAGGTGTTGATTATATCGATGTTGGTGATCCCGGCAACATAAGCTTATCATTAGAATCAAGAATAATAGCAAATTTGGGCAAGGCTGAGGAGCTAAATTATAAAATAAATGCAATTAAAGCTATTATGGCTAATAATATAAAAAAGGATGAGAGGGGTAAATTGGATTTTTCATCGGATGAAAATATCGTATTTACACCCGAAAATGGAGGTTAACGCATATGATGCCGATTTTAGGTGTGATAATAGGAATACTTATAGGAGTATTTTTTATCCCGATTAATATCCCTCAACAATATTCGACATATATGGCTGTTGCTATACTTGCAGCATTGGATTCGGTTTTTGGCGGTGTTGCTTCTTCAATGCAAGGAAAATTTGATATGAAGATATTTGTTTCCGGTTTTTTTGGAAATGCACTTGTAGCAGCGGCACTTGCGTACATTGGTGATCAACTTGGAATTGAAATATATTTAGCAGCGATTTTCGCATTTGGCAATAGAATTTTTATAAATTTCGCAGTTATACGAAGATACATATTGAATAAATCTACTAAAAACGATAACATATAGATAGCTAAGTAGGGGGTTTCTTTATTGGGAGATTTAATTATAAGCATAGACATTGGCACCTCCAAGGTTTGTGCACTTATTGGAAGAGTAAATAAATATTCCCAGCTTGAGGTCATCGGAAGAGGAATGGTGCCATGCTATGGCCTCAAAAAGGGCGTTATAGTTGATATTGACAGAACGGCTGAGGCTATAAGAAGTGCCATTGTTGAAGCAGAGAGGGCGGCTAATGTCAAAGTCGGCTCTGCATACGCAAATATACATGGCATGCATGTTGATGTTATTAACAATAAGAGTGAAATTTCCATTTCAAATGCAGAAAGAGAGATATCTCGGCGGGATGTCGACAACCTTATTTACGCAGTGAGAGATATTGAAATTTCAGAGGACAAGCAGCTCATCGATGTTACAAGACAATATATTTTAGACGGGTATGATGAAATTATTGATCCCGTAGGAATGGTCGGAACCAAACTGGAATTGGATGCTGATATAGTAGTCGGAAAAATTACCTCAGTTCAAAATATAGTCAAAAGTATTGAAAGAGCAGGCATACAGATTGACGGCCTGGTAGCGGAAGCCTTTGCATCAGGTGAGGTATGCCTGACTGCTGATGAGCGTGACATTGGTGTTGTAATGATTGATGTTGGCGGTGGGGTTACGGACATTTCAGTATTTCAGGCAAATCGTTTAATTTTTTATGACTCTATACCAGTAGGTGGAGATCATATAACAAATGATATTGCTATAGGGCTTCGGATTTCTCCCGCTGAGGCTGAAAAGATAAAAAGACAGTACGAGCTGGCACTGACCTCCCTTATCAAAAACGACCAGGAGATTTCAGTTTTTGATATTAACGAAAATAAAAAGAAAAGCATAAAAGTTTCAGAGCTGGTTGAGATTATTGAAGCCAGGGTGTATGAGATTTTTTCACTTTGCGCAAATCAGCTAGCGAAATCAGGTACAATGATATCACCAAATGGCGGCGTAGTATTGACCGGTGCAGGGATTTCCTATGTCGATGGAGCCAAGCAGCTTGCCCATGAGGTGTTTGAGATGCCGGTCAGAGTGGTGCAGGCAGGTCTTATTCAAGGAGTGACAAAACCTGAGTTTATTGTAGCATCCGGGATTATAAAATACATATCCAATATAAAAAGGGTAGCATGTAAAACAAGCGAGATTAAGCTTAATAAATCATCGACGCAGGAGCGTCGGGATTCAGTGTTTGAGAGAATTGCAGGTTTTTTTCGAAAGCTATTTTAGTATACATAACAGAACAAATTGAATTTTTTGTTAAACATAGCTTGCTTAAACTTACGGAATAAGATATTATTTAATTGATTAGGCCAAACCAATGACGAAGGGGGATTCAATTTGCTGGAGTTTGATATTGATATGGAACAATTTGCCCAGATTAAGGTCATAGGTGTCGGCGGTGGTGGTAATAGTGCCGTCAACAGAATGATAACTGCGGGGCTTCGGGGTATAGAATTTATTGCAATAAATACAGATAAGCAAGCACTTTTCCTTTCAAAAGCCAATTCAAAGATTCAAATAGGAGATAAGCTAACCAAGGGACTTGGTGCAGGAGCAAATCCGGAAATCGGAGAGCGCGCTGCCAATGAAAATAAAGATGAAATTGCGCAGGCGGTCAAGGGTGCCGATATGGTGTTTGTTACTGCGGGAATGGGCGGCGGCACAGGTACTGGTGCGGCTCCTGTAGTGGCTAAAATCGCTAAAGAGATGGGTATCCTTACAGTTGGTGTTGTTACAAAGCCTTTTATGTTTGAAGGGCGCAAAAGGATGCATTATGCCGAGCAGGGTATAGAAAATCTTAAGGGTGTAGTTGATACCTTGGTTACAATACCAAATGACAGGCTTCTTCAGGTTGCAGAAAAGAAAACATCCATTATTGATGCTTTCAGTATGGCAGATGATGTTCTGCGTCAAGGAGTACAGGGCATATCAGATCTTATAGCCGTACCCGGGCTTATCAATCTTGACTTTGCTGACGTAAAAACAATCATGCATGACACAGGGATTGCTCATATGGGTATAGGAAGAGCTTCGGGGGACGGGCGTGCTGAAGAAGCTGCAAAGCAAGCCATCCAGAGTCCATTGCTTGAAACATCAATTGAAGGAGCAAGAGGTGTTCTGCTAAATATTACAGGTGGTGCAGATCTTGGACTATTCGAAGTTAATTTAGCTGCCGAGCTCATTCAAAAATCAGCTGACCCAGATGCCAATATTATACTCGGAGCAGTGATTGATGAAACCCTTAAGGAAGAGATGGTCATTACAGTTATTGCTACAGGCTTTGAAAAAGGACCATTTATTAAGAAAATTGATAAAATAGTCGAAAAGGCTAAAATTGCACCTGAACAACCTGTAGCTAAAAGACAGCCTATTGGCGATATTTCTGAGGACGACCTTGAAATACCTACATTCTTAAGAAGGAACAGATTTAAGTAGACTTAAGGCTGTAAGTAAATAAAGTATATCGATTCTATTCCAGTGGATGACCGAAAAGTTGTTCACTGGTTTTTTGTGTCTGTATTTTGTCGTAAATTTCTCTTTTTCTACAGTCGCTTTTGACATAATAATCAGCGCCACTAAAATATAATTTCATTATCAGAATCATATTCATACAGGCATACGAATATATGTAAAATAGGGTATGTCTGTCAAATGGAAATGTATTAGTGAGGTAGACAATTGGAAATATACCTGGATATTATTATCCTTGAAAATATTGTCATTAATTATTTAATACTTTTGGTGACAGCAAAATTTTCAAAGAACAGAACCAGCAGCTTAAGACTCCTGCTGGGGGCTCTTACAGGAGCACTTTATCTTGCATTGATGCTGCTTTTACCGTCTTTGAAAATTTATACAACTGTTTTGTCAAAGGTGCTGTTGTCATTTGCAATGGTTGCCATTAGCTTCAATTTCAAAACAATAAGCAGCTTTATGAAATCATTAGCTCTTTTTTATGCAACCACCTTTTTATTTGCTGGTGCGGTTTTCGCATTTTTATTTATTAATGGCAGTGGAAGTATTATAAAAAATGGCATAGCCATTACCGGCGTATCATTTTTAAACGCAAAGTCATCACAGATTGTCCTTGCTATTGCCTTCACAATGATAATACTCAAGGTTGTGTGGGAATTCGTCCAGAGCAAGTTTCTTAAAGAAAAAATGCTTGTGCAGCTTCTAATTGCATTTGACCAAAAATCCATTGGCCTTTATGCCCTTGTTGACACAGGTAATTCACTTCATGACCCCCTGACCAATAAGCCCGTTGTAGTCGTTGAATTTGCTGCTATTAAAGAGCTTCTGCCTGAGGAGATAAGAGAGATTTTTGAAATGGATTCGGAGAATGATTTAAGTGCTGTTACTAATACGATATCGTGCTCAACATGGTTTTCAAGATTCCGTTTAATACCATTTACCTCCCTGGGTAAAGAAAACGGTATGCTTATCGGATTTAAAGCTGATTATATAGAAATCGGCGATGAAAATGAAAGAAGGGGTGTGAGTGATGTAACAGTTGGCATATACAATAAAGCGTTATCAAGAAATGAGAAGTACAGAGCTTTGCTCAACCCAGAACTAATTTAATTATACGAGGAGACTGTATATGGACCTTTTAAAAAAGTGCGCAGTTATTTTTAAAATTTGGTTTCTAAAACTACTTGCCAAGTTAAAATACCCTAAAGGATATCCTATTCATTATATAGGTGGAAGTGAAGCTTTGCCTCCGCCCCTAAGCCATGAAGAGGAAGCTTATCTTATTTCGAAGCTGGAACAGAAGGATTATGGAGTAAAAAGCATATTAATAGAACGAAATCTCGGGCTTGTTGTTTATATTGCAAGAAAGTTTGAAAATACCGGTATAGGTGTAGAGGATCTTGTATCAATCGGGACAATAGGACTTATTAAAGCAATCAACACCTTTAACCCGTCTAAAAATATTAAGCTGGCTACATATGCATCCAGGTGTATAGAGAACGAAATACTCATGTATTTAAGAAGAAACAACAAAATTAAAACAGAAATATCTATCGACGAGCCTTTAAATATTGATTGGGATGGAAACGAGCTACTTCTGTCTGATATTCTGGGAACTGATAATGATATAATTCATCGCAGCCTGGAGGATGAAGTTGACAGGGAGCTTCTAAATACAGCCATGAAAAAGCTTTCCATGAGAGAGAAAAGAATTATGGAACTGAGATTCGGCCTTATAAACGGAATTGAAAAAACACAGAAGGAAGTGGCCGATATGCTTGGTATTTCGCAGTCTTACATTTCTCGTCTGGAAAAAAGAATAATTGGCAGACTTAAAAAAGAAATCAACCGGATGATTTGATACTCCAAACTGGCTGTTGTCAAGGCCTTTCGTAAATATTTTTAAAATTAATTTCAGTATAAAAAAGACCTCCATGGCAATAATGTTACTATTCAGAAACATTCAATATATTTCACCGGGAGGTTTTCTTATGCTAACCAACAAAGTAGAGATATGCGGTGTAAATACTTCTAAGCTGCCGGTACTGTCAAATGATCAGAAAAAGGTTCTATTTGAAAGAATGCACAATGGTGATGCTTCCGCTCGGGAAGAGTTTATCAACGGAAATTTAAGACTTGTATTGAGTGTAATACAAAGATTTAATAACAGGGGAGAATATGTTGATGACCTTTTTCAAGTAGGTTGTATCGGACTGATAAAGGCTATAGATAATTTTGATGTATCACAAAACGTTAAGTTTTCAACATACGCAGTACCAATGATTATCGGCGAAATAAGACGGTATCTGAGAGATAATAACTCTATCAGGGTTAGTAGATCCCTTCGTGACATAGCTTATAAAGCACTCCAAGCAAAAGAAAGACTGACGAACAAAAATTCCAAGGAACCAACAATTACTGAAATAGCACAGGAGTTAAACCTTCCAAAGGAGGAGGTGGTTTTTGCCCTTGATGCAATACAGGACCCGATTTCATTATTTGAGTCGGTCTACCATGATGGTGGTGATGCAATTTATGTTATGGATCAGGTAAAGGATGAAAAAAACATAGATGAGAATTGGCTGGAGAAGATTTCGTTAAAGGAGGCCATGAGAAAGCTCAATGATAGAGAAAAGTTAATACTTAACCTCAGATTCTTTGAAGGGAGGACACAAATGGAGGTGGCAGAGGAAATAGGCATTTCTCAGGCACAGGTATCCAGGCTTGAAAAAACAGCACTATCCCATATGAGAAAATATATATGATTTTTACAGGTGTATAGACATATATTATATCAGGCAGATGCATTCTTAATGCATAGTTAAAATGTTGCAGATGGTTGGTGGGTATAATGAACCGCGCCTCTGATTTTAGGCAGAAGGAAGTAATAAATGTCTCTGACGGGAAACGTCTCGGATTTGTCTGCGATGTTGAGATCGACCTGGAAACTGGGAAAATTGATGCTGTGATATTACCTGGCGTTGGAAAACTGTTTGGTTTTCTTGGTAAGGACAACGAGTTTGTGATACCCTGGGAAAAAATAGTGCGGGTAGGCGAGGATATTATACTAGTGGACTTAGACGAACGTTATATAAGGAGATATTTTGATTAAGACTTATCATTAAAAATCTAAAGAATATTCTGATTATATCCGATAATTATTTAGAATACAGAAATTACTAAAGTTAAAACAATATTGGTGAAATGCCATTTTGGAGGTTTAAAATGAAATGTCCGTATTGTGGATTTTTGGAAGATAAGGTCATCGATTCGAGACCTACTGAAGAAGGCACGGCAATACGCCGTCGCAGGGAATGTAACAAGTGCTTAAAGCGTTTTACTACATATGAAAAAGTCGAAAGCGTTCCTTTGATGGTCATAAAAAAAGATAAAACACGTCAAGCATTCAATCGCGAAAAGCTTCTTACCGGTTTATTAAGGGCTTGTGAAAAAAGACCTGTTTCAATAGATGCTCTAGAAAAAGTAGTAGATGAGATAGAAGCTCAGGCGTTGAATTCCTTAAAAAGAGAAATCACAACTCAGGAAATAGGTGAAATGGTAATGCACAAGCTTAAGGATTTGGATGAGGTTGCATATGTCAGATTTGCTTCAGTCTATAGGCAATTCAAAGATATTAACACCTTTATGGATGAGCTACATAAACTTCTAAAGGACAGATAAGAATAAGCAAATGTAATAATATGTAAATTGGGTATGTACAAATTCAGTCAATTATAGTAGAATTGTGATGTAAATTTATGTTAAACGGCACAATATTTGCTACTGAAAGGCTGTGGCGTATGTACTCCAAAATTAGAAGCTGTGGACTGCTTGGTATTGACGGATATATTGCGGATGTAGAGACATATATCAGCAGCGGCATACCTGCTTTCGATATTGTCGGTCTGGGGGATGCTACTATACGAGAGTCAAGAGAGCGCGTCAGGGCAGCAATAAAAAATTCAGGTTTTGAATTTCCCATACGAAGAATTACAATGAATTTGGCACCTGCCAATATAAAAAAAGAGGGCTCCTCATTTGATTTGCCTATTGCTCTGGGAGTATTGGCATCATCTGGTGAAATTGATATCAGCAAAGCAGAAAAAACTATTTTTGTTGGCGAATTATCTCTTGACGGTCAAATAAAACCAGTCAAGGGAGTATTACCGATGGTTGTATGCTCAATGCATAATGGCTTTAAGGATTTTGTTCTTCCGGCTGCTAATGCAGATGAAGCTTCTGTTGTTAAAAATATAAACATAATCCCTGTAAAAAACCTTAAGCAAGCAGTATCATATATCAATCAGGAGCTTGCGATTGATCCTTTTCAAAGTACATGTGACTTCACGGAATCTGAAAAGTCTAAATATAATATTGATTTTTCAGATGTTAAGGGACAGGAAAATGCAAAAAGAGCACTTGAGGTGGCTGCTTCAGGCGGACACAATTGTATTATGATTGGAGCGCCGGGCTGTGGAAAGACAATGCTGGCTAGAAGGCTGCCTACAATTTTGCCGTCTTTGACTTTTGATGAAGCGTTAGAGGTAACAAAAATACACAGTATTGCAGGGATACTGCCTAAGGGCACACCTCTTGTCAAAACGAGACCCTTCAGAAGTCCCCACCATACTATTTCTGATACTGCCCTTATAGGCGGAGGCGCTATTCCAAAGCCGGGTGAAATAAGTCTTTCTCACTTTGGTGTCCTTTTCCTGGACGAAATGCCTGAGTTTAGTAAAAAATCCTTAGAGGTTCTTAGACAACCTTTAGAAGATGGTTTTATCACCATATCAAGAGTTAACAGCACTTTGACTTATCCAGCCAAAACAATGCTTGTAGGTGCAGCAAACCCCTGTAAATGCGGTAAGTACCTTGATAAAGTGGAAGAGTGCACATGCACTCCAAGACAAATCCATCAATACCTTGGAAAGCTTTCGGGGCCGCTTATGGATAGAATGGATATACATATCGAGGTGGTAAGTGTAAAATATAAGCAGCTTGACGAAGGCTTTCCCGGAGAAAGTTCCAAAGTCATCAGGCAGCGTGTTGAGAGAACCAGACGCATACAGCTTGACAGATATAAAAATTTAAGTATTTTCTCCAATTCACAGCTGGAACCCGCAATGATAAACAAATTTTGCAAACTGGATCATAAGTGTAAAGATATCCTAAATAATGCTTTTGATAAGCTTGGGTTGAGCGCAAGGGCTTACAACAGGATTTTAAAGGTAGCCAGGACAATAGCTGATATGGATGAAAGTCAAAGCATCAAGCAGAGGCATCTTGCAGAGGCAATACAATACAGAAGTCTTGACAGAAAAATATGGGGGATATGAGGGAGTGATAAATATGCAAAGTAACATAAAATACTGGGTGTGGTTTAGCTCACTTACATACATTTCACCTCATAAAAAAGCACAGCTTCTTAATTACTTTGATGATCCGGCGCTGCTATGGGAATGCTCTGAGCAAGAATTAAAGACACTTGATTTCTTAACTACCCGTATGATTAAAATAATAACAAATAAGGCAGCCAGGAAAGAGCTACCCCTAATCATGGACAGAATTATAAAAAGTGATATCGATATAATGACCATTAAGGACAGCTTGTATCCTGAAGAATTAAAAAACATACCTGCTCCTCCAGTGGTGCTATATTATAAAGGAACAATATTAAAAGATAAAAAAAGGATAGGCATAGTAGGCTCAAGAAGGGCTACTTTCTATGGTCTTGATATGGCAAAACGTCTATCGGCGGAGCTTGCTGAAAATGGGGTTACAGTTGTAAGCGGAATGGCCAGGGGAATAGACTCAGAAGCTCACAAAGGCGCACTTGAGGCAGGCGGAAGGACTATTGCGGTATTTGGGTGCGGAGCAGATATTATTTACCCTCCGGAGAATGTAAAGCTTGCAGAGCAAATATGCGCATCCGGCGCAATAATTTCCGAATATCTGCCCGGGACGCCACCAGTACCCTTGAATTTTCCTGCAAGAAACAGAATCATCAGCGGCCTGTCTCAAGGAATTGTCATTGTGGAAGCAGGAGAAAAAAGTGGTTCCCTCATAACGGCAGATTTTGCTTTGGAGCAAGGCAGAGATGTGTTTGCCATACCCGGAAACATAAACAGCAAAAACAGCAAGGGTACAAATAAGCTTATAAAAGACGGGGCAAAAATTGTGACAAATGCGACAGATATTTTAGAGGAATTAAAAATTGAGTATAAGAAAGAAAATATAATAGAAAATAAAAATGATTTAAAAACCCACTTACTCAACGCAAATGAAAGAACAATTGCCCAAAGATTACAAAAGGGAACTGCCCACATTGACGTAATAGCAAGGGATTGCGGCATTGATGTCCAGCTTGCGGGATCTGTACTTTTTATGCTGGAGTTAAGCGGATTTGTTGAGCAGCTTCCGGGTAAATATTATAAAATAGTAGAATAAATGTGGCTATTTTGTAGATTTTCCTTTAAAATGTGATAATATATGATTTAATCGGGGTAGGTAAATTTTAAATGTGGAGGATACAATGGCAAAAAACCTAGTTATAGTTGAATCACCTGCAAAGGCAAACACCATTGGAAAATTTTTGGGGAAGGACTATAAAATTGTAGCATCAGTGGGGCATGTAAGGGATTTGCCCAAAAGTCAATTAGGTGTAGATGTTGAGAATAATTTTGAGCCCAAATATATAACTATCCGGGGAAAAGGAGAAGTCATCAGCAAGCTTAAAAAAGATGCCAAAGCATCTGACAAAATATTTCTGGCAACAGACCCTGACCGAGAAGGAGAAGCCATATCATGGCATCTTGCAGAAATTTTAAAAATCAATACTGAAAACAAATGCAGAATAACATTTAACGAAATTACAAAGAACGCTGTTAAAAGCGCAATTAAAACTCCAAGAAAAATTAATATGGATTTAGTTGATGCTCAGCAAGCAAGAAGAATACTTGATAGGATTGTGGGTTATAAGATAAGCCCTCTTCTTTGGAGAAAAGTCCGGAAAGGACTTAGCGCAGGACGTGTCCAATCAGTTGCGACAAGGCTGATTTGCGACAGGGAAGAGGAAATTGAAAAATTCGAGCCTCAAGAATACTGGTCCATAGTCGCCAAGCTTTCAAAGATGAAAAAAAGTCCTTCCTTTGATGCTAAGTTTTACGGAACTTCAGATGAGAAAATAGAGCTCACAAATGAAGCCCAGGTCAAGGACATTCTCAAAGAGATTGAGGGCAAGGATTTTGTTGTTGATAAGGTTAAAAAAAGCGAGAAAAAAAGAGCACCTGCTCCTCCTTTCATCACAAGCACATTGCAGCAGGAGGCATCCAGAAAACTTGGATTTCCCACTAGAAAAACAATGATGATAGCCCAGCAGCTCTATGAGGGGATTACTGTAAAGGGCAGAGGAACTATAGGTCTTGTAACATATATCCGTACTGATTCTACAAGAATCTCTCCTGAGGCACAACAAGCTGCCAGGGATTATATTTTAGATAAATTCGGTCCTGAATTTATGCCGTCGGAGAAAAGAATATATAAGAATAAATCAGCATCACAGGATGCCCATGAAGCTATCAGACCCACATATTCCGATATTGACCCCCAAAGTGTTAAGGACTCACTTACAAATGACCAATTCAAACTATATAAATTAATTTGGTCAAGGTATATAGCATCCCAGATGTCCTCTGCCATATATGATACCGTGACGGCAGACATATTGGCAGGAAGAATACTGTTTAGAGCCAACGGCTCCAAAATAAAGTTCCAGGGCTTTATTGCTGTATATACTGAGGGACAGGATGAAGAAAATGATGAGGCTCAATCGTCAATACCCGATCTGGAAGAAAATGAACAGCTAAAGGTCAAAAAAATTGAAGAAAAGCAGCATTTTACCCAACCACCCATGAGATATACAGAAGCCACGTTGGTTAAGGCATTAGAGGAGAAAGGGATAGGCAGACCGAGCACCTACGCCCCTATAATAACAACCATACTGGCCAGGGGCTATGTGGAGAAGGAAAAGAAATACTTATTGCCTACAGAGCTGGGCAGAATAGTTAATGACCTGATGGTAAACCATTTTCAAGATATTGTGGATGTTCACTTTACTGCCCAATGGGAAAAGAAGCTGGATGAAGTTGAAGAGGGGACTAAGAAATGGGAAGATCTCATCAGGGATTTCTATGGTCCCTTTACACATGTATTAAAAGAAGCAGAAGATAAAATAGGGCAGATTGATATCCCCGATGAGGTTACCGATATAATTTGTGAAAAATGCGGACGCAACATGGTAATAAAAATGGGCAGATATGGTAAGTTTTTGGCTTGCCCGGGATTTCCCGAATGCAGAAATACCCGGCCTATTGTTGAAGAGGCAGGGGTAACATGTCCCAAATGTCAGGGTAAGGTGCTGATTAAAAAGACGAAAAAGAGAAGAAAATATTTGGGGTGTGAAAATAATCCCACATGTGACTTTATGACATGGGATATGCCCTCGGGCAAGAATTGTCCAAAATGCGGAAATTTCATGACCCAGAAGTTTTCAGGCAAGAAAAAAATATTAATATGCAGTAATGAAAAGTGTGGTTTTACGACTGAGGACAATTAATGATGTCAGAACATTATGTCAACATTATAGGTGCAGGATTAGCTGGATGTGAAGCAGCATGGCAGGTCGCAAAAAGAGGTGTTAAGGTAAGGCTTTTTGAAATGAAGCCCTACAAATACACCGCTGCCCACAGTTTAAAGACATTTGCAGAGCTTGTTTGCAGCAACTCCTTACGCTCAGACAGGATTGAAAATGCAGTCGGCCTTTTAAAAGAGGAAATGAGACTGTTAGATTCAATTATTTTAAGGTGTGCAGATAAAACCCGATTGCCTGCCGGAGGTGCTTTAGCTGTTGACCGCGAAGGCTTTTCACAGATGGTCACCCATATTATTTCAAACCATCCCAATATAACAATAATCCAAAAGGAAGTTAGTGAGCTACCTCACGAAGGTATTACAATAATTGCTTCAGGCCCTCTTACATCCGAGGCTTTGTCAAAATGCATTTGTGAAATTACGGGAAGAGACAGCTTATACTTTTATGATGCTGCCGCACCGATCGTCACGGCAGAATCTATCGACATGACAAAAGCCTTCAGAGGTTCACGGTATGGTAAAGGCAGTAACGATTATATAAATTGTCCTATGACTAAAGAGCAATACGAAATATTTCATAAAGAGCTTGTGGAAGCCCAGGTAGTGCCGTTAAAAGTCTTTGAAGAAGAAATAGTTTTCAGCGGCTGCATGCCGATTGAAACTATGGCTAAGAAGGGTCTTGACACACTTCGCTTCGGACCCCTCAAGCCAGTAGGTCTTACAAATCCACATACAGGAAAGGAAGCATATGCCATTGTGCAGCTTCGACAGGATAATTCCCAAGGTACTCTTTATAATCTTGTAGGTTTTCAAACACATTTGCGCCACCCTGAGCAAAAAAGAGTATTCAGACTGATACCTGGACTTGAAAACGCTGAGTTTGCCAGGTATGGGGTTATGCATAGAAATACCTTTATTAATTCACCGGGTCTGCTTAATGCTTTCTATCAGGTCATTTCAAAACCAAATATATATTTTGCCGGGCAGATAACAGGGGTAGAAGGGTATGTAGAATCAGCGTCCTCAGGACTTGTAGCCGGAATAAACGCCGCATATCAATGCTTGAATAAGCAAAATGTTATGTTTCCTGCCAGCACGGCTATTGGTTCACTAGCCAATTACATATCTGGGAATGCAATTGGCAAATTCCAGCCTATGAATGCAAGCTTCGGGTTAATTGAAGCTCCCAAACTGAGGAAGATGAGAAAAAAGGAAAAGTATCTTGCAATCGCCGAGAATTCTCTCAACCAAATAAAAAGTATGGGTAGTTTATAGTCAAAAAACCCAACATATTGTCAGAAAAAATATAAAGACACATTATATTGTTGTATTTCATTCTTTATTATGTTACAATCTATATATCTATATGGAATATTATGTATGTATTCAAATTGCTATATTTGAAGGATATTTGCGGACATTGTCGAATTAATTGAATTATACAAGTATTTATTTTTTAAGGAGGCAGACGGATGATTGAAAAACTTACAAACCACTTAAACTTAAGAGAAAAATCACTGGATGCAGCCTGGACGCGTAATGAGGTCATTGCACAAAACATCGCCAATGTTGATACTCCCGGATATAAAAAAAGAACTGTAAGATTTGAGGAGTATTTGGATGATGTTATGCAAAGTGATTCTTTTAAGGGAAACACCACCGACAAAAGACATATTAAAATAAACAGCAAGGAGATTAATGACATAAAAATTCATATCAACAAAGAATATGATAATTTCAGCACAAGGCTTGATGGAAATAATGTTGATATTGAAACAGAGATGGCTTCACTGGCAAAAAACGAGATTAGGTACAACACGCTTATTCAGAGTTTAAGCGGAGGATTTGCAAAGCTGAAGTCAGTTATTAAAGAGGGGAGGTAATAGTCTATGAGTTATTTCGGTGCACTTGATATAAGCGCTTCTGCACTATCCGCACAACGGCTTCGCATGGATGTAATTTCTCAGAATATTGCAAATGCAAATACGACCCGTACAGCCAACGGTAATCCTTACAGAAGAAGGCTTGTTATTTTTGAAGAAAAGAATCAAGGCGTGCCTTTCTCAGATTACCTTACTGCCAAAAGTAAAGATCTTTATTTAGGCAAGGGAGTAAAGGTTTCAAGGATAGTAGAAGATACCAGCCCCTTTAAAAGAGTTTATGATCCTGGAAACCCTGATGCGGATGCTGAGGGCTATGTTGAAATGCCAAATGTTGATATAATAACCGAAATGGTTAATATGATTTCTGCAACAAGAGCTTACGAAGCAAATGTAACGTCGATTAATTCGACAAAAAGCTTAGCACTAAAAGCATTGGAAATTGGCAGATAGTTATATTACATACAAAAGATATTAAAAGGTGGTTTTATTTATGGCTATTAATCAAATAGGAACTGCAGGTTCACTTGCTCCAACCCGTTCTATTTTTGAAACAGCCGGAAACAAGGATACGGCTAATAGCGCTTCCATTCCTTTTGCTGATTACCTAAAGCAGGCTCTTGGCAGCACAAACAGCCTTTTGACTGAAGCTGATTATCTTGCCGACCAGTTTGCATCAGGCAAAATAGACAATATCCATCAGGTTATGATTGCAGCTGAAAAAGCAGATGTTGCACTTCAGTTTACGCTGCAGATTAGGAATAAAATATTGGATGCATATAACGAGATAATGAGGATGCAGGTTTAATTCGAAAGAGCAATAGATTTACTCGTATTGCATGTTACAAATGATAAATACGGTTACAGGGTGGTGAGTAGATGCCGGATTTTTTGAAAAAATATCTGGATCAGCTTAAGGAATTTTGGAATAGTCTTGAAAAATCACAAAAAACACGCCTATACATCACTACATTTGTTGTGGCTGTTGCAATAGGCATTTCTATTTTTATGATAACCAGGCCAAATAGAATAGTGCTGTTTTCAAACTCAGATAAAAAGCAAATTGGTGAAATGGTTGCTATTCTTAATGAAAATAATATCTGGAATTCAGCAGAAAATAACGGTACAAGCATTGTAATTGATTCTAAGGACAATAACAGGGCACAAATATTGCTTGCCCAAGCAGGATACCCAAAAGACGGCTTTACATTTGAGGATGCCATTTCAAAAATCGGTATTACAACAACCCAAGACGACAAAAAACAGATCTGGAAGCGACAGCAGATATCTGATTTAGAAAGAAAAATTGAAATGCTCGATAACATTGACGAAGCATTTGTGACTCTGGCAACTCCTGAGAGCTCAATATTTTATAATGAGGGACAAGAGCAGCCAAGACCTACAGCTTATGTTATGGTTAGACCGAACAAGTCATTGACCTCTGCACAAGTCGAGGGTATTGTCATGCTTGTTTCAAGAAGTGTTGAGCGGCTCGATCCTAAGGATGTTACAGTTGCAGACAACAATAGTAACATATTAAACATGCATAATGGTGACGATTCCATAATTGCTGCCAATAGTCAGGAGGAGTTGCGCAGGAAAAGAGAAAGAGAGCTTGAGCAAAAGGTTCTTAACTATTTCAGCGTAGGACAGTTTGATAATTTTGATACTCTGAGGGTTGTTGCAAATGTTATACTCGACTTTGATAAGGAGAAAGCCCAGAGAAAAACAATCACCAATCCTGAGGGTATGGACAGCGGGGCAGTTATAAGCAGCAGGGCAAGTGACGAGAAGGTTGAAAACGGCTCACCCTCCGGCGAACCCGGAGTCGGGTCAAATCCCGGGGAGTCAAACGCAACGACCTATCAGATAGGAAGTGATTCGTCCTCCAGTTATTCAAGCAGTACACGGGAGGTCAATTATGGATATGACGAGGAGCTTAGGGAGACGGAGAAAGCGACAGGGAAGCTTGTTCCCGGCGAATCCGGACTGGCTATCTCTTTATGGTACGGAAATAAGGTAACAGATGATTCTAAATTGGGTGACGAGTTTCTGGAGGAAATTAAGCTTGCGGCAAGCTTTGCTACAGGAATACCGGTAGCGAATATATCTGTGAATAAGCTTAAGCTTGCGCAGTCTGAAGATATTGAAATAACAACTGCTGAGAGGATTAATCAGTTGATTGTGGATTATGGATTATTCGCAATAATGTTTCTTCTGATAATTGTAATGCTTATTGTAGGGCTGCCACGCAAGAGAAATGCTGAACAAGAAGCTTTAAAGCCTGCTACGGCTGACGGACCTAAATTTACTGTACCAAACCGTGAGGAGCCTATACCTGATATTGATTTGGAAGAAAGATCTGAGATAAAAAAGCAAATAGATAAGTTTGTACAACAAAAACCTGATTCAGTGGCACAATTATTGAGAAACTGGCTATCAGACGAGTGGGACGGCTAGGAGGGATATGCTTATATGGCAAGATCTTTATTAACCAAATCTGAACGGACCGGTCGTGAAAAAGCTGCGATGCTGCTTATTTCCTTAGGACCTGAAAAGTCTGCAGAAATATTTAAGCACTTAAAAGAGGAAGAAATTGAACAACTAACTCTTGAAATTGCAAATATCAGAACAGTAACACCTGATGAAAAAGAGAGGGTGCTAGAGGAGTTCTATCAGATTTGTCTTGCCCAGGAATATATTGCTGAGGGTGGAATTGGTTATGCAAGGGAGATTCTTGAGAAGGCTCTTGGTACTCAAAAAGCTCTTGATGTTATTAATAAGCTGACAGTATCACTTCAGGTCAGACCCTTTGAATTTGTGAGGAAAACAGATCCATCACAGCTGCTTAACTTTATTCAAAAGGAGCATCCCCAGACAATAGCACTTATTTTAGCTTATCTTAAGCCACAGCAAGCGTCTATTGTTATGGCGGCACTGCCCCAGGATAAGCAGGCTGATGTTGCAAGGCGTATTGCTACAATGGACAGGACATCTCCTGAGGTCATCAAAGAAGTAGAACGTATCCTTGAGAAGAATTTGTCATCACTTGTTACAGAAGACTTTACAGCGGTTGGAGGAGTCCAGGCTATTGTAAACATATTAAATACAGTAGACAGAGGTACAGAAAAATATATTATGGAAACTCTCGAAATAGAAGATACAGATTTAGCTGAAGAAATCAGAAGGAGAATGTTTGTATTTGAGGATATTCTTACATTGGACAACCGTTCAATTCAAAGATTCCTCAGAGATGTGGATAATAATCAGCTTGCAGTAGCACTAAAGGGTGCCACTGAGGAAGTACAGAAGGTTATTTTCTCAAATATGTCAAAGAGACTTTCAGAGATGATAAAAGAAGACATTGAGTTTATGGGACCTGTCAGACTTAAGGATGTTGAAGAGGCACAGCAGAAGATTGTAAATATCATAAGAAAGCTGGAGGATGCAGGAGAGATCGTAATTTCAAGAGGCGGAGGAGATGAAATAATTGTATAGAGGAGTTTTTAAGAATAATCAGGTGACGTACGGAAATCCGTTTAAGATTAATACTCCAATTGATGTATATAAAATTCATGAGCCTGTCATGGAAGAAGATGAGAATGAAGAAGATTTAACGGGAGCTGAAAAAGAGCCTGAAGATATATTGGAAAAGGCAAGATACGAGTACGAATCTATTATTGAAAAAGCGAAAATTGAAGCTGAGAACATAATTGAACAAGCAATGAAAGAAGCCACGATAAAGGCTGACTCTATTTGTGAAGAAGCATGGCAAAAAGGCTATGGGGAAGGTCTAGAGGCAGCCGTAAAACAAAACGAAGGGATACTTGCTGAGGCTGAGCAAATCCGCAAAAATGCTGAGGAGGAACGTGATAAAACTCTGGCTGAGTTAGAAAAGGAAATCGTGGAGCTGACTATAAAAGTAGCCCGCAAGGTAGTAGCTTGTGAGCTTAAGACAAACAGGGAAATCATTATAAAACTTGTAGAGGAAGCTTTAGCTTCATGTTCAAATAAAGAAAATGCAGTTGTCAGAGTATCAGCCAAGGATGGAGAATATTTAGAGCAAAATGAGGATGAAGCCCTGTCTTCTGTCACTGGTGCAGACGGGATACAGATAAAGCCTGACAACTCTCTTTCACCCGGTGATTGTGTTTTAGAAACCTCCTTCGGCAGTATTGATGCCGGTGCAAATACAAAGATGGATAAAATAAAAGAAGCTTTTATGGACCAGGTTGCAAGCCAGTAGCCTCGGAATAAGGTTTTTATCAGAAAGCGGGGTTCCTATAAGGTGCATATTAACCTTCAAAAGTTTTTCGATATACTGGATAATTCAGATTTCATTCAATTTAACGGAAAAGTTACAAAAGTAGTCGGTTTAACTATCGAATCCGACGGCCCTGAGGTGGACGTCGGAGAGTTGTGTTATCTTCATTCATCAAGAGGGAAAAGTGTGATTAAGGCAGAGGTGGTTGGATTCAGAGACAACAAAGCACTTCTGATGCCTCTGGGTGAAATGACAGGTGTTGGCCCCGGAAATCTCATTGCAGCTTCAGGCTCACCTCTTAAAGTAGGAGTCGGGACAAATCTTTTAGGCAGAGTACTTGATGGGCTGGGAAATCCTTTGGATGACAAAGGTCTGTTTATTCCTGAAAAATATTACCCTGTAAACAGCAAACCTCCACACCCATTAAACAGAAAAAGAATAACTGAACCCCTATGTCTTGGAATTAAGGCGATAGACGGCTTGCTGACCATAGGAAAGGGTCAGCGTATTGGTATATTTGCAGGCAGTGGCGTGGGGAAAAGTACACTTATGGGTATGATAGCCAGGAATACAAAAGCTGATATTAATGTCATTGCTCTAATAGGGGAACGAGGCAGAGAAGTAAGAGAGTTCCTTGAAAAAGACCTTCAGGAAGAGGGCCTTTCACGTTCTGTAGTTGTTGTTGCAACATCTGATCAACCTGCCCTTGTGAGACTTAAGGGCGCATTGGTTGCAACAGCCATAGCTGAGCATTTCAGAGATCTTGGAAAGGACGTTCTTCTGTTAATGGACTCCCTGACAAGATTTGCTATGGCTCAAAGGGAGGTAGGACTTGCAACTGGAGAGCCACCTGTATCCCGGGGATATACACCATCTGTTTTCGGCGTTATGCCAAAACTTCTGGAAAGGGCAGGCAATTCAAACAAGGGTTCTATTACAGGATTATATACTGTCCTCGTTGATGGGGATGATATGACCGAGCCTGTTACAGATACTGCAAGAGGTATTTTGGATGGTCACATTGTTCTTTCCAGAGCTCTTGCAAACAGAAATCAATATCCCGCAATAGATATTCTTGCCAGTGTAAGCCGTGTAATGCCTGATATTATTTCAACTGAGCATAAGGTTTTAGCAGCTGAATTAAAAAAGGCATTGGCCATTTATACAGATGCTGAGGATCTTATCAATATCGGAGCCTATGTCCAGGGAAGCAGTGAAAAAATTGACTACGCTATTTCCATCATTGATAGGATACTTGGCTTTATTCAGCAATCTACTGAAGAACGGTTTACCTTTGAAGAGGTTCTGGATTTGCTCAAAGGTGTATTTGAATAAACAGGAGTGTTTAAATGGCTAAATTTACATTTAGGCTTCAGACTGTTCTAAATTTGAAAACCCAGCAGGAAGAAAACAAAAAAATTGAGCTTGGAAGAGCAATTCAACAGCTTGAGAAAGAAAAGAGAAAGCTTAGGCTGCTGGAAGGTCATTTAAAACAGCTTATAAAAGAATTTAATGAAAGCGCAAAAAAAACAACTGTCACAAAGCTTGTTGAATACAATGAATTTTTGTCGGTTCTTACCAAAAGGATAAAGGCACAAAAAGAAAATGTAAACTACAGGGCTCAGATTGTCGATAAGATAAGAGAGGAGTTATTGGAAGCAGTAAAGGAAAGAAAGATCCTTGAGAAGCTTAGAGAAAAGAAAAAGCATGAGTTTCTTCTCGAAAGCAAAAAAAATGAACAAAAGATAAACGATGAAATCGTCAGCTACAATTTTAAAGAGCGTAGCACGGGAGATTAGAAATGCCTAAAAATAAGCAGGATGGGAAAAACAAAAGAAAAGCTTCAAGCTTAATAACCTTAGCAACAGTGGTCATAATTATAGCTGTTGTTTTTGGCGGATTTTTTTATTTTATTATTTTAAACAACGCAGGTGGTTTTGCGCAGAAGCATCGGACAACAATACAAAAAATACCTATATTCAGGACTGCCCTTCCGGCAGCGCCTGATCCACTAGATCCCAAATATATGACCCCCCGTCAGATAAGAGAAAAATATGTTGAATTCAGGGCGGAAAACGAAGAATTAAAAGAGCAACTGGATGAAGCTACAAAAAAGGTCAATGAATATAAGTATTACAAAGATAATATTGAAGCTCTGGAAATAGATGCGGAAAGCAAACTCAACGAAATTAAAGAGCGTTCTTCAGCCTTGGACTCTAAAGAGCTTCAGATTAACGAAATAAAGAAGGAATTAGATGAATTGATAGTAGCAAACGCAGATAAGGAATCATTCATTGAGTATTTCGAAAAAATTGATCCGGAAAATGCCGAATTAATTTATGCTTCCCTTGTTAAAAAGAAGCTGCTGAACGAGGAAATTAAAAAATTTGCACAAATTTATGCCCAGATGGATTCTACATCGGCTGCCAGGATATTTGAACAGCTTGGAAATTCAAAGATTGAGATGATTGCTCAGACGCTCCAGGCAATGAGCAAGGAGAATTCGTCTGCAATTCTTGAATCAATGACACCTGCATTTGCAGCGAAGGTAACTGAAAAGTTAGATGAGCTGTACAGGGGTAATTGAATAAATATCATGTTTGAAAGGAGGTGAAAAAGTGACATTACAGGAACTAATCTTAGGAAACATTAAATCCGGCCAGACAGCGGCAATAATGGACATGGGTGCAAATACGGCGAATTCAGCTTCAAATTCTGTCGGTAGTAATTCATTTAAAAATATTCTGGATCGAAAAATATATACTAATCAAGGAAATCAAAATGCCAATAAAAGCAGAAAAGGTGATTATTCTGATAAATCTGCTGAAACAGTAGCGGCAGGACAGAAATACAAGACGTATCTTGAAGCCCAAAAGGCACATGTGAAGCCATTAAAGGAAAAAAAGAGCGGCTCAAGCCAAAATAAAAAAGCTGATGGAGCAGGTGTTGAAAAAGAGGATATGGCACAAGAGCCTATCAACACGGTTAGTTTAATAGCTCATATATTGGGCGTTAATACTAATGAGTTGCAGAAGCTTTTGGACGAAACCGGCATAGTTCTTGAGTCAGCAGCAGACGTTGAAGGCATAAGTGAAAATGTATCCAGGCTCTCACAGCTTTTAGGCCTTAATGACAGTCAACACAAAGCAATGACTCAATTGCTGCAAATGGCGCAAGAAGCCCTTGAGGCTCTAGAAGACCTTCAGGAAGACCAGACGGGCACAGTGGTGCAAATTCAAGACGAAGCACTAACTGCAACGGCTGAACAACTAAACCAAAGTGAAGATGAATTTGAAATGTTTAAAATCCATGAGCTTGTAGAAAAGTTAGAAATGCAGATTAAATCAAAGCTGGAGGAGCTTCATGAAGGGCTGGCAAATGACAGTCAGGCTTTGGAACATTCTATTAAGGAAGCATTAAAACCATTTATCAATAATGCTTCTGTAAAAATCCAGATGCCCCAGGAGACTCCTGAGGATGTAAGTATTGAAGTCTCCGGACAGACCCTGTCTAAAGAGCAGAGTACACAGCAGAAGTCTTTAGAGAACAGCAGCAGGGAAAGCAAACCGGAAGACACCTACCGAAAGGGACATGAAGCCGGTAAAGCTGTCTTAAGCCCTGATAATTCTCAAATTCAGGCTGCATTTGCAATCCTTGAACCCAATAAGACTGCCCAAACTTCATCTACTCAGATAATGTTTGGCAAAACAGTGCCTGTTACTCCCAAAGAGATAATCAATCAGATAATTGAAAAGACAAGTGTATTTATAACACCCGAAAAATCTGAAATGAATATTGAATTGAAGCCTGACAGCCTTGGGAAGCTATCTTTAAAAATAGCTTCCGAAAACGGCATAATAACTGCTAAGTTTATTGCAGACAGCCATCAGGTCAAACAAGTGCTTGAGTCAAATATGGAGCTTTTAAAGGATTCTCTTGAGAGGCAGGGCATGAATGTGGAAGGATTCAGTGTTTCAGTAAGACAGGATTCACAGCAATCGGCACGGCATTTTAATCAAATGAACGGAGTAAACAGCAGTAAAAAGACAGGAAGTTCTTTCACTCCAGCCGGTATTGATGTAAGCAGGGAGGCCTTATACGGCAGTGAAACCGTTAACAGCACTTACCGGTGGGAAAACAGCACAATTAATTTAACAGCTTAGGAGGTGAATTTATTGAGCGAGGTAGCAACAGTAGTAAGTCAAAAAACAATACAGCAAATAATCGATGAGACTGCTGCCAGGTCGGGGAAAAGAAACACGGTAGAGCTTGGAAAGGATGACTTTCTTAATCTTCTGGTTACACAGCTTCGCTATCAGGATCCTTTAAATCCCACTGACGATAAGGAATTTATAGGACAGATGGCACAATTCAGCGCCCTGGAGCAAATGCAAAATCTCAATTCCAGCTTTACTGCCACAAAAGCATATGCACTGATAGGAAAA
Organism: uncultured Oscillospiraceae bacterium; assembly: GCA_964587755.1. Classification (GTDB taxonomy): domain Bacteria; phylum Bacillota; class Clostridia; order Acetivibrionales; family DTU013; genus CAZPMC01. Next base: position 27,328 of record CAZPMC010000014.1, read on the forward strand.
ACAGTTACGGCCGCTGTTCAGGATAAGACTACTCTCCAGACAAGTTTTATCTCAGGCGAGGTTACAAGCATTAAGAACGTTTTGGGGAAATATTACGCAGTAGTAAACGGAATGGATGTATTAGTGGATGACATCGACGAGGTTACTGACAGCTATTATTCTCAGAGCAACCTGTCCGCTTACACCCATATCATAGGCTATAACATCAGCGGAATAGTATACGATCCCAAAAATGGCGACATGATCAGTGTCAAAGGGCTTGTAAGGTCGCTCCAGAGAGGCATCTACGAGGATTATGCGGTATTGGACGGCGTAGAAGTTGAGATAGCAGGTCTTGATACGACAGTGCCCACCACTGATGTTGATTATGTGAAGAATGAATTAACCAGGGCACGTGACAGCGGCGAAATGATTGACCTTATCATCAAGAACAGTGCAACAGGCAAGAAGGTTCCAGTTTCCGCGACAGTAAAGAGCTTTGATATTTCTGAAAACGGAAAAATAACGGCAGTATTGAACGGTGTACGTGTTCCCCTTGAGAGCATAACAAACATCAGATTACAGGGGGAGGCAGAGCAGGAGGAGGTAGAGGAAGATGGTAATTGACAGCAATGGCAATAGAATAAACAGACCCATAATAACCAACACGCCGTCAATAACCAAACCAGGCTTTGCAAACACTCTCCAAAAGGGGCAGAATATCGAAGTAAATGCTTTTGAAAGCATTTTAAGGCAGAAGATATCTGACAGAAGCGAGATAAAGTTTTCAAAGCATGCGCAGGAAAGGCTTCAGTCAAGGAACATTAATCTTACCCAGACCCAGAAGCAGAAGATGAAGGAGGCGGTTGCAAAGGCGGAGTCAAAAGGGGTTAGAGATTCACTGGTACTTATGGATAATTTGGCTTTTGTTGTAAACATACGAAACAAGACAGTAATCACAGCCGTCAACAGCAGTGAATTAAGCGATAATGTTTTTACCAATATTGACGGAGCAGTAATAGTATAACAGCCGGACCCTTTCGGGAGGCTGTACATCCCCGAACGACAGACGGGATGAACAAAATGAAGGAGGTCGAATATTAAGATATGATGAGATCAATGTTCTCTGGCGTGTCAGGTCTCAGGGCACACCAGACCAGAATGGACGTAATAGGCAACAACGTTGCCAACGTTAACACAGTCGGTTTTAAATCGGGAAGGGTTACCTTCCAGGAAATATTCAGCCAGACGCTTCAAGGAGCCAGCTCTCCGGATGCGGCTACAGGAAGAGGCGGCACCAATCCGATGCAGATAGGTCTCGGACTCGGCGTCGGAGCAGTAGACACAATCACGACAGGCGGAAGCCTTGAGAGAACAGACAATGCGACGGATATGTCAATTGAAGGCGACGGCTTCTTTATTTGCAAAGGCGGGGCCGCAGACACATTTAGATTTACAAGGGCAGGCAACTTCGGAATAGACAAGCTGGGGAACCTGGTTACAGGCAGCGGGCTCAATGTTTACGGATGGCAAGCCTTAAGAACTGACGGAAGCGGCGAATTTGACACAGAAAAGCCTATAGAGCCCATAAACCTTTATTCAGACAGCTACAGGAACAAAAGAATCATCGCAGCAAAAGCAACCTCAAGAGTTGAACTGACAGGCAACCTAAACGCTGCTACAAAGCTTGCAGCTGCCACGCCGACAGCAGATGACAAATTCACTGTACCGATGACAATATACGATAAGCTGGGTAACAATTATAAGGTAAATGTGGAGTTCTATAAAAAGAGTATTGACGCTACAAACAATACAACTACATGGGGATGGTCCATAGTACCTGATGGCGCAATGACTGCCACTACTACCGCTTCGGGAGAATTGACTTTTAATGCGGAAGGAATTGCAATAAACGCTTCAGATCCGGTTGTAGTAACATTTACTCCGGATGCGGCAACCACTGGAACAGATTCCTTTGATGTGGACTTTGATTTCTCGAAGATAACAATGTTTGCATCGGACAACTCAGTAAAGCCAAAGAGTGTTGACGGGTACCCTTCAGGAAGCCTTGTAACCTTCAGCCTTGGTGCAGATGGAATCATCACCGGAATATATGACAACGGACAGCAGCAATCTCTTGGTCTTATTGCCATATCAGGCTTTGAGAACCCTGCGGGACTGCTTAAGGTCGGAGACAATATGTATATACCCACCACAAACTCAGGTGATTTTAAGGCGGTTAAGGCAGGTTCAAACGGCACCGGTACTTTAAATCCCGGCACACTGGAAATGTCAAACGTTGACCTGTCAAAAGAATTTACCGATATGATTATCACTCAAAGAGGCTTCCAGGCAAATAGCAGAATTATAACTACATCTGATGAAATGCTGCAGGAGCTGGTTAATCTTAAGAGGTAATAGTTAAAAAATGAGCTTCAATTCCCTGAAATGACAAAGTAATATCATAAATTACTTTGTCATTCCGGGGAAAGTAAGATAAAATCAAGGAAAGGGTTAACTTAATTGGATAATATGTCGAAATAATAGTAAATATTATACATAATCAGATGTATTATCAAATTATGTATTGAGTTTTGGTGATAAAAATATTATGATTAAACTAACGAGATTAAATGGAACTGAATATGTCTTAAATTGCGACTTGATAGTTACAATTGAGGCAAAGCCTGATACAGTGATTACTTCTACCGATTATACAAAATATGTATGTAAGGAAAGTGTTGATGAAGTAATTGAGAAAGTAATTGAGTTTAAGGCAAAAATTCAGTCAGCTGCTTTTTACAAAGGATAAAGGAGGCCATGGCTTTGGAGTCTAAAAGTGCATATATTATACTTATAGCCGTTGTCGCTCTTTTGGCGCTTTCTCTGGCTGCTTTGGCAGGATATGTTTTTATTGTACAAGGTTCACCTTCCGAAGGCGCTTCTTTTGAAACAAATCAAGAGCAAACAACTATTGAAGTTCCCAGAAAAGATGAAAGAATTCTTATTAACCTTTCAGATGAAAAGCGTATTTATAATCTTAATTGCAATGAATCAGGAAAGACATGTGTCATACAAGTGTTTGTATCACTGGATTGCTACAAAACGCTTAAACGCGACAAAAAGGAAGATGTTAGCGAGATAGTCAACAGCTACTCAAGTGAAATTCAAGAGCTTGTAATCAGATTTTTCATGACAAAGACAATAGAGGATGTTCAGAATATAGAGTTCATGGATAAGGCAAAGCAGGAGTTGGCTGCGCAGATTAACGCTCTTCTTAATGAGAGCGAGGAGGAACCCGAGGATATAGTATATAAAGTGATTTTCTCGGAATGGCTGTATCAATAGGAGGTGGTTTTAAGTGGGAGATATTCTGTCTCAAAATGAAATAGACGATCTGCTTAAAGCGTTGACCACCGGTGAGATAGATGCGCAGGAGATGCAGACCGCCAAGCATGAAAAGAAAATTAAGCTCCATGACTTTAAGCGTGCCAGTAAATTTGGAAAGGATCATATAAAAACCCTGAATATTATTTATGATAACTATGCCAGACTGGTTACAAACTTTTTGACAGGCTATTTAAGAACTCTCGTACAGGTTGATGTCATGACAGTTGAGGCACTGCCTTACAGTGATTTCAGCAATTCCGTTTCAGCTCCTGTAATAATTGCAATAGTAGATTTTGCTCCACTTTCAGGTTCTATTATTCTTGAAATTGAGCCTAATATATCCTTCGCTTTAGTAGACAGGATTTTGGGCGGCAAAGGTTACTCCGTGGAAAGAATAAGAGAATTCACTGAAATCGAGCTGGCTATTCTGGAAAGAATTATTATTCAGATGCTAAATTTGATGCGTGAGCCTTGGGAAAATGTTTTGCCCATCAGGCCAAGACTTGACAAGATTGAGACTAACGCTCAGTTTGCTCAAATAGTTGCTCAGAATGAAACAGTGGCGCTTATAACATTTAATGCAAGAATAGGTGATATGGATGGTATGATTAATATCTGCATACCTCATATGGTTGTTGAACCAATTGTTTCAAAGCTTAGCACAAAATTTTGGTTTTCAAATATCGAAAAAGAGGCTACTCCTGAAATGAAAGCTTCTTTGGAGCAAAAGGTGAAAACCACGCCTGTTCCGGTAAAAGCGATACTTGGTGAGACAATCATAACAGTTAATGAATTTATAGATTTACAGGTAGGCGATGTATTACCTTTGACTAGCGGAATAAATGACGAAATGGAAATTCATGTAGGAGACCTTGTGAAATTTTATGCAGTTCCCGGTGTAAGAAGGAATAAGATCGCAATGAAAATCAGCAAGGTTATTAAGAAGGAGGGAGAATAGATGGGAGATATGTTATCGCAAGCTGAAATAGATGCTTTATTGAATGGCGGCACATTAAATACAGAAGAAGCTTCCACACCTGATACTGATGTTCTCAGCTCACAAGAAATTGATGCCTTAGGCGAAATAGGGAATATAAGCATGGGGACTTCTGCCACAACCTTGTTTACATTATTGGGGCATAAGGTTACAATCACAACCCCTAAGGTTACGGTAACTACGTGGAAGAATCTTATAAATGAGTATTCCACATCCCATGTTGCAGTTAAGGTAGAATATACAAACGGACTTATCGGAAGCAACCTTTTGATATTGAAAGAGAAGGATGTTAAGGTCATTACTGACTTAATGATGGGGGGGGACGGTAGTCAGTCAGACGGGGATATATCAGACCTTCATTTAAGCGCAATCAGCGAAGCTATGAATCAGATGGTAGGCTCTGCATCTACATCCATGTCTGCAATGTTTGACAAAAGGATAGATATTTCTCCTCCAAGAGCTTTTGTATTTACTTCCGATAGAATTATTGCGGATGTAGATTTTAAAGATGATGATTTGGTTGTAAGAGTCGCATTCAAAATGGTTGTTGGCGAACTTATCGACAGTGAAATAATGCAGATATTACCTTTACCCTTTGCTAAGGATTTAGTAGAAAACCTGTTAAACATGGATACAGGAACAGGAACATTTGAAATTCCCAAGGAACAATTAATTAAGCAATCAGATGTCCAGGAACAACCGGTTGAAGAAACACCGCCTCCAGCTCAAATGAATCAGCAGGAGTTTAATCAGCCGCCGCAACAGCCGGTATACGACCAACAGCCTATGTACAATCAACCTGTGCAGCCTGATTATGGTTACTCGCAGCACTCTTCATGGGAAACCGGACAACAACAAAATAGAGGCCCTGTTAATGTCCAGCCTGCACAGTTCCAAAGCTTTGATGACAGCAAGATAGTTTTGGAAAGACGAAATATCAGCTTAATTATGGACGTTCCTCTTCAGGTAACTGTAGAGCTTGGCAGAACTAAAAAATTGATTAAGGAAATATTGGAATTAGGACCCGGTTCAATAATCGAATTGGATAAAATGGCAGGCGAACCTGTTGATATAATGGTTAACGGAAAGCCCATAGCCAAAGGTGAGGTTGTAGTAATTGACGAAAGCTTCGGAGTACGAATTACTGACATAATCCACCCCAGCAAAAGATTGTAAAAATTGACAAAAATTATGAAACAATATTCTATTTAAATCGAATAAAGTTTATTTATGCACAATATTCCTTGATTATCCTGTTGCAAAATGGTAACATATTTGAGAGACGGCTTTATACACATAATAAGGGGAGAGAGTTATGGGAAAAAGGATTTTAATTGTTGATGATGCTGCTTTTATGAGGATGATGATTAAAGACATTTTAACCAAAAACGGCTATGAAGTAGTTGGGGAAGCAGAGCATGGTGGTCGGGCAATTGAAAAGTATAAGGAGCTTCTCCCGGATCTTGTAATTATGGATATAACAATGCCTGAAATGGATGGAATAGAAGCTGTTAAGCAAATTCGGAAATTAAACGGAGAATCTCAGATTATTATGTGTTCTGCCATGGGGCAGCAAGCAATGGTTATTGAATCGATACAGGCTGGAGCCAGGGATTTTATTGTTAAGCCATTCCAGGCAGAAAGAGTTATAGAAGCAGTTAAAAAGGTATTAGGATAATTATATTATTGCCAATTGGCCGGGAACTGGGGGATCACGATGGACGGTATGGACATAATGAAAGTCATATTAATGCTGATTGGCTTTTGTTCATTGCTATTTCTTACATATGTCACTACCAGATACATCGGGACGAAGCAAAACAAGGCAATGAAGGGGAAGCGTTTGCATATTATTGAATCAATTTCCCTTGGTGCCGATAAGAGAATTCATCTGCTCAAAGCCGGTAAGACATTTGCTCTTATTGCAACTACATCAAAGACAATTGAATTTTTAACGACTCTGGACATGGAGGAAGATTTCCTGACGGAAGATGAGATTCCGGAAGGTGAAAATCTTTTTGATTTTAGAGAAATATTTGATAAATACATAAGCGCGTATAAAAAACAAAAGAAGTCTGAGAAAACTCAGGGAGAAGATACAGCAGCTGAAATACCTGACAGGAATCGTTTCAAATCAAATCTTAGCAGACTGAAGTTAATTGTACAAAAGGACAGATATCAGGCCAAAGAAGACGGGGTTGAAAGCACAGATGAAAAATAAGATGAGGGGTCTTTCTATTTGTATAATAATTCTTATTATTACATTTTTCTGTGTAAATGTTTATGCTGAACCATTATTTCCGTTTAAATTTGGATTTGATGTGGAACCCGCAACCAATCCACAAGAGGTTTCATCCAGTATACAAATTCTTTTGATACTGACAGTTTTATCACTGGCACCTTCAATTCTTATTATGATGACTTGCTTTTCAAGAATCATAATAGTTTTTTCCTTTTTAAGAAATGCCCTGGGAACACAGCAAATGCCGCCAAATCAAGTGCTGATTGGGCTTGCTTTATTCTTAACACTATTTGTTATGTCCCCGGTTATAAGTGATATTAATACAACAGCTTATGCGCCTTATAATAGAGGTGAGATTACCCAGCAGGAGGCATTTGACAATTCCTCTAAGGCTATTAAAAAATTTATGCTCAAGCAGTTCGGTGACAATGAAAAAGAACTTGCTTTTTTTGTATCTCTGGCAAAAATTGAAACCCCGGTTGAGCCTATGGAGCTCCCGCTAACCGTTGTGATACCTGCTTTTATAATTAACGAGCTTACTATCGCCTTTAAATTCGGCTTTTTAATTTATATTCCTTTTTTAATTATTGACATGGTAGTAGCCAGTACGCTGATGTCAATGGGTATGATGATGCTTCCGCCTGTTATGATCTCGCTGCCTTTTAAGATTTTGCTTTTCATAATGGTGGATGGCTGGACGCTGATATCAAAAACACTAGTTACTTCGTTTATTACATAGATAGTGTGAGGAGCATGTGATATGGATCAGGGAACTATAATCAATTTAGCGCAAAATGCACTGATGACTATATTGTTAGTTGCAGCTCCATTGCTTGGGCTGAGCCTGATTGTGGGTCTTGCGGTCAGCATATTCCAGGCTACAACACAGATTCAGGAGCAGGCTTTGTCCTTCATTCCTAAAATACTTGCAGTACTTGCCGGACTTGCTGTCTTTGGCTCGTGGATGCTGATGAAGCTTGTTGAATATACTCGGAATTTATATGAGAGTATTAACCAGCTTATCAGGTAAATAAATTACTGTTGGAGGTTTTTTGGGTGACAATACCTGCAGGACTATTATTGAATGGCTTGGAAGTATTTTTGCTGGTATTTGTGCGCATGACCGGCTTATTTGTAATTGCGCCTATTTTTGGAAGAAGAAATATTCCGACCTATTTTAAGATAGGTTTTTCATTTTTTATAGCATTGATTCTTATTAACACAACAGCAGTGCAGGGCTTTGATAATGATATGTCAATTATTGCATATGTTCTTGCTGTGATTAAAGAATTCCTTGTGGGTATTTCAATCGGTTTTATCGCATATCTTTCGTTTACTGCTATATATATTGCCGGAGAGGTAATTGATATGCAGATAGGTTTTGGAATTGTCAACGTAATGGACCCTATAAGCAACATTCAGATACCTGTAACCTCAAATTTGTATTTTATTATAAGTATGCTGCTTTTGTTTGCAATAAACGGTCACCAAATGATTATTAAAGCTCTTTTTGACAGCTTTGCCACATTGCCTTTGGCAGGTGCGGTTTTTGGTGCGAGTCTGGCAGACGGGCTCATGAACGTGTTTGGTACTATCTTTGCTACAGGATTTAAAATTGCAGCTCCTATCGTATCTGCGATTTTTCTGGCTGACATAGCCTTAGGGACTGTATCCAAAATGGTCCCTCAGATGAATGTTTTTGTGATAGGTATGCCGTTGAAAATATTGCTCGGCTTTGCTGTTTTAATTATTACAATCCCAATATTCGTATCGATTATGGAGGAGATTTTTGGTGCATCTGATGCAAATATGATAAATTATGTAAAGGAACTTGGACAGTAATGATTGTAAGAATTGATCTCCAGCTTTTTGCCGGAGGTCCGGCAGATGGTAAAACGGAGAAGGCGACACCTAAACGCAGAAGAGAGGCCAGAGAAAAGGGCCAGGTGTTACAAAGCAGAGAGATAACGACAGCCCTGGTATTAATGTCTGTATTTGTGGCTGTCAGGGTTTTCGGGAAAAATATATACAGTCTTCTTTCTGAATATATGAAAAAGGTACTGACTGAGTATCCCAAAATCGAAGACTTATATATGCCGGATGTTATTGTCCGCGTTTTTATTGACGGAGTTTTGGTTTTTTTAAGTGCTATCGGGCCAATATTGGCAATTGCATTGCTTACAAGCTTAATTGTAGGGTATGCACAGGTGGGGTTTATCTTCACCCTTGAGACACTAAAGCCGAAGTTTGACAAGATTAATCCAATAAGCGGATTTAAAAGATTATTTTCGATGAGAGGTGTAGTTGAGCTTTTAAAATCCATTTTTAAAATAGCTATTATAGGATATATATCATATTCATATTTAAACGGAAAGGCTTCTGCAATTCTCAGTCTTATGAATATGGAGATTATGCAGATGGCTACCTTTATTGCTGTTACGTCCCTTAACTTAGCTATAAGGATTTGTGTGGCTTTGATTATACTAGGAACATTTGATTATCTGTATCAGTGGTGGGAGTTTGAAAAAAGCCTGATGATGAGTAAGCAGGAGATAAAAGAGGAATACAAACAGACAGAAGGAAATCCTGAGATTAAGTCGAAAATAAAACAAAAGCAAAGGCAAATATCAATGCGAAGGATGATGCAGGAGATTCCCAAGGCTGATGTTATAATAACCAATCCGACCCATTATGCCTGCGCATTAAAGTATGATGCACAAGAATCATCGGCACCGGTGCTGATTGCAAAAGGTCAGGATTATATTGCAGCCAGGATAAAGGAAATTGCAAAAGAAAACGGAGTAGAAATTGTTGAGAACAAACAGTTGGCAAGAACTATTTTTGATACGGTGGAGATTGGCCAGGCCATTCCCCAGGAGCTGTATCAAGCAGTTGCCGAGGTACTTGCCTTTGTATACAGCTTAAAGGGTAAAGATAGAGCTATTTAAAAATTTTAAAGGAGGGGGAAATTTGAGATTAAAGGATGCTTCAATCCCGGTAATGGTAATCGGTATTGTATTGGCTTTTATAATACCTATGCCGGGTGCTTTCCTTGATGTTTTACACGCCATCAATATAATCCTTTCTGTGATTATTTTATTAAATACAGTATATTTAACGGAACCGTTGCAGCTTTCAATTTTCCCGTCTTTACTGGTTATAAGCACCATGTTCAGGCTTGCCCTTAATGTCAGCTCATCAAGACTTATACTAAGAGACGGTAAAGCAGGAGATGTTATTGAAGGCTTTGGAAGATTTGTTGGAGGAAATGATCTGGTCGTCGGATTCATTATCTTCGCTTTAATAGTAATTGTGAACTTTCTTGTTATTACCAGAGGAGCTGAAAGAGTCGCTGAAGTTGCTGCAAGATTCACATTAGACGCAATGCCCGGAAAGCAGATGGCAATTGACGCTGATCTTAACGCAGGCCTCATAGACGAAGCCGAAGCGAAAGCACGAAGAAAAAAGGTTCAAAGGGAGTCTGATTTCTACGGTGCAATGGATGGTGCAAGTAAATTTGTTAAGAACGATGCCATCGCAGGAATTATTGTAACAATTTTAAATATAGTTGGAGGTCTTATAATCGGAATGGTTTCAAGAGGAGAATCACTGGAGCAGGCTCTTGAGACATACGCCATACTGACAATCGGTAATGGACTTGTCATACAAATACCTGCACTTATGATATCTGCAGCTACCAGCTTTATCGTTACAAGAGCTGCTTCCGACTCAGATATGAGCCAGGATTTTACCTCCCAGATATTTGGCAGTTCAAAAGTACTTACTATTTCATCTGTTCTAAGCCTGATACTTTCACTTTTTCTGCCTACCATACCATTCCTCTTGCTTGCAGCAATACTTGCTTTCCTGGCATATAATATTTCCAGACAGAAGAAGGAAGCAATTAAACAGGAAGAGGTTATAGTGGAAGAGCATGAGGTGGAGGAGATCAGAAAACCTGAAAATGTTGTTTCATTGCTTCAGGTTGACCCAATAGAGCTGGAATTCGGATATGGGATTATTCCCCTGGCAGATGTCAACCAAGGTGGTGATCTTCTTGACAGGGTTGTGATGATAAGAAGGCAGCTTGCACTGGAGCTTGGTATGATAGTTCCAATAATAAGGCTAAGAGACAATATTCAACTGCCACCAAATAAATACCAGATTAAAATAAAAGGCGTTGAAGTAGCAAACGGTGAAATTATGCTTGATAACTATATGGCAATGAATCCGGGGCATGTAGAGGAAGAGCTAGACGGCATTAATACTACAGAGCCGGCCTTTGGTTTGCCTGCTTTGTGGATAACCGAGGGGCAGCGAGAGAGAGCGGAAATGCTCGGCTATACTGTTGTAGATCCCCCTTCTATAATAGCTACTCATCTTACTGAGGTTATTAAAAAGTTTGCTCACGAGTTAACTGGAAGACAAGAGGTTCAAGTCCTCATTGACAATGTCCGTGAAAATTACCCCGTTATTGTGGACGAGCTTATTCCAAAACTTATGACTGTGGGAGAGGTTCAAAAGGTGCTTGCCAATCTGCTAAAGGAAGGTGTTTCAATAAGAGATATGGTTACAATTCTTGAGACCCTTGCAGATTATGCTTCCGTGACCCATGACACCGACCTTTTAACCGAATATACAAGACAGGCACTTGGCAGGGCTATATCGAAAAAATTCTTTATAGAGGCAAACCCAAATGTAATTACACTTGATCCAAATCTTGAGCAAATAATAATGGATTCATTGCAAAAGTCGGATTCAGGAACGTATCTGGCATTGGAACCCAGTGTTGCAAACTCAATTTCCGCAAGCCTCTCAAAGCAGGTACAAAAATTGGTGCAGCTTGGCCATCAGCCTATTGTCCTGGCTTCACCCCTGGTCCGGTTGTATTTCAAAAAGTTTGCGGACCAAGTAATTCCGGGAATTGTGGTGCTTTCGTACAATGAACTGGATCCTAACCTGGAAATACAATCAATCGGAGTGGTAGCGGTTTAGAAAATTGAAGAGAATTGTCGTTTATGGTAGAATTACAATATATATGGAAAGATTTGCGAGGAGCATATGAAAATACGTCGTTACATGGCAAAAAATGCACAGGAAGCAATGCTTAAAGTCAAGATGGATCTTGGCAATGAGGCTGTTATACTAAACACGCGAAAGGTTAAGAAGAAGGGTCTTGTCGGGCTTTTTTCCAAGCCTTTGGTCGAAGTGCTGGCGGCTATTGATGAGTATGGAGGACCTAGAACAGATAAGGAGACTCCAAAGGCAAGTGAAAAGTCTAATTATGTCGACAAAGCTGACAATAAAATTAATTTTGATGAAAAAGAGGAAAAAATAGCAAAACTGGAGAATAAAATATTAAATATAGAGGGCATGCTACAAAAAATATACACTCAGCTGGGAATTGCCAATAATGCTATTACATCGAAGCAAAGGGTGGCAATGGCATCAACAGTTCCAAAAATAACTGAGATGTTCTATGATAATTTATTAAAAAATGAAGTTGACCCGGTTTTAGCAAGGAAAATTATTGAAAGTGCTGCGTCAAAAGCAGGTACAAATTCAGGTGTAAATGATTTGGCAGCATTGTTGCAAAGCACAATATCATCTATCCTGGGAAGGCCCGATATTATAAAGACACGAGACGATGGTAAGCCGACTATTATTATGTTTGTCGGTCCTACAGGAGTAGGTAAGACCACTACACTGGCAAAGATTGCAGCAAATTATCTGCTTAATCAAAAAAAAGCCGTAGGTCTTATTACTACTGATACATACAGAATTGCTGCGGTGGAACAGTTGAAAACTTATGCAGAGATATTGGGGATACCTTTGTCGGTAGTATACACCGCCAATGAAATAAAAGACGCAATGAATCAGCATTCCGACAAGGATATTATTTTAATTGATACAGCAGGCAGAAGCCATAAAAACAAGTCTCATTTTGATGAGCTGAAATCTCTGGTAATGGCCACCGGTGCAGATGAAATATACTTAGTGCTTAGCGCTACTACCAGCATAAGAAATTGCAGGGAAATTCTAAACCACTATAGCTTTTTAGCTAACTATAAGCTTATATTTACAAAGCTTGACGAAGCACCGGTTCAAGGTATTATTTTGAATGTAAAATACTACACAGGCAAAAGCCTCTCATACATTACCACAGGACAGAGCGTACCTGACGATATAGAGACAGCAAATGTTGATAAAATAGCAAAAAACCTAATTGGGAGCATAGTTTAGATGATGGACCAGGCGGAAAAATTAAGAGAGGTCATTGAAAATCTAAGACTAAAGAATGCTGTAAACCGTGTAATTGCTCTGCCTGCGCCGGTTAAAAGAACATCCAGGGTTATTACGGTAACCAGTGGCAAAGGTGGTGTCGGCAAGACTAATATAACTATTAATCTTGCCATTTCGTTAAGCGAAATGGGGTACAGAGTGATAATACTAGATGCAGACTTCGGACTTGCTAATATTGATGTGCTATTTGGAATAATACCGCGGTTTACATTAGTAGATGTAATTAACAACAAAAAAAATATACTTGAAGTATTAGCTGACGGTCCTAAGAACATAAGATTTATTTCCGGTGGCTCGGGCGTTGAAGAACTGATCAAGCTTGACAAAAACCAAATTTCCAGATTTGTTGAAAACATGTCTCTTTTGGACAAGCTTGCGGACATTATAATAATTGATACCGGAGCAGGATTGTCAGAAAATATTATGAGCTTTATAATGGCAGCTGATGAGGTTTTACTTATTACTACACCGGAGCCTACTTCTATAACGGATGCCTATGCTCTTATAAAAATGGTGTCCAACAGGGATATTAACAAGAAAATTAAGATGATAGTAAATAAGGCAGACTCTGTTGCAGAGGCAAATGATGTTAATAATAAACTGGCAATGGTAGCTGATAGATTTTTAGGTATTAAGCTGGAACCGATGGGGTACATATTGAACGATGATGCAGTTATTAAAGCTGTTAAGCAGCAGCAGCCATTTTTGTTGAGTTTTCCTAAAAGCACTGCGACAAAAAACATCCGACAGCTGTCAGAAGCATTGACACAGAAAGGGGATGACGAAGCGCAACAGCAATACCTGGGCGTAAAGGGGTTTCTTAATAAGCTTGTTAGCATTTTGAAATCCTAAACAAGCAGATTGTATTGGGGGATTGTAATGGAACTTACACAGGTGAAGGTAGGGACAAGACTTGAGCTTGAGATTCTAGACGAGGATGGCCTTCGAACTGCACCTGTTATGATAAGCAAGTTTGAGGGGGTTGAGGATGAAACAAATGCAATTATAGCCGCACCGATTTTCCAGGGAAAAATTTATCCGGTACCCTTAGATTCTGAGCTGGATGTTTATTTTACAGATAAGAGGGGTATAAGTAGTAAGCGTTTTAAATTTCGTGCAAAAGTCAAAGACAGGCAGACGGTAGAAAACCTTCAATATTTGAAGCTTAAGCTAACGGGGAAAATCACGACGGTGCAAAGGCGGAAATATTTCAGGCTTGAATATTTTATGCAGGTTGAGTACAGAGTTGTCGATTCTCTGGACCCGCAGGACAATGAACACATACCGTTTAAGAAAGCACTGACCAACAACTTAAGCGGTGGCGGAATCGGCATAATGCTTGATGAAAAGTTAGATATAGGTAGTATTGTTGAGTGTATTATTAAGACAGACGAAAGCAAGCAGGTAAGATTTTTTGGCTGTGTTAAAAGATATGAGGAGAAGGAAACCAAGGGAAGGCTTAAATATATAATAGGTATTGCGTATATCAGAATAAATGATAAAGATAAGGAAGCAGTAATAAAATTTATTTTTAATGAACAAAGAAAAATGAGAAGAAGAGGATTGGTATAGGCATGAAGCGGAATATAAGCGTATTGGTGGTTGACGATTCAGCCTTTATGCGCAAAATATTGACAGACATTTTGGAGAGTGCCGGTGATATAGACGTAAAAGCCACTGCAAATAACGGAGTAGATGCCCTGGAAAAAGCAAAGGCCGGAAATTTCGATGTAATAACCCTTGATGTGGAAATGCCTTATTTAGATGGTATAAGCTGCTTAAAGGAACTTCAAAAAATAACTGACTCTCACATTATAATGCTCAGCAGCCATACCATAAGCGGGGAAAAAGCTACGATTGATGCATTGGAAGCAGGAGCCATAGACTTTATTACAAAGCCCGCCAGTTTATTTGATATAGCGGGAGAAAAGAAAAAGAAGGAAATAATCGAAAAGGTGCGAATGACAAGGAACATTCGCAAAAGAGTTGTAAAGCAAAGCAAGGCAAAACCTGTACCAGTGCTGGTTAATACTGAGAAAGAAAATCGCAGATGCGAAGAATTGAGAGCTCTAATTGCAATTGGTACTTCTACCGGAGGTCCAAAGGCATTGCAGACTGTTATACCTAATATACCAGGCGATATACCTGCTGCTGTGCTAGTGGTGCAACACATGCCAGCCGGTTTTACCAGATCCCTGGCTGAAAGGCTGAATATGTTAAGCTCTCTTGTTGTAAAAGAAGCTGAGAATAATGAGGTAATAAAACCTGGACATGTATATATAGCACCTGGGGATTACCATATGGAGGTTCATAAAAATGCATTAAACGTCCTTTATATAAAACTTACACAGCTACCTCCTGTTGGAGGGCACAGGCCATCAGTAGATGTGATGATGAACTCAATTGCATCTACCAACTTCCCAAATGTAATTGGAATAATAATGACGGGGATGGGCTCAGATGGAAGTGAAGGAGTTACGAATATAAAGAACAAAAATAAGGGCATTATCATTTCTCAGGATGGAAAATCATGTATTGTGAATGGAATGCCCCAATCGGCAATCAATACCGGAGTTGTGGATGAAGTAGTACCTCTGAAAAAGATTGCGGAGGTAATTGTAAAATACTTGGGGGTGGATCAATAATGGACATGAATCAGTATCTGGATATCTTTATTGAGGAAAGCAAGGAACATTTACAAAGCCTAAATGAATGTCTTCTAAAAATGGAAATGGATCTGGAGGATGTGTCACTGGTTAATGAAATTTTCAGGGTAGCACACACACTAAAGGGCATGTCCGGAACGATGGGGTTTACAAGAATGGCCAGATTGACCCACGACATGGAAAATGTGCTCTCGGTATTAAGAAGTGGCGAAATAAAAGTGCAACCACATCATATTGATATATTGTTTGAGTGCCTTGACGCACTGGAAAGCTATACAACGATGGTTGAAGAGACACAGTCTGAGGGTCTGGAGGAAAATATAGGGTTAATTAACAAGCTGAAAAAGATAATAGGTGAAGACAGTCCAAAAGAAGAGCAGATCTCCCAGCCCGCAACCGATATACTACAAGGGGCTTCCAATCTATATCTAAACGAATACGATATCAATGTGATAAATAAAGCTGCCGGAATGGGGAGCAATTCCTTTGAAATAACAATAAGGTTAAATAAAGGCTGTGTTTTAAAATCCGCTAGATCCTTTATTATTTTTAAAGCCATTGAGAAATACGGTGAAATTATAAAATCCGAGCCTAAGGTACAGGATATTGAGGATGAAAAATTTGATTTTGAGTTCACCTTAGTTGTTCTTTCAGAAGAGGATGCAGAGGTTTTAAACAAAGAGCTCAATTCAATTGCTGAGGTTGATGAAGTAATTATCAGCTTGATAAAGGCTAAGGACAAAGACGCTGTTAAAACAAAGGGCTCCGCTGCATCCGCTGATAATGCCGCATCTGACAAATTCGGCCCTGGGTCTGAAGACCATAGGGGTAAATTGAATGCCGGTACCGATATAGCATCCAAGAAGAGCAGGGTTGGTAAGACAGTTAGAGTTGACATAGGCAGACTTGACGTTCTTTTAAATCTTGTAAGTGAGCTTATTATTCAGAAAACCAGACTAGAAGGACTGGAGGGTATTGAAAGAACTCCCGAGTGCGTTGAGACATTGGAATACCTTGAGAAAATTACTTCAAGCCTTCATGATTCTGTGATGAAGGTCAGAATGGTGCCAGTTGAGACAGTATTTAACCGCTTCCCGAGAATGATAAGAGATCTTGGAAAAGAATTAGGAAAAGAAATATTACTGACCATGTCAGGTGAGGAAACTGAGCTTGACAGAACCGTAATAGATGAGATAGGCGATCCGTTGATACATTTATTGAGAAATTCCTGCGACCACGGAATTGAACCCGCTGAAACAAGAGTGGCAGCCGGCAAGCCAAAAGCCGGTAATGTTGCCCTTCGCGCATATCAGGAAGGCAGTAACGTAGTAATTGAGGTGGAAGACGACGGTGGCGGAATCGATACTGAAAGCGTTCTTAGTAAGGCCATCCAAAGAGGAATTGTTGACAAGGAATCGGCTACAACCCTTTCCCAGAAGGAAATAATAAACTTTCTTTTCTTGCCAAGCTTTAGCACTGCGGAAAAGGTAACAGATGTATCAGGCAGAGGTGTCGGCCTTGATGTTGTCCGCAGTAAAATAGAAGATGTCGGAGGCAGCGTTGAGGTAGAATCCGAGTATGGTGTAGGTAGCAAGTTCATCATAAGACTTCCGCTTACTCTGGCAATAATCCAGGCTCTGCTTGTTCAGGTAGGAAATGAAAAATACGCTATTCAGCTAAGCTCGATTCAAAAGATTTCCAACTTTGAACCAGACGATGTTAAAATGGTGCAAAAGCAGGAGGTAATCCTTTATAGGGATTCAATCATCCCGATTGTAAGACTTGATAAGATACTTAATGTTCCCAAAGGAGAAGATGAACCCAAAGCCCTAAAACTGGTAGTTGTTAAAAAAGGAGAAAGGCTTACGGGCTTCGTAGTTGATAAAATACTTGGACAGCGTGAGATAGTACAAAAATCCTTGGGAAAAATGCTGGCAGGAGTCAAAGGAATTACCAGCGCGACAATACTTGGTGACGGTAATGTTGCACTTATTCTTGATATAAACGCATTGGCGCATTGAGAAAGGAGGCCTTCTAATGGCTAATTACAGTATTCAGGGCACTAGGAGATATTTAGGCTTAAAGCTTGGTACCGAAGAGTACGGAATTGAAATTTTAAAGATAACAACTATAATCGAAAAGAAAATGGATATAACCAGAGTTCCTAATACACCGTTTTATATAAAAGGAGTTATTAATCTACGAGGTGAAATTATTCCCATAATGAGCCTGAGACAACGATTTGGTCTGGCTGATGACGTTTTTGGTGAGGATACAAGGATTATAATAATCAATATTGATGAAATGTCAGTAGGGTTAATTGCTGATTCTGTTACTGAGGTTTTGGGTATTAATGACGAGATGATTGATAATGTCGGAAATATAGCTTCAGAGGTTTCAAATGAATTTTTGCTTGGCATAGCAAGATATAATGGCAGAATTATTAACTTATTGAATCTTGAAAATTTAGTAGCATTGGAAAGCTCCATATAATCCGATTGGCCGAAGGTGAGGAGATTTGTATGATAAAAGGTATAGACGAGCTAAATAATATGCAGCTAGATGTTTTGCAGGAAATAGGAAACATTGGGGCGGGAAGTGCCGCAACAGCCATGGCTAAAATGCTGGACAACAAAGTAGATATGAAAGTACCGGTTGCAAAGATTCTTGAATTTAAGGATATTAGTGAAATTTTAGGCGGGGCGGAGTTAACCGTAGTGGGGATTTTACTTCAAATAAGCGGTGATCTTACCGGATATATCATGTTTATACTTCAAAAGGAAGCAGCATCATCATTAGTAAACATGCTAATGAGAAGACAATCAGACCCCTCTGATGAATTTAGTGAAATTGATATTTCTGCTCTTAAGGAAATCGGAAACATTATGGCAAGCTCATACCTGTCAGCTTTATCAACTCTTACAAATCTCCGGATTAAACCATCGGTACCTGAGCTTGCAATTGACATGGCAGGAGCTATATTAAGTGTCCCTGCAATTCAGTTTGGTAAGGTAGGGGATACGGCGCTTTACATTGAAACAGAGTTTTTAGATGGATATAAACGAATTCTGGGCGAGTTTTTTCTTATACCGGACATTGAGACCTATGATGTCTTACTTAAGGCTTTAGGAGTAATATAAAAAATGAATAATCTTATCAAGGTTGGAATGGCTGATTTACAATCCGCAAGGCATCCATGCTTAATTACTACACTGGGGCTGGGATCCTGTGTTGGAATAGCTCTGTATGAGCCAGTAAAAAAAGTAGTTGGACTTGCCCATATAATGCTGCCATCCAGCAAGCATGCAAGGAACAATATAAATATTGCCAAATTCGCAGATACAGCTATATTTAAATTAGTTGATGACATGGCAGCTCTTGGTGCGGCAAAATCAAAAATTGTTGCAAAATTAGCAGGAGGTGCCCAGATGTTTTCCTTTAATGATACATCTGAGATAATGCGCATAGGCATGCGGAATGTAATCGCATCAAAGGTGGTACTCGGTCAGCTTAAAATACCGATTCTGGCAGAGGATACCGGTGGCAACTACGGTAGGACCATTGTATTAAATTCCGAAAACGGAATGCTTACAATAAAGACAATTGGACATGGAGTAAAGGAGATTTGAGGAATGGAGCGCATCTACAAGCTACCTTTGATGTTAGGGTTTTTAGCTGCTCTGGCAGGAGGCATAGCAGGTTACGCGTCAGGAATGGCAAGCAGTGAGATTTATATACGTATGGCTGTTATGATGGTAGCTTTTTTTGTGTTAGGTCTATACATAAGAAATAACATTATATCCGTAAAAAAGGAAGTTAGAGAAAAGCTGATAAATGATGCGTTGAAGGGAATAGAAGAGTCAAAAAAGCAAAAAGTGAAAGACAAAGAGCAAATACTGCCTAAAATGAGCAGTAGTACATCACAGAGCAATACCGGCCAGATGTCATCAGATGGGCAAGGTGAGGCAGGGCTGGAAATAGATGAGAATGAGGATGACGATTTTAAGCCGTTGCATGTTAGCAAAGCAATTAGATCAAAAATTTCAGATTAGCATTTAGTATCGGGGGATTCCAATGCAAGTTACCAATGATAAACAATTTAGCTTATGGAAGCAATACAGTGAAACTAAAGATTTGGCAATAAGAGAAGCTCTGATTTTAGAGTACGCTCATCTTGTCAAACTAGTTGCTGGAAGGCTCAATATTTATTTTGGCTCAAATATTGAGTACGATGATCTCATTGGCTTTGGAGTTTTTGGACTCATTGATGCAATTGACAAATTTGATATAAGTAAAGGTGTGAAATTTGAAACATATGCTTCTTTGAGAATAAGAGGCGCTATAATCGACAGCATCCGTGAATTAGATTGGGTACCAAGGTCATTAAGGCAGAAGAACAAAGAGTTGGAGAAGGCATACAGGGAACTTGAAAATACTCTCGGACGTTCTGCTACTGACAGTGAAATAGCACAAAAGCTTGGTATATCACTAAAGGAATTCAACAAGCTGATTAATGAAGTCAATGTCGCTTCTATGGTGTCCCTGGAAGACTTTTTAGAGCAGAATTACGAGATAGATACAGATGTTCAGAATGGAACAAACCCCAATAGTCCTGAGAGAGAAGCCGAGTTAAATGAGCTGAAAGATATTTTAGGGGATTCTATAGATAAATTGCCTGAAAAAGAAAGAACAGTCCTCACCTTGTACTACTATGAAGATTTGACTTTAAAGGAAATTAGTGCAATAATGAAGGTATCTGAATCAAGGATATCACAACTTCATACAAAAGCAATTATGCGTTTGAGGGGCAAACTATCAAAGCATAAATCTCTGATAAACGAATGACTATATACGCAGACGAATTCATATTTGAACTTATTAGGGGGTTGCACTTTTGGACGGAATAAAGGATAGTAGCCATGATATTAACGAGGGTTTTTTTCAAATATCATTCCAAAAAGACGGTGTTTATCTGACCGTATTCCCGCCTGTAGGCCGCAGTAGGGCAGTACAGGTTAATGATGTCATAGACAAGCTTGCACGTAAAAAGGTAAGAAGTTTTAACAAGGATATAGTTGAAGCTGCTGTTAAAGCAGCAACCAAAGCTCCTGTTAAAATTGCAGAACCTCAGGAGGAATTAAAGATTGATGCGACGGCAAGTGTATTTATAACACCCGACAAAATGAAGGCGAGCGTATCATTTACTCCTCCTGAAAACGGGCGAATGATGACTTTTGATGAAGTTTTGTCTGTTCTTAATGAGAATGGTGTAATATATGGCATTAATAAGGCTAATATTGAGGCGATTGTAAAATACCCCATATATGGTGAAATGATAACAGTTGCTGAGGGGACTCCGCCAATAAACGGACAAAACGGAAAAATTGAATTTCATTTTGATTTAAATAAACAGTCAAAGCCTACCATACTTGAGGATGGACGGGTGGATTTCAGAGAGCTGAACCTTATTGAATGCGTCGCTGAAGGGCAGAAGCTTTGTACTCTTATTCCTCCAACTGCAGGGACTCCGGGAAAAACTGTTTTAGGAACAGATGTACCCGCAGCAAATGGAAAGCCTGCTGTTTTGCCCAAGGGACGAAACGTCAGTCCGTCGGAGGATGGATTGACACTACTTGCAAATATAAGTGGCCAGGTAAGTTATCAGGATGGAAAAGTCCATGTATTTTCTACTTATGAGGTACCTGCGGATGTTGATAATTCCACTGGAAATATAAACTTTGTTGGGCATGTATTGGTTAGGGGAAATGTACTTTCTGGCTTTTCTATTGAGGCAGGCGGAAATGTAGAAGTTTGGGGCGTTGTTGAAGGTGCAACAATAAAAGCCGGCGGAGATATTATCCTTCGAAGAGGAATGTCAGGAATGGGTAAAGGGATACTTATCAGTGGCGGCGATATTATAGCCAGATTTATTGAAAACAGCAATGTACAAGCACAAAACAATATTAAGTCCGAAGCCATTATGCACAGCAACGTTAAATGTGGAAACAAGCTTGAGCTCTCTGGCAAGAAAGGATTGCTTGTTGGAGGCACAACAAAAGTCGGCAAGGAAATAGTGGCTAAGGTAATTGGTTCATATTTGGCAACTGTTACGGATATAGAGGTTGGTGTGGATCCAACATTGAGAGAACGCTATAAAAATCTAAAAGATGAAATATCTACAATGGAGACTGACCTTAGAAAAGCAGAGCAGGCTATTACACTGCTCAAAAAGCTGGAGATGATGGGAGCCCTTACTCCGGAAAAGCAGGAGATAATGGCTAAAAGCGTAAGAACAAGGCTGTTTTTTACAAACAAGCTAAATGAATATAAGGCAGAAGTTGCTTCTATAGAGGGACAGCTCCAACAGGAAGCATACGGAAAGGTAAGAGCATATAATTACATTTATCCCGGCACAAAGGTAGCAATCGGTTCATGTCTTATGTATGTGAGAGAAAATCTGCAGTATTGTACTTTATACCGGGATGGGGCTGATATCCGGGTAGGACCGATTGACAAGTGACAAGTTTCTAAGCAGCCAATGCTGGCAAGGAAGTGATATTTTGTCCATAAAACCTATTGACTTTCAGGTTATGATGCCAAGAACGGTTGATGCTGCAAAGGCTACAAGTGATGTTGCACAAAGAAATATATTGCATCAGGAGCAGCAGGCGTATGTCACCCGCCAAAAATCAGAGGATGAATTGAGGCAGGTTTATTCACATGACCAAACTCATAATGTCAGAATATCCGAAAAACAAAGGGATAATCAAGAAAAAGGTCAAAAAAAAGATAAATCAAAAGAAAAACCCGGAGAAAAGAAGGAAAATAGTTCTAATAAGTTGAATAATAAACTAAATACTAGTACAATAGATATTAAAATATAGCTTAATACAAAAGAAAAATAATTGCCTTTTCTGTTCCGTTAGGCAATTAAATTGAGGTGTTATGATGGACGGGTTTTACATAAGCTTAATTTTCCTGGGAATACTTTTAGTTCTATTCTCTCTTATTCTTGTATTTTTCGATAAAAGAAAATCTTTCGGTTTCATGAAAAGCTATGAGAAAAAAAAGCAGGAGCTCATTGAAATAATCAATGATGCAGAATTGATGATTGAGGAGCTAAATAAGTTTTCCGATTATATCGTCAATCAAATGGACTTAAAAAATGAAGAGCTTTCAAGAAATCTCTCCGATGCTGAAAAGAGAATAGACAAAATTAATGATAAGTTAAAGCCTGGCGGGCTTGAATCTTCCACTCAGCCTGTGCAGGAGGAAATCATAACAGAGGCTGTAGCTGCAAACAGCGGAATCATAAATACGGTTGAAGCCTCTACAGCTTATTTGAAGCACTCAGGAACGACCCACCATGGAAATGTGAAAAAGGCTGATAAGATTATTCCGATAAAAAATAAATATTCCGAGGTTATAAGACTTTCCGGAGAAGGTATTAAGAATGCGGATATTGCCCAAAGGCTTAACATTGGAAAAGGCGAGGTTGAGTTGATTTTAGGCTTAAGAAAATAACGTCTTTGCAAAGGAAGAGTTTAAATGAGTAATTTTAATGTAAAGAGTATAATATTGGGGATTGGTATAGGTATTATCATAACGGCGACTGTCAGCTTAATCTATGAGTCGGGAAAGGACCCTTTTAAAAATCTGACGAAGCAGCAGATTATCAGTGAAGCTGAAAAATATGGGATGGTACAGGGATTTTCATTGACAAATGATAATTAACTGTTGTATAATTCTCTTTGCATAAACAAAAGCACTCTTGCCGAAGTGATGGAATTGGCAGACGTAGTGGACTCAAAATCCACCGGTAGCAATACCGTGCCGGTTCGAGTCCGGCCTTCGGCACC
>CAZPMC010000015.1:0-49342 GCA_964587755.1 uncultured Oscillospiraceae bacterium
TGATTATACGAATTATGGCAACTCAAAGCATCCATTAATTGAAATTTTGTCCATCTGATGCCTCACAACATTTTTTGGGGTAAGAATATTTTACTATAAGCGAAAAATATTCTATAAAATTTAGTAATAACCTCATAAATGAAGTTATTATATGCTTCCGGCGGGATTTACGGCTGAGCGAAATTATGGCTTATGGGATTTACGGCCGAGCGAAATTATGGCTTATGGGATTTACGGCCGAGCGAAATTTTAGCTTACGCCAAACGCTTATGGTCAATTATATGATAAATCATGATATAATCTTTTAATAAAAAGGAAGGGAGTCCGGTTTAAACCGAAGAAATGTATGAAAGATAAAATAAAAGTAGGAATAGTCGGATACGGAAATTTAGGAAAAGGTGTGGAAAAAGCGCTGGCTCAAAACCACGATTTTCATTTGACTGGGATTTTCACACGCAGGAATGTCAACGAAATAAAATCGTTGAACAATGTAATTAACATATCAGAAATATACAAATATGAAGGTGACATTGATGTTATGATTTTATGCGGAGGCTCGGCAAAAGACTTACCAAAGCAATCACCTGAACTTGTAAGTGCTTTTAATATTGTTGACAGCTTCGATACACATGCAAAGATCAACGAGCACTTTAATAATGTTGACGAAGCAGCAAAAAAATCAGGTAAGGTGGGGATTATTTCTGTTGGTTGGGATCCCGGACTATTCTCTCTTAACCGGCTGCTGAGTGCTTCCATATTGCCGGACGGCAGGGACTATACATTCTGGGGAAAAGGTGTAAGTCAAGGGCATTCCGATGCCATAAGACGGGTAAAGGGTGTTAAGAATGCAATACAATATACCGTTCCTATTGAATCAGCTTTAGATAAGGTCCGCACGGGTTCGCAGCCTGAGCTTTCTACAAGAGAAAAGCATGAAAGAATATGCTATGTTGTGGCTGAGCCTGATGCTAATCTTGATGAAATCACAAAGACTATAAAAAGTATGCCTGATTACTTTGCCAACTACAACACCACAGTGAAATTTGTAACAGAGGATGAGCTTATCAAGAATCACAGTAAAATGCCTCATGGCGGCACTGTTATTTTTACGGGAAATACGGGTGAAGCCACAAAACAAAGGATAGAATTCAGCCTGGTACTGGAAAGCAATCCAGAATTCACTGCAAGTGTATTGGTAGCATATGCCAGGGCAGCCTATCGCTTGGCAAGAGAAGGTGCCAGCGGCGCTAAGACAATATTCGACATACCTGTATGTTACTTGTCGCCGGCATCAAGTGAGGAGTTAAGAGAAAGATTTTTATGAGTTTAATGAAAATTGTACTTGCATTTTAAAATAATGTGTAGTAAAATATCTCTTGCTGTGACATGACATACGATGATTTGGGAGATTGCTATCCTTAAAGGATAGGTAACTTTCAAGGAGAATGTCCGATTCTTGAAACCGGGCGACAAGTCACTGTACATTTTGCGAGCACACGTTAAGTGTGTCTGTTTGTAAGGTACAGCCCAGGTTTTACAAGCCGGAAGGCTTTGTAAGAGTCCTGGGTTTTTAAATAGCTAAACAGGAAACACCCGGCATAGTGTACAGAAAGATGCTTGTTGTACGTAACAGTGAAAAGGGAGTGTACGCGGTCCCTAACATTATTAAGGAGGTTATTGTATGGCAAACAACCAGAAAATCAGAATCAGACTGAAGGCATATGATCATCAAGTTCTTGACCAGTCTGCTGAGAAAATTGTGGACACTGCAAAAAGAACCGGAGCACAGGTTTCCGGACCCGTTCCGCTACCTACACAGAAGGAGATTGTTACGATATTAAGAGCTCCTCATAAGTATAAGGATGCACGTGAGCAGTTTGAAATGAGAACACATAAAAGGCTGATAGACATATTGCTACCAACACCAAAGACAGTTGATGCACTTATGCGTCTTGATTTACCGGCCGGCGTCGACATCGAGATAAAGCTGTAGGGACTTAAACGGCGATTGATTCTATCAATTGCAGTTAAAATGAGAGATCATGTTCGCAAATGCTTGCGAACCAATGATATTAGGAGGTAAGAGAATGAGCAAATTTATAATAGGCAAGAAAATCGGAATGACTCAAGTGTTCAATGAAGCAGGCCTTGCAATACCTGTTACGGTTATTGCGGCTGGTCCGTGCGCAGTTGTTCAGAAGAAAACTGTTGAAAGCGACGGATACAATGCATTGAAGCTCGGATATGAAGAAATTCCCGAAAAGAAGCTCAATAAGCCTGAAAAAGGCGCTTTTACAAAGGTAAAAGTTTCAGCCAGAAGGTATCTTAGAGAGTTTAGAACAGAAGATATTGATAAGTATGAGGTTGGTCAGGAAATCAAAGTAGCTGACATGTTCAGTGACGGTGATAAGGTTGATGTAAGCGGTATTTCAAAAGGTAAAGGATTCCAGGGTGTTATAAAGAGATATGGACATGGCCGCGGTCCTGCAACTCACGGCTCAAAGTATCACAGAAGAGTCGGTTCCATGGGTTCAGGAACAAATCCTGGTAGAGTGTTCAAAGGAAAGAAACAACCTGGCCATATGGGAGCAGAAAAGGTAACAGTTCAGAACCTCGAGGTATTCAGGGTTGACAGCGAAAGAAGCTTGCTGCTTATTAAGGGTGCAGTACCCGGACCAAAAGGCGGTTTGATTGTTGTCAAAGGAACTGTCAAAACTGAAAAGTAATACTGATGGGAGGAGGAAGCGATTATGCCAAAGATTGATTTATATAATATGAAAGGCGAGACTGTCGGAGAAATTGAGCTCAGTGACAATATATTCGGTATAGATGTCAACGAGAATGCAGTTCATCTCGCAGTGCAAAATCAGCTAGCAAACAAAAGGCAGGGTACCCAGTCCACCAAAACAAAAAGCGAGGTAAGCGGTGGCGGTAGAAAACCCTGGAGACAGAAGGGAACAGGTAGGGCTAGACATGGCAGTACAAGATCAGCACAGTGGATTAAGGGAGGAATCGCTCTTGGACCTAAACCAAGAAGCTATTCTTACACTATTCCAAAGAAGCTGAAGAGACTAGCACTTAAATCTGCTCTTACTTCAAAGGTTAATGAAAATGAGATTATTGTACTTGATAAATTAAATTTTGACAGCATAAAAACAAAGCAAATGGTAAATGTTCTTAAATCCTTAAAGGTAGATACCAGCGCTCTTATCGTCATCGACGGCAAGAACGAGGCAATTGAAAAATCTGCAAGAAATTTACCTGGAGTAAAGACAGCATTTGTAAATACAATTAACGTATTCGACATTCTTAAATATGAGAAATTCATTATTACAAAGGATGCCGTTGAAAAGGTCGAGGAGGTGTACGCATAATGAGAGCACCTGAGGATATTATTATTAGGCCGTTTATAACAGAGAAAAGCAACATGGAGATTGCATCTGGTAAATACACATTTATTGTTGATGTAAAGGCTACGAAGACAGAGATCAAAAATGCAGTTGAAAAGCTTTTCAACGTTAAGGTAGTTAAGGTCAACACGGCAAATTATGAAGGAAAGATCAAGAGAATGGGAGTTCATATTGGACCGAGACCTGACTGGAAGAAAGCTGTTGTAAAGATAGACCTTGAACCCGCTGGTCAGACATACCTGACAAAGGGTGGCAAGGAAGCCGTCAATGCTAAGAAGTACAAAACAAGCATTGAAGAGTTTGGAGTAACACAGTAATGATAGGAAACGATCACTATTAGAACGCATTTATATTAAGGAGTGAGAAGAAATGGCAGTAAAAAAGTATAGTCCTACTTCTCCCGCAAGAAGGTTTATGACTGTTTCCACTTTTAGTAATATTACAAAGAAAGAGCCTGAAAAGAGTCTCTTGGAAACAAAAAAGAAGACCGGCGGTAGAAATGTTTACGGTAGGATCACCGTTCGTCACCATGGTGGCGGAACTAAGCAAAAATATAGAATTATCGACTTTAAGAGAGATAAGGATGGCATACCGGCAAAAGTAGCAGCCATCGAATATGATCCAAATAGGACTGCAAATATTGCTCTTCTCTACTATGTGGATGGAGAAAAGAGATATATACTGGCTCCTTTGGATGTAACTGTCGGCGACGTCCTGGAATCAGGTCCTGACGCTGACATCAAGCCGGGCAATGCACTCCCGCTTGCAAATATCCCAGTCGGTACTATGATACACAATATAGAGATGAAGCCCGGAAAAGGCGGACAGTTAGTAAGATCAGCCGGTGGTTCAGCGCAGCTAATGGCTAAGGAAGGCGATTATGCACAAATAAGGTTGCCCTCAGGGGAAGTAAGAATGATTAGAATCTCATGTAAAGCAACTATTGGCCAGTTAAGCAACATCGAACACGAAAACATTAAGATAGGTAAAGCCGGCAGAAGCAGATGGCTGGGTAAAAGACCATCAGTACGTGGTGTTGTTATGAACCCTGTAGATCATCCTCATGGCGGTGGTGAAGGAAAGTCGCCTATTGGAAGACCGAGTCCGGTTACTCCTTGGGGCAAGCCAACACTTGGTTATAAGACTCGAAAGAAGAATAAGAAGTCTGACAAGTTCATAGTCAAGAGAAGGAAACAGAAATAATTATTAAGTTAAGCGTAAGTAGTTTCAGGAGTAAGGAAAGGAGGACTAACACCAAATGAGTAGATCTTTAAAGAAGGGGCCATTCGTTGATTTAAAGCTTTTAAAGAGAATTGAGGAAATGAACAAGGCCAATGACAAGAAGGTTCTAAAGACCTGGTCAAGAGCATCAACGATTTTCCCTCAGATGGTTGGACATACTATTGCAGTGCATGACGGTAGAAAGCATGTACCGGTGTATATAACTGAAGATATGGTGGGACATAAGCTTGGCGAATTTGCACCGACAAGAACATTTAGAGGACACGGGCACCATACAGAAAAGTCCACAGCCCTCAAATAAAATTAAAAGACTATAACACCAGTGCCGAGGCAGGCGCTGTAATAAGATAAGTTACAAGCTTAATGCCGAAAGGAGGAATTCCAGTTGGAGAAAAAGGTTAGATCTAAGGAAGAGCTTTTGAAAGATAAAGAACAGATCTTGGACGTATACAGTAAGACCCACAGACAGTTTCAAAAACCTGCTCTGCTTACCAAGAAGGAAAGAAAAGTTCTTGGGATAGGCAAGGATGAAGGAAGGGCAGTGCTCATGCATGCCAGAATTTCACCAAGAAAGGTTAGAATCGTCTTGGACCTTATTAAGAATAAGAATATCGATGAGGCTTATGCTATATTAAGATATACGCCAAAAGCAGCATCAGAGCTTTTATTGAAGCTTCTTAAATCAGCCGAAGCAAATGCAACTAACAACAACGGATTGGATAGAGACAATCTTTATGTTGCCGAAGCATATGCCACTCAGGGACCAACCTTGAAGAGGATAATGCCGAGAGCTCGCGGAAGCGCAAACAGGATAAGAAAAAGGACCAGCCACATTACAGTGGTAGTGAAGGAAAGATAATCGTTCCTTTAAAACACAGTATTTTATAAGAAGGAGGTTGGAGAATGGGCCAGAAGGTAAATCCACATGGATTGAGAATAGGTATAATTAAAGACTGGGATACCAAATGGTATGCCAACAAGAAAAACTTCGGCGATTTATTGGTTGAAGATGTTAAGATAAGAACATTTATAAAGAAGAAATTATATATTTCAGGTGTATCCAGAATTGAGATAGAAAGGGCTGCCAACAAAATAAAGGTTAATGTTCATACTGCAAAACCGGGCCTGGTCATTGGCAAGGGAGGAGCAGGTATTGAGGAGTTACGCAAGGAAGTTGAAGCTCTTACTGGTAAAAGTGTATTAATCAATATTACTGAAATCAAATCACCTGAAACCGATGCACAGCTTGTAGCTGAAAACATAGCAGCACAGCTTGAGAAGAGAATTTCCTTTAGAAGAGCAATGAAACAGGCAATGTCAAGGGCAATGAAGCTTGGAGCGAAAGGCATTAAAACTGCCGTTTCCGGAAGACTTGGAGGAGCTGAAATTGCCAGAAGTGAGCATTATCACGAAGGTACCATTCCCCTTCAGACATTGAGGGCGGATATTGACTATGGCTTTGCAGAAGCTAATACAACATACGGCAAGCTTGGTGTAAAGACATGGATATATAAAGGTGAAGTTCTTCCTGCTGTTAAAAAGGAAAAGAAAGCAGAAGGAGGCGAACGGTAATGTTAATGCCAAAAAGAGTAAAGCGTAGAAGAGTACACAGAGGCAGAATGACCGGTGTAGCTACCAGAGGCAATACCCTGGCTTACGGAGAGTACGGTCTGCAGGCTACCGAGCCGGCTTGGATTACAAGTAACCAGATAGAGGCAGCAAGAATAGCAATGACTCGTTTTACAAAAAGAGGCGGTCAGGTTTGGATAAAAATATTCCCTGACAAACCGGTTACCAAGAAACCTGCTGAAACTCGTATGGGTAGCGGTAAAGGTTCTCCTGAGTATTGGGTAGCAGTAGTAAAACCTGGAAGAGTATTATTTGAAATTGCGGGAGTTCCTGAAGAAACTGCCAGAGAGGCTTTGAGACTTGCCATGCATAAGCTTCCTGTCAAATGTAAATTCATAACCCGCAACAATGAAATGGGTGGTGAAACGAATGAAAGTCAGTGATATGAGAGAGTTAACATATGAAGAGCTTCAGAAGGAATTGTTAGAACTCAAGTCGGAACTGTTTAAACTTCGTTTCCAGCTTGTAACAAATCAACTGGAAAATCCTATGAAGCTAAAGCAAGTTAAGAAATCAATCGCCCAAATCAAAACAGTGATGAGGGAAAGAGAAATAAAAGGCGTACAGGCTTGACATTTGATTTAATGAAAGGAGGCATCCGGTTTGGTGGAGAGAGCGATACGGAAGACCAGAGTTGGTAAGGTTGTCAGCGACAAGATGGATAAGACAATCGTTGTTGCTGTTGAGACAAGAGTAAAACATCCTCTGTATAAAAAGATTATTAAGAGAACTTATAAATTAAAGGCACATGACGAAAATAACGAATGTGCAATAGGCGATACAGTAAAGGTAATGGAGACTCGCCCGCTTAGCAAGGACAAAAGGTGGAGACTCGCAGAGATAATAGAAAAGGCTCGCTAATTTTAACATTCAAAGTTAAGCGATATTGGAAGGAGGTACCGGCATGATACAGGTTCAGTCCATGCTGAAATCAGCAGATAACACAGGAGCCAAGGAAATGATGTGCATTAAAGTTCTCGGCGGTTCCTGGAGAAGATATGCCAACATAGGTGATATAGTCGTTGCTACGGTTAAACAAGCAACGCCCGGCGGAGTTGTGAAAAAAGGTGAAATTGTCAAATGTGTTATCGTACGTTCAAAGAAGGGTGTCAGAAGACCAGACGGTTCGTATATAAAGTTTGACGAGAATGCTGCGGTTATTATTAAAGAAGACAACAACCCTAGAGGAACGCGAATTTTTGGTCCTGTTGCGAGAGAGTTAAGAGACAAGGATTTCATGAAGATATTGTCACTCGCACCGGAAGTTCTGTAGAGCAGAAGTTATCCGTAGAAAGGAGGCGGCTTAAATTGGCAAATAGTGTACATGTTAAAACGGGAGATACAGTATATGTTCTCTCAGGTAAAGATAAAGGCAAAAAGGGTAAGGTTCTTGCTGTAAACCCATCCGACATGACCGTTATTGTTGAAGGTGTAAACATGTCGACAAAGCATAAGAAGCCCAGAGGCAGAATGCAGCAAGGCGGCATTATTACACAGGAATCACCAATCAGCAGTTCAAAGGTAATGCTGGTTTGCACAAGATGCA
Organism: uncultured Oscillospiraceae bacterium; assembly: GCA_964587755.1. Classification (GTDB taxonomy): domain Bacteria; phylum Bacillota; class Clostridia; order Acetivibrionales; family DTU013; genus CAZPMC01. Next base: position 7,828 of record CAZPMC010000015.1, read on the forward strand.
AAGCTCCCACTAAGATCGGCAAGCAACTAAACAGCGATGGTTCAAAGGAACGTGTTTGCAAAAAGTGCGGAGAAGTTATAGATGTTCAAAAGGAAGCGAAATTAAATTAGTATATTTCTTCTTGAAAGGAGGTTAAGTTCAATGAGCAGACTTCATGATAAGTATGTACAAGAAGTAATACCGGCAATGCAAGAAAAGTTTAAATATAAAAGCGTTATGCAAATACCCAAGCTTGAAAAGGTTGTCATTAACATGGGTGTTGGCGAAACCAAAGAAAATCCAAAGGCTTTAGACTCAGCTATTAATGACTTGACAATTATTTCAGGTCAGAAACCGATTATCACTAAGGCCAAAAAGTCTATAGCAAACTTTAAGCTCAGACAAGGAATGGATATAGGCTGTAAAGTAACTCTTCGTGCTGAGAGGATGTATCATTTTGTTGATAAGCTATTTAACACAGCACTTCCAAGAGTTAGAGACTTCAGAGGCGTTTCGAGGAACTCCTTTGACGGAAGAGGCAACTACACCCTTGGAATAAGGGATCAGCTTATATTCCCTGAAATTGAATATGATAAAGTTGACAAGGTAAGAGGTATGGACATAGTATTTGTTACCACAGCAAAAACCGACGAAGAGGGAAGAGAGCTTCTAAGGCTTTTAGGAATGCCTTTCAGGCAGAACTGAAGGGGTAATTGAAAGGAGGATTTACTTTGGCAAAAAAATCAATGATTGTTAAGCAGCAAAGAGCTCCTAAGTATAGAACCAGAGCTTACAATAGATGCAGATTATGCGGAAGACCCCATGCGTACTTAAGGAAGTTTGGAATATGCCGCGTATGCTTCAGAGTTCTGGCTTATAAAGGACAGATACCTGGCGTGAAAAAAGCTAGCTGGTAACAAACTATGAAAGGAGGTTAAACATATGCAAATCACTGACGCTATCGCTGACATGCTGACCAGAATAAGGAATGCCGGTACAGCAAAGCATGAGACTGTTGACATTCCGGCATCAAATATTAAAAAGGACATTGCCCGTATATTGCTAGACGAGGGATATGTTAAAGGCGTCGAATTAATTGAGGACGATAAGCAGGGAATTATAAGAATTGTACTTAAATACACTGGACAAAAACAAAATGTTATAACCGGTATTAAGAGGATAAGTAAGCCGGGCCTTAGGGTTTATGCCGATAAGGATCACCTTCCGAAGGTGCTTGGAGGGCTCGGGGTTGCTGTCATTTCAACTTCAAAGGGAGTTATGACAGATAAAAAAGCAAGAGCTGAGGGTATAGGCGGGGAAGTACTAGCCTTCATATGGTAATTAAAAGATGTTTCTGAAAAGGGTCTTTAAGGCTCATAATTTTAAGAACAGGAGGTGTTCAGTTTGTCAAGAATAGGAAAGATGCCCATAGATATACCTGCTGGCGTTAACTGTGATATTAAGGACAACGTCGTTACTGTTAAGGGTCCTAAGGGTACTTTGACAAAAACATTGCATAAAGATATGCTAATAAAACAAGAAGGCACTCAAATTATTGTGACGAGGCCTACGGATAATAAAGAGCACAGATCTCTTCACGGCTTGACCAGATCGTTGGTTAATAATATGGTGGAGGGTGTAACAAAAGGCTTTGAAAAGGTATTAGAAATAAATGGTGTCGGCTACAGAGCTCAGAAGCAAGGAAATAAACTGGTTTTGACAGTGGGCTATTCTCACCCCATTGAGATGGAAGAGCCGAAGGGAATTACATTTGATGTTCCTGCGCCCAACAGGATTATTGTAAAAGGGTGTGACAAGCAGGAAGTTGGCGAGTATGCAGCTAAAATCAGGAAGGCGAGACCACCTGAGGTTTACAAGGGTAAAGGCATCAAATATGAGACTGAGGTCATAAGGCGCAAGGAAGGCAAATCCGGTGCCAAGGCCAAGGCGTAGAAGGGAGCTGAAAGCAAATGATTAAAAAGCCCAACAAAAATGAAATCAGGCTGAGAAAGCATGAAAGGGTGCGAAAGAAAATCAAAGGCACTCCGGAGCGTCCAAGGCTCAATGTTTTCAGAAGCTTAACGAATATATATGTTCAGATAATTGATGATACGACCGGCAATACACTGGTAGCAACGTCTTCCCTTGACAAGGCACTTAAAGGAAAGATTGCTAATGGTTCCAATAAAGAGGCAGCTAAGGAAGTTGGCAAATTGATTGGACAAAAGGCTGTTGAAAAGGGAATAAAGAGTGTCGTATTTGACAGAGGCGGATATTTATATCATGGAAGAATAAAAGCATTGGCTGAAGGCGCAAGAGAAGCCGGACTCGATTTTTAATAAGGAGGGATGAGATTTGCAGCGTATTGATGCTGGAGCATTGGATCTAAAAGAAAAGGTCGTTAAAATAGGGCGTGTTACCAAGGTTGTCAAGGGCGGTAGAAACTTTCGTTTCAGTGCTCTCGTTGTAGTTGGTGATGAAAACGGCTATATCGGCGCCGGATTAGGAAAGGCTGCTGAAATACCTGATGCTATAAGGAAGGGTATTGACGATGCGAAAAAGAATCTGATTAAGGTTCCCATTGTTGAGACTACAATCCCCCATGAGGCAATAGGTGTTTACGGAGCAGGTAAAGTTCTTTTGAAACCGGCCGGGCCTGGTACCGGAGTTATAGCAGGTGGTCCTGTAAGAGCGGTTCTTGAATTAGCGGGTATCCGTGATATTAGAACTAAATCTCTTGGATCCAATAACCCTATAAATATGGTAAACGCAACACTTCAGGCACTTTCACAGCTTAAAACAGTTGAAGATGTTGCCAGACTTCGTGGTAAGGCCGCAGAAGAAATACTGGGTTAGGAGGAGATTACGGTGGCGAAACTAAAAATCACGCTTGTAAAAAGCACAAACAAGGCTTTAAAAAACCAAAAGGCTACTGTAACAGCTCTTGGTTTGAAGAAAATAGGAAGCAGTGTTGAAAAGGCAGATAATCCTCAAATAAGAGGAATGATAAAAACGGTATCACATTTGGTATCAGTAGAAGAGATTTAAGGGAGGTGTAGAAGGTGAAGCTACATGAATTACGACCAATCCCCGGAGCAAAAAAGGACCCGACTAGAAAAGGCAGAGGTCACGGTTCAGGAAACGGTAAAACTGCCGGCCGCGGTCACAAGGGTCAGAAAGCACGTTCAGGTGGCGGAGTAAGACCGGGTTTTGAAGGTGGACAGATGCCTCTCGCAAGAAGGATACCAAAGAGGGGTTTCAACAATAAGGACTTTGCAAAGGTATATGCAGAAATAAATGTCGCAACTCTAAACATGTTTGATGACGGAACAGTTGTAACCGGCGAACTGCTTAGAGAAAAGGGAATAATAAAGAAATTGTATGACGGCGTTTCTGTTTTAGGAAACGGAGAGATTACAAAGAAGCTTACTGTGCAAGCCGCAAGATTTACCAAGACAGCTTCTGCTAAAATTGAAGCTGCGGGAGGAAAGGTAGAGGTGGTATAGTATGGGCGGAATGTTGGAAACACTGCGTAACGCGTGGAAAATTCCAGATTTACGTAAGAAAATTTTGTTTACAATACTAATGCTGATTGTATACAGAATAGGATCACACATACCAAATCCGGGGCTTGACCCTCAAAAGTTTTCTGACTTACTGGAGCAAGCCGGATCCTTTGGAGGATTTCTTGATATTATATCCGGTGGATCGTTTAGACTTGCAACAATATTTGCGATGAGCATTTCGCCGTACATTAACTCGTCAATTATTATGCAGCTTTTGACAGTGGCGATACCAGCTCTTGAGAGACTGCAAAAGGAAGGCGAAGAAGGAAGAAAAATTATTCAGCAGTATGTTAGATATGGCGCTGTTATACTCGGTCTGGTTCAGTCGATTGCTCTATATATAACAATGCAAAGACAGGGCGCTGTATTAGACGGAGGAAGCGTTTGGAGCTTTTTGACCATAGTTCTTACCTTTACGGCAGGTACGGCGTTTCTTATGTGGCTTGGTGAGCAAATCACAGAATACGGTATTGGCAATGGAATCTCAATGATAATATTTGCAGGTATTGTATCAAGAGGACCGCAAGCGGCTATGTCTTTAGCTGCTAACTACAAGTTGGGGAACTTCGGCGAAGGTGTATTGGGGATAATAGTAATTGCTCTCATACTGATTATGTTTGTCTTAGTTATCGCGGGAGTTATTTGGGTACAGGAAGCGGAAAGAAGGATTCCTATCCAATATGCAAAGCGCGTTGTTGGAAGGAAGATGTATGGAGGCCAAAGCACTCATTTACCTATAAAGGTAAATCTTGCCGGTGTTATTCCTATCATTTTCGCAATGTCGATAATGATGTTTCCTTCAACTATAGTAACGATGTTTTTTGCTGATAAGGACAATTGGTTTGTAAACCTTTTCAAAAACCCTGAGCAGAATTTATTGTACATCGTTATATACGCATTATTAATTATGTTCTTTACATTCTTCTATTCGGTTATTCAGTTTAACCCGATAGAAATTGCAAACAACATGAAAAAGAACGGTGGCTTTATCCCTGGATACAGACCGGGGAAGGCAACCTCAGATTATATTTCAAAGGTTTTAAATAGAATTACATGGTTTGGTGGAATGTTCCTAGCTATAATAACAATATTCCCAATAATATTAGGAAATATTACAAGAATTCCGGGAATATGGTTTGGTGGAACATCAATGTTGATACTTGTAGGTGTAGCACTTGACACAGTTAAGCAGATTGAATCACAAATGCTTATGAGACACTACAAGGGGTTTCTTGAATAGAAGCTGAGATTGGAGAGACTAATGAGACTTGTTATTTTGGGTGCACCGGGGGCAGGGAAAGGAACGCAGGCTGTTATCCTTGCGAAAAAGCTAAATGTTCCGCACATATCCACCGGTGATATATTCAGAAGTAACATAAAAAACGGTACTGCGCTGGGCAAGCTTGCTAAGTCGTATATAGACAATGGAGCCCTTGTTCCTGATGAAGTGACAACTGACATAGTAAAGGACAGACTTCGACAGGAAGATTGTAAAGGTGGTTTTATCCTTGACGGCTTCCCGCGCACAATACCGCAGGCAGAAAGTCTGGACAGGATTCTTGCCGAAATGGGAGCAGGTCTTGATTATGTAATAAACCTTATGGTTAAAGATGAAGTAATAATAAAAAGACTTTCAGGCAGAAGGATTTGTCCCGATTGCAGTATGAGCTATCATGTAGATTTTAGCCAAGAGGCTGCAAGAGGTATTTGCGAAAATTGTGGTTCCCGCCTTATTCAAAGAGAGGATGACCGGGAAGAAACGGTCATAAAAAGGTTGGAAACATACCATGCTCAAACTGAACCCCTTATAGAGTATTACAGGGGTAAAGGAAATCTTCTGGATGTGGCTGGACAAAATGTGATAGAAGAAACAACAGCAGAAGTATTTAAGGCATTGGGGATGAATAAATGATTTCGATTAAGTCGAGGGCTGAGCTTGAGATAATGAGCAAGGCATGTGAGATAGTGGCGGTTGCATTAAAGCTCGTTGAAGAAGCTATTGAGCCCGGCATAACGACAGAAGAGCTTAATAATATAGCAGAAAAATACATCTTAAGCCAAAATGCAATCCCTACGTTTAAGGGTGTACCGTGCGGAATAAGAGGAGGCGTTGATTTTCCTGCCGCCATCTGTTCATCTGTTAATGAAGAAGTTATACATGGTATACCGGGTTTAAGACAGTTAAAAGATGGAGATATTATAAGTGTTGACATCGGGGCGTGTTATGGAGGATTTCACGGTGATGCAGCTAGGACCTACCTAGTAGGCAATGTATCGGATGAGGCAAGAAAGCTTATAGAAGTTACGAAGCAATGCTTTTTTGAAGGAATAAAAAATGCCGTACCGGGAAACCGTATTGTAGACATATCAAGAGCAATACAAAATCACGCTGAGAGTCAAGGGTATTCTGTTGTTAAGGAGTATGTCGGGCATGGAATAGGGAGGCAGCTTTGGGAAGCACCGCAGATTCCAAACTATGTGACACGCCACAGAGGTCCCCGATTAGCAGAGGGTATGACATTGGCAGTTGAACCAATGGTAAACCAAGGAGTGTCCAATGTGAGGGTGCTAGATAATAAGTGGACAGTAGTAACTGCCGACGGAAAGCTATCAGCGCATTATGAGAACACTATCGCCATAACAGAAGGTGAACCCTTAATTATGACAAAACTCAGAGGTGAAGATTTTTGAGTGTAACTTTAGGCCAGGTAGTTGTTTCAAAGGCAGGAAGAGACACCGGAAGAAAATTTATTGTGGTAAATGTAATTGATGATTTTTTCGTTGAGGTTTCTGACGGGAGTCTTAGAAGACTTGATAAACCGAAAAAGAAAAAAATTAAGCACTTGATTATAACGGATCAAAAGGTGGAATATCTTGCAGAAAAGCTAAGGAGCAACATGAAAATTACGAACGCAGAGATCAGGCGTGCTCTCACGAGCCTAAGTGAACATGAAAATACAATATGATATCAAATGAAATTTTGTTAGTAAGGAGGGTTTGAGCTTGTCGAAGGATGACGTTATTGAAGTTGAGGGTAGAATTGTAGAAGCATTGCCAAATGCAATGTTTCAGGTTGAACTTGAAAACGGACATAAGGTGCTTGCTCACATATCGGGTAAGCTCAGAATGAATTTTATTAGGATTTTACCGGGGGATAAGGTAACACTTGAGTTGTCTCCTTATGATTTAACCCGAGGAAGAATAACCTGGAGAGCGAAATAAACTGATAGGAGGCTTACAATGAAAGTAAAACCATCAATAAAAGCAATTTGCGAAAAATGTAAGGTAATAAGAAGAAAAGGCAAAATAATGGTGATTTGTGAGAACCCGAAGCATAAACAAAGGCAGGGTTAGATTTGACGGACAAATTGATAATTGGCGATATTGCAGATAGTATTGTATTGCATAAAAATGTGTGATATAATTTTAAATTGATTTGCAACAAAAACAATTATCAATTTTCCGCTATTAATTTGAATTGACCACTACGGAGCGGCTGCATGTGAGGAAATTCCAATCATGTCCGGGTGTTAATTATAAATAGCTTTACAGAAGATTTTTTTAAGTATGAAATTTGACGGCTAGAGATTTATTTGGAGGTGTTTAACAAGATGGCACGTATTGCCGGAGTGGATCTGCCCAGAGAAAAAAGGGTAGAGATCGGTTTGACTTATATCTTTGGTGTAGGTAGAAGCAAAGCTAATGAGATATTGAAGAAAACCGGCGTTAACCCAGATACAAGGGTAAGAGATTTGACAGATGATGAAGTTGGAAGAATAAGAGAGATCATCGACAAGGAATATAAAGTTGAAGGTGACCTCAGAAGAGAAGTATCACTTAGCATTAAGAGATTAATGGAAATTGGCTGCTATAGAGGTAGAAGGCACAGACAGGGTTTACCTGTAAGGGGCCAGAGAACTAAAACAAATGCGAGAACGAGAAAAGGCCCTAAGAGGACTGTCGGAATTCAGAGAAGGAAATAAGAGTAAAAGGAGGTTGGCGATTTAATGGCAACAAAATCTGGCAAGAGAGTTACCAGAAAGAGAAGAGAACGTAAAAACATTGAGCGCGGTGCTGCACACATCCGTTCAACTTTTAACAATACAATTGTTACTATAACTGACACTGCGGGAAATGCACTTTCATGGGCAAGCGCAGGGGGACTTGGTTTCAGAGGTTCAAGAAAAAGCACTCCTTTTGCTGCTCAGATGGCTGCAGAGACTGCATCTAAAGCTGCCATGGAGCATGGACTCAAGACAGTTGAGGTTTATGTTAAAGGGCCTGGGGCAGGAAGAGAAGCAGCTATTAGAGCTTTACAGGCTGCAGGACTTGATGTAAGCCTGATTAAAGATGTAACGCCTATTCCTCATAACGGATGTAGGCCACCTAAGAGAAGAAGAGTGTAACGTGGAGGTGTTAGAATAGATGGCAAGATATAAAGATGCATCTTGCAGACTTTGCCGCAGAGAAGGCGAAAAGCTCTTTTTAAAGGGCGAAAGGTGCTATACCAATAAGTGCTCAATATCAAAAAGAGCATATGCTCCGGGGCAACACGGACAACAGAGAAAAAAGATTTCAGAATATGGTTTGCAGTTGCGTGAAAAACAAAAAGCAAGAAGATTTTATGGGATATTAGAAAAGCAGTTCAGAGGATACTTTGCAATGGCTGTTAAGCAAAAGGGAGTCACCGGTGAGAATCTTTTGCAGATACTTGAGAGAAGACTTGACAATGTAGTCTACAGACTCGGGCTGGCGACTTCGAGACCAGAAGCCAGACAGCTTGTCAGACACAATCACTTTACTGTTAACGGCAAGAAGGCCAATATTCCTTCTATATTATTGAATGCCGGCGACGTTGTGGCAGTAAAGGACAATTTTAAGAACTCTGATAAGATGAAAGCGATCATTGATATTGCAGGTGGCAAGGTAATCCCGGAATGGCTTGAGTTTGACGCTGAAAACCTTACTGGTAAGGTTGTATCTTTACCGACGAGAGAAGAGATAGATCTTCCGATTAGAGAACATCTCATCGTTGAATTGTACTCCAAATAATAGGAAGGTACCTCATATTTATACCTGTACACCGGAAACCAGTTATTTAGGATTAGCAACTGACTATTCCAGTAAAATTTGCATCAAGGTATTAAATAAAAGTACCGAAGTAGGATTAAGGATTACGAATCAGTTGCCCTCGGAAAAACAAAATAGCCAGTTAAGGGAGGGTTTTTGTTGATAGAAATTGAAAAACCAAAAATTGAGTGCATAGAGTCCTCGGAAGACAACACATATGGTAAGTTTGTAGTCGAGCCGTTGGAGAGAGGTTTCGGAATTACTTTAGGAAATTCACTCAGAAGGATATTATTATCATCGCTTCCGGGTGTAGCAGTGACATCTATTAAAATCGATGGAGTGCTGCATGAATTTTCTACTGTTCCGGGAGTAATAGAGGATGTTACTGAGGTTATTCTCAATGTTAAGAACATTTCTCTTAAGCTTCACAGCGACGGTCCTAAAATAGTTTATATTGAATCCGATGAAGAAGGTGTGATTACGGCTGGAGATATAAAGGTTGACTCAGATGTCGAGATACTCAATCCTGAGCTCCATATCTGCACATTAAACGGTGAACACAGATTTTACATGGAGCTTGTAATCGATAAAAACAGAGGATATGTACCGGCAGAAAAGAATAAGCAACCAGGACAGCCCATAGGAATAATACCTGTTGACTCAATATATACGCCTGTTACAAAGGTAAACTACACAGTAGAGAATACACGTGTAGGACAGATTACCGATTATGACAGACTTACCCTTGAGGTATGGACTAATGGTAGTGTTAAGCCCGATGAGGCGATAAGCCTCGGAGCAAAGATATTAAGTGAGCATTTGAGCTTATTTATTGATCTTTCAGATCAGGCTAAGCACGCAGAGATAATGGTTGAAAAGGAAGAGACCAAGAAGGAAAAGGTTCTCGAAATGACAATAGAGGAGCTGGATCTGTCCGTGAGATCATATAACTGCTTAAAGAGAGCCAGCATAAATACAGTTGAAGATTTGATTAGCAGGACAGAAGAAGACATGATGAAGGTTAGAAATCTTGGTAGAAAGTCTCTTGAAGAGGTTCTCCAGAAGCTCCACGCCTTAGGATTGTCCCTTGCTCCAAGCGAGGATTGAAAAAGATAGGGAGGTAGAGTATAATGCCAGCACATAGGAAGTTGGGTCGTGCAACCGATCAGAGAAAAGCGATGCTCAAAAGCCAGGTTACTGCATTATTGCAGAATGGTAAAATAGAGACTACAGAAGCTAGGGCAAAAGAGGTTAAAGCAATAGCTGAAAAGCTTATCACTATGGCGATAAAAGAAGATGGGAATTACACCTCAAAACAGATTACCATAAGTGCTGCTAAGCTTGACAGTAAAGGCAGGAAAATAACAAAAGCCGCTACATCAAAAAACGGCAACAAGTATGAGGTTGTTGACAGAGAAACAAAAACTGACATGGTCAGAGTTGACAATCCTTCAAGACTTGCCGCCAGAAGAAGAGCAATGAACTGGATTTACAGGGTAAAGGATGAGAACGGCAAGTATATTAATGTAGTTGACAAGCTATTCGATGATATAGGACCTAAGTTCAAAGGCGTAAACGGTGGCTACACAAGAATATATAAAATGGGGCCCAGAAGGGGCGACGCTGCACAGACAGTTATTCTTGAGCTAACAAAATAGTAATCTATAAATATTAAATAACAATCATAGGGATTTGCCGTTCTTTGCGGACATATCCCTAATTTTGTCTTTGCTTGGTATTAGGATAAGCTAAGGAATTATCCGGGAGGTATGTTTTGAGCAGGGAAAAGAACATAATTGAAGTAAATAACGTGAGCTTCGTATACAAGGGCAATGACCAGGATAAGCTGGATGTGACAGCCCTTGAGGATATCAGTATCACAATTGCCGAGGGTGAGTTCATTGCGGTGCTTGGCAGAAACGGTTCAGGCAAATCCACTTTAGCCAAATTATTTAATGCATTGCTGTTGCCTGCAGTTGGAACTGTTATTGTAGATGGAATTAACACACTAAATGAAGAAATGCTATGGGATATCAGAAGCACAGCAGGCATGGTGTTCCAAAATCCCGATAATCAGATTGTAGGTACTGTTGTCGAAGAGGATGTTGCCTTTGGCCCTGAAAATCTCGGTGTACCACAGCAAGAAATAAGAGAGCGTGTAGACGAAGCACTGGAAATAATCGGGCTTTCAGAGTTTAAAAAGCATGCCCCCCACCTTTTGTCAGGAGGACAGAAGCAAAGAGTTGCGATTGCAGGAATACTGGCTATGAAGCCTAAATGTATAGTGCTCGATGAGGCCACTGCAATGCTTGACCCTATCGGGAGAAAAGAGGTTATGAGCATATTAGAAAGGCTAAATACTCAGGAGAATATTACTGTAGTCCATATAACCCACCATATGGATGAGGCTGTAGTAGCAGACAGAGTATTGGTAATTGACGAGGGCAAATGTGTTATAATTGGGACCCCTAAAGAAGTATTCAGTGATGTGGAAAAAATAAAAAGCCTTGGACTTGATGTTCCCCAGGTGACTGAGCTGATGTATGAGTTGAATAAATCAGGCTGCGAGTTTCCCCTTGATGTGCTGACTGTTGATGAGGCATTAAAGTGTATTTCAGATGCTTTAAACGCGCACTGACTTATATACTCTGATACCACCTTGCTTTTTAATATCCTCGGCGTTTCCAAAGCGATCCTTCATTATATTTTTTAACGTAGAGCCGCCCTTATTGTGAAAAGCGACAAGCCACAGTGCCCCGCCGGAATTTAGATAATCAAAAGCTTCGTTTATTAACCGTGTAATTATTTTTTTACCTGCTGCAATGGGGGGGTTTGTCACAATATCATCAAATTTCATGCCGCTAAATGCCGAAAATAAATCGCTTTTAACTACCTTTACATCCAAGTGGTTCGCCCGCGCATTGAGAATTGAATAGTCCACTGCTCTTTCGTTTATGTCGGACAGACATACTGTTTGGTATTGGAAAAGAGCTTTTATAAAAAGACCTATGGCACCATATCCGCAGCCTAAGTCAAGGACAGACCTTCCTGACGGCCTAAATGACTTTATAAGCAGCTCGGATGCCCGGTCTATTTTCATCTCGTTTGAAAAGACTCCGCTTACAGAAATCAGGGATAGTTGCCTGCCGTTTAGAGCTTGCTTAAATGCCTTTTCCTTTATATCCGAAGTCGGATGCTCGCTGTAATAGTGTTCAGCCATATTTTTACCTCACTAACAATTTATTTAATGTTATAATATAAATCCAGCATGGACAAGGGGTAAAAAATTTATTTGGTCCAAAGTGTTATAATAGCACTGGGTTTGGTATAATAGGAAACGTTAGGATTTTAAAAGGGACAGGGAGTAAAAGATGTCAATAGAGATTCAGAATCTTTCATATACTTATATGAATGAAACGCCTTTTGAAAATAAGGCGATTAAGGATATAAACCTAAAAATCAGCGATGGCGAATTTGTTGGGATAATTGGCCATACAGGTTCAGGAAAGTCAACGTTGATTCAGCACTTAAACGGTCTTTTAAAACCCAGCGCAGGCAAGGTGTTCATTAATGGTGTTGATACTACGGGTAAGGACCTTAAAGAGTTGAGAAAGCAAGTGGGTATTGTGTTTCAATACCCCGAACATCAGCTATTTGAAGAAACTGTCTATAAGGATATAGCATTTGGACTGCTAAAAAAGAAGGTTTCTCCTCAGGAGATCCGGCAAGAGGTATTAAAGGTAATTGAAACAGTGGGGCTTACTGAGGATGTTTTAGAAAAGTCGCCATTTGAACTGTCCGGGGGACAAAAACGCAGAGTCGCCATAGCCGGAGTCCTGATAATGAAGCCTGAGATACTTATACTTGATGAGCCTACAGCAGGGCTTGATCCAAAAGGAAGGGATGAGATATTCGGCTTTATTACACAGATACATAAATCAATGGGATTGACGGTCATTCTTGTATCACACAGTATGGAGGATATTGCAAGGCTTGTTAAAAGAGTTATCGTTATGAACAAAGGTCAAATAGCATTGGACGGTTCGGTGGAAGAGGTGTTCTCAGATATTGACAGACTGGAAGAAATGGGGCTTTCTGCTCCTCAGGTTGCACATTTAATGAAGGGCTTAAGAGCCTTAAACCCAGCAATTGATGACAAAAAGTACACGGTGGGCGCGGCTAAGGAGGAGCTGTTGAAGCACCTGAAAGTGAAGGTGCAAGAGCTATGATGAACAATATTACAATAGGTCAATATATTCCCGGCAACTCAATTATCCATAGGGCGGACCCGAGGACAAAAATAATACTGTCATTGGTTTTTATGATAGTAATCTTTATGCTCAATACATTTTGGTCCTTTGCAGCTATGGCATTGTTTATTTTAATGGCAGTGATTATATCCGGGGTTCCGGTCAAATATACATTAAGAGGCTTGAAGCCGCTTATTTTCATAATAGTATTTACTGCGGTGATTAATATATTTACCACAGGTGGGACCCCTTTGGGAAGCTTTTTTCCACTTAAATATATAACTGTTGAAGGGTTAATATTGGCACTAAAGCTTGCTACCAGACTGGCTCTGGTAATCATCAGCGGATCGCTGCTCACATTTACTACTACACCAATTTTACTTACCGACGGCATAGAAAAGCTTCTAAATCCTTTCAGGAAAATAGGTGTACCTGCCCATGAGCTTGCGATGATGATGTCGATAGCCTTAAGGTTCATACCTACATTGCTTGAGGAAACAGATAAAATAATGAAAGCTCAGGCTGCAAGAGGTGCTGATTTTGATACGGGAAACCTTATGCAGCGGGCTAAAAGCTTTGTACCTGTACTGGTGCCTTTGTTTGTCAGCGCCTTCAGAAGAGCAGATGAGCTGGCAACTGCCATGGAAGCCAGGTGCTACAGAGGAGGGACAGGCAGGACCAGAATGAGAGAAATAGAGTTTACACAAATTGATTTAGAAATTTCGCTGACGGTTGCTGTATTTATTTCGGCATTACTTCTATTGCAGTACTTATAATCCGGCTTTGAAATTAATGATTTGGCTACGGAAGTATGGAGGATGAGGTAGATATGTTGAAGCACAAGGTTGATGCATTCTTAAGAAAGTACGGAATGAGCGCGTCAGATGTAGATCTTGCCAAAAACTGCAGCATTTTTATTGAGGAAATGAAAAGAGGTCTTATTGGCGAGAGCTCTCTTTTAATGCTTCCTACATACATCGGCATGGAGACGGAGCTTCCACTGATGGAGAGGGTTATTGCTATTGATGCAGGCGGAACTAACTTCAGGGTTGCCCTTATTTACTTTGATGAAGCCAAAAAGCCTGTAATTGAATATTTCAATAACTACCCCATGCCGGGTACCCAGGGTGAAATCACTAAGGAAGAGTTTTTTGATACGATTTATGAATATATCCGTCCTGTTCTTTCAAAAAGCAACAAAATCAGCTTTTGCTTCTCATATGCTACGGTTATCCAGCCTGATAAGGACGGACGGCTTATTAAGTTTAGCAAGGAAGTTAAGGTAAGCGGGGTGGATGGAGAGCTTATCGGGAAGAATTTGAAGGACACATTGAAAAAGCATGGGTGTACAGAGGATAAAGAAGTGATTATCCTAAATGACACGGTTGCCACACTGCTGGCTGGAAAGGCTGCATTCCCGCAACGGATATTTGATGGCTACATAGGGTTTATACTGGGGACGGGTACAAATATGTGCTACCTGGAACGGTTGGATAACATCGGTAAAATATCGCAAATGAAGGGGAATGATGGTTCTATTTTAATAAATATAGAATCCGGAGCCTATGATAAAGCTCCATTAAGTGTAATTGATAAAGAGTATGATAATACTACGGCAAATCCAGGGTATTTTCCCTTCGAAAAAACCGTTTCCGGTGCATATCAGGGAGGACTTATTTTTACGGCAATTAAAAAGGCTGCAGATGAGGGCATCTTCTCAGAGCAAACGGCTAAAGCACTTTACGAGATTGACTCCTTGAGCTCTGTGGAGATTGATGATTTTTTAAATTATCCTTACGGCGAAAATATATTGGCAAAATGCTGCTCTTGTGCCCATTGGGATGACGATCGGATTGCATTATATTATCTGATTGACGGTGTAATTGAAAGAACAGCCAGATTTATTGCTTTCAGCCTGACGGCGGTTATGGAAAAGACAGGGAAGGGTAAAAACCCGTGCAAGCCAATTTGTATAACAGCCGACGGTTCGACTTTTCATAAATCAAAGCTTTTCCGTAAAAAACTGGATTACTACATTAAGACATTTACCAATGATTCAAAGGGTATTTATTGTGAGTTTGTCAAAGTTGACCAAGGCACACTTATAGGTACAGCCATCGCAGGATTGCTGAACTGACAAGGCAAAGAGTGAATTCATTATGAGGAATATTAAGCTCACAATAGAATATGATGGAACAGCCTATCATGGTTGGCAGAGCCAGCAAAATGCCGTAACGGTGCAGGATGTGGTGACAAATGCAATCATGAAGCTTACCGGCGAAAAGGTGAGCATTACAGGCGCCAGCAGGACGGATGCGGGAGTACATGCATTAGGTCAAGTATGCAATTTTTTTACTGCCTCGCCTATACCCGCGGACAAATTCGCCTATGCGTTAAATACACTACTTCCTAAGGATATAGTAATTCGCGGCTCAGAACAAGTGCCCTCTGATTTTCATGCCCGTTTTAGTGCAAAGGGTAAAATGTACCGCTATGTTTTTTACAACTCACCGTTTCCATCTGCCCTTGAGAGGAACAGGGCGTACCACATTTATTACCCTCTGGACGAAAGTGCAATGACATCAGCAGCGGCACATCTTGTAGGCACACATGATTTTGAAGCCTTTAGTGCGGCAGGAAGCAGTGTGAAATCGACAGTCAGAACAATTACAAAAGCTTCAGTTATTAGAAGAGGTGATCTTGTTGAGCTTACGGTTGCTGGTGACGGATTTTTGTATAATATGGTCAGAATTATTGCAGGCACTTTAGTTGAGGTGGGCTTTGGCAAAAAAATGCCCGGTGATGTACCGGATATTATAAAGAGCCTGGACAGAAGACTTGCAGGACGGACTGCACCTGCCCAGGGGCTATATCTTGTTGAAATTTATTACTAAAAAATGAGATGGCAGTCGATTATGGTGAAGGTACAGGCATATTTAAGCAAGAAAATAGAGATAATGAGAGATAAATTAAAATTATCGTTTTTTTGCTTGACATAAGGGGAGGACCTGTATTATTATATTAAAGTGCCGCAAAGACCGGCAGTAATTTTGCTGTGTTTATGTAAGGTATATAATATATTTTTTATAGTAGTTGAGGAGGACAGGTTACACATGAAAACTTTCATGGCAAAGGCCGAAGAAGTTAGTAGAAAATGGTATGTAGTTGACGCTGCAGGAAAGCCACTGGGAAGACTTGCAAGTGAAATTGCCAATATTTTAAGAGGCAAAAACAAACCCACATATACTCCGCATGTTGATACAGGCGATTATGTGATAGTGTTAAATGCAGAGAAGGTTGTACTGACAGGCAACAAATTAGATCAAAAGCTTTACAGACGTCATACAGGCTGGCCAGGCGGATTAAAGGAAACTACGGCAAGAAACCTTATGGCGAAAGCACCTGAAAGGGTTATAGAGCTAGCCGTTAAAGGGATGCTCCCCCACAACAGTTTGGGACGTGCGATGTACAAAAAGCTCAAGGTATACAAAGGAGCCGAGCACGAGCACCAGGCACAAAAACCCGAAGTATTGGAAATTAATGTTTAATGAGGAGGGAGGAGCATAAAATGGCTACAAAGATACAGTATTACGGTACAGGAAGAAGAAAGAAATCAGTTGCAAGAGTTAGACTGATTCCCGGAGATGGGAAGGTAACTATAAATGACAGAACTATCGACGATTATTTTGGACTTGAGACTTTAAAGACCATACTAAGGCAGCCCTTAGTATTGACTGATACAGTTTCAAAATTCGACGTAATTTGCAATGTTAAAGGTGGCGGATTCACCGGTCAGGCAGGAGCAATAAGACACGGAATTGCAAGAGCGCTTCTGAAGGCTGATGAAGAATTCAGACCTGCACTTAAAAAAGCCGGTTACCTTACAAGAGACCCGAGAATGAAAGAAAGAAAGAAATATGGTCTCAAAAAGGCAAGAAGAGCACCACAGTTCTCAAAGAGATAACATTTTGTTTCATTACACACGAGTTTGTTTACAATTACAAAGTTTGCTTATGGCAAGCGCCAACCGTCAGGGGGAGAATTCCCTTTGGCGGTTTTTTATGCAGTGATTTGTGCGGTGTAATTAGACCCAAAGTCGTTCAATATAAGCAAAATACATATGTAGTTATGTTGAAATGGAGAGGTGTATTTGATATAATTCCAATATTGCTGTGAAGGGATATGCCCTGTGTGAATACTCATTATATGCATGAGATTTCGTAAGTATTATAAAATGAGCTAGGGGCTTTCAAACAGTGCAAATGACGCAATTGAGTCAGAAATAGTTACTTACCCAACTGGAAGCCAAAAACTTCCAAGGAAAGAGTCCGCTCATATAATCGGATGGGGTTGATATAGTATGCTTTTTTATTTAAATGATAGTAATAAGAAATCATTAGAGACTGTTAAGCGTAGTAATCTAGCCTTAATAAATTGGACCGAAAAGGACCTTGAGGACTTGATTGCAAACAATATTGGCAGAATAATTTCAGAAGATACTTTAATGACAATTTTCCAAGAAAGAAGAGGTAAAGAAGAGCCAGATATTCTAGCTTTAGATAAAGCAGGAACTTTATATATCTTTGAGTTGAAGCGATGGAAGTCAGATAAGGAAAATTTACTTCAAGTATTAAGATATGGACAGATCTTTGGTCAATATGATTATCACTCACTAGATGAACTATACAAGAAAAGTAAAGGTAGGATTAGAGAACTTATTGACGATCATAGAGATTATTTTAATTTAGGGCCTAATGAAGAAATAAGAAAAGAAGATTTTAATAAGAAACAACATTTCCTTATTATAACTGATGGGACCGATATTAATACCAGACAAGCGATAAATTATTGGCGAAAAACAGGTTTATTCATAGACGCTATTATTTATAGAGTCTATGAAACACTGGCTGGAGAGAAGATAATTGAATTTAATACATATAGTCCTGAGGAAGATGTTATCGAGTTTGAAGAAGGCTGTTATATCTTAAATACGAATATAAAAAATTCCCCACAGGATGACGACGATATGATAAAAAATAGTAAGGCTGCAGCATATTATGATCCTTGGAAATACAAAATCAATAAGATTCAGAAAGGTGACAAGGTATTTCTATACCGAAGCGGGACAGGTATTGTTGCTATGGGAAAGGGCAGTGGGGTTATCACTAAGAAAAATTATCACGATTTACCTACTGAAATCAACGAAGAATACTATACAACTTTGGACGACTTCAAAGTACTGAAGAAACCATTAGCAGCAAGCGTTCTTAAACAAATTACAGGGGTTGATTATCGTTTTATGTCGACTATGTTTGGGATTGGCAAAGAGAATGGGGATAAAGTCTGGAACTATATTATAAGTAATTGCCTTTAGAAATATATCTTTAAAACTTTAAAACATCAATGTTTAAAATGCCGGTTAATTCCGGCCTTTTTTATTAAAGAAGCACTCAGTAAGTTGAATAGTCGAAAAAACATTTTTACCTATGGTCAAGCACTGCATAATGCTTTTTCTTTGTTTTCCCATGCTTATTAAATTGACTATGAGCAGGCAATTATGAGAATACTATCAAGGGTGGTAAATATGTTTTCCAAAAACAATAAAAAGAAATACAATGGCGTTTTATTAGATGATATACCTAATTATATTGATATGGAGCTAAATACAGAGAATATAAGGCAGGTGCTTGCAAAAAGTAAGGATGTGGTTTTCAAGAATGTTTTTATTTGTGATAATACAAGCTTTTCTGCAACCATTGTCTTTATTGACGGTTTAATAGACCGGCAGTATATAAGCGATTATATTTTAAAACCCCTTGTCCAGGAACCAAAGTTTAATAATATTACAAAGGAAAAAGATGCTATTGAGCTAATTGACAGGGGTTCTATATACTTTTGCTCGCAAAATAAAAGGCGGAATATAGACGATGTGATAAGTGATGTACTAAATGGAAACACAGCATTAATTTTTGACAAGGAGAGAACAGCGTTTACTTTTGACGCAAAAGGCTTTGAGCAACGCAGCATTACAGAGCCTACCGGCGAAAATGTAATTAAGGGCGCAAAGGATTCCTTTGTTGAGAATTTAAGGACAAATACAGCTACAGTAAGGCGAAAGCTAAAGACTCCTCACCTGGTTATTGAGGAATCCCAGGTAGGAAGGGAGGCGGTAACGAATGTGGCAATCGTTTATATTGAAGGTATTACAAGAGAGCATATGGTTAAAGAAGTAAAGAAAAGGCTGGATAAAATAAATACTGACGGGGCATTAACCTCAGGGGTTATTGAAGAAAATATCATTGATAATAAGTATTCTCCATTCCCACAGGCACTTTTTACTGAAAGGCCTGACAAATTCTGTGCAAATGTTATAGAAGGACGGGTTGGAATAATCATAGATGGAATGCCTGTGACATTTATTGTGCCTGCGACATTTGGTATATTTTTGCAAGCACCGGAGGATTATTCCCAAAACTTTATTATAAGCTCGGTTATTAGGTCCATGCGGTTCATCCTTGCATTTGTTACTTTATTTTTACCTGGTCTTTATGTTTCACTGACAACATTTCATCAAGAAATGATACCCACTGAGCTTGCACTTGCAATAGCAGCTTCAAAGGAAGGGGTCCCGTTTCCTTCGTTTGCCGAAGTAATATTTATGCTGATAGCCTTTGAGGTTTTGATCGAAGCAGGTTTACGGCTTCCTAAAAACATAGGTCAGGCGGTTTCAATTGTGGGTGCCGTAGTAGTAGGACAGGCAGCAGTTGATGCAAAATTTGTTTCTCCATCAGTTGTTGTAATTATTGCTATAACGGCTATTTGCAGCTTTACTATGACAAATCAGGATTTTTCTAATGCTTTGCGACTTTGGAGATTTATTTTTGTATTAATGAGTAGTGTCATTGGCCTTTTTGGCTTAAGCCTGGGCGGAATACTTTTATTAAACCACTTATCAAGTATGAAAGTGTATGGTGTGCCGTATATGTCGCCTTTTGCAAGTGAGGAATACGAAGATTTGCAGGACTCATTATTTAGGCTTCCCTTCTCGTTACAGCATATAGACGCTATGGGGTTGAAGGCCAGGAATAAGAAAAGGTAAGGGGAGGGTGGTGGTTAATATAAAAAAGGGGATGAAAATATTATTACTGCTTTCTTTGGTGATAGCTCTGCCGGGCTGTAAAATATCATTTTCCGGTAGGACGGAAATGAACAGGATTGAGTTTGTCAGAGCTCTTGGTGTGGATAAATGCCCGGAGTACGAAGATAGTGTCCGGCTGACTATAGCAACTCAGCGCATAAAAACTGGAGGGGAGGAAGGTCAGCAAAAAACGTCTGAAATCCTGTACTCAAGCGGCAGGACGGTGTTCGAAGCGATTCGCAATTTCTGGAACTATATGGACAAAAGACCTTTTTGGGGGCATCTGGAATATGTCCTAATTGGCGAGGAGGCGGCAAAGGACGGGCTTTTAAAATATATTGACTATTTTAATCGTGATCCGGAGGTAAGGCTGAACTTAAAGGTATATGTTACAGATGGACTAACTGCTGAGGAAGTCATAACTAAAGGCAGCGGTGAAGACAAGTTTGTTTTTGACAGACTGGAGGGTATCGCAGTAAACCAGTGGGGACAATCAGTATATAATATAACAGACCTTATAGAAGTCATGTATATGCTGGACAATGAGCACTTATCTCTTTACATTCCGATAATAAAGCTTGAAGCATTTACACTTGGAGGGCAGGATGCACATGAAACGATGGATATAGTTATGGGGGGCTTTGCAATATTTGAAGGGGACAAATTGGTTGGCGAATTGGATGATAAAATGGGAAGGGGATTAAACTGGTTACGGAATAAAATTGAATCAGGGATAATTACCGTAAAAAGCCCGCAAGGAAAATGTATTTCCCTTGAAATTATTGAAAGCAAATCAAAGATGATACCTAAAATTATTGATGATCAAATAACAGTTAATGTGGTAGTGGGTGTTTCTAGCAGTATAGGGGGCTTACGTTCATCAGAGGATATTTTTAACGAAGAAACTTTAGGGAATTTGGAGCACCAACAGGTACAGACAATCAAGAATGAAATTGAAAGCGTAATAGAATATGCCCAGAAAAGAAGCCTGGATTTCTTTGGTGCGTCTGATGCTATCTTCCACAAGTACCCCATACAATGGGAGGATAAATACCAAAAGGATTGGAATGAAATTTTTCCTAATATTAAGTTTAATGTGATTATGAGTTCAAGAATAATCAGGACATATGATTTTAAGCAGCCTAATAGAAGTGAGGATGGTGATGAAAAATAGTATTTTTAATTATATTGATTTTTGTAGTTGGCATTTTTGAAATAAGAGCTATGCTAAAAAGAGGCCAGAGAAAAGAAATAATTGTATTTTGTGCAATTTCAGTTTTAACGCTGTTACTGGGATACTTTTATATTTCTAATCCATACCGTCAAAGCCTTGGACATTATATATTAAGCATATTGGGTAAAGAATTCTGATGAAGGTGAGTATTCTATGTTAGCAGACAATAAAAAAATCTCCATAAGACAAGCAATGTTTTTGTTTCTGACAATTATCTTTACGCCTACTGTCAGAATAATCTCTGTTTATGCTGCACAAAGGGCAAAACAAGCAGCATGGCTTGCACCAATCTTTGCGGTCTTAATTCTTTTGCTGATTATCTTAGTATGGCAGGCAATATATAAAAAATATAAGGATTGTTCATTAATGGACATATATAGTGATATAACAGGAAGTATAATAGGAAAAGTGCTGATGGTTTTTCATCTTTTATGGTTGATTTTATTATCAGCATTATATGTCCGGTACTTTGCCTCACGCTTGGTAGGATCAATTTACCCGAATATAAGCGCAAGTATTTTTATGATTTCCATGCTGGTTGCTATTAGTTATACATTGAGATATGGACTTCAGACTCTTGCAAGGCTAAATGAGATCGTGCTTCCGCTTTTAACAGGTGCTTTTTTTATACTTCTTGCACTGATGATGCCAAACATTAAGGTTAGGTTTCTAACCCCAATAAGCTACCGGAGTATATTGCCTATATTTTATGGAAGCATGGGGACAACCGGCATTTTAGTCTATTACTCTCTGCTTTTTATTGTCGGGGATAAAATTAATAATAAGGATAAAATAAAAAAAACAGGCGTTTCACTATCTCTTTTTTTACTAATTGCTTTAACAGCAGTTATTGTTATATCTCTAGGCACTTTTAATTATAGTGTTGTACAGAGGGCACAATTACCTTTTTTAGTTGCAGTTAAGCAAATATCCCTGTTTAACACACTGGAGAATATTGAATCAATTGTAATTGCCTTCTGGGTGGTATCAGATTTTGTATTAATCAGCATGTTTACTTATCTTACGCTGCATATTTTGAAATACTTATTTAGACTATCTGATACAAAGCCATTAATAAATATATACCTGATTTTTTTATATATTGTTTCATTGCTTCTGGCAGACAGTGCTTTTGAGATGCAGCAGCTTTCAGATGATTTTTTTATTCCATTAAATATTCTGTTTGGAGGGGTAGTACCAATATTAATGTTTTTTATAGGAAAAATCAGAAAGAAAGTATAGTGCATAAATTAGGGATTAGGTGTTCATCATAAGTTGTTTATACCAATAATTTATGGTAAAATATATTGTAGACCATTGCAACTATCTCAAGACGCCTGGTACCGTGCTAAACCGTTCTGTGCATCAAATCATATTTGCTAAACCCTATATGTCATATCTGACTAGAGAAAAAGTAGCATTATGAAGAACCAGATTACTTAGTTAAAAATGAAAACTCAGAGGATAGGTATTCTCTGAACGCCAATATATGTTATAGAGGAGTAAGTAGAATGTTGGATTTTTTTATAAAAAATGATTCGGGTTATTACACTAATAAAGATATATACGATGACAGGGGTATTCTGTTGTTAAGTAAAGGTCAGAGGATTACAGCCGAAGTTAAAAACAGGCTGGAGAGGCTTGGAATATATATTCCGGGAGAGGCCGAAATCGCCAGGGATATACAAAATTTTGCTTCTAATCAAAAAAACAGGCAAAGCGATGATGTCACCTTAGTTTCCCAAGAGTTAAAAAGCAAAATGAATATCCGTGATGATCGTATATTAGAAAAGCCCAATGAGGTATTAATTAATATCATATTTGAGTCTAAAACTAAGCCTTGGTGGATTTATGTTAATGCTTTAGGTAATTACATAGACTGGCTGTATACTCATTCAATTGACGTCGCATTAATTTCGCTGATGATGGCTATTAAACTGGGATATAGCGATGATGAGCTTATAAATTTAGGAATTGGGACATTACTGCATGATGTAGGAAAGCTATTGGTACCCAAATTTATTATTCAGAAACCTATAAGCCTGACTGACGCGGAAATGGCTGTAGTAAGACAACATTGTGAATTGGGAATAAGTTCTCTTGAGAATTTTAATCTCCCTAAGGAGTATACGGATATTGTCATGCAGCATCATGAGCGGCTTGATGGGAGCGGCTATCCAAGAGGACTCAAGGAGAATGAAATATGTCGAAATGCTAAAATTGTAATGATTGCAGATGCTGTCGATGCAATCACCTCCTATAGACCCTATAGGCAGCCAAAACCTATGGATGCCGCAATAAAGAAGCTAAGAGATGAAGAGGAAAGATATCCTCAAAACTATTTATCATTGTTGGAAAAAATTCTTGGTAAGGATTAATCCGTCAAGTCAGTATGTCTACTTACTTCTTTTCTTTATATGATTTTTCAGTTACAATAGTAATGATTTACATGCGTAACTATTGGAGGTATATAAATGATACTTATAAAAAACGCACATATCCTGACTATGGCGGGTTTCGAATATAAAAACGGATATATAGCGGTAAACAAGGGGAAAATAACAGAGCTGGGCGAAGACCAAAAGCGTGCGGAAGTCCTTGAGGCGGAAGGTACATATGAAGTGATTGATGCCAAGGGCAACTTTGTACTGCCGGGTTTTATTGATGCCCATTGCCATATTGGGATGTTTGAGGATGGAGTTGGGTTTGAAGGTGATGACGGAAATGAAATAACCGACCCTGTAACACCTCAGTTACGGGCAATTGATGCTATTAATCACGCGGACAGGTCCTTTGTTGAGGCCAGAGAAAGCGGAATAACAACAGTTGTTACCGGCCCTGGAAGTGCAAATGTTATAGGAGGGCAATTTGCTGCACTAAAAACTTATGGCCGAAGGGTTGAGGAAATGCTTTTGAAAGAACCTGTTGCCATGAAGATAGCCTTCGGTGAAAACCCAAAAACTGCTTACCATGAGAAAAGACAATCACCTATGACAAGGATGGCGACAGCAGCTATTTTAAGAGAAAGCCTGATGAAAGCAAAGGAATACAAACAGATGCTGGATGATTACAACCGGGACAGCGAGGAGTATGACAAGCCTGAGTATGATATTAAGCTTGAAGCTTTATTGAAGGTGTTAAACGGTGAAATACCCATTAAAGCCCATGCTCACAGAGCTGATGACATATTGACTGCCTTAAGAATAGCAAAGGAATTTAATTTAAGAATTACTATTGAGCACTGTACAGAGGGGCACCTGATTACAGATATTTTATTTGATGAAAAGGTATCTGTCATAACTGGACCTTTCCTGACAGATAGATCAAAAATTGAGCTTAAGAATCAAAGCGTAAACAACCCCGGCATTTTGTCGAATGCCGGAATAAAAACAGCAATAATGACCGACCATCCCTGCACTCCTGTACAATATCTGCCCTTATGTGCGGCAGTTGCTGTAAGGGAGGGAATGGATGAAGTAGAGGCACTGAAGGCTATAACCATAAATGCTGCTGAAATTACAGGGATTGATGACAGAGTAGGGAGCCTTACGGTCGGTAAGGACGCGGACATAATTATTCTTGATGGACCTCCCTTAGAGCTTAAAACTAATGTTCTGTATACAATAATAAACGGTCAGGTGGTTAAAAGAGCATGATAGAATTTATGGCTGACTGTATAAGATTTAAAGTCGACTGTGTTGAGGAGACTATCGCCTTAGGGCAAAAGCTGGGAGCTTTATTGCAAAAGGGCGATTGTGTATGCCTTACGGGCGATCTAGGTACCGGCAAAACAGCCTTTACAGGCGGTATTGCAAAATCTCTTGAAATTGATGATTACATCACAAGCCCCACATTTACAATTGTGAATGAATATGAAGGAAGGCTCCCTCTGTATCATTTTGATGTCTATAGAATCAGTGATGCAAGTGAAATGCTTGAAACGGGTTATGATGAATACATATCGGGAGATGGGATCAAAGTGATTGAATGGGCGGAGCTGATTTCGGAAATACTTCCCGATGAAAGAATAGATGTAATTATTGAGAAGGACAATTTAAACAAGCCTGACAGCAGGACAATTACAATGAAATTTCACGGTGAGAGGTATAAAGAGTACGAGAGGAGGTTTACCCATGAAGGTGTTGGCAATTGATACATCCACCAGCGTTGCGTCTATTGCAATGGTTGATGAAAAAGGGCTTCTGGGCGAATATACCATAAATGACAACAAGACTCACTCCCAGAAGCTGGTTCCAATGCTTAAGGAGCTCCTCGGAAACTTAAAGCTTACGTCTTATGATATAGATGTATTTGCAGCAATTACAGGCCCTGGGTCCTTTACAGGGCTCAGAATAGGGGTTACCACTATAAAGGCTCTTGCCTATGCTGCTAAAAAGCCTGTAGTGGGAATAACTTCCCTTGACGCACTTGCCAATGGGACAATCCTGGATGAAAACTCTTATGCGTGCCCTATTATGGATGCGAGAAACAATCAGGTTTATACGGCATTGTACAAAAAAAGCAACGGAGTAATGATAAACACTTCCGGATATATGGGGGTACATATCTCGGAGCTGGTTAAACAGCTTGAGGAAAAGAGCGGAAACGTTATATTTACCGGCGACGCAGTAAGACTTCACAGAGATTTTCTGAAAATTGAGCTAGAAGAGCGTTGCAGTTTTATGCAGGATTATACACTGCAGCAGATGGCAGCCCCTGCGGCTCAACTGGCACTGATGTATGCGAAAAAAGGTGAGACAATGACCTGTTATGAACTGACCCCCTTTTATCTTAGAAAATCCCAGGCAGAGAGAGAATATGAAAGGAAGCACGGAGTATAAGAGGTGTCATGGTTGATTTCAGGATAGTTAGGGCAAGTCATAAGCACATAGCTGATATATCTGTTATTGAGAAGCTGAGCTTTAAAATTCCATGGTCACTGGAATCAATTACAGAAGAGCTGACACAAAATGAGGCAGCTGTTTATTTTTGTGCTGAGGCTAATGGCAAAGTCATCGGATATGCTGGTATGTGGCAGGTATGCGATGAAGGGCATATCACCAACATTGCAGTTCACCCTGAGTACAGATGCAGCGGAGTCGGAAACGCATTAGTGAAAGCACTGCTGTCTGAGGCTAAGGAGCGCGGGATTAAAGCCCTTACGTTGGAGGTCAGGGATAGTAATTATACCGCTCAGGCACTCTACAAGAAGCATGGATTTACACCTGCAGGAAAGCGGATGTCTTACTATGCTGACAACAATGAGGATGCCATAATTATGTGGAAAAAGCTCGAATAAAACAACATGATAAAGCAGCATCGATAACTGGATATAGCCAGTCTATATTTTTTCTGTTATAATTTAGTCATATATTAGAAGCTAATTTTAGCGTTAATAATGGAGGACTGAAATGGTTGTTAGGAAAATCAGAATAAACAGTCGGGCAGGGCTTCAATCAAAATCTGCAGCTATATTTATTCAAAAGGCTTCAAATTACAAATCTGATATTTGGATTACAAAGGGAGAAAGAAAGGCCAACGCAAAAAGCCTTTTGGGAGTACTGTCTCTTGGAATAGGACCAGGTGAGCAGCTGTCAATCTCCGCTGAGGGTGAGGATGAGGAGCAGGCAGTTTCAGAAATCAGTGAATATCTTGATTCTATATTGGGTGAGTCTGTATAGGGCATGTTTGATATACAGGAAGAATTAAGAAATTTGCCCGACAAACCGGGCGTTTATATTATGAAGGACAGTGGCGGCAATATTATTTATGTAGGCAAAGCACGAGTACTCAAAAACAGGGTACGACAGTATTTTCAAGCATCAGCCAGGCATTCGCCCAAGGTTGCCGCTATGGTTGAAAAAATCAGTGAATTTGAGTATATTGTGACGGATACCGAGCTTGAAGCCCTTATACTTGAATGCAATCTTATAAAAAAGTTCAAGCCAAAATTCAACATTCTGCTCAGGGATGATAAAAATTATCCTTATATTAAGCTGACTATGAACGAGGATTACCCCAGGATATTAATGACGCGCAGGGTGGATAAGGATGGGGCAAGATACTTTGGTCCGTATTCTAATGTTTTTTCCGTTCGGGAAACAATAAATCTTATTAAAAAAATATTTCCGATTAAAACATGTAGACGAGTGCTGCCAAGGGACTTTGGCAAATATAGGCCATGCCTTAATTACCACATTAAGCAATGCCTTGCTCCGTGCCAGGGTAATGTAGACCGGGAAGAATACAGGGCTGTTATGAAGGACATATGTTCATTTCTTGAGGGGAAGCAGGATGCAGTTATATCAAAGCTGGAAAAAGAAATGAAGGAAGCGTCAGACAGACTGGATTTTGAGAGAGCAGCAGCCGTAAGAGACAAGCTGTCAAGCCTCAGGCATATATCCGAGGAACAAAAGGTATTGACTGTTGCGGGAGTTGACCGGGACATTGTTGGATTTGCCTCAAGCAATACCGATACATGTGTACAGATTTTCTTTATCAGGGGTGGAAAGCTTCTTGGAAGGGAATTCTTTATTATTGAAGGAGCAGGTGAGGCTGAGCTTAAGGAGCTGGCATCATCATTTCTTAAGCAGTTTTACAGCACTGCTGCCGTAATACCTGCTGAGATTATTATTGAAACGGATTTTGAAGACAGAGAGGTTGTTGAACAGTGGCTTAGCTCACAAAGAGGCGGAAAAGTCCATCTGAAGGTACCTCAAAAGGGTGAGAAGCTTCATATGGTAGAGATGGTCAAGCAAAATGCGAGACTTGAGCTGGAACGCTTTAACGAGAAGCTGTCGGGTAACGGCCCGGTACAAAGAGGACTTAAGGAAATGTCGGAAATGCTTGGACTCCAAAAGATTCCTGATAGAATAGAGGCGTATGACGTATCAAATACAGGAGCTTCAGAAATAGTATCATCAATGGTGGTTTTTGAAAAAGGCATTCCGGCAAAAAGGGAATACAGGCACTTTAAGATGCGCTCAGTTGATATTCAGAACGATTATGCCAGTATGCAGGAAACAATATTCAGACGTTTCCGGGATAAAGACAAAGAGAAGCTGCCGGATTTAATTATGTTGGACGGAGGGCTGGGGCATGTTAATGCTGTGGCAAAGGTATTAGATGAGCTTAATGTAAATGTGCCAATTTGCGGAATGGTTAAGGACAGCAAGCACAAAACAAGCGGACTAGTTTTACCTGACAGACACATAGATTTATCAGATAACATTGATGTCTTAAGGCTTGTGACCTCTATACAAGATGAAGCCCACAGGTTTGCCCTAAATTATAATAAGAAGCTTAGGCAAAGGCGTTACAGAAGATCTGTATTAGACCAGGTGGAGGGTATAGGTCCGAAGAGAAAGAAAGCGCTTTTGAAACATTTTGGCTCTGTAAGCAATATGAAAAAGGCGGGAATAGACGACTTTCAGGCAGTAAACGGTATCAGCCGGGCAACTGCAGAAAGGCTGTATGAATTTTTACAATCAGAAAGATAAGATTGAAAGGGAAAAAGTCAATGGCGATATATGCTATATCGGACCTGCATCTTGCTCTGAGCGTTGACAAACCAATGGACGTATTCGGAGGAAGATGGACAAATTATATGGAAAGGCTTGAAGAAGGCTGGTGTTCGACTGTCGGCACAGATGACTATGTGCTCATTCCGGGGGATATTTCTTGGGCTACGTACCTTAGTCAGGCACATGAGGATTTCAGGTTTATAGACAGTCTTCCCGGCAGAAAGATTATTTCAAAAGGGAATCATGATTACTGGTGGACAACTAAAAGCCAACTAGATAAGTTTGTGAATGAAAATGGATTTACCTCCATCAGCTTTCTTCACAATAACAGCTACCTTATAGACAATGTGGCTATATGCGGCACCAGGGGATGGAATATGCCCGGGGAGGATGGATTCAGCCCTGAGGACAAAAAGGTATATGACAGAGAGCTTCATAGATTGGAATTGTCCCTCAAGAGTGTTGGAGATACAGAAAATACTTTTATAATAGCATCAACTCATTTCCCGATTTTCAATTCCAAGGGTGAATTTTCTGAATTTTTGGAGATAATGCATAAGTACAATGTTAAAATGAGTATTTACGGACATCTCCATGGAGATTCTCAAAAAAAGGCAGTGGAAGGAGAGGCTTATGGCATTGATTTTAGGCTTGTAGCTGCTGATAATATAGGCTTTAAGCCGGTAAAGCTTCTTTAAGGTATTTTGAGCTTTATTGTTGGCGTTGTAAGTATATTATGTTATAATGTATTAATAAAATTAAGGGGCACGTGCCCCTAATAATTTTGCTTAATTTACCGGCATGACAACGGTATATAAATGTTATTAATATATGAAAGGATTTGAAGTTAAATGCAATCAAGAGTAGAAAATGTAGGGAAGAATATTGTTCAGCTAGAAATAAAGGTTGATGCGGAAAAATTTGAAGAAGGACTCCAAAAGGCTTTTTTGAAAAATGCAAAAAATTTTAGCATTCCCGGCTTCAGAAAAGGAAAAGCACCAAGATATATGGTTGAAAAGTTTTATGGTGAGCAGGTATTATATGAAGATGCTATTAATATAGTATTTCCTGAAGCATACGACCAAGCAGTAGAAGAAAACGACCTGCACCCGGTGGAAAGGCCTGAAATAGATATAAAGCAAATAGGCAAGGGGCAGGAGCTTATTTTTACAGCTAAAGTCACTGTTAAGCCTGAAGTTGAGCTTGGGGAATACAAAGGAGTAGAGGTAGAAAAATCAGTTGCAGTAGTTACAGATGAGGATTTGGAGAAGGAAATAAACAATGTTCTTGACAAGAATTCCAGACTTGTTGCAGTAGAAGACAGACCAGTAGCTTCAGGTGATATGGCTATTATAGATTTTGAAGGCTTTATTGATGGCGTTGCATTTGAAGGTGGAAAGGGCAGTGATTACAGCTTAGTTATCGGTTCAAATACGTTTATCCCCGGGTTTGAGGATCAGCTCATAGGTGTTGCGGCAGGTGAAGAGAAGGATGTAGAGGTCACTTTCCCCGAAGACTATGGAAGTGCTGAACTGGCAGGAAAACCGGCTGTCTTTAAGGTAAAAGTTAAGGAAATAAAGAAAAAAGAGCTGCCGGAGCTGGATGACGAATTTGCAAAGGATGTCAGCGAATTTGATACACTGGAGGAGTATAAGGCTGACCTAAGGAAGAAGCTTATGGAAAGAGCTGAGCATGCTGCCGGACACGAGAATGAAGACAAAGTGGTGTCTAAGGTCGTAGAGAATGCTACGGTTGATATACCTCAGGTAATGATTGATAAGCATGTGGAACGACTTATATACGATTTTGCAATGAATCTTAGATACCAGGGACTTAACCTTGAAAGATATCTTGAAATAATGGGAATGGATATGGAAACATTTAGAGGCCAGTTCTCAAAGAGAGCTGAGGGTGAAGTAAAGATGCAGCTTGTAATTGAGAAGATAGGACAGGTTGAAGCTATTACTCCGTCAGACGATGAAACAAATGTGGAAATAAAAAAACTTTCCGAAAGTTACGGCCAGAGCGAGGAAGAATTCAGGCAACATTTGAAAGAAGAGGATATAGAATATATCAGGAACAACTTGGTGTTTAGAAAAACAGTGGAATTCCTCGTTGAAAACGCGAGGCTTGTTTAAATTAAGTTTAGGCAGTGAATTTTGTGGGGAACAATATTACTGTTAAACAAATGATTTTTTATGTCGTAATATAATATAGAATGAGGAGGGATATTATGAGTTTAGTGCCAATAGTTGTAGAGCAATCGAACCGTGGGGAACGTTCTTATGATATTTTCTCGATGCTGCTTAAAGAAAGGATTATAATGCTGAGTGATGAAGTTAACGACGTTACGGCAAGCTTGGTAGTTGCACAAATGCTGTATCTTGACTCTGTTGACCCGGATAAGGACATTCAGCTATACATTAACAGCCCCGGAGGCTCGATTACAGCGGGGTTTGCTATATATGACACAATGCAGCATGTGAAAGCAGATGTTCAGACTATTTGTGTAGGCATGGCGGCAAGCATGGGAGCATTTTTGCTTGCGTCTGGCACAAAGGGGAAAAGATTTGCTTTACCAAACAGTGAAATAATGATCCATCAGCCATTGGGCGGAACACAGGGTCAGGCAACAGACATTAAGATACGTACTGAATGGCTTCTAAAGATTAAGAACAAACTAAATGTTCTTTTAAGTGAGAGAACCGGCCAGCCTCTTGAGAAAATTGAAAGGGATGTTGAAAGGGACTATTTTATGTCTGCTGAGGAGGCAAAGGCTTATGGCCTTGTCGACGAAATAATGATTAGAAAGAAATAACGGGGTGGAATGATGGCCAGAAATGACGAGAAGAAGCAGTTGAAATGCTCTTTTTGCGGCAAAACACAAGAACAGGTAAAAAGGTTGGTTGCAGGACCAGGTGTATACATTTGCGACGAGTGTATTGAGCTTTGCTCTGAGATAATAGAAGAAGAGTTTGAAGATTCAAGAATTGATGCAGAACTCAACGAGTTGCCTAAACCGAAGGAGATAAAGGAGATACTCGATCAATATGTAATTGGGCAGGAAAAAGCCAAGAAGTCGCTTTCTGTAGCGGTCTATAACCACTATAAGAGAATCGGCACTGATGTGAAATCAAGTGACGTAGAGATTCAAAAGAGTAATATTATCATGCTTGGACCTACAGGCTCAGGAAAAACGCTGCTTGCCCAGACTCTTGCAAGAGTGCTTAATGTGCCTTTTGCGATAGCAGATGCAACATCATTGACAGAAGCGGGATATGTCGGAGAGGACGTTGAGAACATTCTTCTTAAGCTTATCCAGGCAGCGGATTACGATATTGAAAAGGCAGAAAAGGGTATCATTTATATCGATGAAATTGATAAGATAGCCAGAAAGTCTGAAAATCCATCTATTACAAGAGACGTCAGCGGAGAGGGCGTACAACAGGCACTACTTAAGATATTAGAGGGCACAGTCGCGTCTGTTCCTCCTCAGGGTGGCAGAAAGCACCCGCATCAGGAGTTTATACAGATTGATACTACCAACATTCTGTTCATATGCGGCGGAGCCTTTGACGGCATTGATAAGATAATAAAAGATAGGTCAGGCACAAGAGCTATTGGCTTTGGTGCAAAGATAGAAAGTAAAAAAGAGATGGATATCGGCGAGATTCTTTCCGGTATTCTGCCTCAGGATTTGCTCAAATACGGGTTGATACCCGAGTTTGTAGGCAGACTTCCTGTAATTGTGACATTAAATGCTCTTGACAGAGAGGCATTGATACAGATATTAACAGAGCCTAAAAATGCGCTTGTTAAACAGTACCAGAAGCTATTTGAGCTGGATGATACACTCCTTGAATTTGAGGAAGAGGCTCTGGGGGCAATAGCTGACAAGGCGCTTGCACGAGACACCGGAGCGAGGGGCTTAAGAGCCATTATTGAAGAGACGATGATGGATGTAATGTATGATATTCCTTCACTGACAAACATTGAAAAGTGTATTGTCACAAAGGAAATGGTAGAGGATAAAGCCGAACCCCGGATGGTGATAAACGAAAACAGAAAGCCTCTTAGAAAGACATCAAGCAAAAAGCCGAGGACTAAAAAAGAGTCTGCGTCATAAAAGAATACAATTCCTGGTGCCAGGCACTTCAGTGCCTGGCACTGTTTTTTTGTCAGCACGGCTTTCTTTTCTTTCGGATAAATTTGTCGTTATCGTAAATACTAAATAGAGATTTAACGATAGAAGGAGGGATGGGATGCTCACCGGCACCTTTCTGATTATTCAATTTTTCTTTTCCGTCATCATAGGACTATATTTTCTAAATCTCCTGAAATCTCAAAAGGGTAATAAAAGCGCAATTGAGAAGGAGTCAAGGAAGGAGCTGGAGAAGCTTCGCCACCTGAAGGAAATTAAGCTTACAGAGCCTTTGTCGGAGAAGACAAGACCCTCGTCTATAAATGATATAGTAGGACAGAAGCAAGGAATTAAAGCTCTTAGGGCAGCGCTTTGCGGCCCAAATCCCCAGCATGTTATAATTTACGGCCCTCCCGGTGTAGGAAAAACTGCGGCCGCCAGAGTAATACTTGATGAAGCAAGGTATAATCCTATATCGCCTTTTAAGAAGGATGCGAAATTTATAGAGGTCGATGCTACAATTTTAAGATTTGACGAGCGCGGTATAGCCGACCCTCTCATAGGCTCGGTACACGATCCTATATATCAGGGTGCCGGTGCATATGGTGCAGCAGGTATTCCACAGCCTAAAAAGGGCGCTGTTACAAAAGCCCATGGCGGTATTCTTTTTATTGACGAGATTGGAGAGCTTCACCCTGTTCAAATGAATAAGCTTTTAAAGGTGCTGGAGGATCGGAAGGTCTTTTTGGAGAGTGCTTATTACAGCTCAGAGGATACAAATATACCTTGCCATATACATGAAATTTTTCAAAAGGGGTTGCCTGCGGATTTTAGGTTAGTAGGTGCCACAACAAGAACATCCGAGGAGATTCCTCCAGCACTTCGCTCCAGGTGTGTAGAGGTTTATTTCAGGCCTTTATTTGAATCAGAGATAGCACTAATTGCAAAAAATGCTGCGTTAAGAGGAGGCTTCCGGGTTGAGGAGGGAATCTGCGAGCTGATAGCCAAGTACGCTCAGAATGGCAGAGATGCTGTTAACATCATCCAGATAGCCGGAGGTGTGGTGCAGGTAGAGGGAAGAGGTTTTATATCCAGAAAGGACATAGAGTGGGTGCTTGAGTTTGGCCATTACAGCCCCAGAATAGAAAAGAAAATATGTGCTGCAGAACAGCAGATTGGCTGCATAAACGGATTAGCTGTATTCGGCAATGCAACAGGAGTTGTAATAGACATTGAAGTATCAGCAATGGTGGCCTCAGCCGGAAAGGGGACAATAAAGGTAACGGGTATCGTTGAAGAGGAAGAAATGGACCGTAAAGGACAGAAGCTGAGAAGGTCAAGCACTGCTAAGGCTTCTGTTGAAAATGTACTGACGGTTTTAAAAAAGTTTTTGAATGTTGACTATAAGGAATATGACATACATTTAAATTTTCCTGGCGGTATTCCAATTGACGGACCGTCGGCAGGCATTGCAATAGCTGCAGCAGTATATTCGGCGATTATGAACATATCAGTAAGAAATGACATTGCGCTGACCGGTGAGCTTTCAATCAGAGGAAAGGTGAAGCCTGTGGGGGGAGTTGCTGCAAAGCTTGAGGCAGCAAAGATTGCAGGTATTAATAAGGTATTGATACCCAGGGAGAACTGGCAGGAAACCTTCAGTGACATTGGTATAGATGTAGTTGCAGTTGATGATATTTCCCAAGTGATTGAAAACATTTTTAATCAGGAGCTTCAAAGTCAAGGGGAGGTTCCTGTGCAAAAGACTGCTGCTTCTGTTCTTGCCGCATTGCCGGTTATAGAAAAAGGCTTCTGACTTTTCAAATAGACGGCATTGATTTCATATGCTATTATATTATGGATGATGCTGCATAGATTATTTTGGGGGTCTTGTTATGAGTATACTGCAGGCGATAATTTATGGAATTGTTCAAGGATTGGGGGAATTCCTGCCGATTTCAAGTACAGCGCATCTGATATTGACACCTTGGCTATTGGGCTGGGATAATCATCCGGGACTCGCCTTTGACATTGCTTTACATATGGGTACTCTGGTTGCGGTAGTACTTTTCTTCTGGAGGGATTGGATCAAATTGACAAAAGCCGGCTTAACAGATGTTAAGTCAAAGGATGGCAAGCTTTTCTGGCTTATTGTCATTGCGTGTATTCCGGGAGGGATACTGGGGCTTCTTTTTGATGATTTGATAGAGACGGTATTCAGAACCCCGCTGCTCATTGGGATTATGCTTATTTTAATGGGTATTGTGCTGTATCTGGCAGACCGGCTCTCAGAATCAGATGTAGAGCTTATGGATATGGGGCTTAAGAGAAGCATACTCATTGGTTTTTCGCAAGCATTTGCCATGATACCGGGAGTATCACGCTCGGGGATAACAATGGCAGCGGGAAGATATACCGGTATGAAAAGGGAAGCGGCTGCAAAGTTTACATTTTTGCTTTCCACACCGTTTATTTTTTTAAGCGGAGTGTATAAGGCAAAGGATATAATAGGTGCTGAAATAGATACTTTGCCGCTTATTATCGCTGTTTTGACGGCGGCAGCCGTGGGTGCATTGAGCATAAAGTTTATTCTTGAGCATTTGAAGCGCAAAGGTTTTGGATTATTTGTTGTGTATCGTTTTATACTCGGAACAGTTGTTATTGCAGTAGCATTATTTCGTTAAGGTAAGGTGTTTGTATTGAAGGATATAGTTATATTGGGTGTTGAGACAAGCTGTGATGAAACTTCTGTAGCTGTTGTCGTAAATGGCAGACAGATTCTGTCAAATATAATTTCTTCACAAATCCAATTGCATGAGAAGTATGGGGGCGTGGTGCCTGAAATAGCATCACGTAAGCATGTCGAACTGATTATGCCGGTTATTAATCAGGCATTGGAGGAGGCTGGCATGACTCTTGAACAAGTAGACGGTATAGGCGTCACATATGGGCCTGGACTTGTGGGAGCACTGCTGGTAGGTCTTTCGGCAGCTAAGGGATTGGCGTTTGCTGCCAATAAGCCTTTAATAGGAGTACATCATATTGAGGGTCATATAGCTGCAAATTATCTGGAAAATGAAACTCTTAAGCCGCCTTTTGTGTGCCTTGTGGTATCCGGTGGACATAGTCATATTATTTATGTTGCGGATTACGACAAATTTGAAATATTGGGGCGTACCCGGGACGATGCTGCAGGAGAGGCTTTTGACAAGATAGCCAGAGCTTTGGAGCTGGGATATCCGGGAGGTCCTCTGATAGATAAAGAAGCGGCTAAAGGAAACAGTAAGGCGATTGAGTTTCCAAGAGTATATTTTAATGACGGAACCCTTGACTTTAGCTTTAGCGGCTTAAAAACAGCGGTGCTAAATTACATAAACGGTATAGCTCAAAAAGGGGAGAGCATTAATATTCCCGATGTATGTGCCAGTTTTCAGCAAGCTGTTGTAGATGTTCTCGTGCATAATACGATTGAGGGAGCAAAAAGAAAAGGAGTATCCTGTGTGGCACTGGCAGGGGGTGTTGCATCAAATTCACTGCTTCGCAAGCAAATGAAAGAAGCTGTGGAATTCTTGGGGATGAAGATGTTTTTCCCTAAGCCTGTGCTTTGCACCGACAATGCTGCTATGATTGCCTCGGCAGCCTTCTTCGGGTTCGAAAAAGGCCGTATATCATCACTGGACTTGAATGCTGTGGCAAATCTCAAGTTAAACAGCGTAAACTGTGGATAACTTTTACCATTCACCATTTTATCCAAAAAA
Source organism: uncultured Oscillospiraceae bacterium (assembly GCA_964587755.1). Lineage (GTDB taxonomy): Bacteria > Bacillota > Clostridia > Acetivibrionales > DTU013 > CAZPMC01. The sequence continues at coordinate 44,487 of CAZPMC010000015.1, forward strand.
TCCGGTTCAAACAATTTAAAAAGTAAATTAAAGTAAAAATCGGGAAAAAGAGAAATATGTCAAAAAAACACAGCTGCTGATTTTTTTCTTATGTACTTCTAAAAGTACATAAACAAGGCACTTCTAGGTATTTCGTACTATTTTTTGAGTAGGATTTAATGACGAAAAATGTAGAATTATAGGCTGTGAATATTGTGGAAAGATAGCATAAAGCGCGTATTTTGTAGGATTTTATTGTGTGGATAGAATTGTGGAATGTGTGGATTAAAGGTGTCGTAAATTGATATAAAATTAACCATTATTTGAGTATTGGGAATAATAAGAGAGAACTTTTTTAACATAGCCTTGCGTTTCCGAGTAGGGAGGAATACCATTGTATTTGGCTACACTGCCGGGACCGGCATTATAAGCTGCAAGTGCAAGTCTGATATCACCGTCAAAGGCTACAAGCTGGTCTCTTAAATATCTTGTACCACCATCAATATTTTCGCTGATATTCCAAGGGTTTTCGACACCCAATAGTTGGGCGGTACCTGGCATAAGCTGCATTAACCCTTGAGCGCCTGCTTTTGAAATAGCATAGGGATTAAAATTGGACTCCGCTTTGATGACAGCGCGGATTAAGTTAGCATCCACATGGTATTTTTGTGAGCTTTCAACAATACTTTTTTCGATGGTTTCATTTATTTTTAACTTATCGAGTACATTGTTTAATTTGTAAGACGAGAGGGAGGCTCTTGCTAATTCGAGGTTATTTGATACACTGGAGCTGCCGGTTTCTGTATATTTTGAGGATCCTAAGGGGGATTCTGCTGCATCAGTAGCATGGCTTAAATATTCCTCAAAGGAAACTTGCTCAAAAGAAGCAGAAGAACCTCTTATTTTCACAGGTATTCTTTGCTGAATTGAATCAAGCTTTTGCTGCAGTATATCAGATACCTTTGGAATCATTTGTTACCTCCGTAATATATTTAAATATTACCATAGCTTTATCAATAATAAAAGAAAAACTCCCCTGTCTTATATATCGGACAGAGGAGCGAGGTACTGAAGGGGTCAAGATATGATCCGGACAGTTTTTTTGCTGAATTTTGAGCAGGCGCTTTTTAGTTCTCCGTTATAGGTCCGAACTGTGAACAGATGGCAATAACCGTAACCGGAGTCACAAGCCTCTTTGCTGTCGGAAACAATAAAAAACTCACATTCTATGCATTTAGGGATTCTTTCAGAAGGGGACCAAAGCCCGACCTTTCTAATATATTTTGAGCAGATAAAATCTTGCGAGACTACACCTTTTATTTTACACAGGATATCTTTATTAATCCTCATTTCAATCCCTCTGGCACAGCTTGCGCAAGATTTTGCATGTTTCATTTGTATCCCCCTGAAAATTATCTTACAATAAAGATAATGGCACTCATTTTATGTTCTAAATTAGTTTAGCATAGACATACGCGCGCTGACAAATAATGGGAAATATTAGGGCTGTAAATGGAAAGACTTTTAATGTTGATTATGTATTTTGGTTAGCCGGAAGGAGACTGGTTTAGTGGAGCACAAAAGGTTTATTGATTTACACACCCATACAACTGAGTCTGATGGGAGCATGTCGCCGGTAGAGTTGGTGAGATATGCTAATACAAAAGGTCTGGCAGCTATCGCCATTACGGATCACGATACCATCGGTGGTCTGGACGAAGCTATAGAAGAAGGCAGAAGGTTTGGAATTGAGGTTATTACTGGTGTTGAAATCAGTGTGGATTTTTCACAATGGTTCTCAAAGGCTAAATCAATGCATAGCAGCTCTAAATCAGATGAAGAAGCGGTTTCCTATATTCCTGAAATGCATATTTTGGGATATTTTTTTAACAGGCAGTACGACTCAATTCTTAAAACTTTAGATGAGATGCGCATTAAAAGAAAGGAACGCAATAGTAAAATTGCAATAGCCTTAGAGGAACTTGGCTTTGATATACATATAGACGAGGTAAACAACATGGCAGGCGGAGGAAATGCCGGTAGAAGTCATTTTGCAAGGCTGATGGTGCAAAAAGGGTATGTAAAGAGCTCTTCTGAAGCCTTTGACAAATACCTGACTTATGGAAAGCCTGCATATTTTAAAAGAGAGAAATTATCTCCGGAGGAAGGGATTAACGAGATTGTAAAAGCAGGTGGGATAGCGTCGCTGGCACATCCCAGATATTTAAAGCTTACTGAAGAGGAAATGGATACCGTGATAGGATGGCTTTCTGCTGCAGGCTTAAGAGGTATTGAGGCATATTACAGTGAAAACACCGAGGAGGAAACATTTTTCTTTATGAAACTGACTAAAAAGCATAAGCTGCTTGCAACGGGAGGCAGCGACTTTCATGGAAGCTTTAAGGACGGAATTGATTTAGGTGTCGGGAGGGGCTCGCTAAAGGTACCGTATAGTGTACTTACATCACTCCAAGAGGGGCTTCATGTGACTTGACATAAGGCTCGGATGCGTTTATAATGATATTTGCCGACAACGATAGAGGAGAGGAAATTTATATAGCCCTTTACACAGAGGGTTATTTTTATCGGTTCGGAAGATTAACGGAAGGCTTGTGCTATGGCAAACGAAGGAATAAAGATAGTAGCCCAGAATAAAAAAGCCAGACATGATTATTTCATCGAGGAGACCATTGAAGCCGGGATTGTGCTCTCTGGTACAGAGGTGAAATCAATCAGACAGGGAAAGGTAAACTTAAAAGACAGCTATGCCACCATTGAGGGTGGTGAGGTTATGCTCAACGGGATGCATATAAGTCCCTATGAACAGGGAAATATATTTAATAAGGATCCTCTGAGGCCAAGAAAGCTTTTGTTGCATAAGAGAGAGATTAATAGGCTTACAGGATATACACAGCAAAAGGGGTTGACGTTGGTGCCCCTGCAGTTGTATTTTAAGAGGGGCAAGGTGAAGCTGGAGCTTGGAATCGCAAAGGGCAAGAAGCTTTATGACAAACGCGATGATATTGCCAAGAGGGATGCAAAGCGTGAGATTGACCGGAGACTAAAGGAACAGCTTAGGTGATGACACTTTATGTTCCATTTTAATGAGTGTCACCTTAATATATATGGGGGCGTATTGGTTTCGACGGGATTGTTGATACCAAAGTAGCGGGTAGAGGATTCTCGTTGGCCTCTTAAAAAAACGAGAAACTTAAAATAAACGCTAAAAACGATAATTTCGCTTTAGCTGCTGCCTAATTTGGCAGCCCGTCGGTCCGGGGTTCCTGCACCTCGGGTAGCTGGCGTCATTAAGTCAGGCCTTCGGTGTGGGAAGGTTAAACACTGGAACTATTGCAGCGGTAGCCTTGAGCTGCAATAGTATTTAAAGGATACTGAAGCGCAAAGCCTTCACATGGGCGAGGCGTAGAGGGAATGGAAAGTCTCTGACTTTCAAAATCATGTGATACACCCGTAGAAGCTTTGGAGGAAATGGTTTCGGACAGGAGTTCGACTCTCCTCGCCTCCACCATAGAAGCACTCTAACTTTGATACGAAGTTAGGGTGCTTCTTTTTGCACACACAGCCGTCAAAAGGTCTTGATTTCAAGGCTTTTTGACGGCTTTAATTATTTTTCCTGTTTGCCGAGTGTAAACAAAAGTTCCGTTTGAGGTGTGCTATGGCTGATTTTGCCTTGCACTCAACAAACGGGAACTCATACGGTGTTCACCCAACAAACGGGAACAAAGTGGATTTGAACACTGTGTTCATTTTTTATCGTATCTGATGCAATAAAGTTATTTTCTTGCTATAATAAGTATGTAGTTTTAAGAGATTATATATATTTTGCGAAGGTAAAACATATATAATTTCAAGTAGCAAATGAAAAAATAGAATTACCAAAGTTCTTTATAATCACCAAGCAAAATATTTTTGATGTGTTTATTTATCTCATTTTCATCGATGCCTTGCGAAATCAAAGGTTGTATAACTTCACGGCTTTCTCTTGTGTGTGGAAGTGTAGATGCAAGTGAATTAGCTTTTTCTGTTTTTCCACACTTTAAATATAAAAAACAAAGTGTAGCACGGGTAGTTGATTTTTGTTTTTCATTGACAGATATCGGAAGTCCTCTCTCCATTAACTCTATACCTTCTTCAGACTTTCCTTGTAATGCCAACACCCCTGCTAAGCCAAGAATCATACCTGGCTTATTCGGATAAGTCAGTAATGCATCACGATAAACTTTCTCTGCTGAATGATAATCACCGATGCGCTGAAACTCATTTGCTGTTTTGTGAATGTTGTACCGTGTTTCTTCTGCACGAATAGTATCCATGCCAACAAGCACATCAATGCTCGTTTCAAATATGTTTGCTAATGCTGGTAGAAAGGTAATATCAGGATAGCAATCGCCTCTCTCCCATTTTGAAACGCTCTGTGGGGTAATGTTTAGATATTCAGCAACCTCTTCTTGAGTTAAGTTTTTTAAAGCGCGATATCTCTTTAAGTTTTCAGAAAAATATAACATAGCAATGCTCCTTTACGGTTGGTTTATTTATATTTTATAACAGATAAGCAAGATTACAATGGCGCATTAGTTGTTATAATTTCAACTCTATTTAAATAGATTTGAAATTTGCCGTTGAAGACCCCTTCCTCAAATGAGCTTAATCCGCAATAATCAACTCCCAATCATATCACACAACAAACGCCAAATGCACAGTGTGTTCACCCATCAAACGTAAGTAGTTTAAAACAAACGGAAAAAGCCTAGGGAGTTCACTCCACAAACTGGAACAAGATACCGGGTGCATTTTGTATCAAACTCGTGTTCTTTGCCACAAAAGAACCTGATTTTGCCTAGAAATGGGTAAAGTCA